>NZ_CP022121.1:1722500-2322500 GCF_002224645.1 Dehalobacterium formicoaceticum | reverse complement strand
TCTTTTGTCAGGATAATTTTTTCTTCACTTTGTTCCCAGTCTACTTCAAAACCGAATGCATCCGCGATTGCCCTTAATGGAATCATTGTTCGTCCATTTTCAACAAATGGCTCCGCTCCGGTCCCAAATACAGTATGCAGGTATTTCCCGTTTACAAGGACTAAGACACGATTTTTAATTGCTTCTTCATAGGTGGGAAGCTTCAAGTTAACTTTCTCACCATCAATCACCACCCCCATATTCCCAGAGGTTCCATCTCTGTTCTCAGTATATGCCGGTACAGGTACTGCCTCCGACCAAAAGAAATCTTCTGTTTCTGCGGCATACGCGGTTGTCTATGGTAATCTAATAGTAGGCCACCGTAGTCATTGAAAAACCGGCCACAATAGATTAACCTACTTGAGAGGAAATTCAACAGGTAGGGGCTGGGAGAGATGATCACAATGAACATCAAGCAACAAATTTTAATGATGCATATTCATGAAGGGAAATCGCGCCGGGAAATTGCGAAAATAACAGGGATCAATCGGGACACCGTAGGAAAGTACATTGGACAATATGAGGAAGGGAGACAGCAATTATTGTCGAGCGGGTCGGCAGATATCCAGGCACTAGTCGACACCCTCACTTCTGCCCCCAAGTATACTGTGGGCATTCGACCCAAAAGAAAAATGACTGACGAGGTTGTGAACAGGATCCAGTTCTATCTTGACGAGAATGAAACTAAGCGAAATCAGGGGCGGCACAAGCAGCAAAAAAAAGCCATTGATATCTTTGAAGCACTGGAAGCCGAGGGTACTCAACTAAGTTACAGTACCGTTCTTCGAACCATTAGAAGCTTGGAACGGAAACCAAAGGAAGCGTTTATTAAGGCTCTGTATGAACTTGGAGACATTTGCGAATTTGATTGGGGTGAGGTTAAACTAAAAATTAATGGAAAATTTCAAGTTTTTCAGATGGCCGTATTCACAACGGCTTACGGGAACTATCGCTTTGCTTATCTGTTCACCAAACAAACAACAGAGTGTTTTCAGGAAGCACACGCCCTGTTTTTCCAGCATATCGGCCAAGTGTATCGTACCATGGTGTACGATAACATGAAAGTCGCGGTGAAAAGGTTTATTGGAACGGAGAAGGAGCCGACGCAAGGATTGCTTCAATTGTCGCTCTACTATGGTTTTCAGTATCGGTTTTGCAATATTCGCAAGGGCAACGAAAAAGGTCATGTGGAGCGAAGCGTCGAGGTCGTTCGCCGAAAAGCCTTCGCTTTTCGGGACGAATTTGAATCCCTGGAGGAGGCAAATCAATATTTGCAGGATGTGTGCACTAAGCGTAATCGTAAGTCCCATGATGAGTACAACGGCCAGACGGCGGAGGAACGATTGGAAGAAGAGCGCCCCGCATTGCTGCCCACCCTTCCACCATTTGATGCAGCTCGCGTGATTTATGGACGGGTGAACAAATATTCCACCATCATCGTTGATCAGAATCGTTACTCAGTACCGGATCATTTGGTAGGTGAATCGATCATGATTAAAGCATATGCGACCCGGGTGCGATGCTTCCATCAGGAATCCTTGGTAGCGGAGCATGTGCGATTAACCGGCAACCACGAGTGGCGGCTTGATCTGAATCATTATTTGGATACGCTAAGGAAAAAACCTGGTGCATTTGCCGGTAGTGCGGCATGGCAGCAGGCTCCTAAAAGGATAAAAGAAATATACGAAACATATTATACCAAACAAGACAAGGAATTTATACAGCTATTGCAATATATTCGAGACGATGTCCCATTTGCGGAAGTCGAGCAAGCTATTCGGGAGCTGGAGAAAATTCATCCGGCTCAAGTGACTACGGATAAAATTAAAGTGCTTTGTGCTAGGAATCGTGACGCGATGCCTGTTGTTCAACCAAATCTCTCGAAAACGGGAAAAGAGATTGTAGAGCGGTCAGCACAGCAGCTTCGCATGTACGATGACATGTTTGATACCCATACACCAAAAGCAAAGGAGGACGTTGCATGAGTAACGCGCCGCGCAAGGCGTTTAAGGAAGCGATATTGGAATATAGCAAAGAACTGAGACTCCCTATGATTCGTAAGCATTTGGATGAGCAAGTTCGGGAGTCAACGCAGCAGGATGCCAGTTATGAAGCATTTCTGGCGCAGTTACTGGAGAAGGAATGTGATGCTCGTCGGGAAGCCTCGCGGCATAATCGCATTCGTCTGGCTGAATTTACACATAAAAAGTACCTTGAAGATTTGGTCATCGCGGATTTGCCAGATGATGCCCAAAAGAAGTTAAAGCAGCTGAAAACATTAGAGTTTATTCAGGAGGGGCGCAACATTATTCTGGCGGGGAACCCGGGAACAGGCAAGACGCATGTGAGTATTGGGCTAGGCTTAAAGGCCTGCCTGGAGGGATATAAAGTATGGTTTACAACTGTTCCCCTCCTCATTAACCGGATTAAAGAATGCCGAGCAGAGCAAACTCTTCGAGCCTTCCAGAACCGCTTTGAAAAATATGATTTGGTTATTGCCGATGAAATGGGTTATATATCTTTTGATAAGGAAGGATCTGAATTATTGTTTACCCATTTGTCGCTGAGGGCTGGTCGCAAATCGACAATCATCACAACCAACTTATCCTTCGAACGATGGGGTGAAATTTTTCAGGATCCCGTGATGACGGCGGCCATGATTGACCGGTTGACGCATCAGTCATACATCGTCAACATGAATGGAAACTCGTACCGCATGAAAGAAACGAAGGAGTGGTTACAACAACAGCAACTGGCATGAAGAAAAAAACAATAACCCTGTATAAAGGTTTATCATGTTTTTGATAAACATTTATACAGGATGTAACAAGCGATAGCGCGTTAGCATTCATCGTGAAACAATGCTCTTTGAAAACTAAATATGCTTATGAAACGACTAAATTTTTTTTTCTTAGTGGCCGAAAATTAAATGACTATATGGCCTAATTTTAAGTTGACAAATACACGCGGTATTTCCGATAAATAAAAGACAAAGTAAACTGAGAGTCATATATTTCAATTTTGTTCTAAACATACTATTACCTCCAAACTATTTCACCGCATCAAGGTAAGCCTGCGGCACAGGAATGCCTTTTTCTTCATGGAGTTTGATTCGTTCCATAATTTCTTCGTAGCTAAGTTCATGCGGAACATAGCTATCTTTTGGGTTCGCCTGTACCACATCACCTTCTTGATTATAGGATATTGCGCTTCCATTCTCACTTACCACCGTTATGTTACTTCCACCTTCCAATTGGAGGGTATTCTCCGCAGCTAATGCAGAGACAGTTGTTCCGATACTTGTGATTGCTACGACTGCTGCAACAGCAAAAATCGTAATATGCTTCTTCGTTTTCTTAACATTTAATAACATGGTTAATCTCCTTTCAATGTGCTTCTTGCTTTCGCATAGGGAAGAACAAAAAGCCGTGTTCATGCCGGAATAGTTATCCAGCGTGTTCAAGATGGCTTCGCCGTAAAGTTTTCTTTCCTCGTGAGACATTTCTGCTGCTAAGGCCTCGTCACAGGATAACTCTCCCCATGTGCTTATATCCTTGCGGAGAACATGGACAAAAGGGTTAAACCAGTGCAGCGTTCCTGCAATTAGGGCAAACATTTTTACCCATAAATCCTTGCGTTTCACGTGCATTAGCTCATGGATCAACACCAGATTCAAGTCAATTTCTGATATTCTGTAGGCTGGTAACAGTATCGTGGGGCGGCGCAGCCCCACAAGCATAGGGCTTGTGATTTTTGGGTTCAGCATGAGTTTTACTTCGTCGGGAATGCCTAAAGCCGTTTTGCATGAGGAAAGCAGAATGGCTGCGGTGTCCTCTGGTACGGGAAGGCTGTCAGCCCAAAGCTGTCTACTGAATCTGCGGTAGCAATAGAAATACCATCCAGCAAACAGCACTGCACCAAAAATCCAAATAAACACAAATGCTTCCATTACTTCAAACGTGAAATGCTTCATCAATGTGCCCATTGCATCCATTAAAGCGTGTGATGGTAGTGCATTCTGGATAGCCGACGGTTCGGCAGGATAACTCTCCATAATAGACTGAGACAAAGGGAGCTTCCCGGCAAAGAGGTAAACAGGTATTAGAAAAAAAGCTATCGCTATCTTTCCAATTCCGTATTGCCACTTGGCAGGAAAAATTTTCACCGTAACGCGCCGAAGCAGAAGCATCAACCCGACAACTATACTTCCCGCAATAGACATGGCAAGGAGAATTGACAACAGATTACCCATTCTTCTCACCTGCCTTTTCAGCGAACCAGCGTCTTAACTCGGTCATTTCATCTTTTGCCAGCTCTTTGCCGTCATAGAGCGTTGCCAGGAAATTTTTAACCGAACCCTCATACAGCGTTTCAAGTAGGCTCTTTGCTTCTTGGCTCCGATATTCTTCCAGCGACATGCGAGGCCTGTAAATATTCGCCCGACCTTGTTTGATGGAAGTCAGGACACCCTTTTCAACCAGCCTTGCCAGAAAGGTTGCCATTGTTTGTCCTTTCCACTCCTTGCCCTTTTGCTGTGCAAAAATATCAAGCAGTTCGCCGGATGTAATGGGATGGTCAGAAGCCCAGATAATTTGCATCACTTCCATTTCCGTTTCCGATAGTTTTTGAAAATTAGTCATGGTGTACACCCTCCGTTCCTTGCCGCACGTCTGCGCCAATTCCACTACATTAATGTAGTGGTTTTATTCTACTACGAGCTTGTAGTCGATGTCAAGAGATATTTTTTGTACTTTTTTGTACTTGCCTAATATAATCTGAATTGAGCACGGCTTCAGCAGATTTTTACCGCACATTTTTTCATGCAATTTCAGTAGTGATGGTAAAGGGGTAAACGCTAAACGGCAACCCCAGTCGATAATCTCTCGCACTGATGGTAATCAGTCTAATATTTTGGAGATACGAAGCATTATAACGACATTCCTATTCTGGCTTTTCCGAAATCCGCCTAAGAAGCTCCTCGCTGCTGATTTTACTCTGCTTGTACTTGAGCCTTGCTTTAGAAGCTATATCAGTCCATGCCTTAAACTGTTCTTCTGTTAGTTTGTTGGTCTGGCGGTCGCTATCCCAAGCATCCATACGGTAGAAGGGTGACAGGGGGCGATCTGCGCAGGGTGACCCACTACGCAAGGCAGCATGAATTCCTTTTTGCCAAGCATATAACACAGAAAAACAGTGCTGAAATTCGCAGAGAGATTGCACAAACCGAGCGAGATTTAGAAAATCTTAAACGTAGGGATACCGAGCTGACGGTCTTGTTCAAGCGGCTTTACGAGGACAATGTCCTTGGAAAAATCCCAAACGAGGTATTCCGCAAGCTCAGCGATGACTATCTTTCAGAACAAAAAGAAATCCAGACCACAATCCCGAAAAAGGAAAGCGAGCTGGAAAGGTTAAAAGCTTCTGTCATCAACGCCAGTGCTTTCATTGACAAGGCGAAGCAGTACACTGAAATCAATGAATTTACCGCCGAGCTACTCCACCTCTTCATTGAGCGAGTGGAAGTCGAAGAACGCACCGAAAAATGGTCACGCACCGCCATGCAGGAAATCAATATTTACTACCGAGATATAGGGCTGCTGGATAATATGATTGAAGCGCAAGCAGAAGAACAGGAACAGCCTCAAACATCAATAGAGGTAGCATAAACGGCAATCGGCAGACAGTGAATACCCACTGTCTGCCGAACCATACCACCCCTTCTCCACGGTTTAGAAAATGTCCCTATGAAACCGCGGAGAAGGGGTGGGTTCTTTTGTGTTGTGTTTTGACTGGCTCTACATAACATCAAGTATAGGTATTAATATTTTGTTATAAATTGAAAGGAAAGCAGATAAATGGTATAATTTAATTGCAAAAATAAAACAAATTAAATTTCAACACAAAGGGAAAGTTCTTTTGTATTATTTATTAAATATAGGTGGTGGTAGGATGAAGGTTCAGAATCCACACGATAAATTCTTCAAAAAGACCTTTGGAGATGTGGCCGTGGCTGGGGATTTCTTAGATAATTATTTACCTCAAAGCATCGTGGATATAATAGATATAGATACATTGGAGGCGCAGAAAGATAGTTACATCAATAAAGAGCTGCAGGAGAGTTTTTCGGATCTTCTTTTTAAAGCCGACATAAATAATCGGGAAGGTTATCTTTATTTTCTCTTTGAACATAAAAGCTATCCTAGCCGTGATGTAGCCTTTCAGCTCTTGAAATATATGGTGGAAATTTGGAACACAAAGGCCGAAAATATTACCCAACTACCGGTAATCATTCCACTAGTAATATACCATGGCAAGGATGGCTGGAACATAAAACCCACCTTGGGAGAAATAATTTTAGGGTATGAGGATCTGCCGGTGGATGTGCAGGCACTCATTCCGAATTATAAGTATTTACTTTATGACCTATCAAGGTATACCGATGAGCAAATAAAAGGTGCAGTAGAAAACAAAATTGCAATGACTATGATGCGGGATATGCCACGGAAGAATATCGACGAAATCCTAAAGTTTGTTTTGAGGGGATCCATTCATTTGCTGGAGCTTGAAGATAAACAGACAGGGATGGAATATTTTGAGACCCTGATCAGATATCTGCTCAGTGCCAGGAGTGATTTAACCAAAGATGCTTTTAACGAATTGGTTAAGCAAATCGAAACCATCTATCCGGAAGGGAGTGAAAGGATAATGACTCTAGCTGAACAGTTTAGGGAAGAAGGCATGGAAAAAGGTATGGAACAAGGCATGCAACAAGGCATGGAAAAAGGCATGGAAAAAGGGGAAGCCAAAGCCCTTGTGAGAACGGCGATAAAGTTACTTACTAGAAAATTCGGTTCCGTACCGGAAGATTTAAAACAAGGCATAACGAAATTAGATGTACCGACACTGGAGGTCATAATTGAAGGTGTTTCGGAATATAAAGGCCTTGATGAAGTAAAAAGGTATCTCCAGTAACACAAGGAAGGAAGTGACAGGGGGAGAGGTGCATTGTCCCTACCTGTCCCCTTATCCCTACTCTGAACCTAATATTTTACTTAAGAATTTACGCTTTAGCGAAAGAAAGAGCCGTGCACCGATTTTTCATTTAGTGCGACAGCCCTACTTCTACACATCTTCACAAATATATATGTGGTTATTTCATCAGCCCTGCACCACTGTTCCTTGCCTGCCCAACCTTATCGCCAATTGCGTAGTAACCGCTCTGGAACTGATCAAAGACAAAGGCATTTAGTTTCACTGGGTCTACATTCCCTTTTTCGTCAAGGACTGCTTCATCCGCCAAAACATTCACAATCTCACCTAACACTCTAAAACCGTATTTGCCATTTTGAATTTCAACTATAATGTACCCATAGAACAAGACACGATTTGAAAAAATGAAATGACAATAGTAAAATGAACCGATATAAAAACTGAGGAGAAAAGCATATATGGAACGACGTCAATTTACACCTGAATATAAAACTAAAATCGTGCTTGAAATATTAAAAGAAGAAATATCAATTGGCGAGATAGCCAGCAGGGAGAGTATTAATCGAACACAGCTTCAAAACTGGAAAAAAGAGTTTTTAGAAAATGCAAGCCGTGTATTCGCGCAAAGCAAAACCGAACGTGAAGCCCAACAAATGGTAAAGGAGGCAAATGAGAGAGAGCAGAATTTAATGGTCAAAATTGGTCAGCTCACCGTAGAGAATGACTGGCTCAAAAAAAAATCTGCTCAAGTGCGTGCTCGGATCCAACTGGGAGAATAAATCTGGTTTCAAAAGATGATGAATTGCCAGTGAAGCGTCAATACGAGCTACTGAAAGTAAATCGAACAAGTGTATATTACAAACCCATAAAGCCTTCAAATGAAGACTATGAAAGAGAAGAATATATAAAAGCAAGGCTTGATTATTGGCACACAAAAATGCCTTATTTAGGCGTCAGGCGGCTTGTTAGAAAGCTACGAGGGGAGGATAATATTACAATAGGAAGAAAGCTGGTAAAAAGGTATATGGCTGAGATCGGGATATATTGTATATTCCCGAAACCTAATTTATCAAAACGAAATCAACAGCAGGTGGACACTATATTTAAGGACAGCACAGAAATCAAGCATAGAGTCACTGAAATTAAAAACTCCTCATCACCGATATTCATAAAATAAAAAGGAGGGCGTAACCATGACAAAATGTAAAATAACTGTATTAAAAAGAGAGTTTTACCCCGATTTAGCAAAAGAATATATTCCTTTTCCCGACTATGGCCCATGTCACATGATGAAAGAAGGAGATGTATTCCTAACGGGCGGGCCATTTGGCAATGAGAAGCCAGAGGGTTTTTGTTCTATGGCTTGGCAAGCAATTGCACTGCACGCAACTTCGTTATCAAGTGGTGGCAAAGTTTTTGGCATAGATTCGGTTCATATAGTATGCTGCAATGATGGCGTTCGTCCAGTTATATTTAGAATTGAATCGTATCAAGATGAGTAGGATTCGTAGTATGGCATTTGTAGTATGGCATTGCACAGAATTTGCAGAAAGTACTCTACTAAATAAAATCTTACTAAATTATGCAGCAAAGGCACTGTACTATTTGTTTTCGTACAGTGCCCTTGCTCTTTATATCCCTAAAATAGTCCCATTAAAAGACTGCGTAACAATACTTGCCAATGGTTATTATTTTTAACTTCTGAATAGCAAGTTCCAGTCAGTTATATTCGCCGTATTATTCAAGTTCAAATGCTCCTGTATAGAGTTGATAATATTCCCCCCTCTCGTTAATAAGTTGTTCGTGGGTGCCCCGTTCAATGATACGGCCATTCTCCAGCACCATAATGACGTTAGCATCCTGAACGGTTGACAGGCGGTGGGCTATCACAAAGACCGTCCTGCCTTTCATCAGGGCATCCATGCCCCGTTGGACAATCGCTTCGGTTCGGGTATCAATCGAAGAAGTGGCTTCGTCCAGAATCATGACGGGCGGATCGGCCACAGCAGTGCGGGCTATGGAAAGGAGCTGCCGCTGTCCTTGAGAAAGGCCGCTGCCGTCGCCTTCCAGTACGGTTTGATACCCCTGCGGAAGCATACGGATAAAATCGTCGGCGTTAGCGAGCTTTGCGGCTTTAATGCACTCTTCATCCGTCGCATCCAGCTTACCATAGCGGATATTATCCATGACCGTCCCCGTAAACAGGTTCACGTCCTGCAAAACCATACCAAGCGAACGGCGAAGGTCGGCCTTTTTTATTTTGTTGATGTTGATTCCGTCATATCGGATTTTCCCATCGGCAATATCATAGAAACGGTTGATCAGATTGGTGATCGTCGTCTTTCCTGCGCCGGTCGCGCCGACAAAAGCAACCTTTTGACCGGGCTTGGCGTATAGCGTAATGTTGTGCAGGACGGGCTTATTTTCCTCGTAGCCGAAATCCACGTCGAAAAAGCGGATGTCCCCTTGGAGCGGCGCATAGGTTAACGTCCCGTCGCTGTGCGGGTGCTTCCATGCCCATGTATTGGTTCTTTCTTCGCACTCTCTGACTTCGCCGTTTTCCATTTTGGCATTTACCAAAGTCACATAGCCGTTATCCGCTTCGCTGACTTCATCCATCAATTCAAAGATACGGGAAGCGCCCGCCAGCGCCATAACCACCATGTTAAACTGCTGGGAAACCATCCCGATGGGCATAACAAAACTGCGTGACAGGGTGAGGAAGGAGGCAATCGTTCCAAGGGTCATGACATTGATTCCCGTAAGACTGAGATTGTTTATACCGGCAATCCCCAATACAGCGCCGACTACGGCAAGCAGCACATACAGAAAATAGCCCATGCTGCTGACAATCGGCATCATGACATTGCCGTATTTATTGGCTTCGGTGGAGTAATAGCAAAGCTCGTCGTTCTTCGTATCAAAGGCTTCTTTGGCTTTTTCTTCGTGGCAGAAAACCTTGACTACCTTCTGTCCTTCAATCATTTCTTCGATATATCCGTTGACATCTCCCAGCGAGTTTTGCTGTTTCATAAAGAAGGAACCGCTTTTCCCCACGAGTGATGCAATAACCTTCAACATGATGATGACAAAGACGATAACCAAAAGCGTCAGCCCCACGCTGAGATACAACATTGAAACAAACACCGCAAGTAGAGTGACCACCGAAGAAAACAACTGGGGCAGGCTTTGGGAAATCATCTGGCGGAGCGTATCGGTATCGTTGGTATAATGGCTCATAATATCGCCATGTGCATGGGTATCAAAATACCTGATCGGCAGGGTTTGCATATGATTGAACATCTTGTCGCGTATCTTTTTGAGCGTTCCCTGCGAAACCGTTACCATGATCCGGTTGTAGAACAAGGTGGCAAGTACGCCGACCAGGAAAACAGCGCCCATCATCAGAACCGCTTGCAATAAGCCTGCAAACGAAGGGTTGGTCTGACCCAGCAGCGGGGTAATGTAATCATCGATCAGCGTCTGGATAAAAAGCGACGAGGCGGCACTGGCAACCGCACTAAGAAGGATGCAGACTACAACAATAACAAGCTGTATTTTATAATCGCCCATATAGGAAAGCAGACGTTTAATTGTGCCGGGCTTAAACCTTTGTAAAGATGGCTTTGGGCCTGTGCCGGGAGCGCCGTTTGCAGACATTTTTTCCATTAGAGGGGCACCCTTCGGCATCGTCTTACCCTGATTGTAATTATCTGTCGATGGCATTTTATTCATGGAGGTGGCCCCCTTTATTCTGAGATTCATAGACTTCTTGATAAATCGGACAGTTTTCCAGCAGCTCATCATGGGTTCCTATGGCATTGATTTTGCCATCGTCCAATACGATGATCTTATCGGCATCCATTACGGAGGCGATGCGCTGTGCAATGATGATCTTGGTCATATCCGGGAGCTCCTCCCGGAAAGCCCCCCGAATGAGCGCGTCTGTTTTTGTATCCACGGCGCTGGTGGAATCATCGAGAATGAGGATTTTCGGCTTTTTGAGCAATGCCCGCGCGATACAAAGCCGTTGCTTCTGGCCGCCTGAAACGTTGCTGCCGCCTTGCTCGATATACGTGTCGTATTTGTCGGGGAATTCCTGAATAAAGCTGTCCGCCTGCGCCAGCTTGCAGGCGTGCACCAACTCTTCATCGCTGGCGTTTTCATCGCCCCAGCGCAAATTCTCTTCAATCGTACCTGAAAACAGAACGTTTCTCTGCAACACCATCGCCACCTGATTGCGGAGCGATTCAATATCATAATCGCTCACATCTGCGCCACCTACCATCACCATGCCGCTCTGGGCGTCATACAGCCGTGGTATAAGCTGGACAAAGCTGGATTTCGCAGAACCGATCCCGCCTATGATACCAACGGTTTCGCCGGACGCTATGGAGATACTGATGTTGTCAAGCACCGGCTTTTCCGTTTTACGCGCATAGGAAAAGGTTACATTTTCAAACGATATAGAACCGTCTTTCACCGAAAATAAGGGGTTTTTCGGGTTTTTTATATCGCTTTCCTCGCTGAGAATTTCCGAGATTCGCTCCGCAGAGGCACGAGAAATGATTATCATGATAAAAACCATCGACAACATCATCAGGCTCATTAATATCAGCATGGCATAGGTGATCAGGCTCATAAGCTCGCCGGTTGAAAGTCCGATGGCGGGATTGTTATTGCTGGCAACAATCTGTTGCGCTCCCAGCCACGACACCAGCAATATGCAGACGTACAGACAAAATTGCATCAGGGGCATATTGTATGCAATTCTCTTTTCAGCCTTTGAAAAGTCTTGGAAGATTTCTGTTGATATTTTCCCAAACTTATTTTCTTCAAAACTTTCCCGGTTGAAGGATTTGACAACGCGAATGGCGCTGAGATTTTCCTGCACAACATTGTTGAGCCTGTCGTAAGTCTTGAAAACCTTCCGGAAAACAGGGTGCACATGGGACGTAATCAGCCATAATCCAATCCCAAGAACGGGAATTGTCGCCAAAAAGATCAAAGCAAGCTGCGCGTTAATACGGAAGGAGACAATCAGACAGAAGATTAGCATAAAAGGGCTTCGTATCGCCATGCGGATAATCATCTGATAGGCATTTTGCACGTTGGTCACATCGGTTGTCAGGCGGGTGATAATACCCGCAGTGGAAAATTTATCAATGTTGGAGAACGAAAAGTTCTGCACATTGAAGTACATGTCGCGCCGCAGATTTCTGGCAAAGCCGGAAGACGCAACCGCCGCGCTGCGCCCGGCCATCGTACCGAAAGTCAACTGTATTGCCGCCGAAATAAGCAGCGCCAGTCCTATCATTAAAACGTAAGAGAGGTTGTTCTTCTCGATCCCGTAATCAATCAGATAAGCCATTAGAATGGGTATGATAATTTCCATAATGACCTCGAATGTTACGTACACAGGGGTAAGTATGGAGTCCTTTTTATACTGCCCAATACTGGCAGCCAGTTTTTTAATCATTTTCGATTCCCCTTTCAGTCTGATGATATAAGCCGTTTATCATAAAGCATTGACCGCTTTTTAATCGTGCAGATTGTTGCCTTTTGAAACAGTCGCATAATGCGACAATGTTGGACGTCAAACAATATGCCTAAAAAAATAAAACTGGGGTTAGTTTACTTTATGTTGTCCTTCATACGTTGGATATAGCTATAAAGGGCTTCTGACTCTTCTTCGGTGAATCCCCTTGTTAAAGCTTCCTCAAGTTTATCTCCCTTTTCTTTCATTAATTTGCTTAATTTCCAAGCCTTATCCGTAAGAGTCAGCTTTTTTAGCCTGGAATCATGGGGGACGCTTTGCCGCTCAATTAATCCCTTTTTCTCCATTAAAATCAGGACTTTTGAAACAGTAGAGCGGGTAATGGTAAACTGTTCCTCTAAGTCCTTCTGATAAATATCTTTATCGGCGTTATTGGCAAGAAACCCAATAATCCAGCCATTTGTGCTCGTAACAGGGTCAATTTGCTTTTTGTCCTCCGAATTTGCAATTTTACGCATAATGAGATTTTCGAGGGCGTGGAGTTCTAACCCGATTGGATTTCTGTTCATCCCTATCCTTGCCTCCTATTTCTTCGACATAAAGTTGTACGTCATACTGTACGACATGCTACATTATAAATCGCCTTGTTATTTTTGTCAATAGGAATAACGAGAAAATTATTGATGGCATTTTCGGTAACGGTAAACAGTAAACGGCAGAATGAGTCCAAGATGAAGCCGACAAACTCCAAATTGTAGAGCAAGCCAACCCTGGCTAAAGGATTCGGCTTGCTCTTTTCATCAAATCCCCAATATAGTCCAGATATAGAGCGGAGCAGTCAGGGTAAACGGCTCGGGAGAAACGCACTTTGGGGTGATAGGGCAGTTCGTCCTTCACCAGCTGCTCTAAAGCAAACGATAAATCTGTTTGGCAAATTCAATAAAATCATTAATATTGCTCAAGCTTTTAAATACGATGCGATCATCTATGTCCAGATAGTCATGGACAAGAATATTTCGAAACCCGGCAATCATTCTCATTTTTTCAGCCATGTCAGGAGAAATAACCCCTTCTTCTTCCAATACAAGGAAACTATCCCCATAGCCGACAGGAGTCCTAAAACCATGGTCAGCAATTACATGATTGGCGATATCAATACACGCTTGCGCTGCAACTTGTAAGTTACGCTCAGCCCTATCCTGCAAAGAATCATCATTTTGATAATCATTCCATGAATACTCAGCAATAACCTTTAACTTACGCACTGCTTGCTCCAGCTTCATGATCCGCTGCTCAACCTTTTCTTTATCAACCACCAAACCTTCCCTCCTTCATCCGCCGAGCTAATCCATCGGAAAAGATCTTTTGTGTCGGAAGATAATCAAAATACCGATCCATAGTCATAACCTGGTAATCAATAAGTTGTGATCTTGCACCATCGCGGATGTATAGCAGCTGACCATCCTTGATTACACGGTAACCGAGGGAAGGTGGCGCTTCATTGAGTACCACCAGATCAATATCATCGCGACCCAAAACTATAGATAACTCCCCCATTAATCGTAGTCTTTCAGTAAAGATCTGTTTAGGTTTAATCGTTTTACAAAAGAGCACAGCTATATCAACGTCACTTAATAAGGTCTGCCGGCCTGCAGCATATGACCCAAATAGGAAGACTGCTAAAATTAATTTATTCCCTTTTACTTTTTCAATGAAATCCTCTAATTTTTTAAGCAATTCAACCTTAGACAGATAATTTTTCACATCAAAACCTCCAACAGCAGCATTGCAACACATCTTTGAGTATCATTATACTTTATTATCTACATTCCTATCTACTTTCTTTCATCTGCTTTTGTTGACATTTTTCTAATATTATTTTGTTATTGTTCATGTAATATTTTCAAAAACATATCCAACCGCTCATTTATATATCCTGCAAATAGTTTTTCCATGGCAGAAAGATTGTGTTTTACATGATATTCATCAAATGCATTGTAATAAGCGATGCGGTCGGTAAATTTAATATCAATAGGCGGAAAACCTGCCTTCATCAACTCAAAGTTAACCAGCAGACGACCGGTTCTTCCGTTGCCGTCAATGAATGGATGAATGCCCTCAAATTCGATGTGAAAACGAGCTAATTTTGTTACAATATGCCCGGTGCTCTTAGCAAAATCAGCCATTAACTCTTCCATTTTGGGCCCAATGAGATATGGCTGTACAGGCTCGTGCTTTGCTCCCATGATACGAACGGGCACACGGCGGTATACACCCCGGTCATCCCTCTTATCCGCAAGCACCAAATAATGAATCTGCTTAAGAACGCTCTCGCTCATTGGAACATTATTTTTCGTAAGCTCACTGACAAACTCAAATGCCTCCTTATGACCTATAGCTTCCAAATGATCTTTCAGAGGTTTTTGGCCGATAGTAAGACCCCTAAGAACCATATCCGTTTCACGCAGTGTAAGCGTATTACCCTCGATTGCGTTAGAATTGTATGTGTATTCTACAACAAATTGCTCCCTAAGTCTTTCGACCTCACCTTCTGTCAAGGGACGTCTGTTATCCAGCTCTTTCTTCTTACGGTCTAGTTTATCAAGCAGGCTTTCTGTGGATTTATATCTGCCGTCAGCAGGTTTTACTGCATCAATAGGAATTTTCCATCCTCGTCCTTCTTGAAATACGCCGGGGATTTTACCTTCAGAACACAGGACTCGTATTCTTCTATCCGAGATGCCCCATTTTTCTGAGGCTTGCTTTACATTCATGTACATAAATATCCCTCCAGTCATTCATATTATACCCTATTATTGGAATAATATCAATGATTTAGGAATGACACATTAACAATTATCGGAATAATACAATCAAATAAACAAACAGCTTGCTTGTTAATTAAAAACTAACATAGCAAGCTGTTTTTAAGGTTATAAACAGAGTTTTTGGCATCAGGTGGAGTTAACGCTCCATCTGATGCCAAAAAAGTTATCCAGGAACTTAATGCCACTTATCCCACCGCTTTTAGAAGTGGGGGTATTAGTGGCAGTTAGTTATCGGATAAATCATGGTACTCACTGTACTACTTGAATTGTGCTGATATGTTTGCCTCCGGTATAAATATGTGTCGCACAAGAAATACAAGGGTCAAAAGACCGGATTGTTCTGCCTATTTCTATGGGATGATTAATATCCCTGATCGGGGTACCGATCAGTGCCTCTTCCGCAGTTCCTTTCACATCACTGTTGCTTCGGGTTGAAAGGTTCCAGGCAGATGGCGTGATGATCTGGTAAAATGAAATAACCTGATTGTTCACTCTAAGCCAATGCCCTAAAGCTCCTCGCGTCGTGTCAATCAAACCTTTTCCCACTGCTATTTCCGGAATAGTATACTCCTTTTGCACTGATACTCCGGGTATCAGGTTCTCAATCAGGGTATTCATAATTGAAGCAATTTTTTTCGCTTCCAAAACTCTGGCGATCGTCCTGTCCATGGTTGATATGCCGTTTCTGTATTCTCCGGAAAGCCAAAGTCTCGCCAAGGGTCCGGTCTCGAAGGGCAGATTGTTGTAGCGTGGAGCCTTGACCCATGAATATGCCTGGGCTTTGTTCATATCGGCTTTCGGGTCAGCATCAAATGGTTTATCCCCATTTTGTGTGCCCTTTGTACCCTTTGTGTTCTTTGTGTTCTTTTTTGTCTCCTGATACCAGGCATAGTCAATTTCTTCAGTAATGTCATCCGGATTGAATACGTATGTTTTACCCTCGGTGTAAACAAGGGGATTCACATACAAAGTTCCCAAAGCCTGATAGCCGTCGAAACAGCCAAAGCTTAAAAGGTTCCCATAGCCCCTGCCCATCGAAAAATAATCATGATAATACTCGGCAATGATATTGACGTCAGGGAGCATTCGATCATTAATAAATTGATATATGGCATGGAGAATAGATTTTATCTGAATAATTTTATCAGTGGTTGCCTGTGTGGTAATCCCGCCGATAAACACGCCATGATTATGGGGAGCTTTGCCGCCAAGTACGGCAAGCATTTCATGGGCACTTCGGCTTAAATCCAGAGAAGCAAAATAATCCTTGACCAATCTGTCATTCTTCTCTTTGGGCAGTCTGAAATCATGATGATCCGCCTTGAACAGAGGATAATCTTCGGGCAGTTTGACAAAATCCGGGATGGTATATTGATAAAAATGGCGGATATGGTTTTGCAGAAATTCGCAGCCATGGATAATATCTCTTAAATATCTCCCCTGCTCAGAAGGGACAACACCAAGGGCATCCTCCAAGGCAAGGGTAGAAGCCATAGAATGGGCAGTTGAACAAATGCCGCAAATGCGCTGGGTGAAATATACTGCATCAAAGGGATTCCTGCCGGTTAGCATCTTTTCAAATCCACGAAACATCAGGCCTGCTGTTTTCGCATCCACAACCTGGTTATTTTCTATATCCGCTTGAATTTCCATAAATCCGCTGATCCGGGTAACGGGATTAATCACGATTTTCTTGGTCATCATTAACCTCTCTTGTGGAATTTCTTGTGGTATTATAGCTAATAAAAGGCTCCATGGCATCAGGGAAGCCAAATTGCGCACAACCAATGCAAGGAGTGTCATCCTCAACCGGCCAGTTCACATACTCATTCCACTGCCTGATCGGACAGTCTGTGCGTGTTACCGGTCCGCGGCAGCCCAATTTAAACATACAGGTTTTATCCCCTAGCTTTTCGGCAAAGATGCTCTGATCAAAATATGACCTGCGGGGACACCTGTCATGAATCAAGGTGCTGTAAAACAAAAGAGGTCTGTCCCTGCTATCCAGCTCAGGTTCTCCATAGAGCAAGATATGAGCTAATGTCCCCATAAACCAGTCCGGATGACAGGGACATCCCGTCAGCTTGATCACCTTTCGATTTAATACACTCTGAACACTGACACACTCAGCCGGATTTGGCCTTGCTGCCGAAACCCCTCCATGGGTGGCACAGGCGCCGATGGCAATAACATATGATGCCTTAGCACCAAGGATCTGAACCGCCTCAAACCCAGTTACCGCTTTTCCATTCAGGCGGCCGATGATGTTATACAGGCCGTTATTCTTCGTCGCCACAGCACCTTCAACCGCAAGGATATAGTCACTTCCCAGTACACTAAATAACTGTTCCATGGCATGCTGCCCTTCACTGGCTGAAAGACTGTTATTAAGTATTGAATATCAACTACGCAATAAAAATGACAATCGTCGTTGGTCTAATATTCGCACTGTCTTATCTACGCATTAAAGAAATACAGTCGTACTAACCGATGCCGGGCAGTAGATTTATTTGATTCGTGTATCCGGTATACCCGAAACTGCTCATCGTGATATTTATTACGAATCAGATGTTAAAGATTCACTAAAACGATTGCATGAAGTCATTGGTAAAAGATTGTAGTGACATAATTAACACTACAGCGTAATTTAAAAAACAGTGGACAAAACGAATTCGATATGTTAAATTGGTAATGAGGATTCGGAGGTTGGCAACAGGGATACCTCTGTCTCTAAAACTGAAAGGATTCGTTATTATGGAACCAAGAAATGTTATTCCTTCTATTGACGATACCCCCTTGGTAGAAGAAATATTTAAGATAAAATCTGCGCTAAGAATTGAGCTTGTCAATCGCACAGGACTGGAGGCTCTCTGGAATCAGCTTGTAAAATTGTACCATTATCTGGGCTATAATAAAACAATTGGCGCACGCGTTAAATATCTTGTGTGGTTTAATGAACGTCCCATTGCGGCTATCAGTTATAACCAAGCTTCTTATAGAGTAGGCGTACGGGATACCTTTATTGACTGGAATGATGAAGAGCGCAAAAAGTATTTACCGCATGTTTTAAACAATAATCGCCTATTAATTTTACCATGGGTGCACGTTAAAAATCTTGCTTCCCATCTAATAGCCTTATCTATCAAGCATCTCAAACATGATTGGCCACTCCTTTATGGGGTTGAGCCCTATTTATTAGAAACCTTTGTTGATCAAGATAAATATAAAGGAACTTGCTACAGGGCTGCGAACTGGCACTATGTTGGGGAAACCAGCGGGTTTGGCAAAGTCGGAATCACGTATCAATATCACGGAAACAAGAAAGGAGTCTATTTATATCCGCTTAAGAAAAATTACAAACAACTAATGGGCTGTACAGGTAGGCATAAACCACTCCGGGTCCTCAAAAAAAGTAATAAATATCTGGAGATGGTTTCGATGCAACTACAAAAAAACACTTGGCATGAAGGGATCCTGGAAGAAGCTAAAGTGCCTGATATTATAGATAAGCTGCCAGAGATGTTCAATAATTATATAAATCGTTTTGCAGACTGTTTTAAACGAGCAGAGCCAATTGCTAACTTATATGCGTATACGAGAGGATTGTTAAGCAATTTAGAAAGGAAGTCAGTTGGACCTATAGCTTTGGAATTCATTGATAATCCCAGAGGCCCACGTAATTTGCAGAATTTCATGAAGAATGCTCAATGGGATGAAGAAAAAGCCATCAAAATTTATCAAGAAGGTCTTTCCGAACGCATTTCTGATGATGAAGGAATGCTTACTGTCGATGAAAGTGGCTTTGTTAAAAAGGGTAAACATTCTGTGGGCGTGGCCCGTCAATATTGTGGCAGTGTTGGCAAAGTTGAAAACAGTCAGGTAGGTGTTTTTGTAGGCTATTCAGGCCATAAAGGTTATGGTCTAATTTCGACCCAGCTTTTCATGCCGGAAAAGTGGTTTGGCGAAGATTATACACAGCGTAGGCAAGACTGCGCTGTACCTGATGAACTAACCTTCCGAACAAAGCCACAGATTGCGCTGGATTTGATTCGTAAAATCGAAGAATCTGAGCTATTTAAAGCAAAATGGATAGGCATGGATTGTCTTTACGGAAACAGTAAAGAGTTTCTTGACGCTATCTCAGATAAATATTGGTATTTTGCGGATATTCATAACAACACACAGGTTTGGCGCACCCAACCAACCTTTAAAGTGCCTGAATATAAAGGACGGGGTCCACGCCCTACAATAATGGCAGCAACAACTCCCACAGAACATGTTTCAAAGATCGCTGGGGATGAAACGATACCCTGGGTAAAAATGTATCTTGGGGAAGGATCAAAAGGACCGATTCATTCGGATATCAAATGTCTTCAAATTTATAGAGCCTTTGCGAAAGAGACGTGCGAAGTCCCTAGAAAATCATGCTGGTTATTTATTCGCCGTTCCGAAGAAGGGGTGATTAGGTATTCTATCAGTAATGCGCCGGTGGACATTCCAACCTCTGAACTGTGCAAAGCATCGTTGATGCGCTGGCCTATTGAGCAGTGTTTCAATGAAGCCAAAGACGAATTAGGCATGGATCATTATGAATTCAGGTCTTGGACTGCCTGGCATCGGCATATGCTTTTGGTGTCGATCGCGAGTTCATTTTTACTTGAAATAAGACTGCAAGTGATTGATAAAAAAAAAGTCTGTCTATGGTAATCTAATAGTAGGCCACCGTAGTCATTGAAAAACCGGCCACAATAGATTAACCTACTTGAGAGGAAATTCAACAGGTAGGGGCTGGGAGAGATGATCACAATGAACATCAAGCAACAAATTTTAATGATGCATATTCATGAAGGGAAATCGCGCCGGGAAATTGCGAAAATAACAGGGATCAATCGGGACACCGTAGGAAAGTACATTGGACAATATGAGGAAGGGAGACAGCAATTATTGTCGAGCGGGTCGGCAGATATCCAGGCACTAGTCGACACCCTCACTTCTGCCCCCAAGTATACTGTGGGCATTCGACCCAAAAGAAAAATGACTGACGAGGTTGTGAACAGGATCCAGTTCTATCTTGACGAGAATGAAACTAAGCGAAATCAGGGGCGGCACAAGCAGCAAAAAAAAGCCATTGATATCTTTGAAGCACTGGAAGCCGAGGGTACTCAACTAAGTTACAGTACCGTTCTTCGAACCATTAGAAGCTTGGAACGGAAACCAAAGGAAGCGTTTATTAAGGCTCTGTATGAACTTGGAGACATTTGCGAATTTGATTGGGGTGAGGTTAAACTAAAAATTAATGGAAAATTTCAAGTTTTTCAGATGGCCGTATTCACAACGGCTTACGGGAACTATCGCTTTGCTTATCTGTTCACCAAACAAACAACAGAGTGTTTTCAGGAAGCACACGCCCTGTTTTTCCAGCATATCGGCCAAGTGTATCGTACCATGGTGTACGATAACATGAAAGTCGCGGTGAAAAGGTTTATTGGAACGGAGAAGGAGCCGACGCAAGGATTGCTTCAATTGTCGCTCTACTATGGTTTTCAGTATCGGTTTTGCAATATTCGCAAGGGCAACGAAAAAGGTCATGTGGAGCGAAGCGTCGAGGTCGTTCGCCGAAAAGCCTTCGCTTTTCGGGACGAATTTGAATCCCTGGAGGAGGCAAATCAATATTTGCAGGATGTGTGCACTAAGCGTAATCGTAAGTCCCATGATGAGTACAACGGCCAGACGGCGGAGGAACGATTGGAAGAAGAGCGCCCCGCATTGCTGCCCACCCTTCCACCATTTGATGCAGCTCGCGTGATTTATGGACGGGTGAACAAATATTCCACCATCATCGTTGATCAGAATCGTTACTCAGTACCGGATCATTTGGTAGGTGAATCGATCATGATTAAAGCATATGCGACCCGGGTGCGATGCTTCCATCAGGAATCCTTGGTAGCGGAGCATGTGCGATTAACCGGCAACCACGAGTGGCGGCTTGATCTGAATCATTATTTGGATACGCTAAGGAAAAAACCTGGTGCATTTGCCGGTAGTGCGGCATGGCAGCAGGCTCCTAAAAGGATAAAAGAAATATACGAAACATATTATACCAAACAAGACAAGGAATTTATACAGCTATTGCAATATATTCGAGACGATGTCCCATTTGCGGAAGTCGAGCAAGCTATTCGGGAGCTGGAGAAAATTCATCCGGCTCAAGTGACTACGGATAAAATTAAAGTGCTTTGTGCTAGGAATCGTGACGCGATGCCTGTTGTTCAACCAAATCTCTCGAAAACGGGAAAAGAGATTGTAGAGCGGTCAGCACAGCAGCTTCGCATGTACGATGACATGTTTGATACCCATACACCAAAAGCAAAGGAGGACGTTGCATGAGTAACGCGCCGCGCAAGGCGTTTAAGGAAGCGATATTGGAATATAGCAAAGAACTGAGACTCCCTATGATTCGTAAGCATTTGGATGAGCAAGTTCGGGAGTCAACGCAGCAGGATGCCAGTTATGAAGCATTTCTGGCGCAGTTACTGGAGAAGGAATGTGATGCTCGTCGGGAAGCCTCGCGGCATAATCGCATTCGTCTGGCTGAATTTACACATAAAAAGTACCTTGAAGATTTGGTCATCGCGGATTTGCCAGATGATGCCCAAAAGAAGTTAAAGCAGCTGAAAACATTAGAGTTTATTCAGGAGGGGCGCAACATTATTCTGGCGGGGAACCCGGGAACAGGCAAGACGCATGTGAGTATTGGGCTAGGCTTAAAGGCCTGCCTGGAGGGATATAAAGTATGGTTTACAACTGTTCCCCTCCTCATTAACCGGATTAAAGAATGCCGAGCAGAGCAAACTCTTCGAGCCTTCCAGAACCGCTTTGAAAAATATGATTTGGTTATTGCCGATGAAATGGGTTATATATCTTTTGATAAGGAAGGATCTGAATTATTGTTTACCCATTTGTCGCTGAGGGCTGGTCGCAAATCGACAATCATCACAACCAACTTATCCTTCGAACGATGGGGTGAAATTTTTCAGGATCCCGTGATGACGGCGGCCATGATTGACCGGTTGACGCATCAGTCATACATCGTCAACATGAATGGAAACTCGTACCGCATGAAAGAAACGAAGGAGTGGTTACAACAACAGCAACTGGCATGAAGAAAAAAACAATAACCCTGTATAAAGGTTTATCATGTTTTTGATAAACATTTATACAGGGTGTAACAAGCGATAGCGCGTTAGCATTCATCGTGAAACAATGCTCTTTGAAAACTAAATATGCTTATGAAACGACTAAATTTTTTTTTCTTAGTGGCCGAAAATTAAATGACTATATGGCCTAATTTTAAGTTGACAAATACAAAAATATCTGTTAATATAAATAAGCTGCTCTTTTATCTGCTTATCCAGCTCTTTATAGTTAATAAGCGTAATGATTGATGCCTTTATGATCTGATTAAACAAAACATTCGGGGAAAGCTCATCATATTCACAGCTAAGCTTACCAAGAATAAAGCTCTGTCTTTTCAAAGTGTCATTTACGGCTATTTTCCCCCTGAGCACAGGCAGTTCATCGGACACACAGATATATTCCCTGTTGAAACCACGTTTAATTAGAAGATTCAATCCATTTACGAGAATCTTTCCGAAGAGGTCATAGATGTTATCAAATTCCTCATTTGATAAATGGACATTGTCCCCTTCCTTTAAGACATCATAAACATAGCTGAGCATATAGTATATATTACGGATCGGTATCTCATTTGCCATTCATATCACCCCAGCAAGTAATCCATGTACTCCTGTGCCTTCTCTTCGTTGTCGAACCAGTATTCCGCGATAAGTGGGTTGATTTCATATTCAATAACACTCTGATACCAGTTCTCATCTGTGGAAGGATTACAGAAATAACTGTGTCCGATTCTAAATCCTCTGCCTAAATTACTGTCGGATGAAATTTGACTATTTAAATAGTTCAGCCTGCTGATAATCTTTTCTATTAAGTCCACATGAATTCCACTGTCCACCAGATGCTTTCTAAATGATTGTGTATTAAAAGCTGGCTCAATCTCGATAAAACAGAACCTTCTTCTAAGGGCATAATCAATCATCGCCAGAGAACGATCGGCAGTATTCATCATTCCGATAATAAATATGTTCTGTGGTACATAAAAACGGCTGTCCGGTTTGTATGTAAGGGGAACCGCAAACTTTGAGCCACGCTTATCATTTTCAATAAGCATTAGAAGCTCACCGAAAATTTTACTTAAATTCCCCCTGTTTATCTCATCAATAATAAAGTAATAATCCCGGTTAGGGTCATTAGCAGCCTTTATACAGAACTGATGGAAAATACCGTTTCTAAGTTCAAAGCCTCCACCTTCAACCGGTCTAAACCCCATAACAAAGTCTTCATAGGAATAGTTTTGATGGAACTGAACCATTTCTATTCTTGAATCATCAACAGATCCCATCAGTGAATAAGCTAGCCTTTTTGCAGCAAAGGTCTTTCCGACCCCAGGTGCCCCCTGCAATATTATGTTTTTCTTTCTATTCAGGAGAATTGCAATTTCACCATATTGTTGTTCTGAAATAAATACTTCATTTAAAAAGTCTTCCTTGGAGTACAATTCTAATAAACCTTTTGGACCTGCAGGCTCCTCTTCTTTAACCAAGTCCATAATAGCCTCATATTCCTCTTGAGTAAGCTTAAAAAGGCTCCCTCTTGGTGTTTTGAAGTACTCCATATTTTGTAGCTCATCGATTTCAAGCAGGTCACTGTATTTTGTCTATGGTAATCTAATAGTAGGCCACCGTAGTCATTGAAAAACCGGCCACAATAGATTAACCTACTTGAGAGGAAATTCAACAGGTAGGGGCTGGGAGAGATGATCACAATGAACATCAAGCAACAAATTTTAATGATGCATATTCATGAAGGGAAATCGCGCCGGGAAATTGCGAAAATAACAGGGATCAATCGGGACACCGTAGGAAAGTACATTGGACAATATGAGGAAGGGAGACAGCAATTATTGTCGAGCGGGTCGGCAGATATCCAGGCACTAGTCGACACCCTCACTTCTGCCCCCAAGTATACTGTGGGCATTCGACCCAAAAGAAAAATGACTGACGAGGTTGTGAACAGGATCCAGTTCTATCTTGACGAGAATGAAACTAAGCGAAATCAGGGGCGGCACAAGCAGCAAAAAAAAGCCATTGATATCTTTGAAGCACTGGAAGCCGAGGGTACTCAACTAAGTTACAGTACCGTTCTTCGAACCATTAGAAGCTTGGAACGGAAACCAAAGGAAGCGTTTATTAAGGCTCTGTATGAACTTGGAGACATTTGCGAATTTGATTGGGGTGAGGTTAAACTAAAAATTAATGGAAAATTTCAAGTTTTTCAGATGGCCGTATTCACAACGGCTTACGGGAACTATCGCTTTGCTTATCTGTTCACCAAACAAACAACAGAGTGTTTTCAGGAAGCACACGCCCTGTTTTTCCAGCATATCGGCCAAGTGTATCGTACCATGGTGTACGATAACATGAAAGTCGCGGTGAAAAGGTTTATTGGAACGGAGAAGGAGCCGACGCAAGGATTGCTTCAATTGTCGCTCTACTATGGTTTTCAGTATCGGTTTTGCAATATTCGCAAGGGCAACGAAAAAGGTCATGTGGAGCGAAGCGTCGAGGTCGTTCGCCGAAAAGCCTTCGCTTTTCGGGACGAATTTGAATCCCTGGAGGAGGCAAATCAATATTTGCAGGATGTGTGCACTAAGCGTAATCGTAAGTCCCATGATGAGTACAACGGCCAGACGGCGGAGGAACGATTGGAAGAAGAGCGCCCCGCATTGCTGCCCACCCTTCCACCATTTGATGCAGCTCGCGTGATTTATGGACGGGTGAA
This sequence comes from Dehalobacterium formicoaceticum, assembly GCF_002224645.1. Lineage (NCBI taxonomy): Bacteria > Bacillati > Bacillota > Clostridia > Eubacteriales > Peptococcaceae > Dehalobacterium > Dehalobacterium formicoaceticum. The sequence goes on along the minus strand of NZ_CP022121.1, from coordinate 2,297,228 downwards.
CAAATATTCCACCATCATCGTTGATCAGAATCGTTACTCAGTACCGGATCATTTGGTAGGTGAATCGATCATGATTAAAGCATATGCGACCCGGGTGCGATGCTTCCATCAGGAATCCTTGGTAGCGGAGCATGTGCGATTAACCGGCAACCACGAGTGGCGGCTTGATCTGAATCATTATTTGGATACGCTAAGGAAAAAACCTGGTGCATTTGCCGGTAGTGCGGCATGGCAGCAGGCTCCTAAAAGGATAAAAGAAATATACGAAACATATTATACCAAACAAGACAAGGAATTTATACAGCTATTGCAATATATTCGAGACGATGTCCCATTTGCGGAAGTCGAGCAAGCTATTCGGGAGCTGGAGAAAATTCATCCGGCTCAAGTGACTACGGATAAAATTAAAGTGCTTTGTGCTAGGAATCGTGACGCGATGCCTGTTGTTCAACCAAATCTCTCGAAAACGGGAAAAGAGATTGTAGAGCGGTCAGCACAGCAGCTTCGCATGTACGATGACATGTTTGATACCCATACACCAAAAGCAAAGGAGGACGTTGCATGAGTAACGCGCCGCGCAAGGCGTTTAAGGAAGCGATATTGGAATATAGCAAAGAACTGAGACTCCCTATGATTCGTAAGCATTTGGATGAGCAAGTTCGGGAGTCAACGCAGCAGGATGCCAGTTATGAAGCATTTCTGGCGCAGTTACTGGAGAAGGAATGTGATGCTCGTCGGGAAGCCTCGCGGCATAATCGCATTCGTCTGGCTGAATTTACACATAAAAAGTACCTTGAAGATTTGGTCATCGCGGATTTGCCAGATGATGCCCAAAAGAAGTTAAAGCAGCTGAAAACATTAGAGTTTATTCAGGAGGGGCGCAACATTATTCTGGCGGGGAACCCGGGAACAGGCAAGACGCATGTGAGTATTGGGCTAGGCTTAAAGGCCTGCCTGGAGGGATATAAAGTATGGTTTACAACTGTTCCCCTCCTCATTAACCGGATTAAAGAATGCCGAGCAGAGCAAACTCTTCGAGCCTTCCAGAACCGCTTTGAAAAATATGATTTGGTTATTGCCGATGAAATGGGTTATATATCTTTTGATAAGGAAGGATCTGAATTATTGTTTACCCATTTGTCGCTGAGGGCTGGTCGCAAATCGACAATCATCACAACCAACTTATCCTTCGAACGATGGGGTGAAATTTTTCAGGATCCCGTGATGACGGCGGCCATGATTGACCGGTTGACGCATCAGTCATACATCGTCAACATGAATGGAAACTCGTACCGCATGAAAGAAACGAAGGAGTGGTTACAACAACAGCAACTGGCATGAAGAAAAAAACAATAACCCTGTATAAAGGTTTATCATGTTTTTGATAAACATTTATACAGGGTGTAACAAGCGATAGCGCGTTAGCATTCATCGTGAAACAATGCTCTTTGAAAACTAAATATGCTTATGAAACGACTAAATTTTTTTTCTTAGTGGCCGAAAATTAAATGACTATATGGCCTAATTTTAAGTTGACAAATACAAAAGTCCGGTCTTAACTCATCCGATGGCTCTATTGCTTGTTGTTGCAGCCCTGTCATGTGACGAAAAAATAATACAAAAGGCCTTAAGAATTGTAGACTATCATCTTCGTCGTAATTATTGCGCGTACAAATCCCACAGCTTAAAGAAATTAGCCGGCTGTATTAGTGAATAAATAAATTACGCTGTAGTGTTAAATTAACGAAACCGGAAACCGTAAGGGTTTTAGGCTTATCTAGACGAAAGTTAGTTTGAAAATACTGAAAAAATTTACTTTTTGTACATATTCCGACAATCTTTTTATTTTGATTCTGATATAATGAAGAAAATAACAAGATACCCTGAACAAGGATGCCTCGTGATGCTGTAACACCCTGACGTTTTGTAATTCGGCAATAATTACATCATCATAACGTAACTATTATCAATTCCTAAGTTTGAGTAGCTGTCCAGCGTTCAAAATAAATTATTTAAAGGAGTTGAAATTAATTTATGAAAAAGTTGAAAATTCTACTTGCTATTTCTCTGCTGTGTTTAAGTACTTTTTCGATCTCAGTATTTGCGGTTTCAACTGAACCAGTTGAAAGTTTAAAGGGAACCAATGGTAAAACAGTTAAGGTTATACACCAGGAATCAGTAAAAGTTTCAGATTCAATACTAGAAATGATGCTAAAAAATGCAAAAGATGCCATTGCGGAAGAAAAATCTAAAACTAATCAAGCTGAAAAAAATGCAAGTAATAATGGTACAACATACGATTATGTAACATTTGATGAAGATAATTATTACTTTTATGAAGAGTCTTTGAATTCTGATCCTGAATTAATCGTATATGACATTGACCAGCAGGATATTGCTGTCCAAGTTCAATCTTTCGATAGTACAATAACACCAATGGCTACTCAAACGGATTTCATTTCAGACGGAGTTGGCGGTAAGCAAAAAGTTACAAAAACAGGGACAAGTGGAAGTTACTTGAGTACTCAAATGACTCTTCCAACAAGTTCTCAAGTAAGCACTGATTTAACAAAGTATGCACCATATAATTATGGTGGGTTTGAATATACCCTTTCAGGTAATAATGGTATAGGCTCTTGGGCGGCAGATATGGGATTGCAACTCTATAATAATCTCGGCCCACAATCTAATGCTAGTGGCTGGAAACCATTAATAGTACTTAAAAAGAAGATAGGTATAGACTCATGGCAACAATATTCAATCATATTTCCTGACACCTTACATCAAGAGGGACAATATCACAATGGATATAAACCAGGATCTGCCCCTGTAATGTACTTCTGGTATAACTACAACGGTAAAGTCAGAATGAAAGTTGATGGAACAACTATATGCCCAACAAGGCACGGCACTACACTAGCAGACACTCATAATATAACAATAATGGAGTCATCCAGCAGTTGTAATCTTTCACAAATAACTACCTGGAAGTTATTATCAACTGTTGTATCCACAGATAATACAGGGAAAAACAAAGCAGTATTTTCAAACATTAAGGTTGATGGTGTTGCTGTTTCAAGTACATACTTTCCTACTCCAGAGCAAGACCATGCTTCTGTGACTAGAAGTAGCAATAATGTAACTATTGTTGTTGACTCTAGTATTTATCAATTTTAAGAATAATGGTATAATAAGGGTAAAAATCACACTTAATATGGTGTGATTTTTACCCAAGACTGGAGGATGAAATATGAAAAACACTCGTAATCTTTTTATAATATTGACCTTTTGCACACTCTTTCTATACAGTGGTATAAGTATTGCCAATGCTGACTACCCCCCTAGCGTGCATCCTAGTGTTTATGTAAATGACGAAAAGTTGGATATCTATACATCTTGTGTTAAAGATGTAACTGTAGTTCCATGTAGGCCAATATTTGAAAAATACAATATGACTCTTTTATGGGATGGTAAAACAAAAACAGTAACGGCAACTAAAGGTAATACAATCATTAAGTTAACTCATAATTCTTTGGATGCCGATGTAAATGGTAATATTGTTAAGTTACTTCAAGCACCATCATTTGATACCACAACAGGGATATTCTATGTTCCCATAAGATTAATCTCAGAAGTACTAAATGGCACTGTAACTTGGGAAAAAACGTCTGAAACTGAGGCAACCATATATATAAAATTCCCTAATCAGAACTAAATTGAAGGGTTATAATATGATATATAATATGTTTGGGTACACTATGTTAAGACTATACCACTGAACAACTAAAGCCTCGATAAGAGAACGGGTGGTGCTTTAAAACTTATCGTGCCTGACACCAGATTTTCATGACACCAGATTATCAACTTATTGACATTCAACATCTAAGACAGTCTACAAATTTCAAAACAGCTTGCTTGTTAATTAAAAACTAACATAGCAAGCTGTTTTTAAGGTTTTAAATCATGGTACTTACTGTACAACTTGTATTGTGTTGATATGTTTGCCCCCCGTATAAATATGAGTCGCACAAGAGATACAAGGGTCAAAAGAGCGGATTGTTCTGCCTATTTCTATGGGATTATTAATATCCCTGATCGGGGTACCGATCAGCGCCTCTTCGGCAGTTCCTTTCACTTCACTATTGCTTCGGGTTGAAAGGTTCCAGGCAGATGGGGTGATGATCTGGTAAAATGAAATAACCTGATCATTCACTCTCAACCAATGCCCTAAAGCACCTCTCGTAGTGTCAATTAAACCTTTTCCCATGGCTGTTTCCGGAATAGTATACTCCTTTTGCACTGATACTCCAGGTATCAGGTTATCAATCAGGATATTCATAATTGAAGCGATCTTTCTAACTTCTAATACTCTGGCGATCGTCCTGTCCATGGTTGAGATGCCATTTCTGTATTCTCCGGAAAGCCAAAGCCTGGCCAAGGGTCCAGTCTCGAAGGGCAGATTGTTATATCTGGGAGCCTTGACCCATGAATATGCCTGAGCTTTGTTCATATCAGCTCTCGGATCAGCTTCAAAAGGTTTATCCCCATTTTTTGTGTCCTTTTGTGTGTCCTGATACCAGGCATAATCAATTTCTTCAGTAATGTCATCCGGATTGAATACCCTTGTTTTACCCCCAGTGTAAACAAGAGGATCCACATACAAAGTTCCCAAATCCTGATAGCCATTGAAACAGCCAAAGCTTAAAAGGTTCCCATAACCCCTTCCCATAGAAAAATACTCACTATAATACTCGGCAATGGTATTTACGTCAGGGAGCATTCGATCATTAATAAATTTATCTATGGCATGCAGAATGGATTTTATTTTAATAATTTTATCAGTGGTTGCCTGTGTGGTAATCCCACCGATAAACACGCCATGATTATGGGGAGCTTTCCCGCCAAGTACAGCAAGCATTTCATGGGCACTCCGGCTTAAATCCAGAGAATCAAAGTAATCCTTGACCAATCTGTCATTCTTCTCTCTGGGCAGTCTGAAATCATAATGATCTGCCTTAAACAGGGGATAATCTTCGGGCAGCTTCACAAAATCCGGGATGGTATATTGATAAAAATGGCGGATATGGTTTTGCAGAAATTCGCAGCCATGGATAATGTCTCTTAAGTATCTACCCTGCTCAGATGGGACAACACCAAGGGCATCCTCCAAGGCAAGAGTGGAAGCCATAGAATGAGCAGTTGAACAAATTCCGCAAATACGCTGGGTGAAATATACTGCATCAAAGGGATTCCTGCCATTTAGCATCTTTTCAAATCCACGAAACATCAGTCCTGCTGTTTTAGCATCCACAACCTGGTTATTTTCAATATCCGCTTGAATTTCCATGAATCCGCTGATCCGGGTAACGGGATTAATCACGATTTTCTTGGTCATCATTAACCTCTCTTGTGGAATTTCTTGTGGTATTATAGCTAATAAAAGGCTCCATGGCATCAGGGAAGCCAAATTGCGCACAACCAATGCAAGGAGTGTCATCCTCAACCGGCCAGTTCACATACTCATTCCACTGCCTGATCGGACAGTCTGTGCGTGTTACCGGTCCGCGGCAGCCCAATTTGAACATACAGGTTTTATCCCCCAGCTTTTCCGCAAAGATGCCCTGATCAAAATATGACCGACGGGGGCACCTGTCATGAATCAAGGTGCTGTAAAACAAAAGAGGTCTATCCCTGCTGTCCAGCTCCGGTTCTCCATAGAGCAAGATATGGGCTAATGTCCCCATAAACCAGTCCGGATGACAGGGGCATCCCGTCAGCTTGATCACCTTTCGATTTAATACACTCTGAACACCGACACACTCAGCCGGATTCGGCCTTGCTGCTGAAACACCTCCATGGGTGGCACAGGCGCCGATGGCAATAACATATGATGCCTCAGCACCAAGGATCTGAACAGCATCAAGGGCAGTTACCGCTTTTCCATTCAGGCGGCCGATGATGTTATACAGGCCGTTATTCTTCGTCGCCACCGCACCTTCAACCGCAAAAATAAAGTCACTTCCCAGCACACCAAATAACTGCTCCATGGCATTCTGCCCTTCACTGGCTGAAAGACTGTTATTAAAGATAAAATAAGTCATCTGTGAGATTAAGTACTTGAAATCAGGATTTGACCCGTCCAGAAGGGAGATGATATTTCCGGAACACCCCGTCAGCTCCAGCCACACAAAATTCTTTTTCTTTATAGCACCCTGTCTGATTTGTGTCTTAACAGTATCCACAAGTGTTGCGGCCGTGTTGAGCCTTTCTTGATATTCAGGGCAGGTAATGCTTCTCTTACTCATTTCACACCAACTTTCCAACTACTTTTAACTTACTTAATATCGGCTGACCTCCATGGCAGGTTGCAAATTCATTGGTCAGGTCATTGCCCGCCGTCAAGCCAAAGTGGGTTGCAGCTGCCCAAGTTGCATTGTTCGTAACATCATAAACAATACCGTTTACCCCAATATATGCGGGGTTGCCATCCTTCCCATCATACTGGGATAACTCTGGCAATGTAAATGTTGATTGATTTCCTGCTGATGTTGGTATTAGTGGCGTAGGTGGCTCTGCTTCAGGAGTGGCTTTTATAACAGCTTCAAGCTTGAGAATTCTATCTCTTAAATGATCCAGGATCAGATTTCTAGAATAAACACAGGGAGCTGCATATAATAAGGTGATATCATAGTAAATTTCCCCAATAATACGATCCAGGTTTTGGCCCAAAAAATCTCCCTCCCTCATGTTTTCCCCTCCCCGGCAATAAACAGATTTCTTAACATATCCTGGGCAGCATCTGACCTTCAAGTATGGGGACGATCCGTTTACCTCCGATCAATGTTTTCATAGATACCATCCCCTGATGTCCTGAAGTAAACCGCCCGATGATCTGAGCTTCCCCACAGTAGTCAAGTGCTTTTATCTGGTGCAGCATTTTCTCTCCCCAGCCTTTTTCAGCCACAATCAGCATCCTTCCTTCAGAGGCAAGATATAAAGGATCAATGCCCAGAATATCACCAATGGCATCTACTTCACTTTTTACCGGAATTGCCTTTTCATTAAGTTCTACTTCCAATGCCTGTTCTGCCGCTATTTCATTTAATGAAGTTGCGATTCCACCCCGGGTAGGGTCTTTCATTAGTTTTACATGTTTAAGATGCTCACCCAACCCATTGATCAGAAAAGACATCGGTGCACAGTCACTTGTTAGCTTTGTTTCCATACCCAGATCATATCTGGCTAAAAGTATGGATGTTCCGTGCTCTCCTATCCCACCGGTGATAATAATCTCATCTCCCGGTTCTGCCTGCTGGGGATGATAATTATCTGACACGATCCCTATTCCCGAAGTGTTGATAAAAAGACCATCCACATTTCCTCTTTCTACTACCTTGGTATCCCCGGTTACTATTTTCGCACCAGTCTCCTGACAAATATCACTCATTGATTTTGCGATTAGGTGCAGCTTTTCCATACTGAAGCCTTCTTCGATGATAAAGCCGGCACTTAAAAATAATGGTCTAGCCCCAGCTGTTGCCAGATCGTTAATGGTTCCGCATACGGCCAGTTTTCCGATGTTTCCTCCCCTGAAAAACAAGGGCTTAACCACAAAACTGTCCGTAGTAAAGGCGAGTTTATGCTGCCCGGCTTCAAAGACGAAGGAATCCGGCATGCTATTTGAAAGGGGTTCATCAAAATATTGATAAAATAGATTTCTGATTAAGCCCTGGGTATCGACGCCACCATCTCCATGAGCAAGATTGATTTTTTCATCAATATTTATATCCAATTTTTCAGCCATTTTTCCCATCCCCCCCAAACTTGAAGTGAGCTGCACAGGCTCCTTCTGAGGATACCATACATGGGCCCGAAGGATGTTCCGGTGTACAGATTGACCCAAAAAGACGGCATTCCTTGGGCAGTTTTAGGCCAAGCAGGATTTCGCTGCACAGGCAGTTTAGAGGACTTGAGTATTGCTCGTTCTTAATCTCAAACCTTTTAACCGCGTCCAGATACCGATACTGATCATTCAACACCAAGGCTGAATTCCTGATGGTGCCAATCCCTCTCCATTCTCCGTCCGCTATATCAAATACTTCATTAATCATTTGTTGAGCGATGGGATTACCATTAGGGGTAACACACCGCTGATACAAATTCACAAACTTCTTATCCCTTTTTCCCGTAAGCTGTTCAAGGAGCCGACATATCCCTGCTGCGATATCCTGACTTTCAAAACCGCATACTACCGCCGGAATACCAAATTCCTCAGTGATAAATCTGAAATGTTCTGCTCCTGTAATTGATGCCACATGACCGGGACAAATCATAGCATTGATTTTATTTCTCTCATCCTGCAAAATAAACCGGATAACTGGTTCCATGCGTTTTAAGGCGGTCAGAAAGAAGAGATTATCAAGGCCTCCCGCCTTTGCCTGCTTCACGGTCACCCCAATCAGGGGTGCTGTGGTTTCAAATCCCACGGCGACAAATACGACTAACTTATCTCTATGATGTGCTGCAATATTTAATGCATCTTCAGGTGAATAGACCACAGTTATTTGGGCACCTTGCGCTTTTTTATCTGACAGGCTAAAGCATGTTCCTTGCACCTTCATCATATCGCCAAAGGTTACCAGAATCACGTCTTCCCTATCTGCTATTGAGATCATGATATCGATATAATATTCAGGGGTAACGCAAACCGGACAGCCGGGTCCGGACAAAAGAAGTATTTCTTGGGGCAGCAAATACCTGATTCCGGATTTTGCAATGGCGCGAGTATGGGTTCCGCAAACCTCCATAATACGCATACTCTGACCAGATAAACCAGATATATCTTCAAAAACCCGGTTTAAGCGCTCGATGATGGGCTCTATAATGCTCTGATCATTCATTTCCTGTATCATTTCCTGTATCATTTCCTGTCCCCTCCAGCATTTCATCAAGCGTCTCATTTAAAAAGCGAAAATATTCCACGTCTATTTTTTCAATGGCAAAGCCTGCATGAACCAAGATGTAGTCGCCAGGGATAGGAGCATCAATCAACTGAATATTTATTCTTTGCCCCACCCCCTTTGTTTCCGCCCAGGCGTGCCTTTCATCAATCTTGACAATTCTTGCTGGAACCGCCAGGCACATAGTTTCCCTCCTTTATCATGTGAGCTGCAGCTACTGCTTGCCCCAAGGCAATCCCCCCGTCATTAGTGGGGATCTTCCTATGGTAATAAGTTCTAAAGCCCCGCTCCTTTAGTCCTACCTTCAGGTTTCTTAACAGATAGGTGTTTTCAAACACCCCGCCGCTTAAAACGACATTGTTGATACCCCGTTTTTTTCTTATTTTACAGACACAGTCTATGGTAGCTGCACAAACTGTATTATGGAATTTAGCTGAGATATATCCAGGTGTCTTGCCCTCCTTGCCCTCCTTGCCCCCCTTTATGTCACTCAAAATACCTGATAATATTTCCTTATATCCGATTTCTAACTTCTCTTCTTTTTTATCTGTTTTTTCATCGATTTCTTCATCAATTTTTTCATCGATGAAATAGGGATAAAAATCTGTTAAATCTGTTACCTCCGCTGCTATGGCATTTTCCAATTCTATCGCGGCCTGAGCGTCATAAGTAATATGGGTTTTTCCCATGACCAGGGCCGCTGCACAGTCAAACAACCTACCCATACTTGACGATTGGAAACAGTTAATATTATTACTGATTGCGCTTTCTATCATTTTGACTTTTAAACTTGAAACACTGGCAAGATATTCCTTGCTCTCAACGCCCATAGCATATAAATAGGAAGCAGCTGATTTCCAAGGTTCTTTAACAGCACTATCCCCACCCTGCAACGTTACGTACTTCCAGTGCCCCACCCGCGCGAACTTGCCTTTTGAACCCTTTGAACCAATGGAACCAACCAGAAATTCCCCGCCCCAGATCGCTCCATCTGTGCCTAATCCTGTTCCGTCATAGATAATTCCGATGGCATCCTCTGTCAGGCTGTTTTCCGCCATGCAAGCGGCCATATGGGCATGATGATGCTGGATCGGGATTTTTGCGGCAGACTGCTTCATCGCCCACTGGGTGGAAAGATATCCAGGATGTAAGTCATGGGCAATAAATTGGGGTTCTGCTCCAAGCAATACCTGCATGTTTTTCATGACCTGAAGATATTCTTGATATGAATTCATGTCATCCAGGTTGCCTAGATACTGGGTGGCATGGGCAAAACCTAGATGCAACAGACATAGTGATGATTTTTGTTCCGCACCCATTGCCATAATTTCGCATTCTGAGTCTGAGTTAATCTGTAAGGCAGAAGGGGCATAACCTCTGGCACTTCTGCTGACCATTACCTCCTCATCAATAATCCACACTACGGAATCATCGATCGGGGTAAGAATTTCCCGATCATGGATCAGGAAAAAATCTACGATATCTCTAAGTTCTGCTAGTGCCGCCCCATCCTGGTAGCATATCGGCATCCCGCTGACATTGCCGCTGGTCATAATAAGGTATGGAAGATCTTCTTGAAAAAGGAGATGATGCAGAGGGGTATAGGGGAGCATCACTCCCAGACGGTTAATCCCGGGAGCAATATTCTTAGGCAGGATTTCCGGGAATCTCTTTTTAAGGAGTACAATGGGTCTTTGAATGCTGGTCAGTGTTTCTTCTTCTTTATCGGTTACCCGACAGATTAACCTAGCAGCTTCCAGACTTGCGGGCATTACGGCTAGTGGTTTCTCCGGTCTTCTTTTCCTTTTACGCAGCAGATCTATGGCTTTTTCGTCCTGGGCATTGCAGGCAATGTGATACCCGCCAAGCCCCTTGATCCCAATCAATCTCCCATCACGAAGCAATTGTACGGCAGCAGCAACAGGATGAATACTGCCACTATCCAGTTGCTTGCCTTTACTGTCCATCAGAGTCAGCTTTGGCCCGCAATCAGGGCAGCAGTTTGATTGGGCATGAAATCTTCTGTTATCCGGACTTTCGTATTCACTCCTGCATGCAGGGCACATTTCGAAAGCCGCCATGGAGGTGTTGACCCGGTCATAGGGTAATGTTTTTATGATGGAGTATCTGGGACCACAGGTGGTGCAGTTGGTGAAAGGGTACAGATACCTGCGATTTGTCTGATCACTGATTTCTTTGATACATTGATCACAAATTGCCGTATCAGGAGGGATAAATCCTGGAAGTTGATTGTCTGAAGAATCTGAAGAACTGGTGATAATTGAGAAATTAGGATATTCCCCATAACATTGGGGTTTAATTTTGATCCTGTTAATTTTTGCACCGGCAGGAGGGTTCTCCGACAAGGCCTTAAGGAATTCCCGAATGCTTATTCTGCGACCGGCAATCTCCATCACTACCCCTGAGCCCTGATTGCTTACCCATCCTCTCAGGCCCAAATGTTCTGCTGTTTTAAAAATATATGGTCTCATGCCCACTCCCTGAACAATACCGGTGATATAAACAGTGTAACTTGCCAAATCATACATCGGTTCATTCATTGGTTCATTCTTCGGTTCATACATCGGTCGACTCACCTTCAATGCTCTTAATAACGGCATTGAGTTTGCCCACATCCTGCTTTTCAATAATAATTTCTGTCCATGCACCCAGCAGATCACTACCCTCACTATTTCCCTCACAAAAATGTTCACGCAGGCTGTTTTCACTGATATGACTATCGGTATGCACAGCAATATGTACTTTATTTAGTTTTAAGATCTTGTTTTCCCGGCAAAGCTTCAGCAGTGTCTCAAATATTCTCTCATTTAAAAAAGTATCGTGCATTTTAACCTCCCTCCATTTCCTTGACAATTTCAAAAATAATACGTTCAACATCAAGACAAATATCATTGAATTTGTCCTTTAGTGCATCACTTAGCTCACAGCCAAATCCGGCTTCTGCTATTTCAATGCCAATAAAGCAGCCTTTCACAGGCTTAGAGTACAATCTCATCAAATCAAAGACGCTCATATCATGCTGAGAGTTGGTCTGTCCATAGGCAGTGATTGCTTTTTGCAACTCACATGAATGAACATTTCCCGCCCCTCCCCCTAAATATGAAGCATCCACGACAATAACAAAGTCATCTGCTCTTAATTGATGAAAGCAAAACTGAAAATCGGTTTCTGCAATTATGACTTCAATTCCTACTGATTCCCCTATTGATGCCAGTTTATTTCTTATGTTTTCTAGTACCGCGATAGCAATCCCATCATCCATCATCAGCCTGTTTCCAATACCAATTACTTTTATCATCTTAAAAACAATCCTATCAAAGTTATCAATGTTATCAAACCATTCTTAATTAATTACACCATTAAATATATATGCTTAAATTGGTATGAAAATTATAGAAACTCCAAAAAAAACTAGCATATTTAAGAAAAAAGGATGGTAAACATAAAAAAGCCGCCCTGGATATCCCAAGGTCGGCTGTCTATTTTATTTATACTTAATAAAAATTGAATAAAAGGATGAATTACGGACTCTTTACAGAAACCACTGGGGTCATGTAAAGCGTCTTTTCTTTTTTCTTGGATTCTCCTATTTTTTACCCAATCCAGCTAAAAACTCAACTGTCTCCGGATCGTAATGAGAGAAGAAGCAACTTTCTCCAGTATCAAGTTTCTCAATCCCTGCCATATCTTCATCTGATAGTATGAAGTCAAAAACATTGAAGTTCTCCACCATCCGCTCTTTGCGAGTGGATTTGGGAATAACCACAACGCCCTTCTGAATCAAGAAACGAAGTGCAGTCTGGGCCACGGTCTTGCCATGTTTCTCACCAATCTCTTTTAATGTCTGGTTCTGGAAGTAATCATTTTTGCCCTCAGCAAACGGGCCCCATGACATAATTTGGGTGCCGTATTTCCTCATAATTTCATGAGCCGCTTTCTGCTGTTGGAATACATGAGTTTCCACCTGATTGACCGCAGGCTGCACATTCACAAATGTGGAAAGATCAATAAAGCGGTCGGGGTAGAAGTTGCTGACACCAATAGCTTTTGCTTTCCCAGCCTTATATGCTTCTTCCATAGCACGATAGGTTCCGTAGTAATCATTGAACGGCTGGTGGATAAGCAGCAGATCAACGTACTCCGTTTGCAGCTTACGCAAAGATTCGTCGATAGATGTCTTCGCCTTTTCGTATCCGGCGTTGCTAATCCAGACCTTGGTGGTGATAAATAACTCCTCACGTGGAACACCGCTCTTTTTTATGGCATTACCAACACCATCTTCGTTGTAGTAAGCTTGTGCCGTGTCAATGGAGCGGTAACCTACCTCAATCGCATCCAGTACGCAGCGCTCACATTCTGCCGGGTCAACCTGATATACGCCATAGCCCAAAATCGGCATTTTAATGCCATTATTTAATGTAACAAATTCCATAAGATATCCTACCTTTCCATTTAGATATTTTCCTGTAATGTGATGTCTTTGTTAAATCTTTCTACATCCTTAAAAATCATGTTAAATCCATTTTTTAATGGCAGCTTGGGCGTCATTTACCTTTGCCCCATGAATTGCAAGCCCCTTCTCAACAATAGCGCCCTTACAGAGTTTTTTAATATCGCTCTCGCTTTTTCCCATGCCACTGCCCTCATGAGTGCAAAAGGGTTTAATCCGCTTACCGGTAAAATCAAAATGTTCGAGAAAGGTAAATACCGCCATAGGTATAGTCCCCCAATAATTGGGATAGCCAAGATAGATGGTGTCATAATTATTCAGGCTATCAGGATAAGCTTCAAGTTCAGGTCGTGCATCACGCTTCAGGTCAGCCTGTGCCTCGGCAATACACTCATTATAATCTGCTGAATATTTGACTAGCGGTTCTATTTTGAACAGATCCCCGCCTGTCAATTCCTGCATCATCTTTGCTGCAATCTCCGTATTTCCAACAGGAAGATTTTTAATCGCCCCATTAACATAGTTGTTTCCTGCGCGGGAGAAGTATACAATCAGCTGTGCCATAGTAACCTCCTTTTGAACTTTATAATTTCATTGCTTTATCTTTACAGGGTTTATCTTTACTGCTTTATTATACAGTCCTCATTCTTGACACGGAAGAACATATCTGATAGCATCATATCAACCGAAGGTTTATGCGATGAATGGAGGTAAATATGTATAATAGCCGGCTTACCACTTTTGTCTCTGTCGCAGACTATGGAAGTTTTACAAAAGCTGCAGAAAAATTATTTATCTCATCTACTGCCATTATGAAGCAAATTAATTCACTGGAAAAACACCTGAATCTAAAACTTTTTGAGCGAACGAATCAAGGTGTCAATTTAACGGAAGCAGGCAAGGTCATTTATAAACACTCAAAATATCTGTTTACATATTCGGATAAAGCGATTATGGAAGCCCGACAAATCATGGAGACAGCAGAGACCACATTTTGTGTCGGAACCTCGATACTAAATCCCTGTAAACCATTTATGGACTTGTGGTATCAAGTAGATGACTATTTTCCAGGGTATAAACTGAACATCGTTCCTTTTGAGGATAAGCATGAAGGTATTTTAACCGAGGTATCCGCATTGGGAGAAAAATTTGATTTTCTGGTTGCAGCCTGCGATTCAGCACAATGGCTGAACCGCTGCAATTTCTTTGAACTTGGAACCTATCAGATAGGCTGTGCAGTTCCTCGCGGACATTCCCTTGCTTCGAAACAGCAGATTGACATAACAGATTTATATGGTGAATCCCTAATGATTGTGAAACGTGGAGATTCCCATACTATTGATGAAATCAGAAATGAAATAGAACAAAACCATCCCCAAATTCACATCGAAGATACACCACAATTTTACGATATGGAAGTGTTTAACAAATGTGAGCAAACAAGACATCCCCTCTTAACTTTAGAATGTTGGAAAGATGTTCACCCTTCACTTGTCACATTACCGATGAGCTGGAATTATAGACTCCCATATGGGCTTCTGTATTCAATTGATCCAGAAGAGGATGTACTTAAATTTTTAGAGTTGCTTAAAAAAAGATAAATCTGTCTCAGATGCTTCTTTAAAATATCCCGTTTTCATTTTCTCATAAAGCTTTGTAAGCCTTTATCAATAGCTTCCTTAATAATCTTATGGCAACATACTCCCAATGGATTGTTTTCTCTACAATTAGAATTTTTCATTGCTCCTGTTATGGCATTTACTTCTTTTACGGTTTTCGCACCATGCTTTACAACTGCTTCAATTACCTGATCTTCTGTAACTTTGCTGCAATAGCAAGCATATTTAGGATCTGCATCTTTCTTGAACCAGATAGGCACTCTAACCTGGTTTTTTAAGAATTTTACTTCATTATCTAGGTTATAGTAAACAACATCGCACTCCTCATTCATGCAAATCTTATATTGATCCCCGTCAACAACATTACGATAATCATCTGTCACTAGATGTTCTACAGTTACTTTACTAACAGAAATCCCTTCATTATTACATATAGGGCAGGTCTTATGTCTTTTAGTTGTGTCTTCTGATTCACATCTGCATCGGCATTCATTAACGATTTCCATTGATGGTACCTCCACAATTAGATGATCTAGATCTTGAAATTAATCACTTTCCTTTAGTTTCCACTTTTGTTACTAAACAATTCTTTAAACCGTTTCACAGCAAATATGGCTACATCAATTAGCCATTTCCATAAAGACTCAAGGGGTTGCTTTTTCCAAAGATAGAGCTTGATGATCAGTAAGATCAGGAGCAGAACAAGTCCGGCAATCACAAAAACAACTGGAACAGGATTTTCTTCATACATCGCATTAGCGAATAATTGTATAGTTGCCCCATATCGCGAAATATAGTTGTTTGCTGGTGATGGCAATTCAACTATTGTTGCAGTTTTAACATCACCAATTTTTGCTATCATATAATGATAATAGCTATCTTTTGTCAAAAGCTCTGCTCCTGCACCGCCAGTAATAAGATAACGAACACCGTCTTTTGTGTATTCCAGATAGCTGTGAATATGAGATAAGTAAACAGTATCTACACGATAGGTACTCATGAGATTTTCGAACTTGGCCGCTTCATTTGGATCCTGGAAACCATGATTCATGCTTTTGCTTTCACTGTAGTTATTTAATTTTTCTTCCAACCAATTTCCGTTTTCTTTCACTTCATTTACATAATTTGGGATTTCATTTTTTGTTACATCACTTCGCGGGTCTTGAGGTGGTATATGGCTAATAACAAAAATACTTTTACCCTGTGCCTTTTTTAAATCATTTTCCAGCCAGGTATATTGTTCGTCTGAAATTGCTTGTTTTTCCGCCCAACCTGGGGATGAATCCAAAAACACAAAATGACTATCTGCGAAATCAAAAGAATAATAAGCGGGGCCGTACAACATGGTATATATGTCCCTGCCATTCCCACGAATATCATGATTGCCCATAGTCGTGCAAAGTGTCGTAGATATGTTTCCCACCGTCTTGTCAAACAATCTATATTGGTTTGGTTTTCCACTGAATACTAAGTCCCCATTGTCAATAACAAATACCGGATTTAATCCGTTTGCCTGCTGTATAATCTGTGCAAATGTATCATAACCGTCCCGATTATCCCCGAGTATTACATATTTATTTTTTCCCGAACTATCTGTTCCGGTCGGCTGTACGGGTTCGATATTAATGATTTCCCCGACATCAAATGCTACACTTAACTGCAAGGTGTTGACCGCCACTTTTGCAGTCGGTAGGTTGTTTGCAATAATACTCTTTGCATAGAAATCAGGGTTTATATTTTCAAGTCTCAACGAGATATTGCCAGTTGTCTTTCCTTTAATTTTCATAGAAGGCAGCGGTGATAATGCCCTGATAACAAGGCTTTTTGTTCCATTTTTATCCTTTTTGGTTCCTTTAATAAAGCCGCCATATACAGTTACTTCTACATTATTCATTTGATAAGATGAGGAAGAATCGTCTGGGTTGAACTGAAGAGGAACGCTTTCAAAATCGTTGTTTATTTTATAAGAGCTTTCAGCATTATATATAAAGACACCAACCCCTGCCGCAAGACATAAACATAAAGCAATTATCGTTATGTTAACAATCTTCTTTATTTTCATAGCTTCACCACTTTTTTTCATTTTTTTCACACCGTGTATCCGTAGCGCTTAGTTGAATATCGTCTGCGACATTCACATCGATATGAAGGATCTTCTAAAGATGTGTTAGGCTCATTCAGCACTATCTAACTTAAGCACAGCTTCATCTATGCTTGACAAAAAATAAATACTGTTTCCTTTGTTGCTTTCATATATAAAGTCCTTAAGAGGTTTGCTTGTGTATTTTGAGTAATCTCCGACAATGGCGACTTTTTTACGATAGTTGATGAACTTCTGCAATATTTCGCCTGCAATTCCGGTGCTTAAAACAAAAAACTCATCAGCCACGCATGACTTGTATATTATAAGTTTATCGCAATCAGTTTCGTATTGCGCAGACGCAATCAAATCTAATGCGGATTGAGCATCCTTGATAACAACCTCATCAGTAATAATCAGCGCAATGTCATTTTGTTTACCTAATATTTTATATTCCATGTTATGCTCCCCTTTATTTTGTAAATAATCTGACAAATAAACCTGTCCGGCGAATTCCTGTTTGTTTATATGTTCTATATTTATCACTATATAGTCCAGCCATGAGAAATTCAAGCATGGACTCTGAAATTCCGAATGTCATCTATGAAACGCCCGAAAAAAAGGGTCAAAAACCGTCCCTCGCTATTCTGTATGACACATATTCTGTATTACTTACTGCCACTATATAGCAACACTGAATAGTATGGTTGTAAATAGATATATTTATAAGAAGCAAAATATTTCCCTAGTAATGTCCTTATTATGTTAATCTTTAAATAATAAGGGAAAAGGCGGAACGGTCAGCAATTCTGACCGTTCCGCCTTTTCCGCGATGCATAAAATGAATGTTACTTATTTAACCCTTTTCGCCCAGTTCTGCATTGATCAAACGGAGGAGATGCAAATATTATATTGTTACCTGAGCTTACTCAGTCCCAAAATCAATATTAATAAACCAGGAATAAAAGCGGATTTCTTAATCAACTGATTATTTGCACTGAGCCGGCCTAGTCTAACTGCAGCAGGAAGGATGATAAATTTGCATAGCCCAACCATCAATGCTGTCCATAATGGGGGAAATCCGGCAAATGCAGCGGCAAAACCGGCCGCCAGGGCATCCATCGCCAAAGCAACCCCCAGGATCAAGGCTTCTTTCACGTCAATAGTACCGGACTTATCCATATCGGCGTGACCGGGCTCTTTCAGGATTTGGATCAAGATGCCTAAGGGAATGATCTTGAAACTCACCAGCACTTTCTTTTCCTCAGTTCCGGATAATGTTTCTTTCTTACTTTCCTCATTTCCCTCACTTTTCTCACTTCTTTGAACCCAAGCATGGATTAACATCAATAAGCCGATTCCGGATAATATTAAAGCACCTATCAAGCGGGCCGTTTCAAGTGGAATGAATGATACAATCACTTGGCCAAAAAACATTGATGCGGCTATCGCCGATGCGGATGTGAAACAAATGATCAACAAGGAGCGCATCGGTATAATAATATTCTTCATCCCATAGGCAAAACCGACGCCGAATCCGTCAATGCTGACTGCTAAGGCAAACAACAGTAAAGAAATAAACAGCATAATATTCCCTCCTAAAAACTCTGTCTTAATTAGTATATTGCCGGAGGGGAATTATGTGCTTCTTATCACTATGCCCTCTAAAGGGCATGGATGACGAAGACTTAAACTGATCTAAACGGTCGTTTTAGTTATTTGGTCGCTTATTCTTATTATTCCTCATACTGAACTCCCTTAGACAGCCCGGCTGACCGGCATTACTGCTTGGATATCTGCCTCCGGTAAAAAACCAAATAATAGGGAATATGCCAGGCTGTCCACACACAGCCATTTTCCCAGCTAGTCCGGTTATTGCATATCATCGCTAATTCAGATTCACGGCAATAACTTTTAAATTGGTCATCTCTTCGATTGCATATTTTACCCCTTCTTTTCCTATACCTGATTCTTTGATCCCGCCATATGGCCCGTTATCCACCCGATAGCTGGGTGCGTCATTAATAATGACCCCGCCGGTTTGGATAACCTTTGCCGCTTCCAATGCTTTATTGATATTTGAGGTAAAAACACCCGCCTGGAGGCCATACTTGGAATCATTAATTTTTTGCAGAGCCTCATCAAATTCCTTGAAGGTAGCGACACATAAAACAGGGGCAAAGACTTCTTCACACCACATTTTCATATCGGAAGTAATTTGATCAATAATGGTCGGTTCAAATAAGGCACCTTTAATTCTTTTCCCGCCATGTAAGACAAGGGCCCCCTGACGGGCGGCTTCCTCCACCCATGCTTCTGTGCGCAACGCTTCTTTTTCACTGATCATAGGGCCAATATCTGTCTCGGGATCAAAAGGATCTCCTACTTTTAGTTCTTTAACTTTTTCCAGCATTAAGTCCATAAAATCATTTTTTATTTTTTCTTCCACCAATACCCGCTGCACCGAAATACAAACCTGCCCGGCATTTGCCATTGCCATCCGGAGGCATTTTTCCACGGCTAAATCTAAAGAAGCATCGGCTGTGACTATTACACCGGAATTTGAGCCAAGTTCTAAGGAGCATTGACGCAAACCGGTTTTTTGGGCGATCTCTTTCCCCACCTTAGGGGAACCGGTAAAGGAATAAAAGGCAATATCCTGATTTTCCAACAGGGCATGGCCAATCTCTTCCCCCGCTCCGGGAACCAGATTGATATAGCCGGCAGGAAGCCCGGCCTCCTCCAAGATCTCGCACATCATAACTGAGGAAATCGGCGTTGCAGAAGCGGGTTTTAACACGACGGCGTTACCCGCAGCCAGCGCCGGACAAACCTTGTGGGCAACTAAATTAAAAGGGAAATTAAAGGGGGTAATGCATCCAATGACGCCTTTCGGTTGGCGCATGGTAAAACAAAAACGGTTTTCATTGCCTTGAATGGCATCAGCAGGTATGATCTCTCCCACAATGCGCTTGCTTTCTTCCGCGGCAATAATGAAATTGTTAATTACTCTCCCCGCCTCAACCTTTGCTTCTTTAAAGGTCTTGCCCACTTCTTGAGAAATGGTTTCAGCCACTTCATCTTGGCGCCTTTTCAGAATTTCCCCGCTATTCATCAGTATTTCGTAGCGCTGAAAAGGAGTCAAAGGTTTTTCTCGCCAGGCTTTATCGGCAGCAGCAACTGCCCCTCCAACAAGATCCGCATTGGCTGCTGCTATAGACGCAAAGGGCTTCAGGTGATACTTGTCCACAACATCAATCCATTTCCCGGTTTCAATCCATTCCCCATTGATTAAGATTTTATATTTTTTCATACTTTTCATCCCCTTTCCTTCCCCTCATTATTTCAATTAAATAGTTCAATTTAAAATTAATTCTCCTTTATCTGGCTTTATCCTGCAACAGATTTTTCAATTTAAACCACTGAAACCAATTTAACCAATTAAATCATTGGGACCAATCAGCCCAATTTAACGGAAATCCCCTCCTGTTATAAAACGATATTGCTTGTCTAGCTTGCCCCCGCGGGACGATGGACCTGTCCCCCTGTCCCCCTTCAGGTATATTTTTGGGTTGATATAGAATATAATGTGAGGTAAAATGTCACATATATTATTCGGTACTCTAATCAAAACTATCTCATATTGAGGAGCTGCATTATGAAATTATCCAAGGAATTTTTTATGGGTTATGGCATGGGTGAGGCAGCAGCCGGCTATTTGTCTCAGGCCGTCATGTTCCTGCTGGTTGTATTGCTCTGTGTGCTGGCTAATTTTGTGACGAAAAAAATCGTCTTGCGTTTGATCGCACATGTCATCAAAAAGAACAAACTCCAATGGGCCGATATTTTTCAGGAGCATAAGGTGTTCCATAAATTCTCCCATCTAGTACCGGCTATAATCATTTACTATTCTGCTCCTTCATTCCCAGCTTACCAAATCTGGATCGAAAAGTTTGTAATTTTTTACATTATTGGCGTAATTATTTCAGCCTTAAATGCTTTTCTCAATGCGGTAAACGATATTTATCAGAGCTTTGAAGTTTCCAAATCCAGGCCTCTGAAAGGTGTTATTCAAGTAATAAAGATCATGATCTTCATTGTTGGAGGCATCTCACTTGTCTCCATCCTCATCGAAAGGAGTCCCCTTCTGCTCTTAAGCGGTCTTGGTGCCCTTTCCGCAGTACTGATGCTGATCTTCAAAGATTCGATTTTGGGGTTTGTGGCAGGGGTGCAGTTGTCGGCCAATGATATGGTCCGCGTCGGGGATTGGGTGGAAATGCCGAAATACAATGGAGACGGCGAGATCGTAGATATTTCATTAACCACGGTGAAAGTTAAAAACTTTGATAATACGGTCACGATGATTCCCAGCTATGCCTTCATCTCCGACTCCTTCAAAAACTGGCGCGGCATGCAGGACAGCGGCGGCCGGCGCATTAAACGCTCGATCTATATCGATATTACCAGCATTCGGTTCTGCTCCCCGGAGATGCTGGAGCGCTTCAAGAAAATTCATTTTCTCACCGCCTACATCGAAAATAAAGAAATGGAGATTGCGGTTTACAATGCCCGCAATAAGATCGATCAAGCCGCCAGAGTAAATGGCCGAAGCTTAACCAACATTGGCACCTTTCGCATCTATATTCAAAATTACTTGCAGGATCATCCTCTGATTCATAAGGGCATGTCCATTATGGTGCGTCAGCTTGCTCCTGATGAAAATGGTTTGCCTTTGGAGATTTACTGTTTTACCAATGATATCCGCTGGGGGGCTTACGAGGCCATTCAGGCTGATGTCTTTGACCATCTCTTTGCGGTGGCACCGGAGTTTGAGCTGCGCATCTTCCAGAACCCCAGCGGTTTCGATATGCGCAGTGTCCTGATGCATAATGAAGATGATGTTGCGCAGAGCACTCTTTCCACCCTGGAAATTGCCACCCCTTACGAAGAAAGCACTGATTAACCTGGAACCTATATTATTGCTTGCAATAATTTATGCTGTCGTAACAAATGTTACATATTACCCTAGGAAAAGACTGTATAATTAGTGTATAATTAAGGTAATAAATTTCCTGATAAGGGGTGAAAATTATGATTGAACAGGTTTGTAATTTGAAAGTGACTGATGAAAAAACTGTAGAAAAACTGATTCAGGATGAAAATGTACATTATTTGCATATGGTTTTCCCAAAGGATCAAGGCCTACCCGAGCATTATTCAAATTCCAATGTCTATATGACTGTATTAAGAGGGAAATTATCCATTCAGCTTGATGACCAGGAAATTCACGAATATGAGGCAGGCTGTGTCCTGAAAATTCCCTATAAAACCAAAATGAATGTTAAGAACCTGCACGAAAATATCTTGGAAATAACGGTCCTTAAGGCACCGGCGCCTAAAAATTAATTACTAATCGCTAATCTTTAATCACTATTTACTATTAACTAAACATTAAGCATTAAGAATAAAATAAATTAGAAATAGGAGAATTGATGATGGGACAGGCAACGAAAGATCTGATCAATGAACATAATAGCATCTTACATGTGTTGGAAATATTGGATAAAATGATGGCAGATCAAACCAAGGCGGAGGATCTTAAACTGAGATATTATGATGAGCTGGTCTATTTTCTGAAGATATTTGCTGATAAATGCCATCATGGAAAAGAAGAAAATTATCTTTTTAAGGAATTAATCAGCAAGGGTGATGTAAGCGTGGGAGGATCCGTTAGTGAACTGCTTCAAGAACATGATCTCGCCAGGTCATATATTGGGCAAATGAATCAAGCCCTGGCAGAAAAGAGTTTGGTTGAGTTCAATAAGGCAGCTGTTCAATATCGGGATCTCTTAAGAAATCATATTGATAAGGAAAATAATGACTTATTTGTTATAGCCGACCGCCTTTTTGATGATGCTTTCCAGGATGAAATGTTTGAAAAATTTGAGCAGTTTGAAGAAGAAGTTATCGGTCATGGAGTTCATGAAAAGTTGCATCATATGATTCATAAGTGGTCAGAAGAATTTGCCGGATAAATCCGGCATTTTTCTTTTGATAAAGAAGGTGCTCTATTTAACCACTTAATCATGATGCTGTTTCAGATCAGCTCATTTTTAATTTCTTCATACTGATAACGGCTCATCCTAGCTTTCTTATGATAACCAAGAAACTCAATTTCAAAGGATCTGTTTTCCAATTTGGTAATATTGCTGATTTTTGCTTTGTTGACGATAAAGGATTGGTGTACCTTTAAAAAATTTCCATCAAGCCTTTGCTCCCACCCGCTAATGCTGTATCTTGTTGTGTAAGCCCGTTCTTTTGTATGTACGATGGTATTCTTTTCCGATTTCTCGATAAATAATATTTCTGTCGGATCGATAAAGACCGTTTGTCCTTTAAACTCCAAAATTATTTTTGAGGGTTTTTTATCCTTTTTTATCTTATCCGCAATCTTACTGATGGTTTCCGATATCTTTTCTCTTTTGACCGGTTTGAGGATATAGTCAAAGGGATGAACGGCGAATGCATCAATTGCATATTGGGCATAGCCTGTTACAAAGATAAAGTAAACCTCCGGCAGTTCATGGGAGATGCTCTTGGCTATTTCCAGACCGTTAGCCGGCTCATCTGCTCCAAGCTCAATATCAAGCATGGCAATATGAGGCCTGTGCTGCTTGGCGATCATCTGTGCCTGGGAACCGCTGGAGGTATCATAAACTTTTGTTACCTGTGGATTTTCCAATAATAATTTTTTAAAGAATCTTCTGGTATAGATTTCATCTTCAAGCAATAATATTTCAACCATAAACTCATTCCTTATTTTTTAACATTCCGGGGACATCCGGCTCATATAGAAACCATGTGCTGTTAGTACCCACTCCTGTTTGAGCGACAATTAATAAAAATGCGGCAAATACAAATGAAAGTTTATTTAATATTTTCATGTGATCAAATACCCTTCTAAATTTTCATATTAATATCATATACTACAATGTCGTAGAATAAGTTTCTTTAATTTGGCCTCTAATGCATCCTAAATAGTTGTCATTTTGATACCTGAGAGAATTGCATATTCGCAATTCTCTCATATTCTCTCATGTAAAATTCAAATATTTGTACACGCTAATAAATGAATCTTTGTCGTCCGCAACCAAAAAAATTCCCTCCGGTTAATGTGGCAAACGAAACGTCACCTTGCCACCTTTGAAACTTAAATTTCAAACCGAACTCCCTTAGGATCTATAAAAGTTGTACTTTTTACTTTATTATTCTCGTCTGTAATTATTTCTAATGTACTTTCATGCTCAAACAAAATGGTTTGATTTGCACCACCCTTTTTTTCCTGAATCAAATTTTTCTCCAGATCCAGCTCTACCACCTTTATTAACTGGTCATTCTCATCGGTTAGAATGTTATGACGGAAATTATATATGTGACTAATTTTTTTTGTTTTTATTTGTTTATCTTGTTGAATGATTCTTTCATAAAGATCTGGGAATACATCCTTTACAGAGGAATCTACAGTTTCCATAATCCAAGTTACGCCACCAATAGCTTCATTTTCAGTTAAAGCCTCTTCAATCATATTTCTTAAGTAAGCTATTTTCTCATCTTTATTTAGTGAATTATAATCTGCATGCATTTTTTCAAAAGGATTTTCTGTCTTATCTTCGGACTCCCTTGAGGTCCCTTCTTCTGGATATGATACGCTGCTTGTTGTAAGAAATAATGGAATAAAATTATCCAAGGCCAATTTTTCTTCTGGTATATCATTTGCAGTACCATCTGTGCTGTTTCCGCACGCAGTAAGATTTGGCAGTAAAACGAAAATAAAAAGCAGAAATAAACTTATGTTTTTTGATTTATTGGACATATAATCCAGCTCCTTTTTAATTCAAGTAGTAATAATAATTTAGAACCTTTCTTCAAAGGCTATATGTTATGTTGTATAGGAATTACTGGATTGGTTATCATCTCCTAATATACAATGGTACTCGATACTTACGTTACGCATTTTTCAATACCTGTAACTGTAAGAATGCCTATCTATGAGACCTATCCTTTGAAGTATGCCTTGAAAAAAAGGCCAAGAGCAAACACTATAAAGCCTTTAAAAGAAAAGGCTTTATACTAAAAGAAAGTAACATCGCTATACTCATTACAACTCCCAACAGTTTTTTCATCATTTCATTCTCCTTCATAACATAATAAATTGTTTCTAATCCTTTGACACTGATAAATTTCACCAAAATTTACGGAGTTTTTCTGATCCTTTCCTTTGCTTAGGTTGATGAATCAAAAACAGACAACTAAAATATTGAGCTTCATTTATCATGTGTTATAAATACTATTCATAAACATACCTCCCCCAGCCAAATTCTCTCCTATACTTCAGGCTTAGGAAGATTTATAATAACACTAAACCTAGCCTTTGCCTTGGGTAGAGGAGGGTGTGCTCCCGGACGAATCTGAACTTTCAGGTTGCCATGATTCGTCCGGGATTTGCTATCTACTTCACTTTGAGTTAACTGAACTATATCATTTTCTTCCAGGTATTTCTATAGGGATTGCCTATTTAGCCACTTTTAGGGTCTATTTAGCCACAACATGATAGTTTTATCATTGTTTTAATTTTTACTGCAGACTGGCTTGATAATAAAATCTAATAAACGATCTATGCTTTCTATCATTAGAAATCCTAAAGGTGTTATAAAAAAAATTGCACCTACTAGCCCATAAGCCACCCCATTGGCAAACGTATAGAGCTTACAATATAGGAAAACAATGATAACAACAAAGCAGGATATTAAAAATATCATAGCCTTTATTTTCTGCTTTAATCTTGATTCTCTGTCAATAATCATCTTTTTTTCTGTTCCAGCCGGTACCCATCTAATTATTGAGTATATTCCACACATGAATATGACAAAAAAAGCAGGCATGAGAAAATGCGGATCCATATTATAGGTTGCGACTTTCCCAAGGATTAATAATATTATTAAACTTCCTGCTAAACATCGATAGTAGGTCGATAAATGTACCCCGCCTCCGAAAAACCTGATACCCGCAAATGATATTGTGCCCAGCATCGTTGGATAAAGAATATTTAATAAACCTGAAATAAGCAATAACATCACTATTTTTAACAGCGAACCTAATAATAATTCTAGTGCATAGGAATATACTTCGATCTGCTCCTCATCAGCTAATTGGTGCTGTCCGATGCTCCTCGCTATTGTTAATGATATCTTTTTGACCATGTCTTATCCTCTCTTTGGGCAGCGATATAATAAATACAGTTTTCTCCTCCGATAATACCTGGATCTCGCCATTATACTCATCAACCAGTTTTTTTATGATGAACAACCCATACATAACTGCTTATTTTAGAATGTGATAAGGGATGTTTTCACACAGTCTGACATCCTCTTGACACCTCAATGAATATCCTTATTCTCACAATAGATATATACCAGGTCTTTCGTTTCCGGATCAATATAATATTGCAAATGTATTGTAAAGTAATGTCCTTCACGGAATATTTCTGTATCTCCATCAATAATTATTTGCCTGATCGCCTTATTTGTGGTTAATAATCCTTTTTTTATCGGTTCCTTATACTTCTCTAAAATGTGTCTCGCTTGGGGAGATGCTTCATTTATATATTTATTATAGAATTCATCTTCAAAAAAACACCCCAAATCCGAAACCGCACCGGGAAGCTCATGTTCATTGAGGAGGTATTCATCTAAAAAAACATCATAGATTATTCGGTTGTTTTCCGCATCTTTTCTTTCATTTAAAGCCACTACTTCACAATAAGTCGCAAGCTTCCATGAACCGGGCAGGGGGCTATAGACCTTTCCGTCAAAATCCCAACCTTTACCAATATTGCTAGGCGAATGGTCGATATCTTTTACTTTAAAAGTAAGCGTCAAATCAAACCCACATATTCGTCCTTTTCTTACTATGAGATAATGAATTCGAAAAGAGGGACAAAACCTCCTCCATGACAATCACAAGGAAGTGAGTGTGGCTATGATGTTAGGCCGAGTAGACACGGTTTATCTTGCAGCCGGCGCAACGGATCTTCGCAAGTCTATCGATGGCTTGGCTGTAATCGTGCAAGAGCATTTCCGCTTGGATCCATTCTCTAGGCATCTTTTTGTCTTTTGTAATCGCAAAAAGGACAAAGTCAAAGTCCTAGAATGGGGTGGCGATGGATTCTGGCTCCATTACAAGCGCCTCGAGAAAGGACACTTTCAGTGGCCAGATGGCAATAGCCAGTCACTTGCTGTCAGCCAGCGAGAATTTCGATGGCTGCTCGATGGTTTACCCCTTCATCAGGCAAGTGCCAATCCGGAAATAAGCGAGAGAATCATCATATAAAAACT
This sequence comes from Dehalobacterium formicoaceticum, assembly GCF_002224645.1. Taxonomy (NCBI): domain Bacteria; kingdom Bacillati; phylum Bacillota; class Clostridia; order Eubacteriales; family Peptococcaceae; genus Dehalobacterium; species Dehalobacterium formicoaceticum. The sequence continues at coordinate 2,269,704 of NZ_CP022121.1, read as the reverse complement.
GCGAAAAACCTTGATTCTATGCGGTTTTTGGCTATCTTTCATTAGCGAAAAATGATATAATAAAGCCATGGAAAACATAACTGAATCAGACGCAAACCATCCTCAAACGGATGAACATATACAAAGTCTTAAGGACAAAATTTCTGTTCAAGAGCACCAAATCGAAGAGTTGTCCGCTAAGCTGAAATGGTACGAAGAACAGTTCCTTTTAAGCCAGAAGCGGCGATTCGGTGCATCCAGCGAGAAAACCAATCCAGATCAATTAAGTTTCTTCGATGAAGCGGAACAAGAAGCCGATCCTAAGGCATCTGAACCAACGGTTGAGGAAATTACATATAAAAGACGCAAGACCAAGGGCAAGAACGACAAAATGCTTGATGATCTTCCCGTAGAGACTGTGGAATACCCCTTATCGGATGAAGCACAAACTTGCCCACAGTGTGGTGAGCATTTACATCAGATGAGTAAAGAAATCCGAAAGGAGATCAAGGTTATTCCAGCTCAGGTTAAGGTAGTCAAACACGTGCGACACGTATATACATGCCGTAACTGTGAGAAAAATGACATCTCCACGCCGGTGATCACTGCACCCATGCCTGCCCCTGTGCTTCCGGGTAGCTTTGTCTCACCGTCTTTAATGGCGTTTGTGATGGATCGAAAATATACTCTTGCTGTTCCGCTTTACCGCCAGGAGCAGCAATTCAAACACTTTGGTATCGATTTATCTCGCCAGACACTGGCCAACTGGATGATTCACGGTGCGAATGATTGGCTTGTTCATCTGTACAACCGCATGCATACCAAGCTAATTGGGCATGAGATTTTACATGCGGATGAAACGATATTGCAAGTGCTGCGTGAAGAAGGAAGAACAGCCGCTAACAAATCATATATGTGGCTGTATGCTACAGGTCATACGGATGTGCCGATCTATCTTTATGACTATCGTACGACCAGAGCCAGTAAGCATCCGCAAAACATGCTTGACGGTTTTAATGGATATTTGCATACTGATGGCTATATAGGGTATAACGGCATTCCAGGTGTCAAACCGGTCGGTTGCTTCGCTCATGCCAGAAGGTATTTTTCTGATGCACTCAAAGCCTTGCCAAAAGGCTCCGACCAGACATCTTCTGTTGCGAAAGAAGGGCTGGATTATTGTAACCAGCTTTTTCACCTAGAGCAAGGGTTCAAGGATCTGGATGCTGACGAGCGATACGACAAGCGTTTGGAACAAAGCAAACCGGTTCTTGATGTCTTCGAAGCCTGGTTAAGAACGAAGAAAAGACAGGTTCTTCCGAAAAGTGCTTTAGGAAAAGCCATTGATTACAGCCTGAAGCAGTGGGATAAACTGTGCGCGTTCTTGCTTGATGGTCGGCTGGAAATCAGTAATAACCGAGCAGAACGAGCCATCAAGCCTTTCGTAATCGGAAGAAAAAACTTCCTCTTCAGTAACACTCCGAAGGGTGCTACGGCCAGTGCAATCATCTACAGCATGATTGAGACGGCAAAGGCCAACCATCTGAGCCCTTTTCATTATTTGACGTATCTATTTGAGAAGTTGCCCAACATTGACTTGGGAAATATGGCTCAACTGGATGCTTTGCTCCCATGGTCGGACACGCTTCCGGAATCCTGCAAAGTTTCTTCAAATAACTGATAGCGTCTTAACGACATCAGAGAGAAGTTTGGGATTGAATCCCGGACGCACTTCAATAGTTGCTTTGCCTACACGAACGGGCAAAGCTTCTTGAGGTTCGCTTACTTCTAACCCGCCGATCTCCACGGAAAGCCACTGCATTTTCTTCTCTGCTGACTTGCTTTCTGACTTAAACTTACGCATCCAGTAGCGCAGCTGATTGATCTTCAATTCATGTGCTGTGCACCATGCTGTAGCCGTTTGGCCACTCGATTTAAATTCATTCACCCTGGATTTCCACATTTGGCACTTTTCAACTTTGGTCAATGAGCAGGCCTCCTTATAGTTATCATGGAGACATTATCTCATAGCTAGATTCAAAAGAATATGTGGGTAGTATTTGACGCTTACCTTTAAAATGATTAAAAACGAACTGATCTAAATAGTAAGTGGTAAAACCGCCATTCTCACCACCAATAAGGGCGTCATCCATACGACACAACAACCAGGCATACTCTAAATAAGTTTGGGCAACCGAAGGGGGAGCGTTGAGAGGAAAATCAGGAATAAAATCAAACCGGTTATTCCAAGCCAAATCAAAGTATTTTTCACGCAGTTCAGGGGTAATCGTTATTTCCGTTATAGTATTGCCCTCTATATCGCGGTTGCCTTCGCTATTGATTTTATCGTTCACGATATTACAAGCGGCGATAACAAACACCAATATAACCAATATAAAGATAATAATATAGGTACAAACTTTTCTCCTCAATGTTAACTCCTCCTTTTAATCATATACTAATATCAGCACTAATGTATTAACTCGCTGAAATTCATATTAATAGGATGGGGATTGCGAAATTGACTACCTAATCTGTTCTTCCAGGGCATATTGACGGATCAGCAACACATGATCGCACAGAAGATCAATGTCCTCCTTGTTGTGACTTGTTAGGATAATCGTTTTTCCCTTTTGTTTGAAATTTAAAAGCAACTGCCGAATAGTGTGCACGCTATCAAAATCCAGCGCATTGAACGGTTCATCAAGGACTAAAACTTCCTGGTTTTCCATAAAGGCTTGTGCCAGTGCAAGCTTTTGTTTCATGCCCAGGGAATAATTTTTTACCTTTTGCTTGGCATCAGGATTTAAGCCGACAAGTGTCATCGCTTGTCTGATCTCCTGATCAGAAATCAACTGTTGAATGTCCGCCAGCCTTTTCAAATTTTCAAATCCGGTTTTGCCAGCTATATAGCCAGGACGATCAATGATAATCCCAAAATTTTTCGGGAAATTTGTCTTCCTAGTCCGGTAGGCCGGATCAATCGTGATTTCTCCTGCATCTGGTCGCATAAATCCGCAAATCATCTTGAATAAGACGGATTTTCCGGAGCCATTTTGTCCAATAATTCCGTAGATCTTGCCTTCATCAAACTGTGCCGATGCGTTTTCAAACAAAGGGATACCTTTAAAAGATTTACTTATATTTTGAATATTAATCAGCGACATAGACGACGCTCCTTTCTTAAAGTGAAATTTTTATTTTTTTAAACAGATAGAAAAAGATGCCAGTCCTATGAGCGATAGATTGTTAAATATGCTGCCATAAGATTACCAGCAGAACGCAGCAAATGATTAGCAGAGCCGAAACCAGAAAAGCCGGCAGTGCGGAACCAAAAGAATAATACGCACAAGAAATGATTATATAATTCTCCACCTGACTCCAGATAAAATCAGGAGGGAAAATCCTAGGAAAAATCTTAAGCGAAATGATGATCCCGGCAAAAAGAAACACACTCATGGCCGCTATGGCTCTCACCTGGGGCACGATTACATACAATGCAGCCATGATAACATGCAACATGATCAAAAAAAGGCTTAATAAAGCTGTTTGCATAAAGAATATGCACCAGGGAGAAAGTCCGGTCTGTTGCAGGGGGAAAATTAGGTAATTCATAGGAGAATCAATTGAAGCAAGCGCACTCCAGCTGCTTTCATATGGTATACTGATCGTCACCAAAAAGCTGATCAAAATCCAAAGAGTTTGAAAGACCAAAAGAACTGGACTTATACTGATGATAGTGTGGAGCATCCATCCCGGAAAGCTTCTTACCCGGATGAGCAAAGTATATTCCCACTCTTTTATTATAAGATGACTTGAGAAAAACAGCCAAAAAGGCAATATTAAATAAAAAATCAATGTGAAATCGCTTAGAAATACCAATATAATATCCCATTTATTGAAAGAAACCTGATGAAGGTGGGCTTGGGCAGCAACGTCCAGACGGATACCCCCTCCGTAAGGGAATAGCAGCATTATAAAAAAAATCCATTTCCATGTTGTAAATTCATCTAAAATCTTCTTAAAATATCTCATATGACGTTATTCAACCGATCCAAATGTTTACTCGCATAAAGGCAAAGAACGGTACAAACCAAAATAATAAATAGCAAGGGTACAAAAGCCGTCCAAATCGGTTGCTGCATGTAACTGAATGGGAAAACAGCGTCGACAAACCTGAAACGAATAATACCTGCTGCACCTAGCACAAAGCTACCAAGAAGATACAGAAGAAAGGGGATAGATAAAGCCAAAAACTGACTTTCTAATATAAGCACTAAAAAGAATCCTAAGGATGCATAAACGGCAGCATTGAGACCAACCCAGCAAGAATAGAGGAAACCGTAAGTGAAAGGACCATATTCCAGTAGCTGTGAAAACGTATGTTGCCTATAAGAACCTTCTATCACCTTGGCCTCATCAAGATTATACTCTGCCAGATTATATGGGACGAGTTCCAGGGAAGGTTGGATATAAAAAGAAAAAAGAAAATAGCTGAATACGAAAATAAAAAAAACGCTGAATGTTAGCAGAAAGTTCGCAGAAAATTTGATGGCCAGCATCTTTCTCAATGGAATGCGTAAACGCGTGTATACTAAGAAACGATTTTTTATTTCCTGAGAAAATGAACCTGTGTAAACAAGCACAGCCAACGGAACAAACGCGAGGATTACAATACCCTCCATCATAAAGGTAAACACATCATAATCGCCATGAAAAATATAGTTATTTCGTTGAATCATAAAATAGATAAAGGGCCATGACATCAAAAGAAGCCATATGAAAATACGTTTTAACGAGAGAAAATTTTTTATCTCCTTTATTATCGAGTAATTCATAATGATAAGTCACCCTCTCAAAATCCCTTAAAATAACAAAATTAAAGAACAGATCGATTTCATGCTGTTCTTTAATTTTGTTTATAACACTTATATTCAGTAAATCACGGAAAATGAAAATGATTTAAACTAATTACTCCTCCAAGAATAAACAATATTAGTAGTCGGACTAAACAGATCGGAACTAAAATGCAACTGAACTTCCGACTTAACTGGCTGAGGGGCACTTATACTATAAGTATTTCCTCCTCTAACATCTCTTGTCCAACCACCATTAACAGATCCAATCGTCCTAACGTCAATATTATATCCTTCAGTAGCATGCATTTTTAAACCTGCAAGGCCAACAGCTTTTTTTCTTGAGTACTAGAGTAGGCGCTGCCATTTCTCCCAGGCAGTGTTCTTGACTCTTCTGGCGACCAATCAGAACCAGCAAAAACAACTCCTCCAGATAACAGTAATACACTTGCCAGAGTTCCTACTAATAATTTCTTCTTCAAAATAATCATTCTTACCCCTCTTTCCATGTTAATTTTTTAAAGCGGTTTTAAACAGGTTACATTATTTGCCCGGGACTTTATTTGGTTATTTAACTTAAGTTAACTGGATTATATTATTAATTTCATTATCTTTCAACAATTTGGCCTATTTAGCCACTTTTAGGGTCTATTTAGCCACAACATTATAGTTTTATCATTGTTTTAATTTTTACTGCAGAGGGGCTTGAATATAAAATCTAATAAACGATCTATGCTTTCTATCATTAGAAATCCTAACGGTGTTATAAAAAAAATTGCACCTACTAGCCCATAAGCCACCCCATTAGCAAACGTATAGAATTTAAAATATAGAAAAACAAAGATAATAACAAAGCAGGATATTAAAAATATCATGGCCTTTATTTTCTGCTTTAATCTTGATTCTCTGTCAATAATCATCTTTTTTTCTGTTCCAGCCGGTACCCATCTAATTATTGAATATATTCCACACATGAATGTAACAAAAAAAGCAGGTATGAGAAAATGAGGATCCATATTATAGGTTGCGACTTTCCCAAGGATTAATAGTATTATTAAACTTCCTGCTAAACATCGATAGTAGGTCGATAAATGTACCCCACCTCCGAAAAATCTGATACCCGCAAATGATATTGTGCCCAGCATCGTTGGATAAAGAATATTTAATAAACCTGAAATAAGCAATAACATCACTATTTTTAACAGCGAACCTAATAATAATTCTAGTGCATAGGAATATACTTCGATCTGCTCCTCATCAGCTAATTGGTGCTGTCCGATGCTCCTCGCTATTGTTAATGATATCTTTTTGACCATGTCTTATCCTCTCCTTGGGCAATGATACGATAAATACAGTTTTCTCCTCCGATAATACCTGGATCTCCCCATTATACTCATCAACCAGCTTTTTTACGATAAACAACCCATACCCTCTGCCTTCTGAGCCTTTTGTAGTATTACCGGGTTGAAAAATACTCTTTTGAATTGATTTGGGGATCTTTGGGCCATTATTTATCACGTAGATAACATAATTATTGTTTTCAAATTTAATCTCCAGCCCCACATTTCTATTGTTTTCTTTCTCTAAGACCGCTTCAAAAGCATTGTCCAGTATATTTCCGATGATACTGCACAGATCCCAGGGTGGAAGAATTATTTCATTAATATTGCATTTGATACTAAAATCAAATTTTATCTGTTTTAGTTCTGCCACTTTATATTTGCTGTTTAATAATGCTGTTAAGGCTGGATTTCCGGTAAATTTGACAACATCGGTGTACCTGTGTTTCTCCGCGATCCCGTCAATATATTCTTTGGCATTGTCTATTTCATTGAGATGTACCATTGCCTGCAAAGTTTGAATATGCTTATTATGATCATGCTGTTCTTCTTGCATCATTTTTAACATTGTTTCTATTTGTTTTAAATGCTCTTTTAACAAATTAGCTTCTAATCTTTTTTTGGAAAGTGTTTCTAGCTTCTTTATTGACTTAAATAAAAAAATGAACAAAATTATCATAAGTATATTAATAAATGGAAGTAAAGCTTTTAAAGAGATAAAATCATCCAAAATAAATATATAATGATTTACTATGACAAAAAGAATTGCTTGCAAAAATATAGTAATGATTATTGTAAGATTAACAGACAAAATATTAACATCCTTCCTATTCATCAATTTCAAAGTTGTATAATGTGTATCGATACTTTTTAATAAAAAAATCCAAGATCAACATTGCTATTAATGCAGGAATAAATAAGAAAAAGTTCAGCCATGAATCATTCGTAATATTATTAAGATCAATTTTCATGGCACTGATAACTAAGGGCAGAAGGGCGCTTTGAATGAGCCCGGTTATTAAAATACCTGCTGTAATGGAAATTAATGAGTAGATAATTTTTAATTTAAGCATTGTTCTTGATAACATGACAAGAAATAGCAATATCAGAATAGTATGTATGCCAAAAACCAATGATAGGCCCCTTAAATAATAGACAATGATACCATTCAGTATGGCGAGAGTTAATATTTTTTTATTACTTATCTTTAAGTTAAATAAGTTAAATCCAATAGAAAGATACAAAAAAGTTTCGGGAACACTTACTAATAAGACAATATACCAAGATATTGAATGAATCATGATTTATCAATCCTTTTATTTACGCATTTACAGCATACACCAGATGAAAAATAGCCTAATCCTTCCATTTATATAATAGACGATGGAAGCCATTTTTTAGTTCCCTCCGTCAAATTCTTATATAACAAACAGCCGCCTTAATTTCAGGCGGCTGTTTATTATTACCCATTCAGCTTAATGACTAGGTAATACACAATATGATTTGATTTACATGGCAAATACATGACAATAATATGGAAGAAACTAATCATTATTCATAGCGCAGCGCCTCTATGGGATCAAGCTGCGCCGCCTTATTAGCAGGGTAGTACCCAAAAAACACGCCAATCACCATGGTTATGGAAACACTTAAAAGAATAACCCCGGGAGAAGCCGCTGCAGGATATCCCAGAAGTGAGGCGCCTAATAAACCCAGGAACAGTCCCAAGATAATACCGATGATCCCCCCGATGATACAAATAATCACAGATTCTACAATAAACTGAAGCTTAATATGAGAATTTCTCGCCCCCAGAGCCTTTCTGGTGCCAATCTCCCGGGTACGCTCGGTGACTGAAACCAGCATAATATTCATGACACCAATCCCCCCCACTAAAAGGGAGATGGCGGCAATGACTGAAACGGCCAGAGAAACCGTATCCAGCATGGAGGTCATGGATGAGATGGTGCTTTCCATGTTCATGACACCGACTTCCCACTTGGTGTTGTTTTCATAGACCCGGGAAAAATAATTTTTGATATCCTCTGTAAGAAAAGCGGTATCCATACCTGTTTTTGATACGACGATAAAGGACTGATAATTCTTGATTGAAGCATCCTGCTTTGCCAAGCTGATAGGAATATAAAGGTCGGTGTTGATATCTTGTTCCGCAGAGGCAACAGGCATAAAGGCATTCGTTTCATACTTATAGACGCCAATAATGGTGTAGGTCTCGATGCTGTCAGAATATATTTTGACCTCTTGGCCTAGAGGATCCACCCCCGTCGGGAAGATGTTGCCGACTAGTTTATCAGACACCACGGCAACTTTTTTTGCTGATCTTACATCCCGCTCAGCGATAAACCGTCCTGAAAGCAGTTCAACATTATTTGCCATTCCATATCCTTCATTAACCCCCGAAACACTTACGTTAGCATACAATCGCCCCTCCTGGGCCTTGGCCGATCCCACCCCATGGGACAGGCTGATGGTTTCCACTTTGTCGCTGAATCTTTCGTTAAAACTTTCGATATCCTCCTCGGTTAAAAGATCGCTCTCTTCCGGCATTGCGGTAGCAGAGCCGGGCATACGGTTGAATTCTTCCCCGCCCCGCTCTCTGACGCTGACCATAATCGAATTGGCTCCCATCTCTTCCATGGTTGAGGTAATGGAGGAGGAAAGTGAATTACCTACGGTGACAATAGCGATCACCGATGCGATACCGATAATGATGCCCAGCATGGTCAGCATGGCCCGCATTTTATTTGCTTTCAGTGCCGCAAAAGCCAGCATAATATTTTCAGTGATATTCATTATTATTCATTCCTTCCCTTTAACCCCTTTCAACCATGGTCAGCTGTCAGCTTCCGATTGGCTTCTGCTTCTGCCTCTGCCTCTGCCTCAATAATCCTGCCGTCTTTGATCGTCACGATGCGCTGTGTCTCCATGGCCAATTCCTGGTTATGGGTGATAAGAATAATGGTGGTTCCTTTGGCCTCATGAACTTCATGAAAGAGCTCCATGACCTTTCTTCCGGTCTCAGAATCCAGCGCTCCCGTGGGTTCGTCCGCCAATAAAATGGCCGGATCATTAGCCAGAGCCCGTGATATGGCAACCCGCTGCTTTTGTCCCCCCGAAAGCTCATTAGGCAAATGATCCATGCGATCATTCATCCCCACCAGCTCCAGCAATTCTTCCGCCCGTTCCCTTCTTTCTTTTCTGCCAACTCCTGCATAAAGCATGGGTAATTCCACATTCTTTAATGCTGAATTTCTGGGTATGAGATTAAAGGTCTGAAAGACAAACCCGATCTTTTTGTTACGGATGTCGGAAAGCTCGTTATTGGACATATCCTGGATGGGGACACCATCCAAAAAATATTCTCCCGAGGTGGGACGATCCAGTGCGCCGATGATATTCATCAGTGTGCTTTTCCCGGATCCGGAAGCACCCACAATTGAGATGAATTCCCCTTTTTTGACCGTCAGGTAGATATTTTTCAAAATCAGCAGTTCGTTTGGTGTCCCAATATAAAATTTCTTGACCAGATCACGCACATCAATCATGATCTCATTTGATTCGCTTAACTCGCCCCCCATACTTATCTCCTTCCCCTTGGTGCCGACAAATCAACGATATCCCCCGGCTGCACACCGGCTGCATTATTGACCACGATCACGCCCTCTGCTAACTCGGCTCCGGATACCTCCGTGTAGAGATCTGTTTCCATCCCCGTTTTCACGACAGCTTCTTTGACAATTTGCTTGCCCTTCTCGTCGGCGACAATATAGATAATGGTTTCTCCGGCACTATTGGTGGTAACTGCATCATAAGGCACCGCGAAAACACCCTGCTTTTCTTCCAGCACAATATTCAGGCGCGTATTCATCCCAATTTTCAATTCAGGGTGATCATCCAAGATGGATACCTCTGTTTCAAATTCCACAGTACCGGAAGTATCAATATTTCCGGCGGCGTTTTTAGTTGAAGCCGGGGCGATCTTAATTACTTTACCATTAATAACCTGATCCCCGGTGGCATCTGATTTAATCCTGACCATCTGTCCCGGATGGACCTGCCCGGAGTCATATTCTTTGACGTAGGTGGTAATCATCAGATTTTTTGTATCTTCAACGACAAAAAGCAAGCCGCTGCCGGGAGAGCCTTCCACAGCATACACCCCTGTCACCGTACCATCGATGGGTGCTTTGATCTTAGCATCACTAAGATTCTTTTCTAGCTTTTGGAGGGCGATCAGCTGACTGTCATTATCCTTATTGGATTGGGCAATGCTCATGTTAGCCTCGGCGGTTTTTATCTCCTGCTCGATTTTTGTTTTTGTTGATTTTAGAGAGGCTACTGCCCGATCATAGGCAATTACGGCCGCATTATAGCTAGTTTCCGACTGATCGAATTCCTGTCTTGAAATCGTATCGCCTTCAAGTAATATTTTATTGCTTTCGTAGGTTTTTCGCTTGGACCCGAGGTCGGTCTCTGCAGTTTTGACGCTGTTCTCCCCATTAATTATCTCAGCATTTAAACCGGCTTCGTACTGGCTTTTCAGATCCTGGTAGATGCGTTTCTTGTTTTCCAGTTCAATGCCGGAGGTTTTTGAGGAATTATTTAAAGCATCGCGCTGCTGGGCAATATCCAATTCCAAGGTTGATGTATCCAGCTTGGCTAACGTATCCCCCTTCTTAACCTGATCTCCGATACTCACATTGATTTCTTCTACAAGATAATTCAAGGTAGAATAAACATGCTGCACATTTTGGCTTTCGATATTACCGGAGACACTGATACTATTGACCAACTCCCTTTTAGCAAGTACGGTATGCAGCACCTGGTCTGCCTTGCTGCCCCCTGCTGCCGAAAATGTTCTGATCCCGATGATGCTAATGCCAATGATACCAAGTATTACGACACCTATAATGATTGATTTCTTTGGGTTCTTTAATTTTTTCACCATATGTCCTCCTATTAATCTTTTAACCTTTAACCTTATTGGATGATTTTAAAGTCTATGAATCTTTGGCGCTGATTAAATAAGCATAACACCCTAATATGAACTGAATATTAACTGAACAGAAAACAGATCTCCAGGCAGTCGTGAATTTTTTTCAGAAGTTTATATTCAGTTCATATTACTGGGCTATACTGATGCCAAGCTGGTTTTCACTTACCGGCTCCTTTTCATTGCGCAAGACACGGGGAAACACTATAATTAAATCATAGTGCCAGGGGGAGGAAGAAGTAAGATATGTTTAATATACTCGTCGTTGAAGATGACAAAAAATTACGCCGGCTCCTATGTACCGTCTTAACAAAAAACGGCTACCATGCCATTGGAGCGGAAGATGGCCTGGCCGCCCTTGAAATTTTGGATCAAGAATATATCGATCTAATTATTTCGGACATTATGATGCCCAACATGGATGGCTATGAACTCACCAAGATGCTATGGGAAACAAAGCATCATTTGCCAATTTTGATGGTCACGGCCAAAGAGAGTTTTGATGATAAAGAGAGAGGTTTTTTGGTGGGCACAGATGATTATATGGTAAAACCAATTGATGTCAATGAAATGATTTTACGGGTGGGCGCATTGCTCCGCCGCGCCCGGATTGCTAATGAACGCAAGCTTACCTGCGGAAACACCATTTTGGATTATGATTCTTTGACTGTATATCAAAACGGGCAGAGTTTCATTCTTCCGCAAAAAGAATTTTATTTATTGTTCAAACTCATTTCTTATGCCAATAAGATTTTCACCAGGCAGCAGCTGATGGATGAAATTTGGGGCATGGATTCAGAAACAGATGAACGCACTGTGGATGTGCATATTAATCGCTTGCGGGAAAGATTTAAAGATTCCGGGGATTTTGAGATCGTTACCGTGCGGGGTCTGGGCTATAAAGCGGTAAGGTGCCATGATTAAAAAGAGAATTTTAAGCTTATGGGCAGCCCATGTACTATCAGTTTTTCTGATCATCCTGCTCTCCTCCCTGACCATTTTTTTGCTCGCCCTGCTGGTCGTGCACTTTGACTTGATTTCACTGAAGGACCGCCATCCAGTCATTCCAATCTTATCCTTTTTATTTACCAGCGTTGCCATCGGCACATTCATCACGGTACTGGTGAGCAGAAGAACTTTAACACCAATTACCAATCTCATCAAAGCCATAAAAGAGGTGGCCAAAGGTAATTTTAATGTCAAATTGGAAGAGGTGCACCGCATTGATGAATTAGAAGAAATGGCAAGAAATTTTAATATCATGGTACAGGAGCTGAATAGCATCGAAACCCTACGCACTGATTTTGTGGTCAACGTTTCCCATGAATTAAAAACGCCGATTGCAGCGATTGAAGGATATGCCACCCTGCTGAGAGAAACCGCCCTGACACCGGAGGAACATGAGGAATATCTGCAAATGATTATTGAAAGCGCCCGGCAGTTATCTGCCCTATCCAGCAATATCTTAAAAATCTCCAAGCTTGAAAACCAGGAGCTCTTTGCAGAAAAGGACAGCTTTCGCTTAGATGAGCAGCTGCGGCAAGCATTGTTGCTCTTGGAAGCTCAATGGAGCAAAAATGAATTAAATTTAAATATTGAGCTTGAACCCGTTGTTTTTCGCGGAAATGAAGAAATCCTGATGCAGGTATGGCTGAACCTTTTAGGTAACGCGATTAAATTCACTCCCCCCCGGGGGGAAATATCCCTGTCCTTGACGGCCTCTGAAGATAATGTTACGGTCAAGATTGGTGATACGGGCATTGGTATTTCGACAGAGGTGCAAAAACATATCTTTGAAAAATTCTATCAAGGTGATAGGTCCAGAGCCTCTGAGGGCAACGGCCTTGGATTATCCCTTGTTAAACGTATCGTTGATTTGCATGGCGGCAGTATTAAAGTTGAAAGCCAATCAGGCGTGGGTTCATTGTTTACAGTGACGCTGCCGCAATAAGCGGGACAGTTATCAGGTTAAAACCTGTTCGATCCATTTACCTACTGGAGTAAACACTTTTTCCAATACTTTTACAGGATTTAGAAAAGTAATATCCATGATCATAACAATAGCTAAGGTTGCTCCCGTCAGTAAAAGCAAGGAAAAAACCCCCAATTCCTTCCACATTTTTTCTTTTATCAAACGGGGTGCTTCCAAAGCACCGATGATAACAATTATTACAAATAAACCTGCTGTCTCCATTTATATCACCTTATTCAACCTTAATACTGTCTGTAGAAAGACCTGTGCGGCGCACATTGGCCTTCACGTCTACCTTGACCTCAACCTGGGGGAACATCGACTGCCAATTTTTCTTTAAGTTGTTTTCTTTCCAATACTTTGCTTGTTGACGATGGAGGACACTACCAAAACCAAAAATATCCGATGCGAAATCCTTTTGGCACTTACTTATGACCGGCATCACTTCTTTTCTGATAGTTTCTGCATAGCCCTGATTCACCTGTGCAATATCCTGGGATGTAATAGCGGCATAATTATCGGAAAACTCACCCAGATTTCCTTCTGCATCAATCTTTACATTAATAACCGGTTTTCCTTGAACAATTTCCGTTTCAATTTTTGACTTTGCCCGGGTCATTTCCACTGATACCTGGACAGGTTCTTTTGTTCCCGAATTTTTCACGGGAAATGTGAGGGTACCGCTTTGTGCTTCTCCTATAACCCAAAGAAAACCTTTTGTTTCCGTGTCCTCCAGCTTTCCGATCATTTTATCTCCTTTAAAAACAGCCAGCCCTTTCAAACGAACATTTTTTTTTGGCTTAGGTGCGCTGCCTTCCTGGGAAGAGGAATCATCAGCAGGCAGCGTTCTTATCTCCAGTAAAGGAAGTACAGCCTCTTTACCGGGAGTAGCCAAGTCAGTCAAAAAACCTTTTAAATCAACAGCATAGGATTTTGAAACCCGGGAGGCACTTAACGTAAGAAGATCATTTACTTCTTCCGAAAAGGTACTGGTCAATTCCGGAGAAATACTAAAAAAATCCACAGCTGTTCCACCCGATGCAACCAGAAGCCAGTTTCTCAGCCTGATTTCCTCATTTCTGAAGAGAAAGTCAATAATATCCCCTACACCATCTCTTGCTTTTTCTTCTCCCAGCACTATCATGCGGGAGTGTCCCAGAAAAAGTCTTTTCGCGGTGGTCGTAGCCAGATTTCTTTTGGCATCGTCCATACTGTTTCCTTTTGCGAAATTCATCCATCCCTCGGTTTGTCCCCCTGACGCTCCCCCGGAACCCCCGCCGGATCCACTGGAGCCTTGCCCCCCGGCATTTCTCGATTTTAGGACCCGTACAGAAAACAAGGTCTCACTTTGGTCGTTTTGGGAAACCCTGTCAATACCAATGGCCGTGGCAATGGCCAGATCTTCCACTTCAACTTTACTCCCACAGCCGACGGAGACAAAGATCAGCATTAATAAGAGCATCATTAATAATAATCTTCTCATAACTTTTTTACTCAACTTTTTTTACTCTCTTTCTTTGGGCGGTCGGGGCATCTGCCCAAAATCCTGCCGCTGTGGTTCTTTATATCCGATTAACCGGGGACGTTTTAACATTGCCCACCAAGGTGCCCTGATAGGTACATCTTTCAAATCACTCACAGTAAGAGGTGTAATGGGTGATAAATATGGCACACCGAAAGATCTTAATGAGCAAAGATGAATTAAGAGTAACAGTAAAACTGCCATCACTCCGAAAAGCCCCAGACTTGCCGCTGAAAGCATAATGGGAAAACGCAATAAACGAATGGCTTCCGTGGCATGAGCTGTTGGTAGTGAGAATGTGGCCATGGCAGTCAGTCCTACCACAATTAACATGGCCGGTGACACTAATCCGGCGGATACGGCGGCTTGACCCACCACCAAACCACCCACAATAGAAACAGCCGAGCCCATCGGTCGGGGTAAACGAATCCCGGCTTCCCGGACAATTTCAAAGGCAAATTCCATCAATAATGCTTCTACCAAGGCGGGAAAAGGTACACCTGCCCGGGCTTGGGCAATGGAAATCAGCAAAGGAGTAGGCAGCATTTCCTGATGAAATGTGGTAATAGCAATATAAAAAGAGGGAAATAACAAGGCAATATTCAAAGTAACCAGGCGCAGCAGCCTTAAAAAGGTGGCCTGATGTGGTCTCATATAATAATCTTCCGGTGTTTGAAGAAACTGCATAAATAGTACCGGAACAAGAAGGGCGAAGGGAGTATTATCTACCAGAATTGCTACCCGTCCCTCCAGCAGATTGCCGCACACCTTATCCGGTCGTTCCGTTACATCCACTTGAGGAAAAGCAGACCAAGGATCGTCTTCGATAAATTGCTCCAAGTAGCCGGATTCCAAAATGCTGTCTGTCTTGATCCGCAGAATACGGCGTTTGACTTCTTCCACGACCTTTTCATCGGCAATTCCTTCAATATAAAAAATAGCAATGCTTGTTTTGGTAAGTGCCCCCAGCTCTAGGGACTCCAGCTTTAACCGGGAACTTTTGATGCGGCGGCGCACTAATGCTGTATTGGTACGAATATTTTCCGTAAATCCGTCCCGGGGTCCCCGTACCAGAGGTTCCGCCTGAGGTTCCGAGACCGACCGGGACTGCCAGCCTCGAGAACTGATGATAAGTCCTTCGGGCTCTCCATCAATGATTAGTACTACATCACCGGAAAGCACAGAATCAACAAGCTTGATCAATTCCTTTTCCGGCTTAATTTCCGGTATAGAAATGACATGTTTCTGCACATGCTCCATGGGTGGTTCTTCCCCATCATTTTTTTCATCTAAGTATCGGGCCATTAAAGACCTGACCACTCCTTCACCTACCAAATAACTGCTCATCCCGTCCAAATAAATAATTAAGACCCGTGTGCTTTTCGGAGTAGGGATTTCGAAAGTCCTAAAGACAACATCAGAGCACTTGCTAAATATATCCCGGAAATATTTCTCGTTTTCCGCCAAGCTTTGAAGGAGAAACTTTTTTCCCTCCTCCCTCTTTGCCTCAGTCTTATCCCGGTTCAGGATTCCCTTTAGTTTTTCTTTAATCTTTTTAAGCACCATCCTGTTCTCCTCTTTTCTTCTTGTGCAGACCTCTGAGATAAATCACACCTAATAATCCAAAAGGAACTAAATATTCAAATAACAAGTCAATGGGAATCTCTACATTAGTAAACAAACTCCAAAAGTCAGCCATATTAGGAGCAATCATAATTACCATAGCCCCTATGATTAAACCAACAGGATAAACTAGACATTTATATTCCTTGATCCCAAAAAGCTCTCCTATTAAGAGACAGATCACATAATAAAACATGCTGATTTTTATAAAGGCCCCCGCGATCCATACCGCCATAAAAATTGCATCCAATCTGGTTAAAAATCCGATTTCCATATAACTTACGATAGTAAAGGTAGGAAAGTGCAAATGAGAGGTCAATGGCCCTAAGATGGCGGTGGCAACTATGGTAATAGATAGCATGATGAACAGTAATGATACAGCTGCCAGCAGCATGGATCTAAATCCTTTTTCCGGCCTGTTTAAATAAGGCCAAATAAAGAGCATTAAAACAAATTGCCCCTGCCAAATAGCAGGAAAAAGAGACCCATAGATAATAGGCTTAATGCCTCCATCAAAGACAGGCAGCAGGGTGGCAAGATCCATTTCCCCGATTAACAATACTAAAAGAACCCCAAAGGATATGAGAAATATAGGGATAATAAAGGTAGCTGTGCGCGCTAATACTTCCAGCCCTGCCCTTACTACCATGGCACTTAAGAAGAGCATAATAATAATAAATACTTCAATAGGAGTGTCCGGCATAAAACTAATTAGGAGAAACTCGCACACCGACCTGGTAATGACAGCTTCATCAAAAATCAAAAAGCTTAAATAACCTAAGACAATTAGGGTGCCCAAGTACCTTCCCGTAATATGATTAATATGACTGATCATACTTATGCTGCTTTTTTTCGGGAAAGTCTTGCATATTCGGTCTATCACCCAAATTAATAAAATGTTAAGAAAAAATCCCAGAATTATGGTCATCCAGGCGTCCATACCGGCAAACCATGAGGTAACAGCCGGCATAGTCAAATTGGCGGTACCCAAAACAGTTAATATCATTAAGAACCCAGCTTGGCTGGGTGTTATTTTTCCTGGTTCCAGCATCTCATACTCCTAGATAAAGATATTTCTATTATCTTTTCCAATTTAGGCATAATATACTTAATTTTGGTAAAGTCTAGGTCGTAATTATTTAAGGGGCGTCAAGGGGGACAGGGGGGGACAGGGGGACAGGTACATTGTCCCTGCGCTTCAATATACGAACTATGACACTTTTTATAAAAAACTCAAATAACAGGAACAGGACACTTTAAAAACGCTGACTCACATGGAACACATGTGAGTCAGCGTTTTTTGGCTTATATCTTCGAATAGTTAGGAGTAAATAGTTACCGGATAAAACTCATTCGTTCCTTTGGTTCCTTTTCAGGTATTGGGATAGCTTTTTTCCCCGCATCAATTACTTTAATCAACCAAGCCATGTTTTTGCCCAGAATTCGGGCAATCTGTTTTCCTTCCATATCATTTTCCGCTTCACCCGGGGCGGCTCCATAAATAACATTCCAATAGTTTGAGGTAGGCATGATCATTTCCGCATAAGTGATATATTGATTTAAACCGTTAACTGTGGTTACTCCGCCCGAGCGTCTAACCGCAACAAAGCTTGCACCTACCTTATGCCTTAACATTCTGTCATTAGCTGAAACAACATACATGGCCCTGTCAAGGAAGCATTTCATGGTGCCGGAAATTCCGGAAAAGTAAACCGGTGAACCAAGAATGATCCCATCAGCTGATTTCATTTTTTGGATCCAATCATTAACTTCATCATTAAGAGCGCATTTTTCGTCTTTGTTTTTCATACACAAAAAACAGCCAATACATCCCCTAATATTTTTGTCCCCTACCTGCACTATTTCAAAATCAATATCGTTATTAACTAGTTCCTCGCCGATAATTTTCAATGCACAGGCCGTATTACCGTCTTTTTTCGGACTGCCGTTAAAGGCAACTACCTTCATAATGCTCGCTCCTTTGGTATTTTAATTTTTAAGATAATGATAATAACTGTGACAGCTGAATTGATCTTAGTTAAATTGATAGTTTTGATCTTAGTTTTATTTTCTTCACTAATGTTATTTTTCCTGCATCAGGCAACCCTTATTGCCTTATTGAGTCTGAAAATTGGAACATAGCATCAAAAATCCTCTCCATAATGTTTTGGAGGAATGATTGAAACAAAAGCTATAATATGAGAACAGTGAACTTCTTTCTGAAAAAAAAAGAGTTTTCTCCAAAAAATTTAGGAAAGGAGAAGGAAATTAGGATTTTTTAGCAAATATATTATCTTATCTCAGATATACATATGTAATGTGTTCCAACTGCTCTCCATAGTCATTCCAAACGCTGTGAGTAATCTCTGGTTTAAATCATTTAACAGAAGTATATAGGAGAAAGAATCTTTGTGAGGATCTTTGTGAAAAAATTGGTAATACGCAAAATCTATGGGGAGATGATCTACTAATGGATTTTCCACTGTAGATCATAAATTAACTTACCGCCAGTAAATTTGAAATGGAGGGAAAATATTATGAGAAAGAATATCGCTGTTGTAATAATCCTTATAATGAGTCTTGTATTAATTTCATGCAGTTCCAATAAAGAACCTTCTACTACGGAAAATTCCGGCCAGCTTACTGACGATTCATCTCAAGGACAGTTGCCAAAAGGTACTGAACAACCATCATCTGAAAAAAGGCTTTCAGAAGTTTTTCAAAAAATTATGGCAAATGGCAAGTATACTATGAAATATAAAACCACATTGAATGTAGACGGTGATAGCAGCGAAATTGAAACAACACTTGCAGTTAAGGACAATATGACCGCTATGATTATGGATTCTGATGGTAATAAATCTATGATTATCAATAAAGATAATACTCTCTATATGATTAACCATGAAAATAAAACTATGATAGTGATGCCTGAGAATACTCAGCAAAATGAGGAAGAAACTCCCGCAAGTCCAGATGAGTTAAGTGATTATAAACTAGAATATGTAGGTAGTGGTCGTGAAGATTTCTTGGGTGATGAGAGACAATATGAAGAATATAATTTTGAAGGAGGCAGGACAAAGTACTACTTTGATGGTGATAACTTAGCAGGTCTGGCAATCACAATAGATGAACACACAACAACTATGAAAATTGAGGAAATGACTGAAACAGTTGACGAAAGTTTATTTGAAATACCATCTGGATATCAAGAAATCAAATTATAATTATAAATATAAAAACAGTGTGGACAGCAGACTGGCTGTCCTCTCACTTTTCTAGAACAGTCTAGAACAGTCTAGAACAGTAGTACAGGGGACTGTTCTTTATTTGACACTGATATCTAACTTAACGGTATACTGTTAATAAGATTTACCGGTATCAGAACAAAATCGAGTAGCCGGGGCCTTACGGCCCCAAGCCCTCACAGAACTTATCCCGCAAAATGCGGTATCCCGCCTAATTATTACAAACCCTCATCTCAAGCCCTTCCTTCATAAAAATAGCGGGATAATATTTACTGGATTAACCCATATAACTGCCTGATTAACGCCTCATCATCTTTCCATTCAAGGTATGTAGTTTCGCTGGATAGCAACGGGTTCAATTTTGAAGTAGCTTTTATGATAGCCTCTTTTTTCATTTCAGTATCAGCATTCGCATAAATCAGCGTTGATGAAATTTGTGCATGCCCGAGCCATTCAGCCAGCAAAACCATTGGCATCCCACTTTTATACAAGTGCATGCTGCGAGAGTGACGAAACATGTGGCAGGAGTGACTCTGGGACTTTTGGATTGACGTTATGCGCGGCGGTACCATATTTCTTGACAAACTTTTCTGAGCAGTCTGGCGACATAGCGGATCGGTTCCCTTTTCGTTCGATGTAGAAAAGATGATTGCTAAAGGAAGCTTCAGGGTGGAAGACACCAACATACTTTCTAAAATGATCAACGGTTTTGGGCATTACTGGCACCAAGCGCGTTTTCCCACCTTTCCCAGTAATGACAACATAGGGAGATTTACCTTCGAAGTGGATGTCACTTAACCTAATATCTAGCAACTCTTGGTTTCTAGCTCCAGTATCATACATCAGTATCATAAAGAACAAATTTCGTAGCCCCTTTTTTGTTCTGACATCTGGCTGCTCAAGTATAGTTTTCAACGCAGATTCACTGAAGAACTTAATGACGGCGGTCTTTGCCACCTTTTTCTGAGGGATAGTGCATAAATCATTAACGCATGCCTGAACACTAACATCCCTGACACTGGCATATTTAACGAAAGACCGGATACATGCAAGGCGATGGTTGCGTGTGGAAACACTGCAATGCCTTTCCTTTTCAAGATACTCCAGATAGCTCTCAACCGTCTCCCTGGAAAGATATTCGAAACTGAGTTTTCCCAAAGCGAAACCGTTTCTGTCGCAAATATAGCTCAACAATTGATTGAGACATTCACGGTACGACTTAATAGTATTGACGCTCACAGCCCTTTGATCAGGGAGATATACCATCAGAAAGTCCCGTACTAATTTGAAGAAGCGGGTGCGTTTCTCATTCATCTTCGGGCACCTCCGGGATCAAATCCGAGAAATGGCTTCAGTCGATAGCCGATGAACGAATGAGGTTTTCCGGTAAGAGGTGGATGTAATATGCCGTATCCGAAAACTAATCCAACTTCTTTTTCTAAGATTGCCAATGCCTGTTGGATAATTCCCAAAATAGTATTGTCTTTCATATGAGCCTCCTATTGAATTTAGTAATTTCAATATACAGCATAATGAAAGAAATATTATCCCGCCATTTCTGTGAAGGAAGGGCTTGAGATGAGGGTTTGTAATAATTAGTCGGGATACCCCATTTTGCGGGATAAGTTCTGTGAGGGTGAGAGGCTGTGAGGCCTCGATCTACTCGACCAATTAGGCAATTATCCAGAATTACTGGCATATTTAAAAGTTTAATTGTTCGGATATAGGGACGATGTACCTGTGCCCTCGTCCCTGTTTTTCTTATGAGTCTGAAAACGAAAAATTCTAATATCTCAGGGGATTTGTAGTAAAAAAAATAGAGAATAAAATAGTAAAAGTTGATTTTAATCAAGGATATTACTTCTCATTACTACTAAAATAAAACCATAAACAAGAGAGGAGGTCATAAAAAAACAAAAAGATCATGAGACCATCAAAGAATCTTCAATAAATTAATTTAAAAATATTATGTTAAAAGGAGGAAAGAAAATGAGCATTGATATCTTAAGCTTAAAGTCAAAAATGACAAAAACATTAGGGTTAGTTGCTGCGGCAGCGGCAATCATGGTAATCATGCCCCTATCAGCAAGTGCCCATTGCGACACAATGGAAGGGCCCACAGTTTCTGATGGATTCAAAGCATTGGAAACCGGCAACGTCAACTATACATTAAAATGGATTCAACCGCAATATGAACAAGAGATCAAAGATAAATTCAACCTTGTTATGAAAATGAAGGATTTTAGTCCCGAAGCAAAGGAAGTTGCAGAGCAATATTTCTTCAGTGAACTTGTCAGGGTTCATAGAACTGGTGAAGGCGCACCTTTCGATGGTTTAAAACCCTATGGAACCCCAGTGGATGAAGTGGTGGCAGCAGCCGATGAGAGCATAGCAGCAGGCAACTTAAGTCCAATCAACAAGCTAAATAAAGAAGGCTTAATTCCAGATGAAAGAATGCCAGAAATTACAGAAAGATTTGAAAAAGTAATGTCTTCAAAGGATTTTGATGTAAACGATCTTGAAGCTGGCAGAGAATATATTGAATCCTATGTAAAATTCTTCAAGTATGCAGAAGGTGAAGAGGAACATGGCGCACACGGAGCGGAAGCTATACATGAAAAAGAGGATGCACACGACGCAGCAGCCAGCCACCAGGAAGTTCTCTATACTGTAAAATCCGGTGATACTCTTTGGCAAATTGCATTGAAATATGATACAACATATCGGCAGATTGCAAATGTAAATAAGATCTCCAATCCGCATATGATCTATCCTGGGCAAACATTCATTATTCCAATAGAATAATATAAAAGTCTCAATTCATGCTTTATGAATTGGGACTTTTATAAACGAAAGGCGATTGTCAATGATGCATTCTGTTTGTAAAAACATTAAAAATAAAAGGAAGTTTAAAATGAGGGAAAAATTAAAAACCTTTGTGCTATCTGGCAGGCATCTTCATTGCGATCGCTTTATTCTATAATTATGTCTTTTTTGTAATTGTTGTCCCAAGTGCCTCCATGTACCCCTCAATAGAAATTGGAGACCGTATCATAACCACCAGAATATTGGATACATCTAAAATTGGACGAGGGGATATTCTTGTGTTTCGATCGGACGAATTCAACGAAATTATGGTGAAACGAGTAATTGGTCTTCCAAAGGATCAAATTGAAATTAACCCAGAAGGGGAGGTTTCCGTAAATAATGAAAAACTGGCGGAAGCCTATGTACATTATCCAGACCACCTTAACCTTAGTGGAAGCTATAAGGTGGCTGAAGGAGAATATTTTTTCCTTGGAGATTACAGGGAGCATTCTCTGGATAGCAGAAAATGGAACGAACCTTTTATCCCGGAAAGCAAGTTATTAGGAGAAGCTAAGTTAATACTTTTTCCTCTTAACAGAATTATGGTACTGACATAGATGCCTCTTTTTAGGCATAATGAAAAAATAAATTCTATTGACCAATGTAAAACATAAAAGGGGATGCTTTATGTTAAATATCATAAAAAGAATTCAAAACCATGTTGAAAAGCATGGCCAAAATGGTAAAAATGTGAAGCATGGACATCATCACGGAGATGACGAGGATCATGAATCCTGCATATCCTTGGTTCCGATTTTCAATCATTTGGAAAAGGATCAAATGGACGAAATTATGAGGGTTACTCATACCGTCACCTACCGGAAAGGAGAAAATCTTCACCGATCTGGAGACATGTCAGACTCCCTTTATATTGTCAATAAAGGGAGGATAAAAATATATCGACTCTCTGAATCCGGAAAAGAACAATTGCTTCGAATTCTGGCTCCTGGCGATTTTACAGGTGAGCTTGCTCTGTTTAGCGAGACTATACATGAGTCATATGCCGAGGCAATGGAAGAAGCTAGTGTTTGTACTATTAAGCGTTCCGAATTTCAAAGCCTTCTCTTAAGGTATCCTTCCATTTCTTTAAAAGTGTTGGTTGCGTTTTCAAACAGGCTCGAGCAGTCAGAAAAACAGACCACACGCTTTGCCACGGAAAAGGTTGAAACCAGAATAGCACTCTTCTTAGCTGAATGTGTTAGTCAAGAGAATCAATCTATGATCATTGAATTACCCATGAATAAAAAGGATCTGGCTTCCTATCTGGGAACAACACCAGAAACAATCAGCAGGAAATTGTCAGATTTGGAAAACGAAGGATACATTAAGCAAATTTCCAACCGTAAAATTGAAATCCTTGATTTGGAAAGTATGTTAATGGTTTAACAAGAAAAAAACGATGAATAACATGGAAAAAGGCTGATTGGACGACCCCGAATTAATTTTCATGTTTACAAATGGCCACGGACCTGGGCAATTTTTATGGCCAGGATTTTGCTGTCTAAGTCAAATGCCGCATTAGGAAGTCGGACTACTGCATAGTACTGATGAGGGCGGGTAATGCCGACGGAGGAAAGGCGGTAGCACGTTATGAACCAAGCAGGAGAAACATTCTCCACACTGGAGGTGAAGATAGAATGGACACGAAACTTGCAAGGATAGCCGAGAAAGTGGAAAAACACCCATCAAGAAAGCTGGTAGAACATAGAACAGGGGACGGTTCTTTGTTTGACACAGATATTTAACTTAACGGTTTACTGTTAATAAGATTTACCGGCATCAGAACAAGGAACCGTCCCCTGTTTGACCCCTTAAAAACCTAATGATTCTACAAATAAATCTGGAAAATCCCTCCTGCTGGAAAGCTCAATATGCTTTGCCACCCGGGCGATATCAGATGCTCTTTTTCTTTCTTCAACAGAGATCAGTGCAATCTGGGCACCTTCTCCGGCAGCATTTCCGATCGCCATAATGCGCTCCAAGGGTAGATCGGGCAATAATTTTATGCCAAGGGCACTTTCCTTTTTAATAAAATTTCCGAAGGCTCCGGCTAAAAATACCCGGTCTATTTGATTTGCCTCAATCTCCATTTCTTTTAATAAGATTTTTATGCCGGCCATGATGGCTCCCTTGGCTAATTGCAGCTCTCTAATGTCCTTTTGAATCAAAACAATATCTTCTCCATTCCCAGAATCCTTGGCCCAGGCCAAGACGAATTCCACGCCGTTTGCCCCTTTGCGGATACGGGCTTGTAATTGGGGAGATAGCTTTGCTAACTCCTCCGGTTCTCCTGCGATACGGCCGGACGCATCGATTACCCCGCTTTTGGCCATTTCCGATATGGCATCAATCAGACCTGAACCGCAAATTCCCTTAGGCTTTACATCGGCAATAACCTTAAGTTCCACATCGTCCGAAATTGTTACCCCTTCAATGGCACCCTCCGCAGCCCGCATGCCATATTTGATCTCGGCGCCTTCAAATGCCGGCCCCGCCGCCGTGGAGCAGGTAAGTATTTTGCCCTTGCCGGCAAGAATCATTTCTCCGTTGGTACCGATATCAATGGCCAAAGTAATGCCGGTGAGGCGGTCAATCTTTGAAGCCAGGGCTACGCCAATGGTATCTGATCCCACATAACCGGCCACAATGGGCAAAACAATTACCTTGCCGGTTGGTAAGATCCTCAGTCCCAGCTCCTTGGCAGTCACTTTCACCGATTCATGAAAGACGGGGATAAATGGTGCCGGAGCTAAATAAGTAGGGTCAATACCCAAAAACAGATGGCTCATGGTGGTATTGCCTACAATGGTAACTTGATAGATTTCTTCCGCCTTAAGCTGATGTTCTTGACACAGATGCTCAATAATGCTGTTCAACCCGCCGATTACTTTCTCCTGCAGCTGGAGGAGGGCATCAGGACCAAGGGAAGCATGATTTATCCGAGAGATCACATCAGCCCCGAAAAACTGCTGGGGATTTGTTAAAGCACCGTTTCCTACCACCCTGCCGCTATTCAGATCCATAAGATATGCAGCAACTGTAGTAGTCCCAATATCCACAGCCAAGCCGAAAGAGCGGTCCGTGGTATCACCTGGCTCGATAGCCAAAAGTTCATTTTCGTCCAGAACGGCAGTAACCTGAAAGTTAGCCTTGTATAAGATGCCAGGGAGGGATGATGCCAAAGACCTATCAAAGGGAATATCTTTTACTGGTAAAGCATTCTTCACTCTATCCCAGTCAGGAAGCTGATCTTCAATGGTGGGATGGTTCAAAGTGAGAAAATGTTTTGCAATGCTGGGCTCTAGAGAAATATCTTCTGTGATATTTTTTAACCCTGTTTTGCGGCTGAAAGAATCCTTTTGCTCCCGTAAGGAAATTACCGTATCTTCCTCCAGATACCTTTGGCATGCTAAAACAAAACCTTCCGCCAATTCACTTTTACTTAAGAATTTCTCTTCCGCATCGGAAATGGGAGTTAGATTTCTATCGGCCAGCTGTACTTTGCATTTTCCGCAGATACCTTTTCCGCCGCAGTTGCTTTCAACTTTGACATCGGCAGCAATGGCGGCCTGTAATATGGTACTCCCTTTCGAAACACTTACTGTTTTGTTCGCTGGTAAAAATGTTACTTTAACCATAACAATCTCCTTTCTATGGGGGACAGAGGGACAGGTTCCTCGTCCCTCTATCCCAATATCCAGTCAATGACACTTTTAGATATCCGGTGAATCTGGATAATTGCCTAATTGTTACCCTTTTTTTTAGTTATCTGTTAAATGGACAAAGAAATTTATCGGATAAAACTCATCCGCTCCTTTGGTTCCTTTTCTGGAATTGGGATGGTTTTTTTCCCAGCATCAATTACTTTAATCAGCCAAGCCATATTTTTGCCCAGAATTCGGGCAATCTGTTTTCCTTCTATATCATTTTCGGCTTCACCCGGAGCGGCTCCATAAATAACATTCCAATAGTTTGAGGTCGGCATGATCATTTCCGCATATGTGATATATTGATTTAAACCATTAACTGTTGTGACCCCGCCCGAGCGTCTGACCGCTACAAAGCTGGCCCCTACCTTATATCTTAACATTCTGTCATTAGCTGATGCAACATACATCGCCCTGTCCAAGAAGCATTTCATGGTGCCGGAAATTCCGGAAAAGTAAACCGGGGAACCAAGAATAATCCCGTCAGCCGATTTCATTTTTTGGATCCAATCATTTACTTCATCATTATCATTGAGAGCGCATTTTTCGTCTTTGTTCTTCATGCACAAAAAACAACCAATACATCCTCGAATATTTTTGTTCCCTACCTGCACAATTTCAAAATCAATATCGTTATTAACCAGTTCTTCACCGATAATTTTCAATGCACAGGCCGTATTACCGTCTTTCTTGGGACTGCCGTTAAAGGCCACTACCTTCATAATTCCCTCTCCTTTGGTATTTAAATTTTTAAAATAAAGATAATATCTATGGCAGCTGAATTGATCTTAATTTTATTAATCTTAGCATTATTGGTATTAGTTTTATTGATCTTAGTTATATTTTCTGCACCAATGTCTTCTTTCCTGCATCAGTCAACACTTTTTGCCTGATCTATTCTGAAAACTTACTTTCTCTCTGCTTTTTAATGTTATGATAAGAAAAGATTCTTATCGAACCGCCAATCCAACTGAAATAAAGAGCATCAGAGGGGTTAATCTTGTTTTTTTTTAAGAAATGAACTTTATGCCCCTTTGATTACTCTTACTATTGAGCATGTTGAGCATGTTGAGAGTGAGGTGCTTATGTGGATGCGACTCCGGTAGATGTAGCCCTGGTCAAGGAAGCAAAAAAAGGTAACAAGGATGCCCTGGTCCGATTAATCATGGATGAAAAACAAGAATATTTTCGGCTGGCCTATGCTTATACCAAAAATCAGGCTGATGCTTTGGATGCTTTGGCAGATATGATTGTCATTTTGTATGAAAAAATATCACAATTAAAGAATGAAGCACGGTTTGACACTTGGAGCCGCACCATTTTGGTTAATTGTTGCAAAGATATTTTGCGAAAGAAGAAAAAAATTATTCCTTTTGGTCAATTGCCTGAAATATCCCATGAAGGAGAATTCCGTAGGAAAGACGAGGAAATCATGCTGGACTCTGCCCTTGCCAAGTTGAGTCGGAAACATCAGGAAGTCTTGAAGCTCCGTTTTTTCCTGGACTTTGATTACCAAACGATAGCCGATATCTTAAAAATA
Organism: Dehalobacterium formicoaceticum; assembly: GCF_002224645.1. NCBI lineage: Bacteria > Bacillati > Bacillota > Clostridia > Eubacteriales > Peptococcaceae > Dehalobacterium > Dehalobacterium formicoaceticum. Next base: position 2,242,035 of record NZ_CP022121.1, on the reverse strand, counting down.
CCGGTGGGTACGGTTAAATCCCGCATATCTATTGGTCTTGCAAAACTGAAAGTTATTCTGGGAGGTGAAGATTTTGCCGGAAATTGAAAATATGCTCAAAAAGCAAGGAAAAGAATTTAACCACATAGAGCCGCCGCCGGAAATGGAAGAACGGCTGCGTACTGCTCTTGAAAGCACTGCCAAGAGAAAACATCCGAGAAAAATGTGGTTCCCAAAGGCGGCAGTGGTTATTATTGCATTATTTCTTTTTGGTTACCAATTTGATACCTTTGCCTATTACGGAAAAAAATTGTTGGGGTATGATCAAGTCCTGACCGGAACCTTAAAGGAATTGAACGAATTAGGTGAGGGACAGTCCATCGGCAAAAGCTACACATTTAAAAACGGGGTAAGTGTTACCCTGGACGGCATCATGTTGGACGATAACCAAATGCTGGTTTTCTACACCGTGAAGGATCCGAGGGGTCAGATGGATGAATCAGATTTTCTCATCCCCATGTCGCTAAAAGGATTATTCAAGGAATACCAAATGCAAAGCGGCCAGGGAGACATGAATGAGGAAAAAACGGAAATGAAAAACATGTTTCAATTTCAGCCTCCCCTTTTCTTTGAAAGGAAACTAACACTTTCTTTTTCTTTGGAAGAAAACAATCAAAGAGAGTTTGGGGAAATTCCCTTTTCCTTGGACTGGGATAAGGCCATGGGACATAGCATCAGAAAGCCTCTCCGAAACGTTCTGGCGGTTGACGGAATTAAAATACGCTTTGATTCTCTAACTGCCTCCCCTACGACAACAGTGATTAAAGGGCAGATCCAAAGCATTTGGGAATTAGCCCAGGATAAAATGAAAGGTGAACGCATAAGACCCGAAAATATGGGCCTCAAACTTCTGGCTAACGGCAAAGAAGTTCCCGGTCAAAGCAGCGGCATGAGGACAGATATGAAAGGAATCACCTTCCATCAGGAATTTGATGCTTTGCCCAGAGATTTACAGGAGCTGCAGCTTCAACTGGTGAGTTTTGCCGCTGACCATGATGTCCATGAGCAAGTGGAGTTGAATATTAAAGAGACGGAAAAAAGTCTGGAAATCCTGGGCCAAAAGATAGTTATTAATGAAGTATTTCATAAAAATGGGGACACGTTTATCAAAATCACAACTGAAGAAAATGTGCTCTTCACCCAGATAGACCTGATCATAGACAACAAAAAGGCAGATCTGATAGAAACAACCTCGGACCAATACGATAAAAAACCGGACGGAACCATTCTCCACACCAGGATACTGCATTTTCCAGGTTCAGGCAGTAAACTGGAATTGGATATTAAGAGCATGAAATATGAAAAAAAATATGATCTAACGATTGACATTCCCCTTGATTCATAGGTATTGCAGGAAGAATTTCTTAAAATTTCATATTATCTTAGTATATTATTTCCTTGCGATTGTGGACTGTACTTTTTTTACAGCACTCCAATTTTTCTCAAACATTGCAATCAGCGTTAAAAAATCAACTGAATATTACGGATCAACCACTTCCACGCAGAAGCATCAAAAAGCAGCTATAATCGGCTGCTTTTTTTTGAGGTCAAATCACGCCAAACCGGATCTATCGTTTTGAACCATTGAACCTGTTTCAATATTGCTGATTGAAGGATTCCCTATTCTATTAATCAATAAATCCACACTGATCCTGGGATCTTTACAAACCAAAAATATTCGAGATATCCTTAGGCGCAATTTCCCGTTCGCTTTTCCTGCCTGCATTTTTTAGCATGCTATCAAGCTTCTGCTCCATGGATTTTTGGATCAGCTCCCGCCCGTCGATATCTCTCAGCTCAAAAAACAGCAGCGGACTCTGATCCAATCTGGCACCGATACCATACAATGCTGCCGCCACATGTTTGCACATACTGGCGTAATCAGGACAGCTGCAATTAAAATGTATTTCCTTGGGGGATGGAAACATAGAATACCTTTTATCCGTGAATAAAATCTCTAATTCCTTCGGAAATTTGCCTTCGATCAACTGTTCCAAAGTATCGATTCTATGATTGCATAACTTCAAAATTTCGTGCCATTTCGTGCTGTCCAGAATATCAATGCGAATCTCCGTATCATAGGGTTTAGCCCTGCTCCCCTGTACCCTGGCCGCTACTCTCCCTTTCGATATCTTTAGATCCAACACAGCATTGCTCCGAACATAGCTTTTTCCTCTGGCGATTCGGTTGCTGTAATCTGCATAGCTCTCCAGATTTAGGTTCCACGCCTTTCCCCACCAGCTTTTGGCCAAGGTCCTGCCCTCTATGATGACGGGTTCCAGATCCGGATTATTCTTCTTCAATTTTTTCAGTGATTTTTCTGCTTTAGCCTTTTTTTCCGCAGCCGATACATATTTGGGAAATCCATAATCGCTCATACTTTATCACCGCCCAATGCGAATAGCTTCATTAATTCTTCATTGTTATACTCGGTAATCCACTGCTCACCCTCGGCACTCAAAATGTCCCCGGACAGTTTCCGTTTCTCTGTCAAAATCTCGTCGATCTTCTCTTCTATCGTACTTTTGGTAACAAACTTATGCACCATAACATTATTCCGCTGTCCAATACGAAAAGCCCGATCGGTGGCTTGATTTTCAACCGCCGGATTCCACCATCTGTCAAAATGAATCACATGGTTGGCTGCCGTCAGATTCAGTCCGACACCGCCTGCTTTTAGCGATAGCACCATATAGGGAATATATTGTTCTCCATTAAACTCGCTAACAATCTCATTTCGTCTTTTCACCGAGGTACCTCCATGAAGCACAAAACCTTTTTTATTGAATATTCCCGCCAGAAAATCGGAAATTGGCTCCGTCATTTCCCGAAATTGAGTAAAGACAAGAACCCGCTCCCGTTTCTCCCGAATCGTTTCACAAATTTCCCGCAACTGTTCAAACTTGCCGCTTTGTTCCGGCTTAAATTCCTCCCGTCCCATATATTGGTCCGGATGATTACAAATCTGTTTGAACTTCATAATGCCGGATAAAACAAGCCCTTTTCGGGCAATGCCTTCAGCGTCCATCAGTTCCTTTTCCATTTGACGAATCAGCTGTTGATAAAGAACAATTTGCTTTTTGGACAGGGTAGTGTATGCGTTCATTTCCAATTTATCAGGCAGATCTGAGATGATACTTTTATCTGTTTTCATCCTTCTAAGGATAAAAGGCTGTATCATTTTACGCAGTCTCATATACCCGCTCGGATGATCCCCCAGCTCTTTCGTAAAATTCGTAAATTCCTTGGCAGTGCCCAAAAGCCCTTGATTCAAAAAATCAAACAAAGACCATAAATCACCTAATCGATTTTCAATAGGCGTTCCCGTCATCCCAATCCTCATCATCGCCGGAATCTGCTTAATCGCTTTGGTCTGTTTAGTGCCGGGATTCTTAATGGCTTGGGCCTCATCCAAAATCAGGTAATCCCACTTTCTGTTTTTAAGCTCTTCCAGCCGGACTGCCATGCCATAAGTGGTAATAGACAGAAAACAATCTTCTTTAATCTTGATCTCTTCTTTAGCTTTTAATTCACTCTTATGCAGTATCTGGTACGACATTTCCGGTGCGAATTTATCAATTTCCTTCTGCCAGTTGCCAATCAGAGAGGCCGGCAAAATCAACAAGGCCTGTCCTCCGGAATGAACCCTGGCATCTTCCAGATAGGCAATGATCTGAACGGTCTTGCCCAATCCCATATCATCCGCCAGACAAGCCCCTAATCTCAACTCAAACATTTGATTAAGCCACTGATAACCGGTACTTTGATAAGGCCTAAGGGATCCATGGAAGGAAGGTACGGAAGCTACGGAAGGTACAGAAGATAGCGACCGTAATGCTGCCGGGTGCGTCAGCTTCTCTTTTATGGCTTTGAGCCATTGCCCATTGTTAACGGACACCTCTTCTATCTCCTGGGCCGATGTATCTAATAGCTCATTCCCCTTCCATTCAAGCCTGAGAGCATCCCTAAGAGATAATTCACCCTCTTCCCCATAGCTCTTTACCTTCTCAAAAGCCTGAAGCAGGGCATCCAACTTATCTTTACTGACATCAACCCATTTGCCTTTGTATTGGATAAGTCCTTCCGCCATATTCTGAAACTCCCTTAATTCCTCAACGGTAAGGGACTCATCTCCGATTTTAAAAGTAGGTGAAAAATCCATAATAGCATCCAACCCCACCTTGGACGGTTCTTTTTCTCCCACTGTAATCGTAAGCCGGATAGAGTTACTCCTTTTGCGCCACCAATCCGGAACCCGGCACATGATGCCGGCCTCCTCATAAAGCTGCATCTCCTTTAAAACAATGTATGCTTCATCAGTAGTGAGCTTTAGGGGTGAGAATAATTCCCCGCTTTCCAGCAATTCTGAGATAAAGCTGCTCTTTTCTGCCGCCTTGATGACTGTTGAAATGAGGTTAAGCAGCTTCTTTTCCTCGCCTTTAAATTCTTCTAAGGCATTTTTCAAAGGTGTGTGTACTGCCCGCTTACTCTTGACCGGTTTGGTTGAATAAGTGGCCATAAAAGCAAAAGGGAATCTTCCTTCCTTATTCTCATGCTCAACATTATTTGCGACATTTTCAACATTTTCGACCAAGTGAAAAAATACCCTGCCTGCCACATTAATATTGGAGTTATATTCCGCAAAGTACCTGTTAACGGTACCATCATAGTCCCTGATTTCCGTCCGGAAAACAGTAAACAATGATTCCCAAAGCTTTCGAATCCAGTCCGCATCGATATATTCCATGCCAATCGCAAAGGGAATTTCCTCCTTAAGCCTTTCCACCTCATCATTTTGCAAATCAGCCTGAACAGCATCCCGGCTGATTTCGAGATCCGCCTGTTGGCTGATTTTTCTAATGAGCAGCTCTACAATATGATGGAGATATTCGAGGGCAGGCGAAAACCACTTTCCCCTTTTCTGAAAGCCAAGGTGAAACAAGGCACTGTATTTGTCTTCCTTGAATTGCTTCATCCAGGACTTGATGGGATCCTCTGGTTCTGGTTCTGGTTCTAATTCTAACTCTAATAGTTCCTCTTCAATAACAAAGCCGGAAGATGTGAAATAGGCGTTTAATTTCCGATCATCTTTTTTTATTATCCGTGGCATAAATGTTTTCCTCCGCTATCGATTTGTTTATCGGCAAATCTACTCTGATTAAGGTTTTGTCACAAATTACCTCATGTCAAATTATATCACGCAAAGGAGAAGAGATAAATCGGCGGAGTGAAGGACAAGAGGGGTAGAACAGGGGACGGTTCTTTGTTTAACTCAGATATCAAGACTTAACGTTTTACTGCTAATAAGATTTACCGGTGGTAAAACAAAGAACCGTCCCCTGTTTGCCTTTAAAGGGTTGCCTGACAACGATAAAAGCCCCGAATGTTTTCATATTCCGCAAGTGCCGGCTTGCATTCCGGTGCGGAGAAAAACTCCCCGTCAATTTTTCCATCTCATCTAATGAAGTGAGCATATGGCAGACTACATAAGGTCTATTCATGATATACCTTAAACCTCTCTTAATTTCATTTTTTATAATCCCAAATCTTCTATCCAAGCCTTCACAGTCTCTTCTGAGGAGTTTAATTGGAACCGCTCACCTGCCAGCCAGTTTCCTGTTCCCGCCAATTTCTTCAGCAGCTCGTCGCTTTCACCCAAACCGGAGCTTGAAGAAGTACAGAAAGGCACCACTGTTTTCCCCGTAAAATCAGTCCCTTCGATAAAACCATCCACCGGCCATGCTGCATTCCCCCACCAGATAGGATAACCTAAGTAAACCGTATCATAGGACGCCCAATCAGGAACTGTTGTCGTCACAAGTTCTACATCTCTGGCATCGGGATGATCATGTTCATAAAAAACCCGACTGTCTTCGTTTCTCCAGTCCAAATCCTCCTTGCTGTACGGCTCCACCGGTTCTATTTCAAAGAGCTCTGCCCCAGTAGCTGCTGCAATGTAATTTGCGACCTCTTCTGTATTACCGGTTGCTGAAAAGTAAACAACAAGCGTTTTGCCATTTGTGCCTTTCGTTTTTTCTGAGCCGGCAAGAGCAGAGGTGGTTTCTCTTTCTTGTTCGGAAGATGGCATAGGGGTGGTATTCTCTGCCTGCTTACTGTTGCCGCAAGCCGTAAGGCTGAATATCAGCATCAGACTCATAAAGATGGTTGTTATTTTTTTCATTGTTTTATGCTCCTTCCCTGATTAAAAACTCTGTTTTTCCCAAAAAGCCACTGCATCATTTATCCATCCCTCAGCGGCAGTTCCGGTTCCAAGACCAAAGCCGTGACCGAGGTTTGGGTATTTATGAAACTCCGTGTCGATTCCCTTCGCGCTCAGATGATTCAAGCGGTTTTCCATGGTTCGCCAGCTTGCAATGCCCTCATTTTCACCGACGCATACGTATGTGGGCGGGTCATTCTCCGTATAATCACTATGTCCTGTATACTGCATGATTACTGCTCCGGGACGGGGCAGTTCAACTTCTCCAAAAGCTGCTGTTCCATAGGAACCAAGCCACGCCGCCATTCTTGCACCCGCCGAGCCGCCCCATAAGGAATAGCCATCGATATTTACCTCCAATTCCCCGTCATGTTCAAAAATAAAGCTGATCGCCCGCGCCAAGTCCTCACAAGCTGTTTGTGCACCCGGACGATAAATCAATGCAAAAGCCTTTATCCCATTTTGGATAATTCAAGTGCATGGGGGAAACTGTCCTGCATAGCTCCTACATAAGCAAAACCGCCTCCCGCATTGCACACGGCAAATCTTTCGCCAGGAGTTCCCTTAAAAAAGAATAATCCAGTATTTTCTTTGTCCGGATCAAAGGCTTTTTCTTCATCAGTATAAATATCAAAAAAGACAGCCTCATCAGCTTCGGCCTGACCTTTCATATAATTTGCAATCTCCACCGTCTTTGCCGGATCAATATTGTTATACCATATCAGCCGGAGTTCTCCTAATGTAGTGCCACTGTAATATCCGCCGCCTACAGGAAAAATCAATCTGCCATACTTACCAAATACCGGATCATTTACAACATCTGATATTTTCGTATCCGTTGTATAAAAATCGGTTGTATAAGCATTAGTCATACTGTGATTTGCTTGCACAAAGTTTTCTCCTCCCTTAGTTTTTTTGCGTTGACATATCTGCACTGCACCATATAAGGCAGGGCAGCAAACAAAAAATCAGTACCTTGGTTCTAATTCTAATTCTAACTCTAATAGATCCTCTTCTAGATCCTCTTCAATAACAAAGCTGGAAGATGTGAAATAGGCGCATAATTTCCGATCATCTTTTTTTATTATCCGTGGCATAAATGCTTTTCCTCCGCCATCGGTTTGTTTATCGGTAAATCTACTCTGATTAAGGATTTGTCACAAATTACCTTATGTCAAATTATATCACGCAAAGGAGAAGAGATAAACCGGCGGAGTGAATGACAATGAAATTTACACCTTCATATCGCAATTATAATTTTTTCATGACATAATAAATTTTAATACCAGGAACGAGGTTACACAAATTGACGCTGATAACCTTACATATGTTGGCACAGGATCGGCAACTTTTATGGGAGATAATAGAAACTACGAGGAGTATGTTGTTGGGAATATAACTATTATATTATTTTAATGGTGATAGTTTAGATGGGATGGAAATCATCCCAGATGATGGAACAATGACTATGGATATAGTGGAAATGTCTGATGATGTTGATGAATCTATGTTTGAGATTCATGATGATTATCAGATAATGGAGTTAGAAAGTTTAAAAGTTTAAAAGTTAAGAAATAAAGGTTCACCATTGGTGAACCTTTAATTTAGTTCATTTGCTTTCCTTTCTCTTTTTCTTTTTCTTTTTCTTACCGGTCACCAGCTCCACCCTGAAGCCTTTCCGGCTTTGGCGCACAGTAGCTGCTATAAAACCGAAAAACATCACGGACCACACACCCCCGGTAACCAGGATCCCTGTGAGCATCCCCATCCAGGCGGGCCAAAACAAGGGTCTGCTTAAAAGGTAGAGTCCATAAATGACCGCGGACAGAAAACCTCCTTCGAAGGTTGCGGGAGGAAACAGTTCCAAAACAGCGATTAATTCAGCGGGACGGAGCATATAGGTGATCCCTATGGCCAGAAACATGATGAAGACCAGATTAATCAGATACATAAACAGGGAGGCACCCGGGGCAATGCGCTGCTGGGGTCTCTCCGGATTATAACGGCTGTTGTTGATGGAATAAAAAAGACCGATAGCGCTTGAACCCAGGGAAAGAAAGACCGCCCCCACAGCCAAGGCAATAAGTACCTGAAAGCTCAGCCTGACGGCGATCCCGGTTCCCACCAGCATCGCTTCCATCAGCACTAAGGTGGGCAGCACCGCACCTAATAATTTGCCCAAGACCACCGGCCAACCGGCCAGAGGCACCGAGTTCAGCAACCAGTCAGATTCACCTTCCCGGCCGAAGGACTGGAGAGCCATATTGCCGCTGAACATCACTGTATAGATGATAAAAATAGTAATCAGTGAAGCACGTGACCCCTCCGAACCACCAAAGAGATACTGGGCAATAAAGAAGGCCATGATAATCAGGGGAGTTAAATAGCCAAACCACTCCCGGGTATCCCGTTTTAAATAGAGTAAATCCTTCTTGGCCACCGCCCAGATGCCGGCGAATCGTGAGACCTTCCCATACCCAATTTCCTCCCCCGGTTTAACTGCCAATAGCTGATGCGCAAGAACCTTTTCCGTTAAGGGGGTTGTCGTTATTTGCTCTTTGCCCTTTCCTTTCTTCTTGGGGCGACGGCCGCCTCCTCCCTGGCTTAAAGAAATAAATCCCCGCCGGAAGCCCCGTTCAACAAAGCTGAAGGCGAAGCCAAAAAGCAAAACTCCCACCAACAAGATGAGTAAGCTCCAGCCCAGTGCACCCGGCACATGGCCTGACATGGCGTCAACTAAGGCCTTGGCGCCCCATCCCCAGGGAAAGAAGTTCATGGCATCAAGGAATTGAGCATTACCGGCCAGCCAGGAGGCGAGATCCAGTTGTTCTCCCCGCTCCATCATCATATTGGGAATTTGAAACAGGAGCGCAATGATAATTCCCGCCAAAGCCCCAATGAAGCCAACGGCCTCTTTGCTGCGATGAGGCGGAACGATGCGCATCACCAATAGGTTCAGCAGTTCGGCCAGGGCGGTACCAATAGCCAGCAACCCTAAGGCGACAAGGAGGACAATCGGGTAAAAGAACCCTGGAGCCTGAAACAGCAAACCATAAAAAATTCCCGGTAACAGCACAAAAAGCACGGCAATAATAAAATTGCTGACCAATACACTCAGGGACTTCACGGCAAAAACCGCCTTAAGGGACACCGGCGCCATAAATAACAGCTCCAGATCTTCGGACATATAAAGGGAAGCAAAAGCCGCCGTAATGCCAAAAAAGATTTGGGCCGCCAAACCGCTCATAAATATCAGGCTGAGTAAACCCTGACCAAATTCATATGGTACATTGCCGATGGCACCATAAGCCAAAGAACCTAAATAAAAAATAAAACTAAGCACCCAAACCAAAAGTAAACCTATTAAAACCAAAGTCTTCTTAGGTCGATGATGCCATTTGTTCCAGGTTACCCGCATTTGATTTTTTGTGAGGAGCATCAAGTCATCAAGAAAGGATTGAGCAGGCGGCGGAGACTCTAGGGGAGGAGGTAAATTAATCTTCACTGGCTATCTCCCCCCAGACTCTTGAGCAATTCATCATTTTCCTGGCCCCCGGTAAGTTCAAGGAAGATATCTTCCAGGCTCTCTCCGGTGTGACCGGCCATTTGACGCAATTCCTCCGGACTGCCTTGGGCGATCAGTTTTCCTGCCTTAAGAATGCCCACCCGGTGACACATGTGCTCGGCAATCTCAAGAATATGGGTGGAGACCAAAACGGCCGCTCCCTGTTTTGCCAATTCTTGCAGGATATCCTTGAGCAAGCGGGCGCTGGCCGGATCAAGGCCAACGGTGGGTTCATCCAGGAGGATTACTTGGGGTTGATGAATCAAGGCCGAAGACAACACCACTTTTTGGCGCATGCCGTGGGAATAACCTTCCAAGAGTTCGTCGGCCCGGTCTGAAAGGCCAAACATCTCCAACAACATCTCCGCTCGCTGGGCGCCGATAGCTTTGGGCATACGGTAAAGGGAGGCCACCAGCTGCAAAAACTCCCGTGCCGAAAGTTTTCCGTATACTTTGGGCTGATCCGGGACATAAGCCATCAGTGCTTTGGCTTCAGTGGGCTGCTTTTTAATATCGTAACCACAGATATAAGCCTCTCCTGCACTGGGCTCCAGCAGGCCGGTCAGCATTTTAATGGTCGTGGTTTTCCCGGACCCATTAGGTCCCAGAAAACCAAAGATTTCTCCTCTTTTAACCTCAAGGTTAAGGGCGTTGACCACCGGGACTGTGCCGTATCGTTTCGTCAGCTGATGAGTTTTGATCAGGACCTGTTCCATGATAATTTCTCCTTTCAGATGCTAAGCTAACTCTCAGTATTAAGTATTAATAGTAAATAATTTCTTATAATATAAGCATATATGCTCATATATGTTTATATTATAACATTATCTTCATTTATTTTATTTGTTTTACTTTTAACAGTTTTAAACAATTTTCAAGGATTAAATTTTTATCAAAAAAGCATCCTCTATGAGATGCTTTCTTTAATTTGCTATTTGCTTCAAATAAATTTATTGCCTGACTAATTACTCATGTGATTATTAGCCCTTCAGCCCAAATTTTTGCATTTTCAAAGATAAACCGTTTAGTTCTTCGAGCATCGCCGGGCGGCGTGGGTACTTTGATATCATTTCGGATATAATGTTCTGGGCTTCGGAGATACCACCGAATTCATACAGCTTTTTAACGAGATTGCATACCTTCTTGTATTTGATACGGTTGTCTGCTTCGGCAGCTTGTTTACGGATTTCGTCAAGGCAGAGTGCGAAGGTTTCCTGTGGGAACGCTGCCGACATCTGTTTGCCGTAGTCGAAGACGCAGGACGGGTAGGATTGAAACACTGCAAGCATTCGGCGCGTTTCGTTCTCTTTGGAAAGAATGCCCAAATACGCATGGTACATCATGCTTTGACCGAGCCGCTCCAAAAGGTACGGATATCTCGCCCCCCATTCTCCTTGTTCAATGAGTAGTTGTTTCAGGATATTGTAATACTTGGTATCTCGTTTGTTGAGGAGCAAATCCTCAGCGAGGTCTGACTGCTTGTTTTTGTCTCCCTTTTTGCGGTAAATGTCGAAAAGCCGGTCGTACCACTCCCGCGTCCAATGGTAATCGAGGTCGGTGGAATTTATCTTGTCGATGCACAACATTTCGGCGGCTGCGTAATCCCCTTTGCCGACAGCCCGTTGGATGGCAACGCGCCGAACACCATCATATTTGAGGTTACCGACAATGAAACGCTCCGCCGCCGCGTCACCGTCAACCGCCGTAACAGCCTGAAGCCGAACAAGGCTGTCACACTCCAAGTACCACGATGAATAAGCCTTTTTCGACAGTTTCGCGCTGAATTCGTCAAGAGCAGCGTACAATTTGCCGACGTTCTTTGGAGTGGCAAGCCTCGCCGTAGGCCGAAGCAGGTCGTAGGCGAACTCGTCCCAACCATCAAACGCTTTGTTCTGGCTGTCTTTGATGGATTGCAGGAAAATAAACTCTGCGTCAGTCGAACTGTATGATACGCCTGAGCAGACTTTTTCCAAAACATCATCGACATAGCCACGAGCGTCTGTGATACCGCCCGCACTATCATCGGCAGAACCGGCTAGTTTGGCAAGGTTTACGAGGACAAGCGCCGCAACGGAATATGCGTAAGTGAACTCACCACGCTCCGCAGACTTTCCCGCTCCCTCCAGGATGCTGATAAACTCCTTCGTCACAGAGATGCATCCGTGATAATCGATAAAACCTCTGTGTGTTCCTCGCCTTTTGGCGGCGGCTATTTGCTCGCGGACGATTGACATTGCCGCTTTAAATTCTTCGGTTTTCGGGGTCATAATCACCCTCCAGTTAATTATAACTACTTACAAATGTAACCACATCTGTTCTTTCCTTCGTGAGATTCAAAAAAGATACCGCGGGACAAGGGGACAGGTACATTGTCCCTATATCCGATCAATTACACTTTTTGGTTTCCCGGTAAAATGCCGTTCTACAGCACCGGACCCCATTCCTTAGTTTCGATTATCTCATCCTCATTAAGAATTTTGATCATCTGCAGAAGTTCGTCTTTTTCGTAATCTTTCTCCAAAACCTTAAAACCGAACTTTTCATATAGATCGATAAGATAAGGAATATTTTTACACTCCAACATGATTATTCTTCCACCTAATCGAACTTGTCCTTCAAGAATTGTTGCCAGACAATATTCTAAAGCTTCTTCTCCGGAAATCTTATCTTGGTACATTTCATTTTTACCAAGTTGCCCAATTAGTATCGATGGGAATTCAGTAATTTTATCTCCTTTGATTTTAGAACTAAATCCATCAAGTAATTTCGCTTTTCTCCCAGATAACTTATCTTCTGGAATTTTTAGCACCTGAATTGCAAGAGTGAAATATGCCAGAATTTGAAATTCGTCCTCATCCTCATTATAGATGAAAAAAGTTCTACTCCTACCTAGTTTCTCAAACTGGATCGCTCTGTCCTTCAAGAAATTTTCAATGTCTGCATCTTTTGTACAAACAAAAATAGAAATAAGTTCCTGAGCTTTAGCCTCATCACTTATTTCTATTAATCGTTTCAGCGAGATAACATTTGTTTTAATTTCTGCTCACCTCGCCTCTCTTTTTCAGGCGATACCAAATTTCTATTTATTTTTTTGCTTTTTGTAGGAGTGGAAATTATTCTCTCGAATGACTCCACAGCCTTCTTGGTATTCAGCGTAAAATCCTTGTTAAAAGATGATGTGGCCATTCAAATCCCTCCTTTATAAATAATATATGCCTTAATCATTCTTTCGATACAGCTATATTTTAACACATTATAGTTTTCTTGAACAGCTAACTATTTGCCTATCTAAACATTTTACCGGGATAAGTTGGCTCGAGAAGAAGCAGGACTAACGGATGTTGACTTGACTGTTTTTTTTGAATGTCAATAAGTTCACACGAAAATGATTACCAATCCTTGGGATATCCATTATAAGGAATAAAACCAGGGTAACTTGCTATTTCTACGGGAGTATGCACGGGACAAGGGCGGGACAAGGGGCGGGACAAGGGGACAGGTACATTGTCCCTCTGTCCGATCAATTACACTTTTTGTTATCCCGGTGATTCTGGATAATTGCCTAATTGTTACCCCTTTTTTTGATTTTTCAGCTTCTATGATCTTATTTCTTTTACTTATTTCTAATTGCTTGAGTTCATTAATGTCATAAATATCATGCTGAGCAAAATAAAACATGACTTTCTGATCTGATATTAGGTATTTCTCCTCATATTCCAAACACTTATCCTCATTGTTTTCATTCATGAATCCCCTTAATAATTCAACCGCTTTGATCATATCTTTGGGGAATATTTCCAAGGTAAAATCGATATCTACTCCTGTTTGTTTTCCTAAATATTCATTATCATTAATACTACCCCATTTATATACTTCAATATTTTTTATTACCCCTGCGGTGAATATACCAGGTCTCCAAGATACAATGCATGCATTACGGCTCGCTTGGTATCCTGCCTACGCTTAATCCTTACCTCACGGCTTCAGCCCCAAGTTTGGATAACGGTGACTGGCTAGACCTAAACGTGCCGGCTTTCCACTGTCTATCTTTATAGCATCGAACTGGCGCACCCTCAGTGTTATTCTACCAGAAATAAACTCGGGGGACAAGGAACCTGTCCCTTTGTCCCCCCCCACTTTTTGAGTATGTGCAAAAACAAGCGTTATTTTTTAAAGGAAATTAAACCAATCTCTTGAATTCTATCAATATGATTCTTATCCGGGAGGGGTCCCCATCATGAAACTCATAGCCGAAAGAAGCCATCTGGCCGAAATCAATGATGTTATCGAGGAACTCACCAGGCAAAATAAACGGTTAACCATCATTAACCGCATTGCCCAAAGCATCAATGTGGAAATGTCCTATGATGAAATCATCCATCAGGTTGCCGGACCTTTGAAAAAGGTATTACCTTACGATCTATTAAGCTTTTGTCTCATTGAAAACAATCAGTTGATTATTAAATCCGGTATCCCCAAGGATCAAAAAATTTTAGGGGAGGGATGGGTGCTTCATGCTGAAAATTCAGCCCCTTGGAAAGCAATCCATGACAAGCACTGTTTCTTGCGTCAGGATATCCCCAACGACCCGCATCAATATCAGGAGGATGAGGATTTACTTTCTCTTCCTATCCGTTCCGCCATTATGGCACCTCTTTTGGTTAATAATGAAGTCATCGGTGCTCTTAACTTCGGCAGCAAAAACACCTATGCCTACCGGGAGCAGGATTTTCTTTTTGTTCAGCAATTAGCGGATCAATTAGCCGTATGCCTCAAAAACACTCAGCTTTTTTAACCAAATTTCCAGAATTAAAGCAGATTGGGAACAAACCTTCCAAGCAGTTCCGGATCAATTGTTTCTTATGGATCAGAACTACACCGTCTTAAGACACAACCAGCATCCGGAGATCTCTGCCTCTCCCCAACGACCGAAATGTTATCAGATCTGTTATCGCTGTCACGGCTACCTGCAGCTCTGTCCCGTGGGAGAGGCCTTTATCCAGGGCGAATCCATCACCAAGGAGCTGATCAGTGCTGATCAGCAAAAGATTTATCTTGTTTCTGCTTACCCTGTCAGAACCGGTCAGGAAAAAGTCAGTAATATGGTGCTCTATATTCAAGATATCACGGAAAAACGGTTGCTGGAATACAAGCTCTTTGAATCGGCAAAAATGGCTTCCATTGGGGAGCTGGCCGCAGGAGTGGCTCATGAGTTGAACAGTACCCTGACCGCAATTATTGGCAACTCCGATTTACTTTTAAGGAAACCCCTCTCGGAAGATAAATCCACTAAGCTCCTGACTGATATCAGAAACTGCGGCCAGCGCAGCAAAAAAATCATCCAAAACCTGCTCACCTTTTCCCGACAGGATAATGTAGCCTTAGAAACTGTGCTAATTAATGATGTGGTAAAAAACAGTCTATCCCTTATTTCTTATCAGATTGAAAAAAATAATATTACCATTCAAGAAAACTATCTGAGAAATATTCCTCCTTTGCTGGGTAACAAGCTCCAATTGGAGCAGGTGGTGATTAATTTTCTTTTGAATGCCCGGGACGCATTACAAAAAAGCGAAAATGGCACCATTACGGTCAGCACCACCCTTACCGACGATATTAAAACAAGAACCACCTGGGCGGTGGTGACTGTGGAAGATAACGGCGAAGGCATTTCTAAAAAAAATTTGAATAAAATCTTTCAACCGTTTTTTACCTTGAGGGCCCAGACAGGAGGTACAGGGCTGGGACTTCCCCTCAGCCTGGGTATAGCCCAAACCCATGGAGGCAGGATTGAGGTCTGGAGCGAATTAGGTAAAGGAAGCAAATTTTCCTTAATGCTTCCCCTTTGAGTATATAATTCAAAGGGGTGGTTTCCCAGGATAAGGAGGTCAAAGTTATGGAGCAGCCAAAAATTCTCGTCATTGATGATGAAGTAGAGGTATGTACCTTCTTTTCCTTCTATTTTCAGGAGGAAAAAGGCCTGACTGTTCAGGTAGCTTATTCCGGCAAGGATGCCCGGACATGTTTTTCTAATAACAGTTACGATCTGGCCTTGGTGGACTTGAAGCTTCCTGATGACGATGGTATCAGCCTGCTAAAAGCAATAAAAGCTTCTAACCCCCATTGCCGTGTGATTATTATGACTGGCTACAGCACCATTAAATCTGCCGTAGAAGCCATCAAATACGGTGCTGATGACTATATTGACAAGCCTTTTGACGATCTGAATCAACTGGATGAAATCCTGGATCAGGTGCTCCAGGAGATCCGGGACGCGAAGCCCTATTTCACTCCGGAATTAGACACAGATGCTTTAAACTACGGCATTGTCCTGGCCAAAAATAGTCCCCTGAAACAGGTGCTGACCCTGGGTAAAAAAATCGCCAACAAAAAAATCCCCATTCTCATCGAAGGAGAAACAGGCACCGGCAAGGAGCTTTTAGCGCGCTTTATTCACGGCCATAGTCATCGGGCAAACCAACCTTTCATTCCTGTTAATTGCGGTGCCCTGACCGAGTCCTTATTAGAGAGTGAGTTATTCGGCTACGAAAAAGGTGCCTTTACCGGGGCATCAGGCACCAGAAAAGGATTTTTTGAGATTGCTCACAACAGCACTCTTTTTCTGGACGAGATTAATAGCGCCTCCCCGGCCATCCAATTAAAGCTGCTGCGGGTTTTAGAGACAGGAGAGTTTTTTCGCGTGGGCGGGGAAACACCTGTTAAAACAGACGTGCGCATTATCGCCGCTTCCAATCAAAATCTAAGGCAAGCTGTGCAGGGCGGGGATTTTCGTGAGGATCTGTTCTATCGATTAGATGTGGTTAAGCTGCTGCTGCCACCCTTAAAGGAGAGAAAGGCAGATCTGCCCCTGCTCATTCAATATTTTATTGATAAAAATAAACCGGAAAAAGGGGAAGGTTCTTTGATTTCTTTTACCCCGAAGGCCATTGAAGCGTTAATGAATTATTCCTGGCCCGGGAATGTGAGAGAGCTATCCAATATCATCATCCGTGCTTTAACCCTATGTGAGGAAAAGGAAATACCGGTTCATGTCCTGCCCAAGCATATTCTGGACACTTCTGTCCCCATGGCACTTTTTGAGGAACAGAGCATAGACTGGGCCAGCTGGCGTAAAAATCAATTGCATTTCATTATGAGTCAGGATTCCATTCAGTTTATGGACATCCTGGAAAAATGGGAGCATGAAAAATGCCTTTTCCTGCAATCACTCATTATGGAGGTCCTGAAAAAAACAGAAAATGATCAAAAAGAAGCGGCCCGGCTTTTGGGTATTACCCCTCGAACCCTGCGATACTGGAAAAATGAACAAAATTGATAGATTATTTTTAAAGTAAATAGCCGTAATTTCGGCAATGCCGTTTTTTCGGCTATTTACCCCATAAATAAATAAATTTTATCGGTCATAGATAAATCATAGCATTTTCCTTTATAATGCCCTGTCTAAACCTGATTATTTCTGGTTTCCTTAGCCGAAATTTCGGCTGCCAAATTATTGCATTCCTTTCCTTTCTACTCCTGCTTAGCTTGCGGAGAATCTCCTTTTTGGCACCCTTCTTGCTCTAAACATATCACATATATCACATCAACCATTTTCCGTATTTCATTTTAAACTTCACTTTCTATATTTATAAAATTCCAAGACTCCTACTTCTATAAGTGGGAGCTCCTATTTTCACTTCAGGTGGGGTAGATTCCCCATCTGAAGCCCCGATGTTCAGCTTTAGCTGAACGAGTTCACTTCACTTTGCACTACCACTTGCTGCATACGACAAATTGCTTCCCTGAAATCTTATTGACAAAGGAAAAGGAGGTTCATGCTCATGATAGAGGAGTATTATTTCGCAAAATCAGTCTCTGATGCCCTATTTTTCCTCAAGGAAAATCAAGGTCAAGCTCGGATTATTGCCGGTGGTACAGATTTATTGTTGGATCTCGCGGATGAAAAAAAGCATGCGGCCAAACTGGTGGATATCACCCACATCTCCGAACTGGCAGAAATCACGGTGGAAGAAAATTTCATGCGCATCGGCGCCGCCGTGACCCATACCCAGATTACCAGATCGCCCCACATTCAAAAACACTTCCCGGCCTTGGCTGCAGCTTCCGGTAAAGTAGGTTCTTTACAAATTAGAAATATTTCCACCTTGGTGGGAAATATTATCAATGCCCAACCGGCAGCAGACGGAGCTGTTGCCTTAAGTGCCTTAGATGCCCGCATTGAGATGATGTCCGAAGGGAGCTTAAGCACTTTGCCCTTGGATGATGCTTATCTGGGCACGGGAAAAAGCGCTGTCAATAGCCAGGCGCAACTGGTCACCGGCGTGATCATTCCTCTGCCCCAGAAAAATCAAAGCTCCGCTTTTATTCGTCTGGAGCAAAGAAAGGCTCTGGCACTGCCGATGTTAAATGTGGCTGTTAATGTTACACTGGATGCTTCACTGGAAGGCTTTGTCAGAGCAGCCATCGTGATGGCGCCTGTAGGTCCCAAACCCACTCATGCAATGGAAGCAGAAGCTTTTCTGCAGAATGTCCCCGTCACACCGGACACAATTAGGCAAGCTGCCCAATTAGCTGCCAAGGAAGCTAATCCCCGTACCAGCCTGATTCGCGGCTCAAGAGAATATCGTATCAATGTCTTACCGGTATTGGTACAAAGAGCCCTTGATCAGGCAATACAACAAATCAAGCAGGACAATCATTTAATGTAAAGGAGGCACTTCCGCTATGTTTAACCTAAAATTCACCTTAAACGGAGAGGCTGCAGAAGTCTTGGTTGCTCATGGGGCAATGCTGGTTGATATTCTGCGGGATCAGCTGACCTTAACCGGCACAAAAAAAGGCTGCGGCAAAGGAGAATGCGGAGCCTGTACCGTAATTATGAACGGTATTGCCGTAAACTCATGTATGATCCCCGCGATGAAGGCCTTTGGCTCAGTGATTGAAACCATTGAAGGGATTGCTCCTAAGAATGGGGTGCATCCCCTCCAGGAATCCTTTATGGATGAAGGGGCAGTCCAATGCGGCTTTTGTACCCCGGGGATGATCATGTCTGCCAAGGCCTTGTTGGATCATAGACCTCACCCTACCTCAGAAGAAATTAAGGAAGCGATCGGCGGAAATATCTGTCGCTGCACAGGCTATGTGAAAATTGAGAAGGCCATCCAAAGAGCGGCTGAAGAAATAGAAAAAGCAAAAAATGAAGAAGTAAAGTGCCAAAAAGGGAGGGATTCTTGTGCAAACCTTTAATATCGTTGGGAAAAATATTCGCAGAAATGATGCTTTGGAAAAGGTCACCGGAACGGCCACCTTTTCCAGCGATCTGAATTTACCCGGCATGCTTCATGGTAAGGTTTTAAGAAGTCCCCATCCTCACGCCAAAATTTTATCAATTGATACCTCGGAAGCAGAAAAATATCCTGGCGTCAAAGCTGTCGCCACCTGGGAAAATACCCCCCGGGTATTGTTTAATACTTCTGCTTCCATGACTTTTACCGTACCTCATCTCACACCGGTGCTGGATCAATATATCTTTGATCAGGTGGTGCGCTATGTGGGAGATGAGGTCGCCGCTGTTGCCGCAGTCAGCGAGGAGGCAGCCGCGGAAGCCCTGAAGCTGATCAAGGTAGAGTATGAGCTGTTACCTGCTGTTTTTGATCCTTTAGATGCCATCAGAGAAGATGCTCCAATCATTCATGAAAGCAAAACCGGGAAAAATATTTCCGGGGAGATTGTCAATATTCAACTGGGGGATACAGAGGCCGGCTTTGCCGAATGCGATCTGGTTCTTGAAGAAACATTTAAGCTTCCGGTGCAAAAACAAGTTCAGTTAGAAACCCAGGCTGCAGTAGCTCGTGTGGGCACCAACGGAGAAATTACAGTTTATTCCACAACCCAAACACCCCACCCCAGCAAAATGATTTTAGCCGGAATCTTTGGTATCCCCCAGAGTAAGGTTCGTGTCCTTAATCCCCCTTATGTAGGGGGAGGATTCGGCGTCCGTATTGGTCTCAGCGCCAAAGCGGAACCCATAGCTGTTGCCCTGGCACAGCTTTCCGGTCATCCGGTAAAAGTAGTCTATTCCCGTGAAGAAGATTTTATCGCTTCGGATACCAGACACGGGGGTTACGTAACCATCAAGCTAGGTGCCAAAAAAGACGGTACCTTTCATGCCATTCAGCTTCAATCAAGGTTGAACGGCGGCGCCTACTGCAGCTTTGGGGGAGAGGTACCTGGAGTCCTGGGAGCAATGGGTCTGTCTGTTTACCGCATTCCCCACCAAAGTTATCAGGGATATACCGTCTATACGAATCGCACCCCTGCCGGTGCTATGCGAGGTTTTGGAAATCCCCAAGCCATGTTTGCCATTGAATCCATGGTAGATATGATGGCAGAAAAATTAGGCATGGATCTTTTAGAGCTCCATCGGAAAAACATTATGCAGGTGGGAGACACTTGGTGCCTGCCCTATGCTTGCTCCTCCACCGGGCTTATGGAATGTATGGAAAAAGCCGCTCAAAGTATCGGCTGGGAAAGAAGGGGTAAATTAAATCAACCGGGAGACACAAAACGTCGGGGCATCGGTATGGGTGTAGGTACCCATGTCAGCAACTCCTGGCCCTTCTGTGTCGACTATGATAATGCCTTAATCACGATACAGCAGGATGGCTCCGTATTGTTATCCTCCGGTGTTCCGGATATCGGTACCGGCACAACCACCACCCTGCCCCAGTTAGCAGCCGAAGTTTTAGGTATTTCCATGGAGCAAATATATATGACCTTTGCCGATACTCTTACCACTCCCTTCGATATTGGCAGCCATGCCAGCCGCACCCTGTATGCCGCCGGAACAGCCGTTATTGCCGCGGCGCAAGATGCTAAACAACAAATATTAGAATATGCGGCGGATCTTTTAGATACACCGGCAGAACGATTAGATATCAAAGAAGGTATGGTCCATATTCAAGGACAGCCCTTTGGCATCTGCTACGGCAGTGATGCCTGTAAAATGGGGAACGCCAAGTTCACAAGTATCACTCTTAAGGATCTGGCCTACTATGCCCATCTGAGAAATAAACAATTTATCGGTGTAGGTCGTATCATTCCGGCTAATGCTCCGCCTTGGCATGCACACTTTGTAGAGGTAGAGGTAGATACCCAAACCGGTGTGATCCAGATCATTAAGGTAGCAGCCGCCCATGACGTAGGTCGGGCTATCAATCCCAAAATTGTGGAAGGACAAATTGAAGGTGGCGTGGTAATGGGTCTCGGTTATGCCCTGGGAGAAGAAATTCTTGTGGACGATAAAGGTAAACCTCAACACACCGGCATCCATAAATATTTCCTGCCCACCGCCATGGATATTCCGGAGATTGATGCCATGTATGTGGAATCCATTGATCCCACCGGCCCCTTTGGCGCCAAGGGTGTAGGAGAATGTGGCTTGGTACCTACGGCACCAGCTGTAGCGACAGCAGTATTTGATGCCATCGGCATACGTTTTACCGAGATCCCCATGACCCCAGAAAGAGTTTATAAAAAAATCAAGGAACAAAAGAGGATGTGACTATGACTATGCTCCTTCGATCAGATCCATATAGCTCCAATTGTATGCCCGTTGGGGAAAGGATCTGTGGAATCCGGCACATAAGTATTATAGCGATAACCGGTAATCCCCCCATGATGAAAGTCCAGAAATCCGGAGAGCAGATAGCCTTTAATTTAAATTAAACTAATCAATTAAATCAAAAAAGCATCCTCTATGAGATGCTTTTTTGTTTGTCACAAATATAAAATTTATTACTGCATTTTATCGCGTAATATTTTGTCCATCTGAAATAAAGCTCTGCAAAATACTACTTGAAAATATCATACCACAGAAATAATTGAAATCGAAGAGTAGTCTTTTACGTGCCCTCAGGTCAGCGTTGAAAATTTTAATATTTTACCCTTCATCAAAAGAGTGACCTTTTTTTCTTCCAGGGTCGGGGGTTCAGGAACAGAGATCTTATCATTTGATGGGATGCCGGATGCAATAATGACTTCCTCATCCAAAAGCAAAATATTTCCATTGTCTTCCCTGACAGTTAAAGGCTTATTTTTAACGCTCCTTAACCGTACCATACATTTCTTGAATCAAGCGCATATCCTTCTTTCCAACTTCATTTCGGGGAATAGATTCAACTATGGTAATATATTTGGGCCTTTTGATGGAAGATAGATTTTCAATCAGGTATTCCTTCAGTTCTTCCGGCGCCAAATCATAACCTTCATTTGGAACAACGAGTGCTCTGCCTACCTCACCCAACCTCTTATCCGCTACTCCGATCACACAGCTTTTTTTCACGTGAGGGTGTGAGTTAATCACGCTTTCCACCTCTAAGGGGTAAATATTTTCACCGGCGGAAATATACATATTTTTCAAGCGGCCACAGATATAGACATCTCCGTCTTTATCCATATATCCCACATCTCCTGAACGAATCCAGCCATCGACCATAATCTCTTCCATAGCTTCAGGGTGATTCCAATACCCGCTGAAGGATAGCTCGCCTTTCCAGAGCAGCTCCCCAGGCTTACCCTGAGGAACATCATTTCCCTCCGGATCAACAATGCGTAGTTGATTGAAGAAAAACGGCTTGCCAACAGTATTGATTTTTTTACGGTTTTCCTCCAGTGTCATATTAACTACGTCCGGAGACAAATTGTTGGGACCGATTTCAGTGGCTCCATAACCGTTAAACACTCTGATCCCGCGATTCCAATAGGGCTCCAAGGACTTTTTACAAATTGGCCCTCCGCCATTAATCATCCAGTTATAGCATGAAAGATCAGTGGTTGCAAAATCAGGATGATTAGAAATGCAATTAAACATAGCTTCAACACCCATGAAAATTGAAGGTTTCTCTTCCTTGGAAATCTTCAGCATCTTTCCCGGATCAAATACGGAGGCAAGAACTAATTTACCCCCCGTCATCAGTAAAGGCAGTGTCAGCAAATTCCAACCTCCCGTATGGAATAAAGGCATGGCAATATAGGCGCTGTCTTTACAGGTCAACTGCCAGGTCAAAATCTCACTGATCGCATTCATAAACACACTTCTATAGGATAGAATGGCTGCCTTCGGCGTGCCTGTGGTTCCGCCTGTATGCACAAGCATATGAAGATCTTCCGGATCAATCAGGGGACGTGACAGTTTTTCTTTTACTTCACACTTTAAAATATCCTGGTAACTGTATCTGTTTTCCGGTCCGTAAAAATCATCCAAGCAGATGAACTCCCGAATACCCCGGACTGTGTCCCGGATATTTGAGGCTTTACCCCGAAAAAACTCAGAAAAGAAAATGACTTTGGGCTCTTCGTTTTCTACCAACCCAATTAGTTCCGTGGTTTTCAGTAAACCGTTATAAGTAGTAATAATAATGCCTGTTTTACAGGATGCGTAAAAGGCATCAAACATTCCCACGCAAGTCCTGGCGATAAAACCGATACGATCTCCTTTTTTTAAACCTAGCTCTTTAGTCAAAAAATAGGCTAATTTTTCGGAACGGTTTTCCAGATCACTGTAGGAATAACGGATGCCGGAATCATAATCGAAAATTGCTTCCTGCTTAGGCGAAATACGAGCTCTATCGAAGGCTAGATTTGGAATTGCATGACTAAGGATCACCCTGATCGCCTCTTTCTAAATTTTTGTCATAAAAGTATGCAACTTTACTTGCTTTTCTAATGTGATTATTTGCACAATTCTGCCTGCATCGCGTTTAAACTACCCGTCCCCCCGATACGCCTCTTATCTTCCTTCTTAAATGAGATATTAAATCATCACACTATTAAAAATTGTAGCCCAATCCAGGGCATGTCCTGTAAAATACATGGTGAAAGTACCTTCCGCAGCTAGGATGTGCTCTTGGTCATATATTTTGACTTCATAGATTCCAATTTTTCTGCGGCGATTGATCTCCTCTGCGATTGCGATAATTTTTCCCCGCTTGACGGAACTGATAAAATTCAGACTGCCGCTTAATGTCACAGAAGAGATTCCGCAGGAAATCGCCGCAAGTCCTGCAATAGAATCTGCCAATGTGTAATATACTCCTCCATGAAGAATACCAAACGAATTGAGGTTGTGGTCTTCAATCTCCATCTCGACTTCAGCATAACCCTTGTCCATTTTTACTACCCTTATACCATGGTTCATCAGGAACTTATCTTTACTGTTGATTAAATCTCTTATCTTATTGTAGTCCATATTAATAATCTTCCTTAAAGTTCAAATTGTAATTGGTTATTGATAATTAAAAATTTAATCATAAGGTTATGATTTAGTTAAAACTCTAAAAAGAGCAGCTATCGGAAATCGGTATCAGTCTTTTCCGACAGCTTACTCCTTTATAAAACATTCCCCATTGTAAATCAATGGAAACATTTACCCATATCTGAACTCAACCCCGAAAGTCCCTTGAGGATACTTCCAATCCTCAATGACTTTCCCCTGAGCCAAAATGCGGCAGGTGCCGCATTCCAGACATCCTGCATAGTCGAAGCGGAGCGTTCCGTCTTCATTAAGGCTGTACAAGCCTGCCGGACATGCTTTGATGATCTTATTCAGAATCACCAGCTCTTCATCTGTAAAGTCGCTTTTTTTGACGATGATATGGGCATTGCTTTCATCTACGTAAAACTTATTAAAGCCTAGTTTTTCTTCTATGCTCATCATAAAGCGTTAACCCCCTTCCAGGCATCCCTGGTCAGATTGACGAGTCCTACTTTCTTCAGAGCACTGAATGCCTTGCTTTTAAGAGATTTATTCGGCACACCGTCAATCCGGAACAAATCCGTCAAAAGACCGGCTGCCAGTTCAGGATATTCATTAAAGATCCTGGGATTCTCCATAAAAGCCGGAAAATCTTTGTATAATTTCATATCTCTGATCACAAAGCTTTGCTCCAGCTTCTTCTGATAGCAGAAAAGACTATCGGCGCTGAAATCGTTTCTTTCTTTTGCTTCTATAAAAGCCCGGGCCGCCATTTCTGCAGAAGCAATGGCCAGATCCATGCCTCGTACCATATAGCCGGTATTAATCACCAACCCTGCCGCATCCCCGACTACCATCACTCCGTCTCCAAATAGCTTGGGGATCGCGTTATATCCTCCTTCAGGCACCACGTGACCGGAATATTCTACTAGTTTCCCTCCTTTTATGAGGGGCTTAATAATGGGATGCTGTTTAAAATTTTCCAGCAGCTCCGGTACGGTATACTCCGATTTGCCGATGCCGCCCAAACCGATCACCAATCCTAATGAGATGCTCTCCTTATTGGTATAAAGGTAACCGCCGCCCATCATGCCGTCGCTGCAGGCACCGGCAAAAAGCCAGGCTGCACCTTCATCCCCGTTGAGATTAAAACGGTCTTCGATCACGGATGGGGGGAGTTCGATCACTTCCTTGGCTCCTACTGCCACATGATGGGGATCAATCTCATTTCTCATACCGATTTGCTGCGCCAATAGGGAATTAACGCCATCGGCCAGAATCACCACGTCAGCTTCCATTTCGTCTTCACCGGCTTTGATCCCTACTACCCTGCCGTCTCGGACCAGGAGCTCATCGACGAGAATTCCGCTGGCGACCATCGCACCGGCCTCTTCCGCCTGGTCAGCAAGCCAGCGGTCAAATTGGCTCCGTAAGACCACATAGGAATCCTTGGATTGAAAGCCCAAGCGGTCCGATTGGAAATCCATGGTTACTGCCGAATCCTGTGTCATAAAACTGACTTTTTCACGGGTTACTTTGCGTTCAACGGGAGCACTTTGGGCAAAATCGGGGAAAATACTTTCCAAACTATGAGAGTATAGCCTGCCCCCGGTCATATTCTTGGCACCGCTGAAGTTACCCCGCTCGACAATCAGAACTTCCAATCCCACGCGAGCCAGCATATAGCCTGCGGTTGAACCCGCGACACCGCCTCCCACGATGATGCAATCAAATTTATCTGCCATATGATTCACCTCCCAGGCTTATTTAAGCATCACTTGACGAGCCTGTTATCAATTATTTTGCTACTTTGCCTATTACTCTTCCCCTTGGAAATTTGCTTTTCGTTTTTCTAGGAATGCGTTTAATCCTTCTTCATGATCTTTCGTAAAAAACATTACACTCATTATGCCTTCTTCGATTTGGCAATAATCCTCATGGGTCATTTCGGAGATTTTATTGCATATGCTTTTTATTGTACTTATAACAAATTTGGGTTTATCTGCAATTTCTTTAGCCATTGACATCGCTTCTTCAAACAGGCTCTCAGAAGGAACAATCTTTGTTACTAAACCGTACGTCATGGCCTCTTGGGCATTTAGCGTAAGCCCCCTCATAGCAATTTCCTTCGTTCTCATGACTCCAGCTAATCTCGTTAAAGTCCATAGTCCACCTGTATCTGGCATAAGACCAAGATTTACAAAAGGAAATAGGAATTTAGCCTTCTCAGAAGCGAAGATGAAGTCACAAGATAAAGCCAAATTAGCTCCTCCCCCTGCCGCTGCACCATCAACAACAGCAATAATAGGTTGAGGCATATCATACATTTTTTTAACTGCTTTATTAAGGGAATTTAAATATTTTTTTGCCTTATAAGGAGTATCTGTTGCTTTCATTACGTCAAAATGTGCTCCCGCAGAGAAAATTTTCCCTTCAGCCTTCAGGATGATAGCCTTAATTTCACTACTATCAGCAATTTCTGAAAGTACGCTATATAGATCCTCTGGAAATTTTGTCAGGAAAGCATTTGCCATATCACCTCGGTTTAAGGATATAATTGCAATATTATCCTCTTGTTGCTCAATTTTAAAAGATTCATATTGTTTTTCGACAATTGCCATTACCAGCATCTCCAATCTTTATTATTTGCTTACTTTAATTTTTTCTATCAGTGCAGGAAGCACTGTGTAGAGATCGCCGACAATCCCATAATCAGCCTGTTTGAAAATAGGAGCCGCTTTGTCCTTGTTAATTGCAACTATCGTTTTGGCCGAGTTAGCTCCGACCATATGCTGAATTTGACCCGATATCCCTATTGCAACATAAACATCAGGCTTCACCATGGCCCCAGATACACCGATATACCGTTCCTTCGGAAGCCAATTCTCTCCTTCGGCAATTGGTCGGGAACATCCCACTTCTGCTCCTATGAGGTTAGCTAGATCTTTAGCAAGTGTAAGATCCTCCTGTTTAGCAAACCCACGACCGACACCAACAACACATTTAGCCGCACTTAAGTTGACACTCTCGCTTTCTTTTTTGCGTATCTCTATACATCTGACCGGGTGGGCAGGCTGTACGAAATCAACCTCCACAATATTGCCTTTACGAGAATTATCTTCAATAAGAGCCTCGAATACTCCTCCGCCTACAGTAGCGACTACAACTTCCGAAGTTGAGTATTCACGCTTTAATCCCGCACCGCCATATACTAATCGCTTGGTGTGCAGCTCATTATTATCTACTGTAAATTCCATAACATCTGTCAACACACTTGTTTTTAGCTCCGCAGCGAGCCTGCCTGCTATCAACTTAGCTCTTTTACTGGATCTAATAAGAATTAGCTCAGGTTTTTCCTTTTGCACCAAATGAATGATTGTTTCTGTATAGTCTTCTATTCTTCGGTCTTTAAGTTCTCCCAGATGATAGACACTATCTGCTCCATAAGAAAAAGCCTTATCTACTTCTTCCTTAGGCCCTAATACTAATGCACAAACCTGACTGCCCAGCTGTTTTCCACCAGCGCAAAGTTCAGCCAGCATTTCCGTTTTATCTGCATAAACGAAAACGGTCTGGAATATTCCCATACGTGTTAAACCTCCTTGGTCTCATAAAAAGAATAAATTTTACTTAAAAACAGCATCGTATAGTTTTTGAACAGCTTCTTCACCTTCCAAAATAATTTGTTTTCGTTCTGTTTGATCAGGAGCAAGGGTAGAGATTGACCGAGTAGGACAATCAATATTCTCTGTACCAATATCAGCAAGGCACCACTGAGTAACCGGCTTTTTCCCTGCAGCAAGAATATCTTTCATTCCAGGAATCCGTGGAAGGTTGATATCGGTAGTAACAGAAATCACAGCTGGTAGGGTAACTTCCAATACTTCCACTTCATCCTCAAGGGTTCTTTCGACAACTAGCTTATTCCCCTCAGGGATAATTTTACTCACTGCATTCAGGGTTGTTACCCCTAATAACTGACCCAGTTGAGGACCGACCTGCTGAGCATAAAGATCTGAAGATCCTTCACCACATAAGATCAGGTCAAAGCTCCCCATTTTTTTAATCGCTGCTGCCAAAGCTGAAGCTGTTTGAAAGGTATCGGCTTCTCTCAAATAATCATCAGCAATGATAAACAACTCCTTAGGACCGCGGGAAAGTATACCTTTTTTTAGTTTAGAGTTTTCTAGTTCTTTGCCACCAATGCTTAAAGCAGATGCAGATCCCCCAGTAGCCTCAGCAAGCTTCATGCCAGCTTCTACAGCATTGAGATCATATTGTCCGATTTTCCATTCGGCTCGATCGAAGGAAAGCGTGCGATCGTCTTTTACAACGATATCCTGTTCTTCGGGAACAATTTTATAACAGGTTATAATTTTCACAAATATCACCCCATAGATTTTTACTTCCCTTACTTACTAAATTAGCGCATTCGAAATAGCAATTCTGCATGTAGACGGTTTCGGTGTAGGTAAAGCTGCACGACTAGCCCCATGCAGGCAGCCTTACTTTACACCTACTTCTGTTTTGAAATATATTTATTTCCTAATCTTTTTCAGTACTTTGATTATTAAATGTTACTTAATTAAACCAATATCTTTGGCTTCCTGGGTTAATTGATCCCGGAAGTCAGGATGAGCAATACTTATCATTAACTTTGCTCTTTCTGAAAGGCTCCTGCATTTCAGGTTAACTATACCGTATTCCGTTACAATATATTGAGCTAAGGCACGAGGTGTAGTTACTGCAGCACCAGGTGGTAGTACAGAAACAATCTTTGAAGAAACAACACTGGTCTTCTTATCTTTATTTATTGACGGCATAGTAATAAAGGATTTTCCTCCTTTAGATAGGCTTGCCCCTATTGCGAAATCAAGGTGACCACCAATTCCACTAAATTGTCCGTAGCCATAATTCTCAGCACACAGCTGACCGGTTAAATCAATCATAATTGCAGAGTTAATGGATACTTGGTTATTGTTCTGAGCGATAACTATGGGGTCATTGACATATGTGCCTGGAGTAAGAATCAACTCTGGGGTGTCTGACATCCACTTAAACAACTCAGGTGTGCCTATACCCCCGCCAGTTGGCATCAAACCCACATCGATTTGCTTTCTTTTGCCCGTGAGATTACCATTTTTGAAGAGCTTCATAACTCCATCACTGATCATTTCAGAATGAAGGCCTAGATCATTTTTATCCAATAGACAATCACAAATAGCATTGGCGACCCCACCAATACCGACTTGAATACAATCTCCATCGTGAATTTTATCAGCGATGAATTTGCCCATTCTTAATTCTATTTCTGAAGCCGGTGGATAAACTATCGAAAACATTGGATCATCTGCTTCAGCAATATAATCAACTTCTGATACCGGAATTAGAGCTCCTTTAATTCCGTTTACAAACGGTACTTGTTTATTTACACAAACAATAACAGTAGTAGCAGCATCAACCAAGTGAGGTGTGTGTTGTCCACCAGCAGGCCCAACAGACATGTAACCATCTTTGTTTGGTGGAGATACTTCAAGTAAGGCTACATTTAATTTAGCCACATCTTTGTACCAATAATCTAACTCTCTTACAGGAATTGAGCTTACATCAATATTTCCCTCTTTAAGGAAATTTCTTTCATATCCCTGCATGAAAAAGGTATGAAAATTGAGGTGGCCTTTAAATTCACCTCTCAACAAAGCAAAAGGTTCAAAGAAATTGCCGCCATACACTTCAACATCTTCTAATTCATCTTTACGTGCACATAAAGCATTAATCAATTGCTTTGCAGCGCTTGAAGCTTGTGCCACGGCAACATGATCCCCCGATTTAACAACCGCAGCTGCCTCTTTCAAACTGACTAACTTATTAAAATAATCCTTTTCCCAAGCAAATCCTTGTGGTTCTAGAATAATACTATTCATTTAACAGTTCTCCTTTCGAAACTCCATTTCTTAGATATTTGATTTTTTTGAAAAACCGATAAGTCTTATTTATATTGTTTTAAAATTCCTCTTCCGGCAATATGAACCATGATTTCGTCTGTTCCGCCACCGATACGTCCAACCCTGTTATCCCGCCATAATCTTGAAACACGATGATCGGTCGTATAACCTAGTCCCCCAAGAATCTGTAGAGCATCGTCAATCACTTCAAAAGAGGCCTGGGCACAATATCGTTTACACATAGCTGAAGACAATTGAATCGATATGTTATTATCTTTTTCCCATGCTGTTTTGTAGACATAGTTCCTCATATTTTCAATCTTAATATTCATGTCAACAATCTTTTGTTGGATCATCTGGAACTTACCGATTTTCTGACCAAACGCAATCCTTTGATTAGCATATTTAACCGCATCCTCAAATGCACATTCAGCCTGCCCAAGAGCCATTGCTGCCATTAAAGTGCGTTCGATCTCAAAGTTTTTCATCAATTGAATGAATCCATGCCCTTCTTTGCCTACCAAATCCTTTTCCTCAATCTCAACATTATCGAGATACACCTCACTGGTGGCAGACATGTTCCAGCCGATTTTATCCAAAACCTCTATTTTTACTCCAGGGGCATTCATGGGAACCCACCACATTGAAAACGCTTTGGATGGTTCACTTACATCAAAATCTCTAGTCATACAAAGCATGTAGGGCGTGGTTTTAGCAAAGGATGTAAATGTTTTGTGTCCGTTAATATATACTTTTCCATTTTTACGAGTTGCGGTTGTAGCAATTGCATTTGTATCAGACCCCGCTTGGGGTTCACTGAAGCCAAGGCAAAACGCCATTTTCCCCTCTTTAGCGTACTCCATTGTTGCTTTTTTCTGTTCTTCATTTCCGAAGGTGAGGATATCGTCTACTGAAAGTGCTGTTCCATAAAGATAAACAGGAGCACCTGACTTTCCCATTTCTTCAGCTACCATCATTAAAGTTACATTATCAACCTCTGTTCCGCCGTATTCTTCCGGAACTCCAAGAAGTCCAAATCCATTTTCCGCTAATGCTCTCATAAATTTTTCAGGATATTCATGCTTTGCATCGCATTCTTTAACATAGCTTTCAGGGCATTCCCTCTCCAACAACTCCCTTAAACTCTCTAACAAGAGTTCTTGTTCTTCCGTTTTTTTAAAATCGATCATTTAGTATCTTCCTCTCTTGTTGGTGATTGTCAAGTTTTTTAGCATCTTCACTTTAATAATTAGCAAGTATCATGCCAAGTAATGAATCCCTTTAAACTAGGAATTTTAGGCTTTTTATGTTATTATGAACTTGTTTCCTCTTTCCCATATGTATACATCATTTTCTCATTTTTTCTCATAAGTAAACACCATGTATAGAAAGGATGAATTAACAATGAGGCCAATTCCTGATGCTTGCTCTGTTGCTTATCAACGAAAAGTTCGGCAAGAAAAAAGTGCTTTTCTTAATCATCAAAATATTGATGCCGATTTATTTAGCCCCGAAATACTACATTCCTGGAAAATTTGTAAAAATCTTAATTTAGATCCAGTTAACATTCCAGAAATTAAGTCGAGCAACAAAAGGTTAACCATAGAAAATATTAATCCCTTCAAAAAGTATATTCTTAGCATATTTCATACATTTCATCGACAATTGTCTGACACGCTTACGCAACTTAATGCTGCAATGTTATTCCTTGACCACAATTTGCAGGTTTATCACAAAGAAGGAAACCCAGAGCTATTAACAGAACTTAAAAAAAAGAATATTGCTTTTGGAGCAAGTTTTGCAGAAGAAGAGGCTGGCACCAATTCTGCGGCTTTAACCAAAAAAACTCAAAAATGCTGCTGGGTTATAGGCCAGCAGCATTATAAAGATGTGCTTTCAGATTATGTTTCTTATACACATAACCCTATTACAACGATAACAGAATCTCAAGAATATACCTTAATAATAATACCTTATTCAAAATTCAATAGTGCTGTGATGTCAATCTTCGAATATATAAGCGAATCCTATTGTCAATTAACAAATTTTCAAACGTTACCTCAAGTTACCCTAACAACCAATGTGTTAGAGCACTACTTGAATCAAAATCATGCCATATGTATTATTACTGACTCCAACGAAGATATCATTTTTACAAATCAATATTTCTATCAGCTTTTCGGAAAAAGAACATCTCAGACGATTGGCACAAAACTTAAAGACTTACTTCCCGAAGTAACTCCTTATATCTCAAATCAATCAACTAGTGTTAAATCAAAAGGAATTATATTCAATTCTTTAAAGGAAAATTCAAAGGCTTTCTTGATTGATTATGATCCAATCTACATTGGCGGCACAAAATTAGGTAATGTTGTTATTCTGACTGAAAAAAACCATATGGCTAAGCAAATAAATAAAATCAACAATTCCGGCACATATTTTACCGTCGATAATATTATTGGCAATTCACCTGAGATGCTTCAAATAAAAGAAGTCACAGTGCGTTCAGCAAAAACAGACAGTAATGTATTGATTACGGGAGAGAGCGGAACAGGAAAAGAAATGATTGCTCAATCTCTACACAATGCCAGTGACCGTAGAAATCAACCCTTTATTTCAGTTAACTGCGCAGCAATCCCTAAGGAATTAATTGAAAGTGAACTATTTGGTTATTCGGAAGGTGCCTTTACAGGTGCAAAAAAGAGCGGTTCTCCTGGAAAATTCGAGCTCGCTGATCAAGGGAGTCTATTTCTTGACGAAATCGGTGAAATGCCGCTAAATATGCAAACAGTCCTTCTCCGAGTTCTTGAAAATCGGAAGATCACTCGTTTAGGAGGAACAACACCAATTAACGTCGACATCAGACTTATTACTGCAACAAACTGTAACCTATGGGATCTTGTGAACCAAAAATTGTTCCGTATGGATTTATATTTCAGGCTTAATGTAGTAAATATTCAAACCTTACCTTTAAGAAGATTAACCAGTGATTTACCCTTGCTCATCCAGCATTTCCTAAATAGCCTTTCATCTCAATATGATAAAAACATCCCTGCCATTTCTGATGAAGTACTTCACTTTTTTAGACAATATTCATGGCCAGGTAATATTCGAGAATTGCGAAACGTTCTTGAAAGAATCACCATTTTCAACGACTCCCGCTTAATAACCATGGAGGATATCCCTCCTGATTTATTTAATCGCATGAATGATAATATATTAACCGAGCAACCAAATAAGTTTCAGCATTTCAATACTCAGCAGAGCTTTGACAACTACGCTGAGTATGAAAAGCATCAAATTCTCAATCTTCTAGCAAAATACAGAGGAAATAAGACATCCGTTGCGAAAGAGTTGGGAATATCAAGACGGACGCTCTATACAAAAATAAAGAAGTATAATATATAACTTGAGTTTCCCACGCTGGAGCTGACCTTTCACCATCAGATAATTCCTTCAGTACATGGGCTCGAAAATTATTCAGTTTTGCTTCAACACTCGTTATGCTTTAACTGATCCGTCATATCACATATCTCCCAGGGCATGTCTTTTGCATTCTCCCCAAAATGGCCATAACAGGATAACCTGGCATAAATAGGGCGGTAAAGCTCGAATTTTCGGATAATTGCCACCGGCCGCATATCCACAGTCTGAATGATATGATCACGCACCTTGTCCATAGCAACCCTTCCCGTCCCAAAATCTTCAATATGGAAAGAGAGCGGCTCGGAGAGTCCGATAGCATAACTTATTTGCACCTCACATCTGTCTGCGATTCCGGCAGCCACAATATTCTTGGCCAAATATCTTGCCATATATGCACCACTTTTATCGACTTTTGTCCCGTCTTTACCAGAGAAAGAGCCTCCGCCATGCCTGGCATATCCGCCGTAAGTATCGGCAATAATCTTTCTGCCCGTGAGACCTGTATCTCCGGCAGGACCTCCCAGGACAAATCTTCCCGTGGGATTAATATAAAAATCTGTCCAGCTATCGATCATTTCCTCAGGTAAAACCGATAGGATCACGTGTTTTGTAATATCGTCACGTAATTGATCTATTGTAACATCGTCACGGTGCTGTGCCGCGATGATGACTGATGAAATCCGTTTTGGCTTACCGTCTTCATATTCCACCGTCACCTGGGTCTTGCCGTCAGGACGCAAATAGGGCAATACCCCTGATTTTCGCACTGTCTCCAGGCGGTGTGCCAGCTTGTGAGCCATCTCAATGGGATAAGGCATCAGATATTCCGTTTCCCGGCATGCATATCCAAACATCATGCCTTGATCCCCTGCCCCTCCATCCAAGGGTTCTGTTTTATTAACGCCCCGGGCAATATCAGGGGACTGCTCGTGGATATCCACCGTAATCTTACACGTATCCGCATTAAAACCCGAATCATCATCGGTGTAACCGATATCTGCGATAACTTTTCTTGCCACAGCATCATAGTTGACAGATGATCTTGCGGTGATCTCCCCCATAATGTGCAGTTTATTAGATGTCGCTGTAACCTCACAGGCGACATGTCCCAAGGGATCCTGGCGCAAAATCTCATCCAGTATGCTGTCAGCAATTTTGTCACACAATTTATCAGGATGTCCACTGGTCACGGACTCTGAAGTAAAATATGAACGCGTCATCGGTACACCTCGATATTCATCTACTGTTGATCCTGTCAATTATCTTTACCAGTCCTAATTTCTTGACGTTCATCCCATAGTCTGTCTGCTACAGGAGCCCATCTTTCGGCCGCATGGACACATTTATCACAATAGTCAACCGCCTTCTCCGGGGAAGCCATATCCGTGGAATAAGCATTGCTGCCCTCCACCATCTCTGTCAGCCGTCCAGGATTATCCAACACCGGGCAGGGACGGAGCAAATTGGAGTTAAAGGGCTGGTTTTTCCGATATGCCTGGAATAAGGGTGATTGGTAGGCTTCAATCAGGGACTTATCCTTGATATTAGAATCAGAGTAATGGATAAATGCGCAAGGCTCGATATCCCCATTGGCATTAATATGCATATAACATCTTCCTCCGGCAATACAGCCGTTGACATATTCCCCGTCATTCCAAAAATCCATGGTGAAGATGGCTTTCTCACTGCGGAATTTACGCACCTGCCGAAACGTATATTCACGCTGTTCGGCAGTGACAAGCAGTTCCGGTACTGCATCCGCACCAATGGGCATGTAGGTAAAGAGCCACATGAACTTCGCCCCCATGTCAACCATGGCATCGAAGAATTCATCGCTTATGATCACTTCCGTATTTGTGTTGGTACAGCAACAAGAAATACCAAAAAGAAGCTTCTTTGCTTTCAGTCTTTCCATAACGGAAATAACCTTATGATAAGTGCCTTGACCACGGCGGGAATCTGTACTCTCTTCAAAGCCTTCGACGCTGATGGCGGGAACGAAATTGCCCACACGCACCATTTCATCCGCAAACTCCTCATCAATCAGAGTTCCGTTAGTAAAAGCAAGAAAAGCACAATCATCGTGCTTTTCACACAAACGGATCAGATCTTTCTTCCGGACAAGGGGTTCACCGCCGGAATAAATATAAACATAAGTACCGTGTTCCTTGCCTTGGCGAATAATATCGTCCATCTCTTCAAAGGTCAAATTCATTTTGTCGCCGTATTCTGCCGCCCAGCACCCAGTACAATGCAAATTGCATGATGAAGTAGGATCCATGAGAATTGCCCAGGGAATACTACATTCGTATTTTTCCTCAAATTCCTTTCGTACAGGGGATCCCAGGAGAGTGCCGTTAATGATGCCATTATTAAACAGGAGTTTACGCTGTTTGTGGTTAACATCCGACCACAAGCTATAAAGGAGCTGAGACCAGTTATTATCAGGATCGGTGACTGCCGCGCGCACTGCTCTTACCGGAGTTGTGACAGCATTTTTTTCATCATGATTTTCTAACCAATCAAGAATTTTGGGAAGGTTTTTCTGCGGATCGTGATCGATATAACTGTAGACAGTTTTTACACCTAGATATTTTAGTTTAGACGATAGATCCATTTTCTTGCACCCTTTCATTATGATATTTTGGTTTATCACCTGATACCATTATATTAAAGGGCGGTTATAGATAAGTACGGTCATTTGTGATGGAATGTGAGAAATTTTGGCATCAGACCATTCATTGACCAAAATTTGGGCAAAATAGACGAATTGTTTGATTTTTGGACAAATTATTCTTTTTGTCGAGAAATCTCCAGCAGCTTCTCGATATAATTACGGATACTTTCTTCAGTAAGGAGACTGATTCTTTTTAATAAGCTTTCCAGCTCCTCATCATCATCGTCAGCAAGCCAATTAATCAGAAAACCAACAAGGGCATACTTATGATAACGTGCTAAAAAATGAAGATCACCTTGAGGGATGTCAATGTCCTTAAAGCAATGCTTCACAAAATTAAGCATCGTCTGATCCAGTGCTTTAAAAAGATAACGCTCCAGCTGATCCCTATTAGCAGAATCGTAAATATGCTTTAATGCTGTCCGGTTATTTTTTAAAAAATCCAGCACAAGCTCACATTCGTCGCTCAAAGATTCAGAAGTCATTGTGATTTCCTGAAGTTTTTCTATTTCCGTATTGAACAAATAATCGACCAGATTATAAATATCCTCAAAATAATAATAAAAAGTATTGCGACTAATCTCACATGTTGTTATGATTTCCGTCACGGTTATTTTTGCCAGTGTCTTTTCATTTAATAATTTAACAAAGGCATCAATGATCGCTTTTTTGGTAAAATTAGCCATAATCATCCCCTCTATTCAGCATTAATCAGCATTAATCGGCACTAACCCGTTTGTCAACCTGCCACCTTCCCTATGATTAGTATTCTACTTATCTTTACTTATCTTTACTTATCTTTAACTATCTTCAATTATCTTTAATTATCTTCCATATCAAAAATATCGGTCAGTGCGTGGCTAACGATGTATTGGTATGCTTTGATTACATCTTCCACGACTAGATCATCATCAGAGTAATCGCACCAATTTTTAATAATATCAATAATTCCAATCGTATAATAATGAGCAATTCCGTGACGCGACAAGGCAATTACCGAATCTTTTTCTTTTAGCGGAAACAATTCAAGGATATACAAAAATAATTCTTCTACCCTTGTGTGGAATATTTTACTAAAGGAGTTTTGCCCTGAGACCTTGAACGCCTGGTGATAAAAGGCCTTATTCTGATCAAAATAATTAAAAAGCATCGCTACTGCTTCATCTAACATTTTCAAATCAACTAGTTTATACATGGAGTCAAACAATTCGTCATCTAAAATCTCTTCAAAAATAGCATACTTATCACGAAAATAATTGTAGAAAGTCGGCCGAATCACACCGGCACCGTCCGTAATTTTCTTAATCGTAATTTTTTCAAAAGATATCTTAAGAAGCAATTCCTTAAAACTGTTAATAAGTGCATGATATGTATCATCAGTTTGATTGATCACAATCTCCCCTTCATTCCTTGGATAACCCAGGGTACCAAAAGTTAAATCAGCAAAAAAAGGTATCCTATTTACTAATATTATGTAAATATTATACCCTATTTTTGAATGTTTGTATTTAAAATTGGTAAATGTTTAAAGCAAAAAAATAGCATCTTTTACACGAGGTAAAAGATGCTTCAAAAAATAAGGGGTAACTAGTAATTGGGGTATAAGGTTTTAAAATTATAAGTCAGTATGATTTAGTTATACGATGCCGACAAGCAGAGCAATCGCTGCTACGATAATTCCTACGATGTTCAACGTTCTTTGCGGCGAGAATAAACCGATGACACCTAGTACGATACCGGTAATTCCCGTCCAGATCGGTTGCCAGAAAAATGCAATAACACCGAAAATAATTGCCAGCCAACCTAACCATTTCCCTGCAGTGTTGCTAATCTTGGTTTCATTGTTGTTAACAGTTGTTTCCGTCATGATTAATTCCTCCTTTTATTTTGGTTATCTTTTGCGTATTTGCTCAAAAATTCCTTTATCTCTTCCCTCAGTTTTTACCTGATTTTTTGGAGCTTGATTCCAAGCATTTTATGGATTGACCTGTATTTTTTAATCATCTTAATCGCCCTACCATTTTCTACATTTTCTATATGAATTATGAATTCCTGGGATCTATTTTATTTTTTTTGGTCTTACGTTAAAAACTTAACGCCATATTTAAACTGGTAACGAGTATAATTGTAGCACCCAGATAGTAGGCATTTGTTTTTGGCTCGTAGCCAAACCAGTGACCAACATAGACACCGAGAAAAACAGCTAATACACTTATAAACATGAAAGGAAACAGTAAACCTGTAACCGAGACACCCATAATTCCCATCGAAATTCCTGCCAGTAGCGCATCTAAGCTAGTCACAATTGCTAAGCGGAATGTTTTTCTTACGTATAGACGCTCCTGCAGTTTTTCTTCCACGTAATAGTGATGGCGGGCTTTCCAAATCAGATACAATCCTAGAAAAACAAATATGCCAGTCGCCAGGACTCCTAAAATTTCTCTTATATAAAGTGGATCCATAAGACTATTTGAAACTATATATCTCTGGGTAAGTGCACTGCTAAGCGTTATAACCAGTGTCTGCCATCCGCCAAAAAGAACACCAACCTTGATTAAGTTAAAAAGTGAATTGTAGGAATCATTGCTCCCTGGATTGTCATCACTGCAAATGCATCAAGTGAAATGCCAATCGCTAATAAAATAATTTCCATTTCTTCAATAGCCATCACCTACTTATTGAGCCAACTTGATCTTGATTTTTGAGAACACCTCCTCTTCATGATTTCACGATTTGCCTTTTCAATTTCTATTGATTAAGCTCTTTCGTTACTCTTATTTTACGAGATAAAGTGTGAGAGATAAATATGCAGAAATCCTTGTTTGAAGCGTTTTGGCGACAATTTTGAGTGTTTGAAATCTAAATAATACAAAGTCGGAAAATTGTATTCTTCGCGTGTCATCAGGGGGGACAGATTCTTGTGTTCCTTTGCCTGCAACTTTAACATAAGAACTGTACCGCTCATGGATAACGATTTCTAAGCATCAGATGGAGTAAAAACTCCACCTGATGCCCAGAACTCTTTTTGTGCAAATAAAAAACCGCCAACCTTTGATTTTAATGGCTGGCGGACGTTTTTAAATATTTACTTCGAAAGTCAGACTGGAGGGACAAGGAGGACACTTTATAATCACATTATCGGGTTTTTTGCGTCAATGAATAATTGGAATTTCCAAATCAAAGAATTCAATAGATTTAATTTCTTTATCATTGATTACTTTTTCAAATCTCTTAATGCTTATTGTTGTATTGGATGAATAAGAGCCCAATGTCATGCCGGTAGCATAGGTTGTAGTTTCTTGTGAACCGTCCTTATAATTAATTGTAACTGGAAACTTATCAAGATAAGTATCATATTCCACTTGCTCAAAGGGTACGGCATTGTGTATTTCTTCGGTATAAGGACTCTCAAATTTTACGGTGACAGAAATAGGTGATATGGCAATGGATTTCAGTGTTGCTTCGTGGCCATGCACCATTACTTTACTGTTTGGCGTATAGGTTTTTGAATAATCCTTGAAATCAAGCTTAAAGGAGGTAGACCAGGTCCCTTTAATGATGGGTTTGAATTCATATTCCTTACTGTCACGAGCGGCTGCTTCCTTAAAGGTTTTTGGCAGATCTTCGGCACCTTGTAACTCTTTAAAGTCCAGCCTGATTTTTCCACCCACAAGGGATTGCTCTGTGTTAAGAGTCATGACCATACTGATTTTATTGTCCTCCGGATTTTCATCCTCAAGTTTTGTGAATCCCACCGAATAAACTCCATGGTAGCTATCCACACCATTGATGGAAGAATCAAAGCGATAGCGATCATCATTCAAGGTTATGCTCTTCGGTGCTGTAAAATCCATTAAGATATAGGTTAAATTGCTGTCGCCTATAACCTGTTTAATTTCCAATGTTCCATTTTTATTTTTTACTTGCTTGTCAACAATGTAAGCTCCGTTTGCCAGATATTCCTCTTGTTCATCGCTTGAAGGATTCAGAAAATTAAGGAGCTTAATATCCAACCCTAAATATGACGCGGTAAAGGCTGTTGTGGTAATCAAGAAAACTGCCAGCACAGCCGCTACCAATGCAGGTTTAAATCGTTTCATGAGTGTAAAACCACTTTTCTTTGTATTCTCATTTCTGTGTTTTTCTAAAATACTATTGAACATTCGCTCTTTTTGTTCTTCTGTAGGTTCAAGAATTTCAGATATTCTGTTCGCAACTTTTTTGTTCAAGATCTTTACCTCCTAAATCAATTTTGAGTTTTTCACGGCCCCTTTGCAGTTGTGACCGGATAGTGCTTTCGTTGCGCCCTAAAATCTTTGCTATTTCCTTTACCGAATAATCTTCCAAATAATAAAGATGTAAAACCACCCTGTATTTTTCGGGGAGAGCAAGAAGCTTTGCAATTATTTCTTTCTCCTGCTTATCTTTATCTTGCGAAGCAATATCCGGCAGGGTTTCAAAATCAACACGTTGTCGTTTCCACCAAGATTTAAGGATATCTTTGCAATAGTTTTTTGTTGTTGTGATGAACCACGCCTTTTCGTGTTCGTAGTCATTAAAATATACATTTGATTGTAGCAGCTTTAGGAATACAGATTGAACGGCGTCCTCTGCATCAACAGCGTTTTTCAAGTATATATAGCACAACTTATAAACTCTATTTACATTCCGCTGGTACATTTCAGCCAATTCTTTATCCGT
The DNA here is from genome assembly GCF_002224645.1 of Dehalobacterium formicoaceticum. Classification (NCBI taxonomy): domain Bacteria; kingdom Bacillati; phylum Bacillota; class Clostridia; order Eubacteriales; family Peptococcaceae; genus Dehalobacterium; species Dehalobacterium formicoaceticum. The sequence continues at coordinate 2,201,187 of NZ_CP022121.1, read as the reverse complement.
ACGCAACAAAGAATTGTCTCCCATCAACTCACCTCCTACATATAACACGATTGGCTAATCCAAAAAGTCTCATTTTTAAAAAATTCCTTGGTGTTATTTTTATAAATAGCTTGCATCAATTGTCTACTTTACACTGCACAGATAGCCAACAAAGAAATCCAGACCACAATTTCAAAAAAGGAACGCGATCTGGAAAGAGAAATAGCATAACAGTAAACGGCAGACAGCGAATATTCACTGCCTGCCGATACATACCACCCACTGCACCACGGTTTAGAAAATGTCCCTATGACACCGTGGAGTATGAGATGCTTTTTTAATTTGCTTTAAATAAATTTATTGCCTGATTTATTACTCATGGAAAAATAACTCTATCGAATGCAGCTGGCAAATTTTTTAGCACAAAGCCACGGAAAGAGAACTGTCCGACACTGAAAAATATCTATTTTACTTCGATTTTACTTCGATTTTATTTCTACTTCCGTGACACATTCCGATTTAATTTTCCCAACCAAAAACTGCAATCCATCAATGACATGAGGTCTGATATCACCGCCGATCAAAACATACATGATATCGTCACCCACCTCTAGCTGTCCTTCGTTAAGCCACACCTTGATATAGAAGATCCCCGGCATTTGATAAGTTTCCCTGATCACCTCTTCCACTTTCAGTTGATCATAAGAAAATTCCAAACCTTTGACCAAAGAACCGTCATCAATCCCTTGCCTCACCTGAGCTTTCGGTGTCTGGCGTACAATGCCGTTATGAACTAAAAACATCCCTTCTTCCCCTGCTCTGGGATCTGCTTTTGCTTCTTTGAGCCATTCATCAATAGACGGCGGTATTTTTTTTGCCTTTTCATTGTTCATTAATTTATCAGCTCCTTACAAAATAATCTCGCCCCAAGAATCGTCACCCAACACTTCATCCAGGGCTCTGGGAATTTGCTTAATTATATCATAGATTTGTGTGGCCGGTGTCGGCCTGGCATAAAAGCCGGCTAAACGGTTAATCCTGGCCGCCTTGGCTGATGCTTCCTTGATCTCCATACCGGAAGCAACCAGGGCCGAGACAATCCCCGTCAGTGTATCCCCGGTACCGCCGATGGCTTCCAGAGCTTCCTCAACAGGTTCGTCTATGACCGAGATAATCCCATTTTCATCGGCGACATAATCTTTTGCTCCTTTAACAAGGAGATGCGCGGCCGCATTATGATGTTGATAGGCCCTTTTAATCAGCTCCGGAACCAGGTTGTCTTCATGGAGAATAAATCCTCTGGTATAGAAGGGATGAGGCGCTTTTTCGTCAGCTAAATAAGCAAGCTCCCCCGCGTCCGGTGTAAATAAATCAAAAAACGGGGCATCCCCGCCCATTTTGGCTACATACATAAAACCTGCATCCGCGATTAAAATAGGCTTGTCTGGCATTTTGGCTATGGCAGCAATCACTTTCTTAAATAAACGGACTTCTGGCTGAAAGTAGTGAAAGACCAAAGCATTACAGGGTGTCTCCATGATATTGGCTGCCAGGTGCTGATAAAGATGCACACTCCCCTCCCCGGTGCCGATATCTCCTACCAAATAACAGTAAGGATCAGGCTGATTTATGTATTTCAGGGTTTTAACCGCGGCCGCGATCAGCGCCGGAGTCCCCCTGTTCACATGAACGGAATGGTTGTCAATAATAATATGGTCCTCTTCCAGCCGGACCGTTCCGGTGATCAGAGGAAAATTTTCATCTGGGATAGTGCCTACGATACCTAGCATATTTCCACCATCCGATCATAGGCAATCTGAAGGGCATAGGCACAGAGGGTGTGCCCGATATCCTTGGGCTTGGGCGCTTCATGGAGGTGCCGGTTTACCATTTGCCCCGCCAAGTAAGGAACGTCGGGGCATCCCCCTCCCGATATATTTACGATTAGCAAGGTGTCCCGATCAACGGTGATCTTCATGTTAGCGGCCCGTACCATCAGATATTTACCATATTTATCGAATTCCTTTACCTGCAGAAGATCAACCGGCTCCAATAAAGCACTACTCACCGGGACAACCTGTACCGGTTTGATCCGCACCTCGGTAAGATTTCTCATAACTGCCAGCTCTTCGATGAGGGGAAATTCTATGACCAGGTCGCAGCCGGTGCGTATCTCCGGAGGCGGCCCCATGACCCTGATATTCCAGCCCTTCGCCTTTAAAACGTTTTCTGCTCTGATGACATCGCCGGTATTTTCAAAAACGAGAATACCCCGATCCCGGTTTTCCCAATCAGGTTTGCCTTTCTTTTTGCCAAAACCTTTAAACATGTTAATTTTCCTTTCTTAAAACAATCCTGTAACCATCGCCTTCTGCTTGAATATCTGACGCCATCCAGCCCTGGGACTGGGAGGCGCGGCTGACATTCTCCTTAGCCGTATCTGTGTCTACCAAAACCACAAGCTCGCCGTCCTTGGTTTTTTTGATGGCGTTCAGGGTCATGATCACAGGCTGGGGACAGGAAAGTCCTCTGACATCAATCGTATTGCTCATATCTAAATCCCTCCTATTCCTATTATACCGCTTATACCGCTTCTCTCATGGTAAATCCAATGAGCAGGCAAGCTGCCAAACCGATAAAGAGCGCAATGATACCCCCGGATGTGACGCCGGCAGCAGAACTGGCCAGTCCGAAGTTGTGGGCAAAGGCGGCACCGACGACCATACCGATGACAAATACGGCGGCATCCCCATCTCCCTCACCTGATAAAAAGAGCTGACGGCCGGGGCAGCCGCCGGCAAGGGCAAAAGCCAAGCCTGCCAGAACCATGCCGGAAAAATTCCAGATGTGCATGGTATGGGCAACGGGCTGATTGGCAAACCCGGGATGAAACTGACCGAGAATCAGGTTAACGACAAAGGCTGTCACGGCCAGACTTACGATGCCCATGAAAAGATGGGTCTGTTTGAATAAAACCAGGTCACGTATGGCTCCCATAGTACAAAAACGGCTCCTTTGCGCGACAAAGCCAATGGCCAGGCCTGCGACAAGAGAAATGATCAAAGGTGCATGGAGAGATCCCGGTCCTTCTACACTGTAGTTAATAATTCCGCTTTTCCCTTCCCCCGGGATCTGAGGATTGAAGAACATCAAGATAAGAAAACTGAGCATAATGATGGGGAAAATCCACCCTACGGAGGTATAGGTCTTATGGCTGGCTCCTAAATTATATCCGGTTTTAAGAAACAAGGTGCCAATCCAAATACCTACGCCCAACCCTAGCAACCCCAAAATAGCATTGAAGTCGCCGCCGGCCAGACGCAGCAATGCCCGCCAGGGGCAACCCAGGAAGATCAAGGCTCCGATCATGGCGAAAAAACCAAGTACAAAGCGAACCAAAGGTGCAGACCCTAGGCGCGGTCTGAATTCTTTAAAAAGATATGCAGCAGCAAAAGACCCCAGGACAAAACCGATAATTTCCGGGCGCATATACTGCACCACGGGGGCTTGATGCAAACCTAAAGCCCCTGTGATATCCCGCAAAAAGCAGGCCACGCAAATACCCATGTTGGCCGGGTTCCCCCAAAACTGTAATAATGGCGCTAAAATACCAATAACTATACCAACTCCGATGATACCCTGTTTAGTAGCAAATACATTTTTCATTCTTTGTCAATAACCACCTTTCCTGATTTAATGTGCAGAATCATAATAAAGCGCCTAAATTTTACTATAAACTGCTACATATGATTCTACTACCAAAATATTCAATGTTGAAATAGAATGATTTTATTGTATAATTTTGCTGATAAAAATAGTTAATCATTGAAATTTATAGACAGCATACACGCAAATTGGTATACTGCATATATTCTATTATTATGTTTTTATAGGATACAGTTTGGTTTTGCCTCGTAATTAGGGGCATATAAATGGAGGAAGTGAAAATGCTACAAGTCAATCATAGTAGCCAACAACCAGTTTATCAGCAGATTTACGAACAGATAAAACAGGATATTCTTATGGGGAAATTACCTATTGGAACCAAAATAACATCGACAAGGGTATTAGCGAAAGAGTTGCAAATTGGGCGTAATACAGTTGAAAATGCCTATACTCAATTAGTATTGGAGGGATACCTCACAAACGTACCAAGTTCTGGCTATGTAGTTAACAACCTGCAATTTGACCTCAACCCAAAACCATCAGAACGGCTATCTAAACATAAAACTACAGTAGTTGATTCCAATCATGGAATGGAAAGTATTAAGTATAATTTTCAACATGGGAATCTTGATGCTGTAAACTTTCCTAATAAGCTTTGGAGAAAGTATTTAACCGATGTATTGGATGGCACGGATACTCAACAGGTTCATAGCTATGGCGATGTAAAAGGAGATATTGAACTACGGATTCAACTGAAAGAATATTTGTATCACAGTCGCGGCGTAAATTGTCGACCCGAACAGATTGTAATATGCAGCGGCACACAATCCGCTCTTGAAATCATGATAAAGATATTTCCATATGCTAAAAAACAGGTTGCTATGGAGGAACCATGCTATAATGGAGCCAGTATTATTTTCCGCAGTAATGGGTTTGAAATATTACCGATACCTGTTTATGAGGATGGAATTGGAATCAATGATCTTTCCTTATCATCAGCAAGGATGGTACATATTGCGCCATCTCATCAGTTCCCTATGGGCGCTGTTATGCCAATTCATAAACGAATTCAATTGTTAAACTGGGCACAGGAGGGCGGCAATATCATTATTGAAGATGATTACGATAGTGAATTCCGCTATAATGGGCGACCAATTCCCTCACTCCAATCTATTGATGAAAACGAACGAGTCGTGTATGTCGGTACATTTTCTAAATGTCTCTCCCCCGGACTGCGTATGGCATACTTGATATTACCAGAATGGCTACTAAAAAAATATGAAGAAAAGTTTATTGGTTACCAATGTACTGTTCCTCTAATAGAACAAAGAATTATGGCCAAATTTATAGCTGATGGGCATTGGGAAAAGCATGTGCGAAAAATTTGTTTAGCCCATAAAAAGAAACATGATATATTGATCCATGCAATCAAAGATACTATTGGAGATAAGGTTCGAATTCACGGGCATCAAGCCGGATTGCATATTCTTCTGGAATTCTTGGATGGACAGCGGGAAGAAGATCTTACCCGAAAAGCACTTCAAGATAAAGTAAAGGTTTGCCCGGTATCCCCATTTTGGCTAAATAAAGATAATTATAGTAATAACGCTCTTGTTTTGGGATATGGTATGATTTCAGAGGATGATATCCCAAAGGCTGTAAAAGTTTTATCAAAGGCTTGGTTTAGCTAATCAACTGTATCCTGAAATCACATCAAAACCGGCTCTTACAACAGAGCCGGTTTTGTGGTAATGTAAAATAAAAATTACGATGATAAGGAGAATATTATATTATGCAGTATCGAATGAAAACTCACCAACTATCCGAGGAACAGATACACCAATTACTCGGATGTTCACAAACAGGTAGCTTAGCAACCTTGAATTCTGATGGAACCCCATATATTATCCCGATACATTTTGTTTATTATAAAAATGCAATCTTTGCTCATGGGCTTCCTAAAGGGAAAAAGATTGACAATATCTCTAATGACGCAAGAGTAGGATTCTGTGTTTATGAAATGGAAAAGTTGTTGTTAGATCCAAATGGAAACCCATGTAATACCAATACAGAATACGAAAGTGTGATTATTTCCGGCATTGCGAAACTTGTTGACAATATTGAGGAAAAAAGCAGCGTCTTAAAGGAAATCGTGAAAAAGTACACGCCGCATTTAGTCAACAGTGAACTCCCAAACAATATGGTTAAAGGTACAGCAGTAATACGGATTGATTTGACAGAAATAACAGGAAAATACTATAAATAATAAAGGAATTAAAAAGACTCAACGTAGCAGAATCCTTTTTTAATCAGTAAGCAAAAGGCCATCCGCGCTTGAGCATTTTTGCTCTTGCATGGATGTCTTTACTTGTTGTCCCCGCTTGAAGATAGTCGGTCAAATTACGCCATCATGTCCATGGTCGAAAGCGGACTTGGGATAAGTATCCTGCCGCAGTTGATTCTGAAGCGTGCGCCTTACCGTATCGTACAAAAAGAGTTGGATGTGCCGGCATACAGGAATATTGGCCTTGCTTTGAGAGATAAAAAATCTGCATCATTAGCTGTACAACGATTTATGGAATATGTACAGTATCGGTAGTAACTATTGCAATATTTAACATTACTTTTTTCTGAGTTTACTATCCGGTGGCACACACAATTCTTTGTTGAATTTCATCTACATAGGGCATCTTTATTGCCATTCCGTACATATTAGATAAAATCCCTTCGGAAACAATATCCCGTGTTTTACCAAATAAAAACTTCCCTTGGCTATTAATAATAGCTGTGTGGCTATCTAACATGATCGCATGATTGGGTTGATGGGTTGTCATGATGACGGTGTATCCCTCCTTTGCCAAATCTCGCACCAGCCCCACCGTTTTATGTTGATTACCGAAATCAAGATGTGCTGTTGGCTCATCTAAAATAATTATTTTAGGATCCTGCACCAGCACCTTGGCAATGGTTGCCTTTTGCCTCTCTCCTCCGCTGATTTGGGTATAGGGCTTATTCCTCAAATGATATATCTCCATCTTGTCCATTATCTCTTCAGCAATGAGGATATCTTTTCTCGTTGGCTTTGCAAAAAGGCCAACCTTTGGCGCTAATCCCATAGTCACAAATTCCGTTACCGTAAAACCAAAGGTGGGGATATGTATCTGGGGAACATATCCAATCTTTCTTGCAATTTCATTGAAATTCATATTTGCAATATTCTGACCTTCAATTAATATTTGTCCGCTTTTTGGCTTTAATACGTTGGTCAGACAATTCAGCATCGTGGATTTTCCTGCGCCATTTGGCCCAAGAATGGTCAATATATCTCCCTTATGCAATGAAAAATTTGCATTTTTAAATATTATTTTACTCTTATCATAATAATATGATAGATTCTCTACCTTAAGTATCATCGCTATAACCTCACTCTTTGCCTGGAAAGTATCCAGAAATAAAATGGTGCCCCGATCAAACCTGTTAAAATACTCAATGGTAATTCTGCCGTAGTTAATACCCTGGCCAAGGTATCAATGGTAACCAGAAAGATTGAACCCAACAGCAAAGATATTGGAAAAACCTTGACATTATCCGGGCCAATCAAAATCCTTGCCAGATGGGGGATAACCAATCCCAACCAACCAATAGTTCCGCTGATGCTGACTGAAGAAGCAGTCAACATGGTAGCACAGATGATTACAATAGAACGAATCATCTTTACATTGACGCCCGATAATTGAGCCTCTTGATCCCCTAATGTTAAAATATTGATCCGCCATGATAAGGAGAGAAGGATCACAGTAGCAATCACGACAATCGGCAAAATACCAAGAACATCAGGCAGATTAACCTTAGCCAGACTCCCCATTTGCCAATAGACAATTTCCGCCAGCTGTTCATCCGGATCTGCTAAAAATTTAATAATACCAATGATGGATCCCATCAGTCCGCCCACAATAATGCCGGACAATACCAGCAGCATCGTGGAAGTATTCTTTAAAAGCTTTGGTATCATCATTGTTAATAGCACCGCAGCAATCCCACCCAAAAAAGCTCCTATCTGAATCATAAATCGATCTCCGCCTAAGAGAATAGCAATAGCAGCTCCTACAGTCGCTCCCGAGGATACCCCCAATATATCGGGGGATACCAGTTGGTTTTTAAAAACTCCTTGATAACAAGCCCCCGATATGGCTAAAGAACTGCCTACTAAAATTGCCCCTAACACTCGAGGTAATCTTAAGTTTAAAACAACCCCTTCTGCCACCAAATCCTGGGTACCTTCTGTTTGAAAGATAAAGGATATCAGAATCCTTACGACCTCTGAAAAAGAAACGGCATATCTTCCTACACTCAGGGAAATAATAATACCGGCAATGAATACGATGATAATTACAATAAAAACATTTCTATATTCATTATTTATCTTCATAGACACCACTCTTATGATCTATTTAGCATTTTATTTAATTCCTGCTCTGTTAAATCATAACTGAAAAATTCCTTATAAAAATTCCTAATATCTTCATCCAGTACATAATCATTGAATAATTCCGGCTGCTGTATTTGGCCCAGCCATTTCATAAATAAAGGTGTTTCCACACATGGAGCGTCCCATCTAATGATTCCTACCGGTGTTTTATACACTCTTTTATTTTTCACTGCATCTATTTGACTCCAATCCTGTCCTTCAATGGTATTATTATATAGGTCTTCCGGTTGAAAACTATCAAAATTGCTTAAATAGATAATCTCCGGATTCCAATTGAGCACTTCCTCCATAGAAACCCCAGTCCAAGAACCCTTGACCCCTGCTGCTACGTTAATACCTCCGGTTAATTCGATCAGCTGTCTATTGAAGCTTTCGCCGGCTGCAACCGCTAAGTTCTTATCTCTGATATATAAAACTTTTGGTTTTTCATTTTCGGCAATTTGATCTTGTTTAGCTGTAAAATAATCTTCCACATCAATATTATATTGATTTAAATTTTCCGCTTGTTGTTCTTTATTCAATAGTTTTCCTATGATTTCGATATTATCTCTCGTCTTTTCAAGATTGGAACCTCCGCCTTGATCAAGAGCAACTGCCGGTATATTCACTTGTTCTAATTTTCTGATATCATCTTCTTGAACGTGCCAAAGAACGACAACTTCCGGCTTTAGATTCAGCAGTGCTTCCACATTAATGGTAAAATCTGTGGAAACATAATCAACCGAAACATCTGCAAATTCCGGAGCTAATGTGCTCAGCAGAGATTTTTCATATTCGCTTTTAACATCAGGATTAACGGCCACTATTTTTTCCATTGTGCCGTCAATGGCATAGATGATGGAACCATATGGAACAGGGGTTACAACCATTGAGTTGATTTCATTCCTCACTTCAACTTCCCGCCCTAACATATCAACCACTGTTTTAAATCCTCCTTGACCATCTGCTTGTCCCTCCGGTTCTGTTCCTTGATCCGAGTTGTCATTATTTTGGGCACATCCTGTAATTAATAAAGCCAAAGCCATTAATACTAATAGTATTTGCTTATATCTTTTCATTTTTTATCTCCCCGTTATTATTAATTGTCGTTTAAAATATTCAAACCCTTTGATGCCTATATAGTCATAAGGGATTTTAGCATACTCTCTTCCACTTAAACCAAAATAGGGTATCTCAATAAAAGTCTTCTCACTAATTTGTGGAATCGTCTCTCTTAATAGGGGATCACCAATAATCAGATCTGCTGCCTGGATCCTGCCCAAAAATTTATCTTCATGAGTATCAAAAAAGATATCCTCATAAAGTGCTTCACTTAATTTGTCCTTTGAAAAGTTTTCTTTAGGTAACAAAGACAAAATCTGTACCTCATCCAGTCCAAAATCCTTTTGCAGCGCTTTTCGCAAAAATGCCGCAAAAAATGGCTCTCCTATGATCAAAACTTTTTTTGCATTTCCCTGCTTTTTAAAATAATAGTCTTCCTCTTGATCCATCTCCGGATATGTTTCACCCGTATATTCTTCTAAAACTCGAATCAGATCTTTCATCCCTGATTTCGAGATGGGCAACAATTTTTCATAGGGAACTCCATCTGCCTCTTTTAATTTTTCTCCCAGTTTCACCCCTTCCTCTGATAAGATAATGGATATGTAAGCGGATTTTGATAATTTTGCATGGGCTTTCCCAAAACAATCAAAGCCGGGCAAACAAAATTCAATTTGATCATGGTGAAAAGTATCCAAAAATTGTACTAAAAATTTATCAGAACCATGGACTAGCGGATGAAAACCAATTAAATTGACTTTTTTCTTATCTCCGGACGGATCCTTTTCCACAATAAAGGGTAAAATTTGCAAATACGCCTGTGCAATAGCTTTAGGATAGGCTTTAAATCCATTGGTATTAAAAAATACTACCGGTTTTCCTGAAATTGACTCGATTTTTTGGGATACCACCCCAAGGTCTGTCCCGATGATATCTGTGATGGCTGTTCCCATGACTGCAATAAATTCCACATCCCGCTCCATATTGGATAATAACTTTTCATTGATAATCCCTTCAATACCAAGAGTGACTTGGGCGTCGTCAAGTTTTGTCGTATATTGATTGGTGTTGGAAAAGTCTCGATATTCATCCACTTCTCTGATTGGCTGATTGCATCCACTGGGAGACAATAAGATTATCGAAGTTGGCAGATGGTATAACAATGAATGTAAGCCGGAATAATCACTCACAAGTTGCGGTAAGTATCGATCATAGATATTCATTGATTTTAGAAATCAACTCCTTCATTTTCTCCCTAGGCGCTCCTGTTCTTTTTGCAAAAGGTCCTCTCTTAAAAACATATACCGGCATATTATATTTCTCCCATAGCGTTCTTTGGGTTTTTTCAAACTTCATTCCCGTCAGTATTTCAGAGCAAGACAGGTAGAGAATCAGACCTCGCATCTCCCTCTTTTCGGATATCATCTTGGAAATATGCTCAATAAGCCGATCTTCATAGGAAGCTGATATTACATCGATGGGTTTTATTGCAAATGAAAAATACTGCTCTAATAGTTCAGCTCTCATTGCTCTAAAAAAGAGAACCCTTAAACAACCGGGAGGACCGATGGACAACACATAGATACCTTTCTTACTCAATGCTAATTCAATCAGTTCATTAAAACTATCCTTCTGAACTAAGGTTTTTTCTAACATAGCTGCCCCTCATCTACAATCAACGAAAGATATTCTTTGGATAATTGTTCCAACTCCCCCTCTTCCAGTGGTTTGGGGATTACCCCTGTAATCCCTGCCATAATAGTTTTCGATGTTTCGATAAATCTGCTTGCTATAGCTGAATCCGGATATTTTTCAATAACTGTTTTATAATCCAATTCACTAAATATAATCTCCTTAGCAAAAGGAATTTCTGAGATAATGGGTACTTTCACTTTTTCTGAAAAATCCCTAACCAATCCCCCCATAGCGTTATCATTTCGCTGATTATGGATGATTCCACCTAAGAAGGGTTCCTTTTGATCAGAAAACACCTCAATACTTTTTAAAATATTGTTTGCCGCGTAGATGGACATATATTCACTGGAAGATACCAGCAAGACACGATCTACATATCCTTCTCGCATGGGTACTGCAAATCCCCCACAGACCACATCGCCTAAAACATCATAAATAATCACATCCCAATCTTTATCAAAGATATTATGTTTCTCCAGTTCTTCCATCACGGTTATGATCCCCCGGCCGGCACAGCCAACCCCAGGAGAAGGGCCGCCTGTTTCAATACAAGATATATTTAAAAAACCTTTTTCCAAAAAATCCTCCTCAGCTAAGAAATCTCCCTTTTCCAAGATCAAATGAAGCATCGACTTGATTTTTCCTCCAACAATATTTTTAACAGAATCACTTTTAGGATCACAGCCAATAAATAAAACCTTTAATCCAAGTGAACCCATTGCAGCTGCTATATTGCTTGCAATTGTGGATTTTCCTATTCCTCCTTTTCCATAAAAAGCAATTTTAATCGGTCTCTTCAATTCATCATCCCTTTCATGATAGCCATCAAATCAAAAAAACTCTCCTGAACAATTAACAGAAGAGTTTATAAAAAAATAAAGACCTCACCTAATAATCCGTTAAGTTCGGTAATAACGAAATGTAGTAGTATCCTGGCTCAAGTTCATTGCCATCTATAACAACTTCCCAGAAAGATTCTTTCCAGTGTTGAAACATCTTATAGAGGCTCACTCTTACAGTGGCGTTACCGCATCGGATTTTAACCGATTTCCTTGCAACATTTCGAATTATTCAATTGATGCCAGTATATCATAGAAGTTTCATTAAAACAATCGGTTAATCTTCTTGAATTTCAATTGCTAGCTATTAGTTTATTTGACGGGTCTTCGACACTTACAGGCCTATCAAAATCCCTCAAAGCCTTTAAATAGGCTTATTTTTTTGTCAATTTTTTTAAAATAAATGTTGTATGTGGTGTATGTATACGGTATAATATATATGGGTGATGCGTCTTGAAACTATACTATGATAAACGGCTTAAAGATCCTACTTATTATGCGCAGCAAGGAATAAGAAACGGCAAAAAAACTACTACCAAAAATATCAAGAATTTCGGAAAACATTCCGAACTCTTGAAAATAACTGATGACCCCGAAACCTACGTAAGAGAAGAAATTAAAAAGATGAACGAGGAATACCGCGTTGGCAGGGTCACATTTAACCTAACTGCTAATTTTAATGAGAAAGTCAAGCATACACAAGACGAGGCATCGGCATCCACTTGTTTGAACATAGGTTATTTTGTTCTGCAAGATATTATGAAAGGTCTTAATCTTAAAACTTTTTTTAAGCAAAATATTTCAGAATGCAAGAACACCTATGATAGTTTTAAAATCCTCCGTTTCCTAACGTACGCTAGAATACTAAAACCCGGTTCTAAACTTTCCACCTGGAATGATTTGAATTCATATTATGAGCAGCCAGAATTTGATTACCAGCATATTCTTCGGTTTATGGATATTTTAGAGGAGCATTATGACGTTTACTTAACATGGCTTTATAAAAACAGTAATGCTGTCGTCAAAAGAGATTCTTCTATTATCTACTATGATTGCACAAACTTCTATTGTGAATGCGAACAACCTGACGAGGATATTGTTGATGAAGTTACAGGGGAAGTTATTTGTGGCTTAAGAAAATTCGGGATAAGTAAGGAGCATCGCCCTAATCCGATTGTGGAGATGGGGCTTTTCATGGATAGCCAAGGTATTCCCATCACCATGTCCCTGCATCCCGGGAACACAAGTGAACAAACTACTGCCATCCCCCTGGAAAAAGAAGTCTTAAAGATGCTGAATGGAGCCAAATTTATTTATTGTGCCGATGCGGGACTTGGTTCTTATAGCATCCGTAAATTTAATAGCATGGGTGGCAGGGCTTTTATTGTCACTCAATCAATTAAAAAATTAAGCAATACTCTTAAGGAGGCAGTTTTTAATGACTATGACTATCATTTATTGTCAAACGACTCCCCTGTCACAATCAAAAAAATGACAACCTTTGATCAGTACTCAAAAGAAAATTTACCTTTGTATAACGATTTTGCTTACAAAGTAATTTTTGCTGACAAAGCCCTTGACATTGGTTTAAGCGAAGAAATAACATTAAAAAATGGTAGTGTTAAGTCTAGGAAATCGACCGGACTTTTAAGGCAACGCTTAATCATAAGATTTTCACGAAAAATGATGGAGTATCAAAGATCAGTACGGAGAAGCCAGATAGAGCGGGCAAAAAAACTATTAGCTAGAAAGGATCCTGAAGAAATTAAGAAGGGACCGAATGATGTAAAAAGATTCATGAAAAGAATCTCTCATACAAAATCTGGTGAAAAGGCAGTTATTAATTATGTCCTGGACGAGGAGAAAATTGCTGAGGAAGAAAAATACGATGGCTATTATGCAGTGGCGACTAATCTCGAAGATCGTGCTCAAGATATTCTCGCAATATCACACAAAAGATATCAGATTGAAGAGTGTTTCAGAATTATGAAAACCAATTTCACCGGGAGGCCTATAAATCACAGATTGCCTAATCGTATCAAGGCCCACTTCATGATCTGTTTTACAGCCCTATTGGTATATCGCCTATTAGAGGCTAAATTGGACGAACAACATACTCATATAACTCCAGAAAACCTAATTACTACACTTAAAAATATGAATGTCACCAACGTACACGATATTGAATACATGGCACTCTATCATGGTAGCAAGGCCCTTGATACATTAATGGAATTAACATCACTTAATCTGGATAGGCTTCATTATAGACCAAAGGAATTAAACGGGAAAATTAAAAAATTATTAAACTAGTAATTACATACAACATTTCAAATTCAATAATTAGCTGGGAACCTGCTAAACACGCGGGTTCCCAGCTTTCTTTTTCTTCTAACTGTCGAAAACGGGATCATAGAAGTTTCACTAAAACAATCGGTTAATCTTCTTGAATTTCAATTGCTAGCTATCAGTTTATTTGATAGTATAATAGTATATTGAAAGGAAGTAATTAGATGATATCGTTACAAAATATGAGATATATGATTGAAATTTCAAAGCATCAGTCTATCTCTGCTGCTGCAAAATCCCTTTTTATTTCTCAATCCACTTTATCAACAGCTATTAAAGAAGTGGAACAAAGCCTGGGTATTGTTTTATTCAAAAGAAATAGCAGAGGTGTTGAGTTAACATATGAGGGCCGGGATTATATCAGTCATGCCAAGGATATTGTAGAACAAGCTGAATATTTAGAAAGACGCTATCAGCATAAAAAGTCTCTTCCCATGCGTTTTTCAGTTTCTACACAGCGGCTACCTTTTGCAACCAAAGCTTTTATTAAAATTATTGATAAGATTGGACTTGATCGATATGATATTGCCATTCGTGAATGTCCAACCCACGAAGTCATTCATGATGTGACAACCAGAAGAAGTGAGATAGGTGTTCTATGTCTTAACGAAAATTATTTAAATACTATGAAAAAGATATTAAATACCAGTAGTCTCATTTTTTATCCTTTAGGAGAAATTGAAAATTATGTTTTTGTCAGAAAGGAACATCCCTTAGCTTCCATGGATGCACTAACTATGGAAGACCTTAAAGGGTATCCCTTTGTAACTTACGGCCAAGGTGATGATAATCTCCTCCATTTCTCTGAAGAAATTATCTTTAAAGAAATTCTTGATAAAAACATCCATGTTATCGATCGTTGTACTAAAATAGCATTGGTAAGATGGAGTAATTGTTTTAGTATTGGCCCTGATTTAACAAATAGTAATGGTGACGAGATGCATTCAAAATTAAGTGAAATACAGGCTATTAAACTTTCAGATAATAATCAAATTTTATACGCCGGTTATATTTTGCGTAGTGAACATACCTTAAGCGATTTAGGAGCAATTTATATCAAAATTCTAGAACAAGAAATCCAAGGGTTATAAAAAAATCCTATTTATCATGATTACATTCCTTACGCATAATAAAATACCTGTGATCCGATATATACTCAATTCCGAGGCCCGATGAATTTATCGCCGTTTAAGTGGATCATATGGTCTGGGTTTTCTTCAATCCACACCTCAGTTTCCCAGGCAAGCTGGTCAATTAATCTCTTATATAATTTTCCGTCAGGAAAAGCAGTGACATATATCCTCCCCGCCGCACATCCTGCGGTCATATCTTCGATTTCCCGCATCCGTTTTACCGAAATCGGCCCTGCGCTGGTTACTGCTTCAATAAAATAGAGCCAGTTCTTATCGCTTAGATACAAAACCACATCGGGCAGTTTATCGTGGTCGGTAATTATTACACCTATAGATTCAAGCACCTCACGGTTCTTGATTAAATCCTTGTTCTCAGCATCGCCTACATAAATCACTTCCGCCCCTTTTGCGAAGCGGGGGGCAAATTCTTCGATTATTGCTTTCTGCAAGGTGTTATGCTCACCTGGACTAAAATTAAATTCCTGTCCATTTACGACAACAGGCACCCGTGCTATATCCCTCAGCTGACTATATTTATCAATCAAAGTTCCCTGCTTCGAAATGAATTTTTTGAGGGTACGCTGCCATCCCCTTGTTCCGTATGTCTTTATTAATTCAAGCATTTCGTCCGTTAAGCAATAGCTGTACTTCGGACTATTGGTAGGGCGGTCGATGCTGTTTGTATTGCGCTCTGCAACTGCTCCATCAACGAATTGATGTATGGTATCCTTGCGTATGGTTTCCCGCGTATTCGGCTTATAAACCTTGCCATAATGCTGGGACATGAAATTCATCATATCCACAATGCGCCTCTCCGGTTTTTTTGCTCTTGTCCATGGGTCAGACACTTTTATGTCTGCCAATGCCAAAAGCACATAGGCGCTGCGGTCATTTGTCTGCTGACTGGGCATTCCAATGGCAGATAAAATCCCTTTGGATTCTTCTAATTTGCTCACGACAAATCCTCCTACATCACTTGACTAATCGCTATAGACATGAACTGATTTCTAAGAATATCGTCACAATCCGAATCGTTTAATGATGTTTTGTGCATAGCCGTTATGCCCATTTGCACAAGGTCTCTATGTGCGGGGAAAGGTATCGAATTGATTTCATTCGCATTGACCTGGGTAGAGCCATTCAAAATGCGGAAATATCTATCCATGCAACTGGAGTTGAGGACAACAAACAATCCATACAATTCTTCTTTGCTCATATGTCCATTGATTTTGGTTATAAAGTTCAAATGGTTTTCCGTGCTTATCCCATCGTATAAAGGAAATTCTTCTTCAAATAGCAACGCGCATTGGAGACGTTTGCGTTCTTCCTTCGAAGTAAAACGCTTGAGCAAGAGATAGTTGCCCTTCCTCATTTTAAGCCGATTCGTTTCTTGAACATTATGAAGATACTGGGGCTTTCCGTCCACTTCAACCGGGAAATTGATACGGTTTTCATGGAAGTTATATGCCCAGAGCAGCGGAACAACCTCCTCTTTGTTATCGGTGCAGAGCCATGTAGTTTCACGAAAGTCTACGACCATTCCGGTTTTCATCCGATAGCCTAATTCCGGCAAAGACGCAGGCCATTGATTCACAAAATTCAATATTTGCGCATCATCTTCAGAAGACGGAAAGAATAAGAAAGAGTTACTGTCCTTTCTGACGCAAGTGTCATACGCCACAGAATATTGGTTTGTGATATGACAGCTTTCGTCCGAGGATTCTGTTATCTCTATGACATCTGGACGCATATTTTTTTTTGCTGCCCGCAAGATAACTGTCTCTTGCAATACATTGTCTCCAGAGCCGCCAACAGATTCTCTTGATGTAAACAAATGCAGATTTGTTATTCTAACCTCATTCAAGAAATGATTACGGAATGCAGTAAAATATAGGCCGCTGGAAAAGCTGCGCGGCACAATATATACGCACTCCCCGCCGTCTTTCAACAGCCGCGTTCCCATCGCCATAAACAAAAAATACAAGTTCGGCTGACCATAAACAATGTCCTGCATGATGCTTGCTTCCGCATCGCGCTTGCCAATTTTCTTGTAGGGTGGATTGGCAATGACAATATCGTATTTCTGAATGTTGATAAACCCCGTCCATGCAAAATGGTTTTCGGTAATAAAGTTCTCTTCAAAAATGTTGAAGTGTAATGCCACATATCTATCTTGTGCTGCCCGCTGTATAAGAGTCAGGTTTTCTTTCAGCATAGGCAGTATGTCAGAATTGTTCTCATATGCATCAAGATAGATTTCTTTTACTCCTTTTGATATAAGTACATCTACAATAGCGGCGGACAGAATCCCACTCCCCGCACCTGGGTCGAGGACTGAAACAATATTGCCGGAGCTCCGGGTCAATCCAGCCATATAATTAGCTATGGCGGCAGGTGTAAAAAACTGACCGATTTTCTTCCGCTCAGTTTTAGGCATTGTATCTAAATACGATGTTGTCTTCTCATAAATCATCTTTGCAAGGCTCATAGTACCACCCCGCTTTCTGCATGTTTTTATTGCAACTATTGTATCATAAAAACTTGCAGCTATCAAAGGATTTCACAGAAAATAAGATTCATTTTTCTATAGCTGCATAGGAGCAATCAACTTGGCAAACTAAACGGAAAAATAGCATAGCCGCAATTAACGACTATGCCCAATTTTTCAGGAATTATAAATCTCCGTCAGACCACTCCAATGGAGGGATCAAGTTTATGTTTATATCGTTTCTCCGACAAATTGAACCCCCAATTGGCCAGACTTTATTTCAACATTTGAAGGGATTTCCAGATAAAGTATCCTTTGCCCCACTTGGAAATGTCTCAGTCCGGAACCCGGACCTTGAAATTGCGGAGTCGTGTCAGGATCTGCGAATTGGGCAGCGACGAAATCTTTTCGAAACTCAACTAAACTGATCTTATTTTCAAAGTTACCGACCTCCAGCTTGCTGCCGGTAAATTTCATTTCAGGCACTTTAATCTTTAGAGAAAGATCTTTACCATTATAATAGGTTTTGGTAGCATATAAAGATGCGGTAATTTGTCCGTCACCGGCAGATCACTATAACCGTCGTGGTACGAGATCAGCAGCTCTTCTCCCGGCAGTATGAAATTTGTTTTTCCCAGGAGCATGATCCCGTCAGTTTCATTCATCCTGTTTTCTTAAGCCGCTGCATAAATATTTACTCTTTCTCCCGTAAAGTACCCCTCTGAGGCACCGGTAAAACCTTGCTCCCTATACAAAAAGCCCATTTTACCCCGATATCGTGATAAAATGAATTATTCCGAAATACCTATCTCCACTTTTGGTTGTTGTTACCAATTATATATAAGCTTAAACGTCCTCTATTTGTTCTACCAACACCGGTTCAACTAAAGGGCTTGTTCTGTAAATTCTTTAAAACTATCGATAACATACTTCTTAAATTTCTGGATAGGTAAAGTCTCCTGTCTATTTTTCATATAGCCAAAATAAATGATTCTTTTATATTTAGGATTACCAATAGGAAGTATTTTTATGTCAAAATTCCGGAAGGTAGGGTTTTCCGGGACGATGGCGATTCCTATTTTAGCCGCTACCAAACCAGCCATTGAAACGTCATCACCTACCTCACAACAAACTTTTGGAATTAGATTGACCTTCGCATATTGGCGATTGATTTCTCGTTTCAATCCGGGCTTACCCGAATAATGTATTAAAGGATATGGCTCCAAATCTTTGAGATCAATCTCATTATTCTGGGCTAGAGGATTATCATAAGGTAGAAGAACAACTAATTTTTGCTCACAGATAGGAACAAATTCGACATCAGAATCCTTGGGTACTAATGAAGCAAAAACCAAATCAATCTTTCCGGTCTTTAAGCGTACAATTAAATCAGCCGTACATTCATCTTGGGTCGTTCCTTCTTGTAAAGCAAACCGTATATTTGGTTTTTGTTCAACCTTCCTGTAACCAGAGATTAATTCAGGAATGAAGTGTGAGCTAAGTGTATAAATAAATCCAACGTTAATAACACCTTGAGCATTACTTGCCGATTCTTTGATCTTGTCAGCTCCCTGTTCTAATTCTGCTAAGGCTTTTTCGACATAGGGCAAAAACTCTCTTCCGTATTTTGACAGCGCAACATTACGTCCATGCTTTTCAAATAGCGCTACTCCCAGCTCATTTTCTAAGGAAGATATAGCATTACTTAGACTAGGCTGTGTTAAACAGAGCTGTGCAGCGGCTTTTGTATAATGTTCTGTAAGCGTCAAATCAAACCCACATATTCGTCCTTTTCTTACTATGAGATAATGAATTCGAAAAGAGGGACAAAACCTCCTCCATGACAATCACAAGGAAGTGAGTGTGGCTATGATGTTAGGCCGAGTAGACACGGTTTATCTTGCAGCCGGCGCAACGGATCTTCGCAAGTCTATCGATGGCTTGGCTGTAATCGTGCAAGAGCATTTCCGCTTGGATCCATTCTCTAGGCATCTTTTTGTCTTTTGTAATCGCAAAAAGGACAAAGTCAAAGTCCTAGAATGGGGTGGCGATGGATTCTGGCTCCATTACAAGCGCCTCGAGAAAGGACACTTTCAGTGGCCAGATGGCAATAGCCAGTCACTTGCTGTCAGCCAGCGAGAATTTCGATGGCTGCTCGATGGTTTACCCCTTCATCAGGCAAGTGCCAATCCGGAAATAAGCGAGAGAATCATCATATAAAAACTGCGAAAAACCTTGATTCTATGCGGTTTTTGGCTATCTTTCATTAGCGAAAAATGATATAATAAAGCCATGGAAAACATAACTGAATCAGACGCAAACCATCCTCAAACGGATGAACATATACAAAGTCTTAAGGACAAAATTTCTGTTCAAGAGCACCAAATCGAAGAGTTGTCCGCTAAGCTGAAATGGTACGAAGAACAGTTCCTTTTAAGCCAGAAGCGGCGATTCGGTGCATCCAGCGAGAAAACCAATCCAGATCAATTAAGTTTCTTCGATGAAGCGGAACAAGAAGCCGATCCTAAGGCATCTGAACCAACGGTTGAGGAAATTACATATAAAAGACGCAAGACCAAGGGCAAGAACGACAAAATGCTTGATGATCTTCCCGTAGAGACTGTGGAATACCCCTTATCGGATGAAGCACAAACTTGCCCACAGTGTGGTGAGCATTTACATCAGATGAGTAAAGAAATCCGAAAGGAGATCAAGGTTATTCCAGCTCAGGTTAAGGTAGTCAAACACGTGCGACACGTATATACATGCCGTAACTGTGAGAAAAATGACATCTCCACGCCGGTGATCACTGCACCCATGCCTGCCCCTGTGCTTCCGGGTAGCTTTGTCTCACCGTCTTTAATGGCGTTTGTGATGGATCGAAAATATACTCTTGCTGTTCCGCTTTACCGCCAGGAGCAGCAATTCAAACACTTTGGTATCGATTTATCTCGCCAGACACTGGCCAACTGGATGATTCACGGTGCGAATGATTGGCTTGTTCATCTGTACAACCGCATGCATACCAAGCTAATTGGGCATGAGATTTTACATGCGGATGAAACGATATTGCAAGTGCTGCGTGAAGAAGGAAGAACAGCCGCTAACAAATCATATATGTGGCTGTATGCTACAGGTCATACGGATGTGCCGATCTATCTTTATGACTATCGTACGACCAGAGCCAGTAAGCATCCGCAAAACATGCTTGACGGTTTTAATGGATATTTGCATACTGATGGCTATATAGGGTATAACGGCATTCCAGGTGTCAAACCGGTCGGTTGCTTCGCTCATGCCAGAAGGTATTTTTCTGATGCACTCAAAGCCTTGCCAAAAGGCTCCGACCAGACATCTTCTGTTGCGAAAGAAGGGCTGGATTATTGTAACCAGCTTTTTCACCTAGAGCAAGGGTTCAAGGATCTGGATGCTGACGAGCGATACGACAAGCGTTTGGAACAAAGCAAACCGGTTCTTGATGTCTTCGAAGCCTGGTTAAGAACGAAGAAAAGACAGGTTCTTCCGAAAAGTGCTTTAGGAAAAGCCATTGATTACAGCCTGAAGCAGTGGGATAAACTGTGCGCGTTCTTGCTTGATGGTCGGCTGGAAATCAGTAATAACCGAGCAGAACGAGCCATCAAGCCTTTCGTAATCGGAAGAAAAAACTTCCTCTTCAGTAACACTCCGAAGGGTGCTACGGCCAGTGCAATCATCTACAGCATGATTGAGACGGCAAAGGCCAACCATCTGAGCCCTTTTCATTATTTGACGTATCTATTTGAGAAGTTGCCCAACATTGACTTGGGAAATATGGCTCAACTGGATGCTTTGCTCCCATGGTCGGACACGCTTCCGGAATCCTGCAAAGTTTCTTCAAATAACTGATAGCGTCTTAACGACATCAGAGAGAAGTTTGGGATTGAATCCCGGACGCACTTCAATAGTTGCTTTGCCTACACGAACGGGCAAAGCTTCTTGAGGTTCGCTTACTTCTAACCCGCCGATCTCCACGGAAAGCCACTGCATTTTCTTCTCTGCTGACTTGCTTTCTGACTTAAACTTACGCATCCAGTAGCGCAGCTGATTGATCTTCAATTCATGTGCTGTGCACCATGCTGTAGCCGTTTGGCCACTCGATTTAAATTCATTCACCCTGGATTTCCACATTTGGCACTTTTCAACTTTGGTCAATGAGCAGGCCTCCTTATAGTTATCATGGAGACATTATCTCATAGCTAGATTCAAAAGAATATGTGGGTAGTATTTGACGCTTACGGAAGATATAGCATTACTTAGACTAGGCTGTGTTAAACAGAGCTGTGCAGCGGCTTTTGTATAATGTTCTAACTCCGCCAGTGTCTTAAAATAATATAACTGATAAAGATTCATTTTCTACTCACCTCCCCGAAAACTTCCGAAGTTTCACACCCTGTAGAGTAGTACCAAGGTCATGTGATGGTTATTTCAATCACAAATCTGCTTGTTAAAACAACACTAACTAATTATGATTAATTATAACATTTACCTAGATGTTATTTAACATAAAAAGCAAGAAGATGCCTTAACCCCTGCAACGCAGAAAGAATTAAGACACTCTCTGACTACTCATTAATTATTCCACTACTCCAAATGTAGCCGTGAAAATCTACTAATCTTTCTCTTTTTCTAATTTATTCACTATATCCTGACGCAACACGAATTTCTGGATTTTCCCTGCCTCCGTGCGCGGTAGATCTTCCATAAATTCTATTCGTTCAGGACATTTAAACTTGCTCACACCTTTTTCCGAGAAAAAATCCCTCACTTCTGTCAGGGTTAACCCCTTATTCCTATCATTCAATACCAAATAAGCACAGACTCTCTCACCCAACCTGGGGTCAGGCATAGCAACCACTCCTGCCTGACGGACATTAGGATGTTGAAGAAGGATATTCTCCAATTCGCTGCTACTAATATTCTCTCCCCCACGAATAATAATGTCCTTCTTCCTACCCGTAATTCGGATATATCCGTCGTCATCCTTGACACAAAGATCGCCACTGTAATACCAGCCATTGTTATCTAAAACCTTTGCAGTTAACTCAGGTTCCTTGAGATAACCCACAAAAACCGCTGGTCCACGAGAGGCCTCCTCTCCCTGAATCCCAGCCGGCACAGGGCGCAGTGATTCGTCCACGACTTGAACTTCGACCCCCGCTACCGCCACCCCATCAGTATTGATAATTTTTTCGATATCATCACTCAATCTTACAGCTGTATGCGGAACACTTTCCGTTGAACCATAAACTCCGATTACCTTAATCCCTGCTTCCATAGCTTCCTTAACCATATGTCTGGGTATTGGCGCCCCACCGCACATGAAAAAACGCAACGTCGAAATATCATATTTTGTTTTTTGCAGGGTACGCAGGATGTCGTAAACAAATGGCGTTGCACCCATAGAGCAGGTGCATTTTTCCCTTTCAATTAACTTAAGAGTAATTTCCGGAGCAAATATATCCTGAAGAACACTTTTGGCACCGCAAATGAATGGCAAAGACACCCCGTGATGAAAACCGGTAGCGTGGGCTGTTGGTGCGGGCATTAACATGACATCTAGATGTGTAATATTCATTGCCGCAGCCAAGGATTTTTCCGCGGCAATAATATTATTATGGGTCAACAGGACCCCCTTCGAAAAACCCTCCGTTCCTGATGTAAATAAAACGGCAGCCAGATCGTCCGAACTACTTCCGCAATTGCCGACTAAAGGTGAATAATCGCTGAGTATCATGTGTAGAGTGGTACCTGCCCGAGCCTCTTTTACCTTTTCGACGATTACTATTTCCTGCAAGGTAGGAATTTTCTGCCTAAGGGAACTCATCATTGCCGGAAAATCAAAACCCTTAAACTCAGAGGGGATAAACAATATTTTGGACTCACATTTATTGAGAATGTATGATAATTCATCAGCACGATAGCCCCAACAGATAGGATTGGCAACTGCTCCAACTTTGAGACACGCCACATAGATCATCGTGAATTCTGACCAGCCGGGTATTTGAAATGATACAAAGTCGCCTGGCATTACCCCACTGTCTTTTAGATAAGCTGCCACTCGGCCAGCAGCATGATCCAATTCAGCATAAGTATAGCTCGTTCCTTGGAGATCAACAACGGCCACCTTATCTGGGACGCTTATCACAGACATCTGCCAATAGTCAGCCAAGGTTGCGTCACCCCAGTAACCGGCTTGACGGTATTCCCGCTTTCGTTCTTCATTTATTATCATCTCCAAAGACATCCTATCAACCCCTTTATCGGTTATAATAATTCTTCGATCACCTATGTGCGTCTATTCATACACATTTAGGTGTAATTTCCTTAACCCTAACAAACAACAATAATATCAGAGAGCCTACGATGGATATCAAAGCACCTAGATACAAGGCAAAATTATATCCATAAGCGTCCACGATTACCCCGGTAAGAAGGGGAGCCGTCACTCCGCCTATTGTGGCAAAAGTGGACCATAGACCAGTTATTTTTCCAGCATTTTTTCGAGAAAAGACCATCGGCATAGAGTAGTATCCACCCATAGTAAGGCATAAAAGGCCATTCGAAGCAGATATTAATACCATAGCATTAAATGCATTCGCTGCTTGAGATCCCAATATTAGCAAGACTCCGGCTGAAACCATGCCGATAACCGGGAATATCTTACGTCCGATGTTATCTCCAAATTTGCCTGCAGCCTTATCCGCTAAATAACCGCCGATCGGATATGTGAACACAGCCACAATATAGGGCATCATAGCAAATAGAGCGCTTTGCCCCAATTGGAGGCCAAGCCCCCTCATAAAGTAAGTGGGTAACCATGTCATGAATAAGTAGAAAAGATAGTTGGTACAGAAAAAAGATAAGGCACCTGTCCAGACCGACCGGGTCGTAAAAATATCCTTGGGAGTCAAGTCTAAAGATTGATCCGGCATTTCCTCCTTACCGCCTTGACCTGATTTGATATAGGCAAGCTCTTCTTTACTAATAGAAGGATGATCCTCCGGTTTCTCCTTACCAAACTTTAACCAAATCAAAATCCAAACCGGGGCAATAAATGCAAATGTCCAAAATACCATTTGCCAACTATGATACTCTATAATCCGAGCTGCAAGCGGCATAGTGAGTGTAATGCCCAGGGGAACCCCGACAAGACAAAGTCCCTGAGCCAACCCGGCTTCCCTTTTAGGTACCCATCTGGCAACCATAGATGAAATAGCCGGTAAAGCCACCCCTTCACCCATACCCATCAGTATGCGTATTATCACCATCAGGCCCAGGGAGGTACCAAAGGGGGTCAAAAATACGAATATTGACCACCATAATGCTCCAAAAATAATGACCTTACCGCCACCAAAACGATCAGCTAACCAACCACCCATGATCATCGTACATGCATAACCTATAAAAAATGATGTCAACACCAAACCAAATTGAGTTGCACTCCAGTCAAATTCTTTCATCATGGCCGGGCCTGAAATAGATATATTAGATCTATCCATATACAAAACTAAATAACACAGCAGAAATAGACCTATGATCAACCAACGTTTATTACCAATCTTAGGTTTCATATTTTTGCTCCTTCGCATTTAATCCAACCGTTAGTCTCCTATTACTGTAGGCAGAAATTCCACTACATTTCTTCGGTGGGGGATTCTAGCCCCACCGAAGTTCTCCGATTTTCGACTTTTGCCGAATAAGTTCACTTGAAACAGCGTTCTACTCATAATAGAGGCACTCTCTTTCTAAACAACCATTTCAACTTGCTTTAAGCTTCTTAAATTCCTCGATCAGAACGGGTATGATTTCAAATAAATCTCCAACGAGACCATAATCCGCTATGTCAAAGATCGGTGCATCCGGATCCATGTTGATTGCGATGATAGTATCTGATGAAGACATTCCCACCAAATGTTGAACTGCCCCCGAGATCCCAACGGCAATATAAATTTTAGGCCCAACCGTTTTACCCGTTTGACCGACCTGTTTTTGAACCGGAACCCAGCCCGCATCGACAGCAACTCTCGAAGCACCCACAGTTCCCCCAAGGACATCCGCCAGTTCTTGAAGGAGTGCAAAATTTTCCGGTTTTTCTAATCCTCTCCCCCCAGAAACGATGACTTCTGCTTCTTCAAGTTTGACGCCTAAGTCTCCAACTGCTTTGATCGTGTCCACAATTTTCGTTCTGATCATTTCTACCGGCGTTTTGATTTCCTCTTTAATGATTTCTACTGTACGAGACGCATCAGGTTCAGCCTTTTTAAAGACGCCTGGTCTAATCGTTCCTATCTGCGGTTTGGTTGCAGGGCACAAAATGGTAGCCATAAGATTTCCACCGAAGGCTGGTCTGGTCCACGCAACAAGCCCATCCTCATTAATGTCTAAGCCTGTGCAATCGGCCGTTAGACCTGTCCGTAAACGAGTGGCCGTTCTTGATGCTACGTCCCTTCCATTATTAGTGGCACCTACTAAGATCGTTGACGGAAGATACTTCTCGACCAACTGTACCATGACATTTGTATACCCATCGGCGTTAAAGTCTAGATATTCTTCGCCTTCGATACTGATAACCTGATCCGCTCCATAAGCGATGGCAACTTGGGCAGCAGCCTCGTTATTATTGCCAATTATGACTGCAACGACTTTTTCCTGTTTCACTTGAGCGAGTCTTTTCCCCTCATTTAGAAGCTCTAAACCGACATTTTTTGCTTCGCCCTTCGCTGTTTCAATAAAAACCCAAATATTTTTATAGTCACTCATTGCTTAACCCTCCATTAGACCAGTTTAGCCTCGACTAGCTTTTCGATTAACTTAAGCGCAGTATCTCTGTCTGTTTCTTCCTTGATCTTCACTCCTGACTCTCGCTTAACGGGCACGAAGGTTTTCTTTACTCGAGTCGGTGAGCCTTTTAAACCAATTTTCGTTGGATCAAGATCGGAAAGCTCTGCAGTTGTCAATTTTTCGATTTTGGCCTTATTTGCAGCCATTTTGCTCTTAATCGTTGCAAATCTGGGCTCGTTGATGGATTTAACAACTGTACAAACTACAGGAAGACTTGCTTCAATAACTTCATATCCTTCATCTGTCTCCCGGTTAATAGAGATCTTCTTGCCATTGACCTGGATCTTGGCGGCATAGGTCATTTGCGCAAGTCCCAGATGTTCAGCTATGGCCGGCCCTACTTGAGCCGTGTCTCCGTCAATAGCTTGCTTTCCACAGAGGATCAAATCGAAATTCCCCAGTTTCTTAATGGCTTGGGACAAGATGTAGCTGGTAGCATAGGTATCTGAACCACCAAAAGCGCGATCACTTACTAATACTGCTCTATCCGCCCCTACTGATACACATTCCTTTAAGGCTTCTTTCGCTTGTTCGGGACCCATGGTTACCACAGTAACAGTTCCCCCATGTGCCTCTTTGAGCTGGACTGCAGCTTCCAAGGCATTTTTGTCAAAGGGATTCACGATGCTCGGTACCCCGGCCCTGATTAAGGTATTGGTTTCCGGATCTATTTTAATCTCAGCCGTATCCGGAACTTGCTTAACACAAACTAAAATCTCCATTTAAAACCCCTCCCTACTTCAACATATCTCTTGCAATTGTGATACGTTGTATTTGATTGGTTCCTTCAAAAATCTGGAACACCTTTGAATCCCTCATAAGTTTTTCAACAGGATAATCTTTACTTACGCCGTAACCGCCAAAAAGCTGTACCGCATCAGTAGTTACTTTCACTACAGCATCACCACAGAAGGTTTTTGTAATCGATCCTTCTCGAAGACAAGGATCATGAGCATCCATCAACACCATGGCATGATTGACTAATTGACGAGCGGCCTCACATTGGATTTCCATATCAGCCAAGATCATTTGCACTGCTTGAAAGTCAGCAATCGGTCTGCCAAATTGTTTTCTTTCCTTCGTATACTTGACACATTCATCAATCGCGGACTGCATAATCCCTACTGCTAAAGTGCCCACGAAGGCACGAGAAATGTTTAAGGTAGCCATGGAAATTTTAAAGCCATCACCTTCGTTACCTATCAATGCACTAGCAGGTACTCTTACATTGGTAAAGGCTACATCGCAAGTATTAGATAATCTGAGACCCATTTTGTCTTCGTGTTTACCTACCATGATTCCAGGGCGGTCTCTTTCGACGATAAACGCCGATAATCCTTTTGACCCTTTGCTCTTGTCTGTAGAAACGAATACAACGTATACGCTGGCAAATTCACCATTTGTAACGAAAGTTTTGCTTGCATTGATAATATACTCGTCGCCATCTTTAACAGCAGTACCACGGATTGAGCCAACATCTGATCCCGAATTAGGTTCTGTTAAACAGAATCCGGCAAATGCCCCCGGGGAAATAATATCAGCGAATAATTGCTTCTGTTGATCATTTCCACATAGGAGAACAGACCTTAATGGCACAAAGGTTGTAACCAGGGAAATAGCGAAACCTGCATCGACCTTAGCTAATTCTTCAAATACTACTGCATTTGTTACATTACTTAATCCTGCACCGCCAAATTCCTCAGGAATCTCCAACATGTGTAGACCCATATCAAATGCCTGTTTTAGTAGTTCTAAAGGGAATTCTCCGCTTTCATCAAACTCTTTAACGTGTGGCTTGACAACTTTATTAGCAAAATTTCTTGCCAATTCGACTAACCCCAATTGTTCTTCATTAAGAATATGTCCCATGATAAAATCCTCCCATTAATAATGACATATCAAATTATTATAAAATAACCCTAGCCTTTTCTGTAGACAATCCCCATGCCTTGACCTGGATAGTTCCACGAATATCCCGGCATATTCTGATTGAGCCTCTCACAAATTAGACGACAATTCCCACATTCCAAACACCCTACATGATCAAAGTTTAATTTATCGTTTATTTGATCCCACATATACCGTTCCGCCGGGCAACAGGTAGTGCACGCCCGATGTTCGCATGTCTTACAAGCTATCTTGTCAACTAGGATGTGCGGGTTGTGATCATCACTATCAAAGCGATTCGCCAGCAATCGATCATCCATTGACAGTTTTTTCATAATGATCTACCCCCTTTCACAATGTCTTTAAGGACATCGAAATAAGAGAGCTTCCCGGAGGTTGTTTTTTTCATTAACCCCATTACGGATTTAGCGGGATTCCCGTCTACATCATACAAATTCTTCATTAAACCCGTTGCCAGTGCCGGATAGGTTGTAAACATGTGCCGTGTATGTGCAAGGTAGTCATGTGAATTCTTAAGAGTTTCAAAATCCTTCAACACCGTTTGCTGGAGTTTGTTTTGATAGCTGTTCAGAAAGCTCTTGGTGTAATTACCAGCATCTATTGCCTCATTTGCCATTTCAGCTGCAGCTATTCCGGATAAAATCGCATAATCCATGCCCCGAACCGTAAATCCTCTATTGATACAGAGTCCTGCTGCATCCCCGGTCAAGAGAAAACCGTCAGCACACAATTCAGACAAAGCTCGACATCCTCCTTCAGGAATGAGGTGAGCAGAATATTCGATTAACTTCCCTCCTTCGATATACCGCGCTAAAGCGGGAAACTGTTTAAGCTCTTCAGCAGCATCAGCTAAGGATATTTTCGAATTTTTCCAACTGTTAGCGTCAACAACAAGACCAAGTGAGATGCTTTCTTTATTTGTGTAAATAAAGGCTCCGCCAAAAATACCCTTGTTACACTCCCCAACAGCTAACAACGCTGCACCTTTTCCACTCACAGTATTAAACCGTTCGTTGATTGTCTCCTCGGATAATTGATAGACGTATTTTACCCCGACAGCGATATCCTTTACATTTACTGGCTTAATCAGCCCGGCGCGCTCAGCGACGATAGGGTTTACCCCTTCTCCACTGATGACTAAATCAGCCTCGAGTTCCTCATCTCCTGTTTTAATGCCTACTACTTTTCCATCCCTAAGGAGCAGTCCATCAACAGTACTGCCTGATATCACCATTGCTCCGGCTTCTTCCACCTTCGCCGCTAACCACTCATCAAATTCAGCTCTTAATACCGAGTATGATTGGCTCACTGACGGAAACAATGAGTCAATGGAAAAGCTGTCTCCCTTCGACATCATCATCATTATTTCCCGTGTTATTTCTCGTTCAAGTGGTGCATCTGCCCATTTCCCGGGCATCAACTTTTCCAAAGCATGAGTATAAATCCGGCCGCCGGTCATATTCTTTGCTCCCGGCGTTTTGCCCCGATCAACGAGCAAGACCTCCCGACCAGCCTTCGCCAGACGATAAGCTGCTGCGGATCCTGCTGGTCCTGCACCAATTATAATGACTTGAAACCCCTCGTCAGACAAAGTGTTTACGCTCCTTTCACGAACCTAAATTTCCTATTGGGATTACATAGCGCAATTTAGTCGATGGGTTCTTTTGCAGATGTTTTTTCTAATTTATCAAATTCTAGATTCTCACCGTTATACGCTTTAACCGCACCATTTGCAATCAAATGATTGATTTCTTCTTCAGAATAGCCATATTTCTGAAGATACTCACGTGTATCATAGCCGATAGGTTTAGATGTCCAAAGCTCTGGATCACCAACACTACTCATTCTGATAGGACTTGTCGGAATAACTCGGTCACCATAGGAGTCATATTTCACACGTCTTAGGATGTCATTGGCATAGGCTTCTTCATCGTTAAGGATATCATCGACGGTAAAAGCCTTTTGAAAAGGAATATCGTATTGTTTGAATATTTCTTCCCACTCAGCAAAGGTCTTCTTCGCAAACGCCTTTTCAAAAAGTTCAATAACGTATACATTAGTCTTATTGGCAGTAAGTTTTTCCAAAGTGTTATAGTCCACATTGCCGATGAGTTCTTCAATTTCAAATACTTTAGCCATTTCATCATAGAATTTGTTATAAGCCGCATGGCAGAGCAGGAACCATACCCCATCTTTAGATTGATAGCAATTATTTGATGGAGTAGGTACGAATTTCCTTGATCTCGGATATAGGGCTCCGGACTGTCGGGAGACAATTGCATGCTGCATCCCCCAACAAGCTACATGATAGAGATTAACTACAACTCTATCTCCTTCTCCGGTCATCTGCTTTTTCACCAATGCCGCTAAAATGCCGGCAGTTAAAAAGGCACTGGCATTCCAGTCACCAAAAGCTGCAGGGACGTTAACAGGACTCTCCCCAAGCTGCGGGAAGGACATCAATATACCACCTCGGGCAGAATAAGCTGTAGCGTCATATCCCCTTGAATCCCTTTCCGGTCCTCTTTCTCCATAGCCTCTCATTTGTGCATAAACGACATGGGGGAATTTCTTGTGAATTGTCTCATAATCAAGACCAAGTTTAACTAAAGCTTTATCTCGAAAGTTCGTAACAACGATATCCGCGGATTCTATGAGTTTATAAGTAAATTCTAAACCCTTCGGATTTTTAAGGTTGATACTCAGCCAGTTCTTTTTAAGCCCTCCCATATCAAATGCTGGGTCTTCGATATCATCACGCAGCATTCCGTAACCGGGGCCTTGGGTGCGTTGTTCGTCTCCGGTAAAGGGTTCGATCTTAATGATCTCCGCTCCTAATTCACTGAGAAGTCTTGGACTTGCCGGTGCTGCAATAAAAGAAGCTAACTCGACAACCTTGATTCCTTCTAAACCTTTCAAGTTAAAAATCCCCTTCCTATTAAAAATTTAACCTTAAATTTGGGGTTCAATGGGCTTAACCTTACAGATGGTCAACAAGAATACTGCTCCAAGCAAAGCCATCCCCGCTCCTAAAAACAATGCGTAATTATATCCGTAGGAGTCTACAACAAGACCTGTAAGAAGTGGTGCTGAAATTCCGGCAAATGTGCCGATAAACCCATATAAACCAACAATTTTGCCTGCATTTCTTGGAGCAAAGATAATCGGCATTGAGAAAAAACCTCCCTGAGTTAGGGTTAGGAAACCCATAGACGCGGCGATTAAAACGATGGCCATACCTGCACTGCTTGCCTGAGCCCCAACAAACAGAGCGCATCCACCAACAACTAAACCTATTATCGGAAACATCTTCCGACCAACATTTTGTCCGTATTTTTTCGAAGCAAGGTCAGCTAATACACCACCCAAAGGGTACGTGAAAATTGCAACGATATAGGGAATCATGGTAAAGTACCCACTTTTCACTAAAGTAAAGCCACGACCCAGTACTAAATATGTCGGTAGCCAGGTTAGAAGCAGGTAAAAAACATAGTTGTAGCAAAAGTAAGCTATTGTTGCACCCCACACCGATTTGTTCTTGAAAATATCATTATTAGATAAACTCACCCCTTGACTGGCCCCAGGATTAGATCCCTGATCAGATTTGATATAATCCAATTCAGACTTGCTGATCTTGGGATCTAATTCAGGCCTGTCTTTACCGAATAACAGCCATATCACCGTCCAGATGGGTCCTAGAAATGCAAATGAATAAAAAATTGTTTGCCAGCTGAAGTACTTGATCAGTTGAACTCCGACAAGCATCGTTAAAGCCGTTCCCAAAGGAACACCAACCAGTGTCAATCCCTGTGCTAAACCGGCTTCTTTTTTGGGCACCCATTTCGATACCAGCGAAGAAGCTGATGGTAACGTAACTCCTTGACCCATTCCAACTAAGACACGGATGAACATAAAAGCACCTATCGTACCACCAAAGGGGCTGAAAAATGTAAATATCGACCAAAATAATGTTCCGGCCACAATGACCTTAGTCGCACCAAATCGATCAGCTAGCGCACCAGCCGGTAGCATCGTCATTGCATAACCTATAAAAAATGCAGTTGATACCAAACCAAACTGTGTCGCATTCCAGTTATTGCTTTCCATCATTGCTGGACCCGCGATTGACACTGCAGAACGACCAAAATACATAAATGTATAACATATAACAAGTAAAGCGATGACGAGCCAGCGTTTATTGCCGATCTTTTGTTCCATTTGTGTCCCTCCTTAAATTATAACTAATAGAAGTTTTGGCCTTTAATTTATCCATTGATTCCTCTACTACCTCCCTTGTTATTTTTTAACTTCTAGATTGCTTTCAGTATGCTTTTTTTATACATAAGGGTCTAATTCATAAATGTTCGGTATTTTGAATATTTCTATAAATATCTTCTATTGATTTGTGAGAACTGTCTCAAATCTCCTTGGTTGACTTAAAGAAGTCCGCAATCTTTTCCAAGGGAACTTCCAATAGTCCTCTGGTTTTAGTATAAAAATAGATAATAAAACCACGTTTGCAACGAAATACACACTCTTGACAGATAATTCTGTCGCAATAAACATAAGCGTCCTCATCGGATAAAGGAAAAATCAGAGGTGGCTGCTTCTTTGAATTAACATACTTCATATAACCACCGGTAAATGTCTTAAGTAAAACCCACTCAGGTCTTTCCCCCGGCTGTTTCGTTTCCCAGAACACCTGCACCGCACTTTGGTTGAAACCACCAACAATCTTGTAATCTACATCAATCTCGGGCGCCACATCCTTCAGATGCAGCGGCTTCAGCTGTTCCATGGAGGCAGCACAGCAGATAGGTTCTTGAGGTGGCACATCATAGCCCAACCCTTGGTAAAGCTTACCGCATTGATTACAGCGGTAGATCAGGATTTCCGGGCATTCCGGCCAGGGTTTTCTAGCTGCCCTGCTTCTTAAGTGTCCAAATTCCTGTCCTGCCAATTTTCAGCCCTCCCAGTACACTCTGAATCTTGGAACCGATCTGATTGCAGATACGGCTTGCTTAAAAAAGGGCACCGGCGTCAACCCGATGCCCTCTGGCATATCCATAGATTCCTTAAAATTAAGAGTTGTACTCTAAGACACCACCGTGTTTAATTGTCTGACGGGAAATAGTAATACGTTGAACGGTTGGAGTCCCTTCCTCTAACCACATTGCGCGAGCATCCCGGTAAAGGCGCTCTACGGGACCATATTCACAATCTTCGAAATAGCCAATACCGCCAAAGATCTCCAGCATTTCATCACTTACCAATTTGGTAACATGGATACTGAAAAGTTTGCACATAGCAGCTTTCTCTTCAATGTATTCTCCCTTGGGATCTTTTTCGTAGTCCTTAGCAAAGTCATATACCATGGTACGCAGAGCATGTGTATAAGTAGCCATATCAGCAATCTTCATCCGAATAGCTTGTCGTTCGATAATAGGTTTGCCAAAGGTAACCCGATCATGGGCCCGTTTTAAGGATATTTCCAACATACGTTGAGCCATACCCAAATTACTGGCTGCGATATGGACACGGGAAACAGACAGGGAGTGAATAGAAATGTGAAGACCATCACCTTCTTTGCCGAGCAAGTATTTTTTATTGACTCTCATGTCAGTAAACTTTAAGCCAGTATGTCCTGAACCCCGGCAACCCATCATGTGTGGCATGGGAGTGACCTCGTAGCCCGGGGTGTCGCAGGGAACCATGAAAGTAGAAAGACGGTGCTCCTTATCGGCATTAGGATCGGTAAGGCAGGTAATATATGCATAATTGCAGCAGTCTGTGTGGGAAATTAAAAACTTTTCCCCGTTGATAACATAATCATCTCCGTCTTTTACAGCAAGAGTTTTAATATCCGCACCCGTTCCGCCAGTTTCTTCAGTGACTGCCCAGCAAGTAAAGACGGATCTGTCTTGGAAACCGGGCATTAATTCTGCTTTAAGCTCCTCGGTGCCGAAGTCGTACAAGGGGCGCCAGTTCAAATCCATGGCGTAATGCAGATGCATACGCATTCCCCCCGGGCCGCGACTAAATTCTTCTTGAATCTTCAGGATTTCAGTTTCAGAGAGATCCCATCCACCATATTCTGATGGAAGTGAGCAACGATACAAGTCATTTTTAATACCCAACTGATAGAACTCCTCAGGAAACACATTAGTAACTTCAATATCTTTTTGCATTGCATCGAAGGTGCCTTCTGTTAATTCCCTGATTTGTTTTAAGTATGCTTGAAATTCGTGTTCATTAAGCTTCCCCATTTTTTAAATCCTCCTTGTTGCTTTTTTGACAACGTTACTTATTTTTATAACTGATTAATGATAGTTTACTTCTCGTTTATATAAATGTCTAATTTGCAATAGTTCGGTAATTCAATCAAATCCATTTAAAAAACCAATAGGTTATTTATTACATAACAATAATTCATAAGTTAAAATGATTAAGGTTTTTAAAAAAACTCAGCAATCAGTGATTATCTGACTGCTGAGTTTTTTTTTGAGAGCAAAACTATTGATACAGGAAAAAGATCATTTTTTGTCATTCCAAGATGGTAAAATTATGTTCTATCACCGTTTTGTCTGTTCTGACAACCAAAGTCCATTCTCCGGCACAGATTTCTACAGGTGAGCCATCTGCGGTTGTGCCTATTGGTTGGGATAAAATAAAAGAGCAATCCATACTCCCGTCAAATGAGGGTACAGTTTTAACCTTGATCCGCTCCATCTTGAGTTCTTCAGGATGAGTAGGCATTAATTCAATATTTGCCTTATCACCAGGAAAATAGTCCGCGCTTATATTGAGCGGTTCTCCCATATGGGCAGATTCAGGTTTAACAGTTACTCCCTTGACCGGAGTTGAAAATCCGATAATCGGTTTGGGTGACATGAAGAGTATGAACAGCTTGAATGGTATAAATGACATTAAAAACATAGGAAATATGGAAAGTACGGAATAAATTACAGATATAGTAAATAAAAATAAATTACTGGAAGCCCGGGGGATTAGCAAATCATTCCCCGTTGACAGAGGTTGGGTTCAGGCAGTCCGTGAGACAAGCTTTCAAATCTATCAGGGAGAATGCCTGGGTTTGGTTGGAGAAAACGGATGCGGCAAAAGCACCCTGGCCAGGCTGATTGCCCGTCTAGAAAAACCGGATACGGGAAGAATTCTATTGGAAGGTGAGGATATCATCCCGCCGCAAGAAAAGACTGTCCAGGTCAAGCTAAAGGCGCCAAAGTGGCCAGAGGTGTCAGGGGTGACAAAGAATTCAGATGGTGTTTCAATCTTCCCTGGAGTCTTTTAATCTCAGACTATCTCTCAGAGAAAGCAACATGGAGGGCTTGATCAACCAGGGGTTCAAAAGCCGGCAAGCAAATCATCTGACCGAGGAATACATGGGGATCTGCGGCCTGACCAGGGAATTAGCCGGCCGATTTTTCAATTAGGTCAGCGGCTGTGAGTGCCAGCGGGCTTCTATCGCCCGGGCTGTTGCCATCATTCCAAAGCGGCTGATCTGCGATGAAGCCACCAGCGCATTGGATGTCACAATCCAAGCTCAAATCATCACCCTGATCCGGCGCTTAAGAAATGAAACGGGCATGTCTTATTTGTTTATCAGCCATGACCTTGCCTTGGTACAGGAAATCTCCGACCGGATCCTGGTGATGTACCAGGGTAAATTAATCGAAGAAGGAACCCCTGATGAGATTATCATGGATCCCCAAAAAGCATACACCAAAAGGCTGGTGGATGCCGTGTTATAATCAGGCAGGTAGCTGATCCTTATTTGATCACCCTTCTGATTGTTTTGAATGACGAAAAGCCAAGGGATACGTCCCCCTGGCTTTTCCCTATTTAACTATCCTGATCAAGCTTCAATAAAACAAATCCCGTCTTTTCATCAATTATTCTTTTGGCTTCAATTCCGGTAACTTCATTGATTACCGCTTCCCCATAGCACCAGACAGAAATCCCATCTCTTAAGCAACCTGCCTTTGATTGACCTGCTCGACCCAAAGCTCCATGTATATGCAAAACAGGTTTCCCTTGCAGACCTGGAGCAATAAAGCCAATTGCTATCATTTCATGGACGCCGTCAATAGGTATCATCATAGGCTGAGGAGGACTTTCCCCTCCATCCCTAGGCCCCATAGCTACGTTTCCCTTTTCCAGACAACCGATTAAAGTAACCCACCCAAATCTAATTTCTTTTTCCCGGGCAAAGTCCTCGATACATTGGGGGATAAGATCACCATCCTCCATCCTGAGAAAAAATATTCTCCCTACTTTTCCTTCCATTGACTGCATTTATGACACCACCTTAGAACTATTTGCTTTAAACCAAGGGTATGTTTCTTCCGGCTTTCCGGTTAAAATGGCAAACGAAACGTCCCCTTGACAATCCTTGACACCCTTCCAAGATAATATGATAATATGATTATATTATCATATTATCATATTATCATATTATCATAAGATTTTACATTTTCCTATCTATTTTGCAGTACACCCACCTTTCAGCCTTATGAGCTGACGGGTGTTTTTTTATGGTGGTGTTTCCCTGTCAGCTGATCATAAACAGTATCAAACACCACCACTTGAACACCGTTTATAAAGCATTAGTCAATGCCTAATGCGCTTTATTGAAAAGACTACAT
Source organism: Dehalobacterium formicoaceticum (assembly GCF_002224645.1). Taxonomy (NCBI): domain Bacteria; kingdom Bacillati; phylum Bacillota; class Clostridia; order Eubacteriales; family Peptococcaceae; genus Dehalobacterium; species Dehalobacterium formicoaceticum. Next base: position 2,164,057 of record NZ_CP022121.1, on the reverse strand, counting down.
CAAATCAGCTGAGGTATAAGAAAATACAACCAGGTGCGGGGAGCCGCTATGTTCACGGTGGAACTGCTTTGCAGAAGGAATAGTATTACATGTAAATCTCAAGTTTTTCTCAATTTCACTTTTTCTCGGCTTTCTTTTATTCTTCCATCCGCAGGCTTTTCTTGACAGATAAGGTCTATTGCAGTAAACTAAAGGCGAGGTTTATCGCGGTAGACTCGAGGAGGTTTTATCACGCATGGAAAAATATAAACTGTTTGATGCAGAGTATAAATTTGCGAGTATTATTTGGGACAACGAGCCAATCAATTCAACAGAATTGGTACGGCTTTGTGCAGACAAGCTCGGATGGAAGAAATCCACCACCTACACGGTTTTAAAAAAACTCTCTGATCGCGCCATCCTGCAAAATAAGGATGCGGTTGTGACCGCACTTGTCAAGCGAGAGGATGTGCAAAGGTACGAGAGTAATGCAGTGGTGGAAAAATCCTTTAATGGTTCTCTTCCGAAATTCTTAACTGCTTTTCTTGGCGATCGAAAAATCACCGAACAAGAGGCTGAGGAACTGAAGCAGATTATTGAGGAGGCGGTAAAATGAGTACCTTATCAGGACTGTTTACAACCATTCTGAACATGAGCATCACTGCATCCTATGTGGCTGTCATCATCATTCTTGTCCGCCTGCTTTTAAGGAAAGCTCCAAAGTTTTTCTCTTATGCCCTATGGGCTGTGCTGCTGATTCGCCTTATCTGCCCCTTGTCTTTCACTTCCGATTTTAGCTTTTTGGGACTGCTGAATATTGACTCGCGGAGTAATTCCGGTGTTTTGGAATATGTGTCCAAGGACATTGGTTTTATGCCGGAACCTACTATTCAATCCGGCACAGGCAGCATGGATAGCATAGATAGCGCAGTGAACTCATCCTTACCCCAGGCTGCACCAATCGCAAGCGTAAACCCTATGCAAATCTGGATGGAAGTTCTCAGCCTTATCTGGCTTGCAGGAATTGTTGTCCTGCTTTTGTACAGTGTGATCTCATACATAAAAATAAAAAGACAGCTTCTAACCGCTACCCTTGTCAAAGGCAATATTTATGAGTCAGACCGGATCGGCACAGCTTTTGTCTGCGGGTTTATTCATCCAAAAATATATGTGCCTGTAGGTGTCGGAGACGCCGACCTTTCCTACATACTGGAACACGAACGCACGCATATCCAAAGAAAGGATTATCTCATTAAACCCCTTGCATTTTTCGCCCTCATTCTCCATTGGTTTAATCCGCTGATGTGGTTGTCCTTTGCGCTTATGAGCCGGGACATGGAGATGTCTTGTGATGAAAGGGTTTTACAAAAGATGAATCAGGATGCCAAGGGCGGTTATTCCCTTTCTTTGCTTTCACTTTCGTTAAAAAGAAGCGGACTTTTTACGGCCAACCCTCTGGCCTTTGGGGAAAGCCATGTAAAGGCAAGGATTAAGAACGTAATAAATTATAAAAAGCCTGTATTTTGGGTGATGATTGCTTCCGTCGTTGTCTTAATAGGCGCCGGTATCACACTCTTATCAAATCCCCAACCCAGATATGCGAATTTAACCTTGGAGAATATAGAGAGTATGACCTTGACTTCAGGGTTAGATGATAGGAAAAATACAGTTAGCATTGATCCTGCGGACTGGGTTGAGATCATAAATATGATCAATACCGCTAAAAGAAGCAATATTGCCGAAGAGTATCAACCTTCTTATGGAGAGCTCTACCCCATCATCAATACCCTGACAGTTTCGGCAAATGAGCAAGGAGCAGCAAAAACATATTCATTGATGATTTACAACCATAAAGATTGGGATGTTTTTCACGGAGAATATGAATATAAACTTGCCCTTAACTGCTCCTTAGAAAATGGCAAAACAGAATTATGGGGACTCCCCTATGCCGAAGGCTACCGGCTGATGGAATGGATAAATGGAATACGTGATAGCAAACAAAATAATGATATCAATAATGGTGGAGCCTCTGATATGGACTCTGATATGGACTCTGATACTACCGATATTGCGAAATTAGTAGAGGACAACATAAGTATCATTATGTCCTCACCAAAAACTTCTTCCAATCCCCAGGATTATATCAATGCTCATCAGAACGAATATGAAAACTTTTTTAAATATGGCGGAGAGGATGCCCTGCAATACATGCTGACCCAGTTTGAGGCCGGAAACGCCGAAGGACTGCGCGGGCAGATCATGATGAGGGTGTGCAAGGAACTTCTGGGCGCACGTAATAACGTTACCGACGAATCTCTGTCCCCACAGGAATGGTACAGTGCCCTATCCATACGCCAAGAAATTCTGCTGCCAAATTATGAGTATGACGGTCAGGACAGAATCGAAAAGCTTGTCTATGATACCGAAATAGAAAGAGATTCAGCCTCTAATAAAAGAGGCGGTTTTATAATTGTCGCTCCAAAAATTTTTGCTAGCTACGAGGAAGAGGATCTGCTAAAGGTCTTCGTGACCACTTATAGTGCAAGGTATAAACTTTTTGGCAACACTTTATCGCAAGAAGGGGGCAGCATCATTCCAGCGGCAATCACCTATCGCAAAGATAATAGCGGCAGGTATATCCTGGAGAAATACCAACAAGCAGGAGATGGCTCGGAATTCGATCCATCAATTAGGGAATATTGTACGATGCCCGTATCCGGTAGGGAGATCAAAGGGCTTGCAGACAAAATCTTCAAGCATTATACAAACTACGGGGATATCCGTACCCTGCTGTATGATAACCTGTTTAAACATTTAAAGAAAAATAGGATTAAAGACGCAACACTTGCCAATTCTCAAGGCGAGGTTGAATTTTCCATGAGTAATCCGAAATACAAACCGTGAATCCCTTATTCCCTCCAGAATCCAGAAAAAAAGCAGCAAAAAAGCAGACAAGTAAAATAGCCTTATTAGCTTTAATTTTGTTTGATGGAGATCATGCTCATAATGTGCCTAGTTTGAGTGAAGTTTATTTCTTCTTTTCGTTGAAATAAATTATAAATCCACCCATAATAGCTACACTCGAAATCGTACCTATTCCTTGATAATCTCCTACACCTAAATAAGCTTCTATAAGAAGCCCTAATACAAGAGTTATAATTGCTGCAACAATAGCTTTTCCCATTTTGATATACTCCTTCGTAAATTATAAATTCGCTCCGAGAGCGTAAAAGGCTTATGCCAATCGAATGCTCATAACATGCGCCTACTCAAGGTCTTGGATATTCATTGTCTCTAACTGACTGTTTTTCTTAATACTTTCTCTGCAAGCTTTATTCAACAGTTTCAATGGAATCCACGATGCTCATCTTTGCAATCTGGCTGAGGGGAATACAGGTCGCAATCAGACAGGCAACAATAGATGCGAAGGCTGCTTGAATAATGGGGGAAATCGGCACAGCCACAAACACAAGTTGATCTGTTGCAGCTGCTTCTACAAAGATGGTGCAAATATATCCTGCCACAGCCCCAATAGCACCAGCTATTATACCGTAATAGGCACCTTCCCACAGAAAGGTCTTATACAGGCTTGCCGTACTCATGCCGATTGCACGCTGCATCCCGATTTCGTTGATACGGGTGTGAATATTGGTGTAGGTCGTATTAATGATGTTCAAGAGTCCAATTAACCCGATAAAGAGTATCAGCCCCCATGCAATCAGCCTAATTTGCTGATAGCTTTCTTCCAACTGTCTATCAGTGTTCTGATAAGAAAGCCAACGGCTTCCTGCTGTTTGATTGCAGATTTGCTCTATTTTTTGCTCCACAGCTTGGGTATTCGCTCCATCTTCTAAAATCGGGTACAGTTCTGAATAGGTGTTCTTTCCTGTCAGCTGATCATAAACCGTATCAAACACCACCACTTGAACGCCGTTTACAAATCCTTCGTTATCCAATCCGACAGCATCACTATTTCCGAATACCTTCAGTTCATTATTAGCAACTGAAATAGTATCCCCGGCTGTGAAAGAGGTTGTTTCTGTTTGTTTTCCTTCATAAGCTATGGCAATGGGGTTTTTGATTAAGCAGGCTTTTCCATCCTTCAACTCTTGCATCTCGTCTTTGGTGAGTGCTGGCATAAGTGATTTCAGACGTTCCTCATCGACTCCTATAATTTGCAACGTTTCTGCCGGTCTTAACTTGAATCCTGTTTCGATAGGCAGAGTGCCGTCGCTTTCCTGCTTATAAAGGCTATATTTTAAGGTGGATACAGAAGAAATCCCTTGCTGCAATTTTAAATCCTCCACAACAGATGGATTAAAACCAATTGTATCATTCGTAATGGAGTAATCCCCTAAATGAAGCTTTTGTACATCTTGAGAAGCATCAAGCAAGCCGGAAAAGGATTGGATCGCCACAAACACCGTAATGCTCATCACTAGTGACAGGATTGTGATAGCAGTTCGAGCAGTATTTCGTTTGAGATTTAATCTTGCATAAAATGCTTCAAAATTACGGATATGCTTATCCTTTCGATTTTTCCGCTTCACTTTACTTGTTATCCCATGCATGGCGACGGTGGGTGAGACCCTGGCGGCATATCGTGCGGCAGGCATGGCAGCAATAAAGGCGAATACTAAAGTAATCGCTGCGCTAACAAGCAGAGGAAGCAGCTTCCCTGTACTATTCTGTGCGATCAATTTATCAAGCTCTTGAATGCTTTGCACCATGAAGATTTCCGGGGAGAACAGGCTGGTAGCCGCTTTTGTGATACCACCGGCTGATATTACGCCTAGAATAGCACCTATAGGAATACCTGCAAGGCATAGCAGGATTAGCTCTTCTGCAACCAAACGATAAAGCTGTCCTTGATGGGCGCCGATTGCCCGTAGAGTCCCATATTCCTTTATTCGTTTACTCACCGCGATTTTCAGAATGTTGTAGATAACAAGACCTGCTGCCAATAAGACCAATGCACCAATCATAATACCGGCCACAGTCATATAGGAAAAACCACTGGTTTTGCTTTCATCACTATCGCTCTCACTATAGTCAATGCCTAATGCGCTCAGGTAGAGCCAATTGTATTGGATGCGGCTCTTGGGAACCCCAACCTTATCAGCAAGATCGCTGACGGTCTGTTGGAAGCCACCCTTATCTGCCGTGCGAAAATCCGTCGAATAGAGCTTATACTTTTCCGAAAGCCATTTCTCTGCAGTTCCTTCTCCGGCAATTCCGGTAACAACTCCTGAGCTGTAGCCAATATAATTGCTTCTCAATATTCCGCACAAGGTAAATTCCGCTTGATATTCATAAGCTTCTTCTGTGTCCTGAAGGAGTGAAATGCTTAAACTAAGTGTAACCGTATCGCCAATGTCACCGGAAAACCCCAAGTAATCAAGTGCATCCTGGGGCAAGGCGATTTCTCCTGCTTTCTGCGGGAGATGCCCTTTGCTAAGCTGTGTAACAGTTGGATAAACTGATAAGTCTTGCTCGTCATATTCTCTAAGCTGTAATGAGATTCCACTGTTCTTTAGCTTTGCTGTGCCAAGAGTCATATTACTGCCGACAAAAGAGAGCCGGTCATCTTTCTCAAGAAATAGTTTTTGCTCCTCAGTCAAGTTGTGGAATGTTGCGTATCGGTTTCCATTTAACATTCCGGCCTGCTGCTCCCGTAAGGCCTGTAAAATTCCCCAAGACTGACCAATCACCGTTGTCATCATAGTAGACAGTATAATGGCAATTAGAATGAGCGTGGATGTTATTTTTTGAGTTTTTAGCTCTTTCCAGGCAAGTGCATGATAAGATTTCATCGTGCTGTCACCTCCGAAAGCACTCCATCCACAATAGCAAACTGCCGATCTGCCATTTGTGCTATGCGGCTGTCATGTGTGATGATGACCAGTGCTTTGCCAAATCCCTTCCAAATGTTTTTAAGCATTTCCATAACCTCATTACCGCTCCTGCTATCCAAATTACCTGTGGGTTCATCCGCAAAGATAACATCTGGCTTTGCAATCAATGCGCGGGCAATGGCAACACGTTGCTGTTGTCCTCCCGAAAGCTCGCTGGGCAGATGGGATAATCGGTTGGTGATTCCTAAAAGTTCGGTAATTTCCTTCAAATAGGCTTCATCCGGCTGACGCTTGTCCAAAAGTAGGGGCATGATAATATTCTCTTTTGCAGTCAATACGGGCAATAAATTAAATTGTTGAAAGATAAAGCCAATCCTGCGACGGCGAAAAGCCGAAAGCTCTTGATCATCCGTTTTGTAAATATCCTTTCCGTCAAATGTAACAGTCCCGGAGGTTGGCGTATCCAATCCGCTGATTATATGAAGCAGTGTGCTTTTTCCACTGCCGGATGGGCCCATAATGGAAATAAAATCACTTGCTGCAATTTCGAGATTTGCTTTGTTGAGAGCGACCACCTTGCTTTCACCGCTCCCATAATATTTTGATAAGTCTTTTCCTTCAATTATCATAAAAAAACACTCTCCTTTCGTTGATAAGGAGAGTTTATCAAGCAATTCTCAAAAATTACTCAAGTTTTAGAAATATTAAATCTTGCTGTAGCCAAAGCCCCGTCTTTAGTGTTTTGCAGCTGCAATGAACCATTGTGTTTTTCGCATAGCAGCCGACAAATATAGAGTCCCATGCCAAAATGGGGGCTGTGGTCGTTACCTTCATCACCGCGAAGAAATGGCTTTGCTACCTTGTGCAGGATTGCATGCGGAAATCCCGGCCCATCATCCTGTACGGACAATATAAGCATTTCCGCTTCTAGTCTTAAGCTGATCTGGATTTTAGTTTTTACGAATCTCACTGTATTCGCAATAAGATTTTCCGCTACATTGAATACAATTGCCTTGTCAAGCCATACATTTTTTTTCAGAGTTTCAAATTGGTCTTCTGCTTTTACTTCTACTATAATGCCGGAATCCATTGTAAGCAGACGGGCACTATCTGATAACTCCTTAATCAATGTTTCCAAATTAATTTTTTTTAGGACACATTGTAACTCCTCCAGATGTTGTACGCTGCTCATGGCTTCAATATACGTTTCAATTCTCCCAGTATATTCCTCGATCATTGCTACGGAGTCCTGGGCATTTGGGGGTGATAATGTACCATTGGCTAGTCCCTTTTTAAGTAGCTTGGCAGAGCCTTTTAGTACGGTAACCGGATTGCGTAGATCATGAGAGAAAGCCGCATTGAGGCGCTTGCGCTCCTCCATTTGCCGCCAAAGCTCCCTATTATTTTGCAAAAGCTGGCGACGCATTTTTTCAAAGGAATTGCAGAGCTGTCCCAACTCGTCTTGGGAAATAGCTTGGATAGAAAAATCTAAATCGTTTTGCATAATCCGCTCTGCCCCGGCTTGCAACTCTTCAAGGGGATTTTTGATCTTCAGGCGATAAAATACTAGACTGGATGATATCAAGCCTGCTGTTACAAAAAGAACAGGAAGTGCCAATTGTAAAACCCCTAAGGCGTGATACCAAAGGGGAACAGCATTATCAGCCGTTGCTGCAGGCGGAATTATAACACCGTTGCCGTCGATTTTCATTTCTAATGAAGTTCCGTATTCCTGTGAAATTTTGCCGATGCCTATTACAGAAAAAGTACTTAAGACGAGGGCGATAAGTAAAAACAGCATCGTCAAGCAAAAAAATGTCTTTTTTAAACTCATCTGCTTCAGCCGTTCCACTTATAACCCACCCCCCATACCGTATCAATATAACTGTGCCGGGTATACACGGCTAATTTTGAGCGAATTTTTCGGATATGCTCCATGATGGTATCACTGCTGCCGTCACCATCGATGCCCCATATAGCTTCGTAAATCCTTTCCCGGTCAAAGACTTGCCCAGTATTCATGGAAAGCAGCTCAACAATCTCAAATTCCCTTTTTGACAATGGGATAAGATTACTATTTACCCTTACCTCTCGCTTTAAATAGTCGATGGCTAGCTCGTCAAAAAACCGCACAACAGACTGGTCCTGCTTTCGCTGTTCCCGGCGCAAGTGAGCTTCCACACGTGCACCCAACTCATCTATGTCAAAGGGCTTAACAATGTAATCATCCGCACCGGCCTGCAATCCTATAATCTTATCCTTACTTTCGATTCGTGCAGTAAGAAAAAGAATCGGACAGGAAATATGTTCACGAATGCGCTGGCAAACAGAGATGCCATCCATTTCCGGCATATTGATGTCAAGCAGAATAATGTCCGGTTGACATATAATCTTTTCAAGTGCTTCTTTACCATCATAAGCAGAATATACTTGGTATCCTGACATTTCAAAATAATTTTTCATCATTGTAACGATGCCTTTTTCATCATCAACGAGTAATACTTTATGTTTCAAATAACACCCTCCCTTCGTCCCCCTGTCTTCGTTCTATTTAACGGTTTTTTCTGGTCACTGTTATCGCGAATACTTCACAACATATATCAGTAAGCGTCAAATCAAACCCACATATTCGTCCTTTTCTTACTATGAGATAATGAATTCGAAAAGAGGGACAAAACCTCCTCCATGACAATCACAAGGAAGCCTAGCGGTAAAATGTCAACATTAAAAAAATGAGAAATTGGAAAAAAAATAAGGGAACATGAAAAGTTCTGCTAAAAAAGGGTAACCCAAATAAACCTCGCACCAAATACCAATAAATGTAAGACGGTGAAAGGATATAAGAAGACCCAGTTAGGAAAAAGAGTTAATCTCTCCTTTCTGGTGGTGTGTACAGTTTGTTGGTCTTTAGTAGCATAAAGACCAACCGTACCAATTTTCGGGCAGTTAAGACGAGAGCACGTTTGTGCTGATGTTTCAAAGCTTCAGAATACTTTTTAGCATAAAAGGCGGCGTAATCACTATCATAGCGACGAACAAGGTTGGCAGCTTGTACCAAATAGTAACGCAGATACTTGTTGCCGGTACGTAATCGCTTAGTTTCATCGCTTTCAAATTCTCCGGATTGATATTGGGACCAAACAAGGCCTGTATACTTAGCCAGGGCATTATGATTGTCAAAGCGATTAATATCACCAATTTCAGCAATAATACCGGCAGCAAATACAGGACCAATGCCTTTGACTGAAGACAAAGTTTCAGGGACAGATTTCATGATCTTTCCAATTTCTTTATCGATCTTAGTGACTTCTTTTTCCATGGTCTGAATTACAGTAAGCATGACCGATAAAGAAAGATTAACAGGATCAGCCATGGCCTTATCAAGGCGATATGAAGAGCGAGCCAGTTTTTGTAAGAATAAAGCTAACTCTTCAGGGTTATCAAAACGGTTTTTCCCTTTTTCCTTTAGAAAATCCACCAATTCAGTAATGGACATGGAAACAATCTGTTCAGGCTCAAGTTCTTGCAAAACTGCCAGGCAGGTAGCCCCAAACATATTGGAAAAAGGGTTGTCCTGGCGCAGACCACTGAATTTAAGGAAGACCTGATTGAGAAAGTAGGTTTTGTCTCGGGCGATACTTTGCATCAGATGAAAGCGGGTTCGTGTAAGTCGCTGAAGAGCTTCATATTGAATGCACGAAGTCAATTCATGAGGAAGACGGCCAAATCTAAGTTGGTCCGCAATCACCCAGGCATCAATACGGTCATTTTTAGGAAGACAATCATATCCTTTCTTGAAACGAGCTACCTTTCTTGCATTAAGTACAAAAACCTGAGACTGAAAATCAGTAACTTCGTGGAGCCCGGCATTGAGAAAATGGGCTAAATGCCAGCCCAAATTAGAAGTAGCCTCCATACCAACACGAACAAGACTAGTCTGATATTTGACAGCAGATTGAAGGATACGTTGCAATAAAGTTTCAGCCCCGTTTAAATCGTTGGGAATAGAAAAGGAAGCAAGAGCATCACCGGAATCATTCATGAACTGCACAGAATGAGAGCGGAGGCTCACGTCAATTCCTACCATAAGATTTGCCATATCCACACCTCCCTTCGATAAATAATCAAATACTTCTCAGACCTGGGTGCCCATGGGAACCATCTAAAGCAGCCTCGTCATCAGAACTCATGAACAGGAAAACGACAGCTTGGGTGCTACCCCCGAATTCCTGACCCGGTGCAACTAGCGGTTAGATACTCGATGATGGACCACGGGTGGCAGGCTTTATAAAGCAGTATCCAGCAGGATCCGCAAGGAGTGACAGAAATCTCCCGAAAAGTACCTGTCGATCCCATTGTCCCATGAGCAGGTCCAAGAAACAAGACAGAATAAAGCAATAAAAAAGACAGCAAAAAGAGAACAAAAAGGCAACAAAAAACCAGCCAAGCAACAGCTAGTATTTCTACTCTGGCTGGCTGGTTTCCAATCACTAAGGAATTCAAGCATCCTGTTATGGGTCATATACCCTGAGCGTATTATATTTAAACGCCATAGTAACCAGGATTACTGATTTCCAAAAGTGCTCTATATTCAATTAAAAAGTTTTACCATCTAGTTTTGAAGAAACAAATCAAACAACAAAATGATTTGACCACAATCTATAATCGCGCGCCTTACAGATTAAACATGGACTACAAGTTTGCGAATGAAGAGATTCTTCAAAACTGGGAACCGGTTCCCCGGATCGCTATTCTTCAACTGGAAATTATGCTATCCGGTGGATCTAATACTATTATACGAGGAGTGGGTTTATGAATTTATTTGATAAAACGCAAATTGGCAGTTTGGACGTAAAAAATCACTTTTTACGCTCTGCTACTTACGAAGGAAAGGCTACCAAAGAAGGATTTCCCACCGAAGCCACCAAGTCCATCTATCGGAATTTGGCTTTATGCGGGGTCGGCACAATCATCACCAGCTACACCTACATCACAGAATATGAACAACCGGATAAACATCAGTTAGGCATCTACAATGACAGCTTTGTTGAAGCATACCGTGATTTGACCGATACGGTTCATACCTATGATACACAGATTGTGATGCAGATCGTGCATGGGTCTTCTTTGAGTCAGGGATACCCGGAAAGGGCTAAGATCCTCGGCCCATCTGCGATTGTTCATCCTGCCTCGGGCATAACACCGCAAGAAATGACAAAAGATGAAATCCAGGATGTGGTTCGTTCTTTTGCGGACGCTGCCGGACGTGTAAAGGCAGCCGGATTCGATGGTGTGCAGCTTCACTGCGCCCATGGCTATTTGCTGGCACAGTTCATTTCTCCATTATTTAATCAGAGAACTGACGAGTATGGCGGATCTGTCCAAAACCGTCTCCGTATTCTGTTAGAGGTCTATGAGGCTGTGCGCAAAAATGTTGGAAAGGACTATCCTGTATGGGTCAAGATGAATTCCTCTGATGAGGTACCAAATGGACTTGAAATAGAAGATTTTCTGAAAATCTCAGTCCAGCTTGCCCAGGCAGGGATCGATGCAATTGAGGTCAGCGGCGACCAATGGAGTAAGCACAAGGCCAACGAACGGCTCTATTATAAAGAGGCGGCAATCAAACTGTCTGAGGCAGTAGATATCCCCGTGATTTTAACAGGGGGCATCCGTACCATTGCCGATATGAAACAGGTATACCAAAACAGCAAAGTAAATTTGTTCGGCTTTGCCAGACCTTTCCTGAAAAATCCGGCGTTCATTCAATCGTTATCCTAAGGGAAAGCATGGGCCGAATTTCAATTAGAGTACAGGTGCATGGCACCTGCGATGTTAGTGTTCATCAACGTCGAAGGTTATCGCAGTTACTCTAACACTTTTCTTTGACAAGAATGGTTAGAAATAAAACGCCAGGTTGTTTATGATTTACGTAATTTAGTGAATTTTTGATTGCTTTGACTAACGCAGAGGTAAGGGGACGCGGCATTTGGAAACCAAAAGACAAATTGTGCAAAAGGCTTTCAAAACGGCTTTTCCATGCACAATTCCGATTTTTGCAGGCTTTGTATTTTTAGGCATCGCCTATGGTATTTATATGAACGCTTCGGGGTTTAACTTTTTATATCCCATGCTGATGAGCCTGACGATTTTTGGAGGCTCGGTGGAATTTGTGGTGGTAGGGTTGCTGTTGGGTGCTTTCGATCCTTTGAAAGCCTTAATGCTAACCTTGATGATCAATGCCCGGCATTTGTTCTACGGTATCTCAATGCTGGAGAAATACCGAGTTCCGGGCCTCAAACGATTCTATTTGATTTTCGGTATGTGTGACGAATCCTTCTCTATCAATTACTCGGCGAATATTCCGGAAGATGTGGATAAAAGCTGGTTTATGTTTTTTGTCACGTTACTGAATCACTTCTATTGGGTACTGGGCGCTACCCTGGGCGGTTTGTTTGGAGGCTTGATTAGATTTAATACAAGGGGCCTTGAGTTTGTTATGACAGCTTTATTTGTTGTAATCTTTTTGGATCAGTGGATGAAAGAGACCAGCCATTACAGCTCCTTGATCGGATTGGGCATGTCCGCGATATGCCTGATTCTCTTTGGTAGCGGCAATTTTATCATTCCGGCAATGGTGCTGATTTTATTGGTTCTATCTCTGTTAAAAGGGGTTTTGATGAAAGCAGGTGCAGTGAAATGACGATGAGTATTGGTCAACAGATTATAACAATTGGGGTTGTGGTGTTTGGGACAATGCTAACCCGATTTCTTCCTTTTATCTTGTTTCCCGAGAACAAACCAACACCCAAATATGTGCAATATTTAGGGAAAGTGCTCCCCTCCGCTGTGCTGGGAATGCTAGTAATATACTGTCTAAAGGATGTCAACATCCTGACCGGAAGCCACGGAGTCCCGGAGCTGATTGCTATCGTGGTCATTGTAGTGCTTCACTTCTGGAAAAAGCAGATGCTTATTTCTATTGCGGGAGGAACCATCGTATATATGCTGCTGGTGCAGCTCATTTTTATATAAGTAATAAATAATCTTAAAAGGTGCTGCGCTTTTGCGATAGCTTCACCTTTATTTAGTCTCTCATAAATGCTCAGCAATCTAAAACCTTTATTCCCATTATAATCACTATAATCACTATTGATTGTCAAATTTTTCACCAACCTATCTATCAGCTCAATTTCATTATACTTGCCATGATAGACACATAATGGGGTTCTTGTAAATTTCCTTATTAACTTAACGATAAACCCTATTAATCTATATTTTACCAAGATAATAAAATTATAATATCATAAGATTTTACATTTTCCTATATATTTTGCAGTACACCGTTTTACTTTTATCTGATGTAATATATTTATCATTCGGAACACATCTCACTCAGAAGATTCCTGCATGGACGGTGTTTCAGATCGAACATAAATAAAATAAACACAAAAAGCACCCCTTCAGCCTTATATGCTGACGGGTGCTTTTTTTTGTTCAATTATTAGTTAAACCTCCAAAAAAGGGATTACAATATAGTATTATTTTTTCTTAAAACTTTTCTTGGGATTGCAGCATACCCGGGAGATTGAAAGGCTGTAACCAAATTGTTGATTGAATTCATAGCATGAAAGGAATATAATATGATTAGAATGTTACTACAAGGAGCTGATACCATGCATATTAAACCGTCCGCAAGCATCAGGCAAAACTATAATGAAATTGCGGCTTTATGCAAATCCTCCGGAGAGCCTCTGTATCTTACCAAAAACGGTGAGGGCGATCTTGTGGTCATGGATATAGATTCATTTACCCGTCGAGAAAAAATGCTCAAGCTGCGGGAAGAATTGTTGGCCGTTGAGGAAGATCGAATGGCTGGCCGCACCGGAGTAACACCGGATGAACTGGACAGCTATTTGGAAAGCATTATAGATGAGGTGGAACATGGAAAAGAAGCCCCAATATAAGGTCATTGTTTCCGACCGTGCCCGTCAGATGCTGGCGGGCCACGTTCGTTTCCTAGCGCAAAAAAGCCCTTCTGCCGCCCGCAGGACAAAGAATGAGTTAATGGATGCCATTCGCTCCCTTTCCACCATGCCGGAGCGATTCCCTTTTCTCAACGCAGAACTTATACCGCTGAACAAGTATCACAAGATGTTCGTTGAGAAATGGTATTTGATTCTTTATCAGATTAGGGATCAGGCGGTGTATGTCGATTATATCGTGGATTGCAGACATGATTATGGATGGCTGGTCAGATAATTATTATAATGATAATGAAGTCATATCATAGAACAGAAATTTTGTATGAATCCGGTAGGATTCGGGATGGAGGATCAATCATGGAAACCAAAATAAAGGTTTGGACGGCACAGGCCAAAATAGTAATTGATACTATCGAAAAATATGGGGTATATCATGTCAAACGGGAATTTATTCTGAAGAAATACAAAGAACTATCCAGACTTTTTCTTGATCCTTATGACTGGTTTATCCGCCGGGCGGTTAATCGTGTCACCCCGCCCCCGGGGGCAGAATACCCAGTATGGGCGTACTGCGATGCCAAATTTATTTCTAATTACGGCCCGGGTGACTATATTATCGAGCTGGATATTCCGGTGGATCAAGCTGTATTTTTTAATCAGGGGAAATGGTTAAGGATTCTTAACCTTTCTTACATTCCTCTAAATCCAGATGACGATAAGGATTTCAAAAACAAGATCAGCACCCAGGGCCTGCAACACACCTCCCAGGCATACCTGAGCAATTTCTACCCGCTGCTTAAGAGAGAAATCATCGCCAGCTGGGAAAGATTGTTTGACGAAACCATCAGACTTTCGGAAGATGAGATGTGCGCACTGTGGGAAATAAAAAAAGAATGGATCACAAATATAATCAGCCCCAAATAACAGTACAAAGTCTCCCCCATACGGAGACTTTGTCAAAAAATTATTTGGTTGGAAAAATGGTGTTTTTGATCCATTCTGACCGAATTTCCCAAATCACGGCCTGATTGGAGCCTGATATTATAATCTCGGGATCAAACAATCTCTGCCAGCTTTGTTCCACTTCCCGCTTGAGGATCGGATAAAAATTTGTCATGTAAATACTGCTTTTGTTCTTGATCCCCATGACTTCCAGCTTTTGCTCATACGCTTCATTGTCCTTGCTGTCTAGAGGTATATACCATAAATTGAGAATATAGTCCCACTTGCCGCTGTCAAAGATAATGACATGCTCTCTTTCCACTTCCAGCTCAAGGCGCACCTGTCCTTCCATCAAGCCAAATGACCCTTCCTGGTTAAAAGCTGTCCAAATGGGAAATTCCACACCCTCCGGCCTGGAAACAATGCTGTCTGCGGCATGGGAAAGCCACTTGTAGACTTTTAAGTAGAGGTCCGAAATAGTGTCGTACTTTCGCCTGATGCTCCCAAGCGTTGCCCGATATACACCTGTTTCTTCAATTTCCTTTAGTACACGGCTATCTTGGGTTGTGTACATTTTTAATTTTTCCATGCGATTAGATCTCCTACTTTATTCGTTCCATGATAAATTTATCATGTTTGCTCACTTCAGCCTCAATCCGATCCAGCTTTTCCGAGTTTTGTTTGTAAATATCTAATAAAGCGGCTAATTTTGAGCCGTGATCATGCTCTACGCGGGTAACCGTTTGATTGATATTTTTAACATCCGACTCTAATTCATCCATTCTTGAGGTAAGACCTCCTATCTGCTCAGTATTGTTTCCCACCTGATCAGTAAGGATTCCTAACTTTGCCACAATCAGCTCCAATAATTCTCTATCGGTCATTGACTAACCCCCCTTAAATCAATTTTAACAACCTACGCCAAATTCTTTACCTTACTCAGCAAATACCTCTGAAAATCCTCTCTCAAATCCTCCCGCTCTAAGGCAAAATCCACGGTTGCTTCCAAAAATCCCATGCGATCCCCCACATCGTAGCGTTTTCCTTCGAAAATATATGCGTATAATTTACGGTTTTTGCTTAAGGTACGCAGGCTGTCTGTTAATTGAATCTCTCCCCCGGCCCCGGGCTGCTGCTCCTCCAGGATCTTAAAGATGTCGTGATGAATAATGTAACGTCCCAGTATCGCCAAGTTGGAAGGGGCATGCTCCCGGGCAGGTTTTTCTACCAGATCCTCCACGTCATATAAACGGTTTTGCACCATATTCCCTTTGACAATTCCGTATTTATGAACATCTGTATCCGGAACAGGCTGTACCCCTAAGACACTAACCTCATGTTCCTCAAAAGCTTCCATCATCTGCTGCAGGCAAGGTTTTTCCGCCCGAATAACATCATCCCCCAGGAGGACGGCAAAGGGTTCATGCTCGACAAAACGCCGGGCACAGAGGATCGCATGGCCCAGGCCTAAGGCTTCCTTTTGGCGTACATACTGGATATTGGCCATGCCGGAGATCTCCTGCATCATGCTCAGCAGTTCATATTTTTTATGTTTCTCCAGTTCTGCTTCCAGTTCATAGGATTTGTCGAAATGGTCTTCAATGGCCCTTTTCCCTCGGCCGGTAACAATTAAAATATCTTCAATCCCGGAAGCAACGGCTTCTTCCACGATAAACTGAATCGTGGGTTTGTCGATTATGGGAAGCATTTCCTTGGGCTGGGCTTTGGTAGCCGGCAGAAACCTGGTCCCCAAGCCGGCAGCAGGAATGACTGCTTTGCGAATTTTCATTTTTGCACCATCCTTATGATTAATCTCATTGATCAGGGATAATTCGTACCTGACAGCTATTAGATTGCCCAGTCTTCGGCGATTGCCTCTGACCAGTAACGAGCTATTTACTATGGTATTTTATGGTTACCTAAATTTGGTTACCTAAATTGACGACATTGCTTCACTATTTAGGATAAACCCAATAAATAAAGTTACCTGACACCTACATTATAGCAAAGGAAGTGATCTGGAAGGAAGCCCTTTTTTAAATTAGGGCAAATCTGCGTTTTGCATTTTTATAATTTGCTGTGTTTAGCTAATCAGTTAATCTTGTGCACTGGGTACTCTTCTCTCTCTCAATCTCAATCTCAATATCTTTCTCAATATCTTTCTCAATATCTCTCTCAATCTCACTCTCACAGCTCATAAATCCCAGCATATTTTTCATAGGTTGCCTGGTTTACCTTGCTAACAAAAGGAGGGGTGCGGCTTTTCCCCCTTTGTTTACGACGCCCTTCATATTCCTTTACCTCAAAAAGGGTGCGCAGATTGGCCTTTTTCCATTCTCCCAGAATGGCGTTCATGTAGTTCAGGCGGTAAACTCCTTTCAAAACGGCAATCTTCAGAGCTTCTGCGAGGATTTCCAATCCGTAGCTTTCTTCCCATGACCGGATTTGGTCCAGCTCCAGGGGACTTAAAGGGCGTCCGAATTCTCTTGCCACCATCACAGCCGCCGCTGCGGTCGAAACTAAGACCTCTCCACCATCTGCGATCCCAATAACTTCTGTAACTCCCCTATCTTCCCTTTCCTTTTCCGGCACACCTTTTTCTTTTGCCTCTTCTGTAGCAGCCAATTCTGTAGCTGCCGCCCCTTCTGTCCTGGCGGTAACTGCAATTTCAGTTCTTTCCCTCATTTCCATCATTTCCATTTCTGCCGCCGCTGCCGCAAGTGACGCCGCTGCCTCCTTTTCCCGAGGAGCACCGGAGTTCGGGTTAAGGGAATCAGAAATAAGGTTAAAGGAATCCGGCATCAGGATAGGGGAATCAGGAATCAATTTAAAGGAATCAGCCGGAGTGGTTTCCGCCTTTTCCGGACTTGTCACGAAATTTCTCGATTTTTCCGTCGGAGCAGGAATGGTGCTCTCTATTTCGTTTTTGTGTGGATTTTGATGCTTCTTGAAATTAATCACCCAGACATAAGCATTCCCCTCTACCTGATATCTTTGGATCAAGCCTTGTTGGTGCAGATCCTCCAGCAATCCATCCACATCACAATCATCATAGGGTAAAAGCTCCGCTTTGATTCTTTTGGGTCGGTCTTCCAGACGGCCTTCCCGATCGGCAATGGTCCAAAGGCCGGCAAAAAGAATACGCCCCAAAGGTGCGATCTCTGCCAACTTGTCATTCAAAAAAAATCCTGGTTTAATGTTACGGGAACGAGCCATGTTACTTTTCCTCCTCTTTAAATTCCATCTGAACATTTGTTCGTTTGTTTATTATAATTCAGGCAGGGGTGATTTTCCAGATGGGCATATCGGGACATCCCCGGCAAAAGAGAACAAGGGGGACAAATAAGGATAAAGAAAACTTGGCTTGAGGTAAGCCTTATTTGCACTTATACTTTCAACCTTAAAATAAAATTTATGTTTTCTAAAATTATAGAAAAAAAACTACCGACGGCGGTAGTTTTCTTTTAGGTGTCAGAATTTATATAATTATTAGCCAGAAATTTTTTGATGTCCGTTTTTTCCATATTCTTGATACTTGGCCTTCCTTCCTGCTTGCTTTGCTTCCCCTGAACACCTGTTCGGTAACTAAATTTTACCGAATATATGATCCCCTGTCAAGGGAATTCTTCCAAAGGAGAAATTACTTGCTATTTTTTCAGAAATTCGATGACTTTGGCCAGTTCGGCAATGCTCTCACTTAGGGTATCCAGTTTTTTTTCAATACGGATCAGCAGATATGCTGAAATGGCAATGGGAAATCCTACATTGCTGATGATTGTAATCAGTTCTTCCATTTTTTCTCCCTCCTTTTTTCTTTAAACCATCTGATGATAGTATCAGATCGCGGCAGGGCGTGTTTCCCGCCAACTGTAGATTGTTTTCGCCTGCACTTGGGCAATTTCTCTTAAAACATGATCTTGTCTTAAGCTGTCTTCCTCCAGGGGGTTGCTGATAAAACCGTTTTCCACCAGGAAAACAAGAGGGATCCCTCCGTCCTGGGTGATATCCAGTACCGTAATCCGGTCCTCCCCGGGGTACCGGGAGCTTTTATCCACCTTCGCTCCCCGGTTGTTAGTTCTTGACACTTGGGCAATCACCCTTGAAAGCTCCGTGGCCTTGCCCTTCGTTTCCGGTAAATCAATGCTGTAGAAGACCTCCACTCCTTTGGCTTCCCGGTTTCCGGCGGCATTAAAATGCTCTGAGATAAAGATGTCTGCTCCCCAATGGAGGGCTGCCCTGCCCCGGGCTTTAAGATCAACATACTGATCCTGATCCCGGCTTAATTTCACGGCAAAACTCCCCAGCTTCTCTAATTCCTCTTTTAAATATTTACTCAGGGTCAGGGTCAAATCCTTTTCCCTGGTGCCTTTCTGTCCCACGGCCCCCGGGTCTTTTCCCCCATGGCCGGGATCAATAAAAACCTTATAAATCCTGCTGATCTTGTCAATTTTGTCAATCTTATCAGTCTTGTCAATATTTTTATGATTCTCATCCTTTTGGGTCAGCTCCACATATTCTTTAAAAACCCAGCCGATGGCATTTCCAAATAAGACCTTAAACCACTTTTTGCGCTCTCCCAAAACGATCAGTCTGGTTCCGGCAGGAGCTATACCCAAAAGGGTACTTTGATCCTTTGGCTCCCCACGCACCTTCAAGTTGATCCTGGTGGTGACATTTTTTACGCTGCTGATTGTGGTCGCATCTCTCATAATTCTTTTACTCCTTTTTAAAAATCACCTGACTGCGGTCGGGATATCCGGTCAGAAGAGAACTGTCACGGGAAAATATTATAAAAAACATATTTTGCTACATATTCCTCTATACTAATATTTATATGCTTGTCTATCCCCTTCTGTTTCTCCATGAGAAAAAAATAGTGAACTCGTTCAGCTAAATTAATCCCGGATAAGGTGATTAACATAGTTCTTGGTATTAGTGGCAGTTAGTTATCGGATTAACAGAGTTCTTGGCATCAGGTGGATTTTTAATCCATCTGATGCTTAGAAATCGTTATCCAGGAACTTAGTGCCACTTATCCCACCGCTTTATAAAGCGGGGGTATTAGTGGCAGTTAGTTATCGGATTAAAAAGAGGGGACTGGTGATCCAGCCTCCCCTCCCCCTCTTTTTCTATGCGTCCCTCAAACAACTTCTCAGACAGCCGACGAAACGTTACCTTTTGCTCACCCAGCTTTTTTAGGCTGGATCATACATATCCGTCGTTACCGTATCGATGATTTTGGCGTCTTTCTTTTCTACCAGGTCACCGCCGGTACTGAGAAAGATGTTTTTGGCGATGATATCATCCATCGCAGCCGCAATCTCCCCCTGGGTCAAACCCTCTTTGGGGTTATCGAAACTAAAGGACACGGTGGTACCGGTTTCAGTACCGAAGGACATGCGCAATGTCTTTTTTGTTTCAGCCATTCTTAGATGTCAACTCCTTTCCTATATTATTGCTTTAAAATTACGCTCAAGGTGATCAGAAAACTTTCAAACATAAATCAAACAGTAATCAAACCTTCTCTTTACGTAACTTTTACGACTTTTACACACCTTCAGCCAGGTCGCTGTCGTCAATGCGAAAGACAGCTGCCAGCGCATCGGCTAAAAGAGTGCTTAAAGCATTGGCTGTGTCCAAAACGTCCTGATCCAGGGCATCCACCTTCACATTGCTGATGGTTTTGTTTTTGTACACAGGATTGCCTTCCCCATCCAGTCCCGTTTGAAAACGGAGCTTCATTTTACTGGTGACCGGGGTTACCACTACTGCCATGAAAATACCTCCTTTACTTTGAACATATGTTCCCGCGGGTTGATTTCATTATACCGGGTCCAGGGAGGAGCTGCAACGTGGGCTTTGGGGACAAAATGGCCAGACTAAGACAAACTGAGAAATATCAGGAAAAAGAAATTCAGCCGCAGCAGCATCTGTGGATTCTCATCAAATTCTAATCTTTCATTCAACCTGCTTTAATAATATTGGGTTATAATAAGATCAAAGGAAGAAAGGAGTTGAAAAAAATGACCATTGATATGAAACTGATTGATGAAATGCGCAAAAGAACCAACTGCAGCTATCAGGAAGCGAAGGAACTGCTGGAGAAACATAACGGAGACCTGATTGAAGCCATTGTAGAATTTGAGAAAAAGCAAGCCCAGTACGGGAACTTTTCCGGTTACAATGGAAACAGCTCCACCTTTGGCAACCGGGTCAAAAGGATGTTCCATAAAGGAAATGTCACTCGTTTTTCTGTGGAAAAAGGGGAAGAAACCTACTTAAATATTCCCGTGAATATCCTCCTGCTGATCCTGCTCATCACCATGCCTATCTTCTGGTTCTACGCGATTTTGGTTGGTGTCCTCTATGTCCTGGGTTACAAAATCAGGATAAAAAAGGATGCCGGACGGACAGTTGAAATTAACACCATCATGGATGATTTAAGCAGCAAGGTCAAATCCGCCGCAAAATGGGATGAAAAACCGGCTGCTAACACGAATCAAACACCGGGCGCAAAGAAAGATCAGGGAGAGAATGAGATCACCATCGAATAATGATCTGAGTGATTTGAAATGATTTGAAATGATTTAAAATAATTGAAATGAACCTGTGTTGAGCACAGGTTCATTTCAGTTTATAATTAAGTGAACTCGTTCAGCTAAAGCTGAACCTCGGGGCTTCAGATTGGGAATCTACCCCACCTGAAGTGAAAATAGGAGTTCCCACTTATAGAAGTGGGAGTCTTGGAATTTGATTAATAGGTAAAGAAAACTTGGCTTACACCAGGCCGTAGGCTTAGGCGCGCCAGAATTTCTGAGTGAGAGTATTGGAATTTGATCAGTAATTTAGCATCCGTGGTAAAGGTTTTTTAAGGAGGCCAAAGGAGATGGAAATGAAAATTCTCATCATCGAGGATGAAGTTAAAATTGCACGATTTCTGGAACTGGAGCTGTCCCATGAAGGCTATGAGGTGGATGTCGCCCACGAAGGAAGAATCGGCTATGAAAAGGCAGCTTCCGGAAAAGCTGATTTAATCATCCTGGATCTGATGCTGCCCGGTTTAAGCGGCATTGAAATCTGCCGGCGTATCCGGCGGGAATCGGATGTGCCCATTATTATGCTCACCGCCAAAGATGATGTTACCGATAAGGTCATGGGTCTGGACAGCGGCGCCGACGACTATATGACCAAGCCTTTTGCCATTGAGGAATTATTAGCCCGCATCAGAGTTGCCTTGAAACGAAAAGAAAAAACGTTACACCAGGCTCAGACCATCCAAGCAGGCGGCCTCACCCTCTATAAGGATGAGTACCGGGTAACCTATCAAGGGGAAGAAGTGGCTCTTTCCAAAACGGAATTTGAGCTACTGAAATATTTAATGGAAAATAAGGGCATGGTCCTCTCCCGGGAAAAAATCCTGGAACATGTCTGGGGCTATGACTACGTGGGAGATACTAATATTACCGACGTTTATATCAGCTATTTGCGCAACAAAATCGATCAAAAATATGATCTTCCTTTTATCCACACGGTGCGCGGCGTGGGATATCTGTTAAAAGACTATGAAAAATAACGGTCAGGGGCAGATGAGCAAGCGGCTGAGGAAAATCCTTGCCCTGCCTGTGTCAGGGATCAGGTTTTTTAACCGTACCATCCGGGAAAAGCTGGAGTTTTCCATCCGCTTTAAATTATCGGTCAATTTTCTGAAAATTTTCATCAAAGCCATGGTGCTGGCCGGCCTGGGCATATTTTTTATCTTTGGCGCCTCCAATATTTTTCTCGCTGTGCAGGGGGACTATACTGCTCTGGAAAATTTCCTGGAGACAGAGATGAAAGCTCCTGTTGATCATCAAAGTGATCATCAACGGGGAGGACTGGCAGCAGAAGAGGGGGAAGTACAGTCTAGCCTCAGCCGTATCAAAGAATTTGCAGCGAAAGAGGATTTACCTCTGATGGTTTATGATCAGTCCCGGTCCCGGACCTTGATTCTGGCCACGGATCCGACACTCGCCAATGACGGTTTTCCCCGGCTCATCGGTGTGGTAGGAAGGGACAAACATACCTATCTGGCCGTGAACAGGGACAGTATCAATCGGCTCCGTTCCTCCCCGCTCCTTAGATTTTTTCCTTTTTTTGCTAACCAGAATCCCAGCAGCATCCCCCTCCCTTACACCCTGGTCAGCTACACTGACTTAGGGCCGGTGCTTACGGGGATGATTCGTCTTGCCAAAATTATGCTGGTGGTGGGCACCCTGGTTTTCCTCTTATCCCTGATCTCCATCGCCATGATCGGCCGGGGGTTTTTTCAGCCGATTAAAGAAATGACCCAAACCGTCCGGGATATTTCAGAACGAAATTTAAATCTCCGCCTTAACGTCAGCGGTTCCAAGGACGAATTAAAGGAGCTGGCCATGACCTTTAACGAGATGATGAACCGCATTGAGAATAATTATAACCGGCAAAAACAGTTTGTCTCCGATGCTTCCCATGAATTAAGAACGCCCATTGCCGTGATTCAGGGTTATGCCGACATGCTGGACCGCTGGGGCAAGGATGACCGGGAAGTGCTCCAGGAATCCATCGACGCCATCAAAAATGAAGGGGAAAATATGAAGGAGTTGATTGACAAACTCTTATTTCTGGCCCGGCACGACAAAGAAAACTTCGTGCTGCAAAAGGAAGAATTCAATCTGACAGAAGTCCTGCAGGAAATCGCCAAAGAAACTCAAATTATTGACGACACCCATAAGATCTCTTTTGATATCCAGGGCCAGGGGGAGGCAAGGATCTGTGCCGACAAAAATCGCATCAAACAGGCAATCCGCATCTTCATTGATAATGCCCTGAAGTATACGCCGCCGGGGGGGGAGATCGCTGTCACCCTGGGCCGGACAGAAGATTTCTGGACCATCAGCATTAAGGATTCCGGCATCGGGATGACCGGGGAAGAACTGGAACATATTTTTGACAGGTTTTATCGGTCGGAAGCATCCCGTACCAAAGAAAAAGGCGGGCACGGCCTAGGCCTGGCCATCGCCAAAATTATTATTCTGGGCCACCAGGGAAAAATAAAAGTCAAAAGCCGGCCGGGGATGGGATCGGAATTTATTATCTTTTTAAAATAAAACATAAAAAGGCTCAACAGTCAAAAAATCATTGATTGTTGGGCTATTTTTTTATCCCATATTGGATGCCACAAAATTATCGATGCTAATTATTTTAGACAAGTCTCTCACATTTGAGTAAAACCACTAATACAATACAGTATGAATATAGCATAAAAAGATACAAGCTTTCGCTGGACGAGCTGAACGAATTAGAAGGGAGATCTATTAAGATGCATAATGAAGAGGAAGCCAGGAGCAATTTGGAAAATAAAAATTTTGATGAGGCAGATGCTGATTTGCTTATCGAGGATAGGCAGAAGCATTTCTATCGGGTGAAAACAGTAGGATTAGTCATGCATGAGGATCAGGAGTTGAAAAACACCATTTGCCTGCCTGAACATTTTTTGCCCGAAAACAAGGATCGTGAAGAAATAAAACTGACTTTTGGTTTAAAGAACATCAAGGTGAAAATCCAACCGGAACAAAAAACAGGTTTGATTGTTCTTTCTAAGGATATTTTTGAATCCTTTGGTTTGTGTGAAAACATGAAAATTGGAGCCCGTTTCGAAAATGGAGCAGTGAAATTAGGTCCTCTCGTAGGTGTATTTATGAATGAGCATGCCGTAGGCCGTCTCAAAAAAGGAAACCCAACTAAAAAGCTCATGGAGATGGCCAGGGCTGCTAACCGGGCAAGAGTGGCATTATACTTTTTTTCTGTCGATGACGTGATTTGGACAGAAAAAATGGTGCACGGGGTGTTTTTAAATTTTGCTACCAACACTTGGGAAATAAAGAAATTACCAATACCCAATGTGCTTTATGACCGGGGCGGGGGTTTTAAGAAAAATAGCAGAGCCCAAGCCTTAAGTCTTAGAAAACAATGGCATCGTTATCCTCATTTATTGAAAATTAATGCTCAGCATTAATTTGATAAATGGAAGGTTCATGACCAACTATCAAAATATCCGGAATTGAAATGCTATCTTCCGGAAACCCTGCTCTTCGATCACACCGCTGAGGGAATTGAGCACATGGTAAATAAATACCCGGAGGTTTATCTTAAAATGCGCACCGGCAGCAATGGAAGGCAGATTATCCGGGTCCGTAAGCAGTCACCCGAATTATATGAACTCAGTTATTTCAAGGAAAAAATCATTAATGAATATGCCCAGTCTGCGGAACAAATCGTTCAGATTGCAGATAACTTTATGAACTATAAAAGCTTCATCATTCAGCAGGGACTGGATGTTTTGACCTATAAAAATAGCAAAGTGGATATTAGAGTATTAATGCAAAAAGATCGCAAAGGCGAGTGGCAGATCACCAGTATGCCTGTGAGAATTGCCTATGCAGACTGCCCGGTTACCAGTACCAAAAGCGGCTCCAGGGTATATGCTTTTGATTATGCCTTTAAAAATGTTTTGCAATACCCCCAGAAAAAAACAGAAGAAATCAAAGCGAAAATTACTAAATTAGTCTATACGGCGGCCGGTACATTGGAAGAGGAATACGGCAGCCTGGGAGAATTGGGCATTGATGTGGCCATTGATCGTAATGGACAACTGTGGTTTATCGAAGTAAATTCCAAGCCGGCTAAAGACACCATCATGATTGCCGGGATCAAATATGAAATCAATAGAGCCTTTATCCTTCCTTTTGAGTACAGCAAATATTTAACCGGATTCATTCCGCCCGCAAAGCATCATAATGAGAAAGAAACGACTGGAAAATTGAGTGACAGTGAACTGCCTCACACTGAAGACAAAGAATAGAGAAAAGCATAAAAGGCAATGCCCCGTCCCGGGTCACCTTTTTGAATGTAATTAATTATACTAAATAATTGGCGGGATTTAAGGGAAACTGCCGTAAATATTGACTGGGAGTGATCTTTCATTGGAAAATAAACAAAAGGTTCAAAAGGTTCAAAAAGATAAACAAGATCAACATGAAAATAATCGGGTATCAATCGCCCGGGCTGCTGAATTAAAAGATCAAATTACGGACTACCTGGAGGCCAAAAACCAGATTACCGTTGGTCTCGAGATCCAGGAAAAAATCAATGAGCGCAAAGAAAAAATCAAAAAGCTCCTTAACGCCGACGAAAATGACTGGCATAATTGGCAATGGCAGTTAAGCCATCGGGTTGATCACCTGGATACCTTAAGTAAAATTATCAATCTCAGCAAGGAAGAAAAATTGGAAATTCAGGAAGTGGAACAGGTTTATCGCTGGGCGGTGTCGCCCTATTACTGCTCTTTAATGGACGAATTCGACACCCATTGCCCCATCAGGCTGATCAGCCTTCCTCAGGGAAAAGAATTAGCTGATGCGACAGGGATCTTAGATCCCATGCAGGAGGAACAAACCAATCCGGCCGGGGTCATTACCAGAAGGTACCCGGACCGGTTGATCATCAACGTCACCAGCGAATGCAGCTCATACTGCCGATTTTGTCAAAGAAGGAGAAACATTGGCTGTCACTACGGCATGGCGTCCCAAGAGGTCATCGCAGAATCCATTGATTATATCAAAAACAACAAAGAAATTCGCGATGTTTTGATTACAGGGGGAGATCCTCTTATTTTAGGCACCCCCCAATTGGAATCAATTTTAGGAAAGATCAGGGCCATCCCCCATGTGGAGATCATTCGGATTGGGACAAGAGTTCCCGTCACTTTGCCCATGAGAATTACCAAGGATCTGTGTGAAATGTTAAAAAAATATCACCCTGTTTATATTAATACCCACTTTAATCATCCCCTTGAGATCAGCGAAGAGTCAAAAGAAGGGGTGGAAAGACTGGCGGATGCAGGGATTCCGGTCGGAAATCAAATGGTGCTTTTACAGGGAATCAATAATGATAAGAATATCGTCAAACGCTTAAATCAAGAGCTGCTTAGAGTACGGGTGAAGCCTTATTACATCTTTCACCCCAAATCAGTGAAAGGCACGGCTCATTTTAAATGCTCCATCGATGAAGGAATTGAAGTTATGGAGCATTTGCGGGGGTACACTTCCGGATTAGCTATTCCCCAGTATATAGTGAACGCCCCCAATGGCCTGGGTAAAGTACCCATCTTGCCCCAATATCTCATCTCTAGGGGAAAAGGATATTTTGTCGTCCGTACCTGGGAAGGAAAAATTGTTAAAATAGATGACAAATAAGAAAAGAAAATATTAAACCCCGTGGGTTTCTAAGGGAGTCCTTAAAACACCACGGGGTATAAATCAGATAAATCAGATAAATCAGGAACATAGGGAAAGCCAGGGAAAGCAAAATCCTATGTTCATACTTAATTTGTTTGCAGAGGCTTGCCTTCCAGGATTTTTTCCACTTCTTCAAATCCTGTGAGGAAGGCATAGTTATATCGGGCGGGGAGGGCAAAAATATACGAGGTATTCTTACCAAGTTCTGAGGGGCCCATGGGAGCCGCCCCAACATTATATTCTTCCTTTTGCAATGACTGCCATTGCGCCGCTGTAAATATCATGATGGGGATATCCTGCCGGGGATTTTCCTTCGTCCAGTCCGGATGCCTGATGGAAATGATGGGGCCTGTTTCGATTACTTCACCCTCTTTTTCTCCAACAATGGCTACGCCTTGCCATTTGTCAGTGACGATAGAATAGCCCTTCCAGCTATCAGGCAAGGAAAAACTAAACCCAAATTCGGTATTTTGATACTGAACAGCACTGCTGACTTTCTCCGGCCCCATGGTAGCGTCGTTGATCAGCCAGCGGTCATAAATTTTTTCCACCACCAGGGTAATATCATACTTACCGAAGGACCCGCCATGTTCCTTTTCCGCACTTGTCATTTCAATGACTTCACCTTGCACCTTATATTGGGTTTCCGATAATTTTTCGATACTTTTTATTTCGATTCTTTCCGGCCAAGGGCTGGACGTCAGCCTGCCCGGGGCATTCAAAGGATCAGCAAGCCATATTTTCAGAAGGTTCGGGGAAACAAAAGCACCGTACTGCTCCTGCATACTCTTTTCTAAAATATCCTGGGGCGCTTGCAGAGAAACTGCCTGCAATTGTCGGCCAAAATCTTCAACTAATTTTTTAACCGCAGTTTCATCATTTTTCTGATTGTTCTCCGTCTCTCCCTGAGATGCTCCGTCCTGGTTTGATTTATCCCCTGTACCATTGTTCATGCAGCCAAACAGGGAAACACTTAATAATAAGACAAGTAACAACAATAATGATTTTTTCATCTGTTTTCCCCCACCTTTCTCATCTTTCCCGCTTTTCTCATTTTGATGAAAGCTTTTTTTAATGGCTTTTGATTTACAGACGAGGAAAAGGATTTTTTGTTCCCTAAAAGCCACAAAAAACCACAGAAATTTTTTTGCCAATTACTCCTTACTATCTCCGAAATCCAGGGTGAATTTTTCTCTGGGCAGCAGGTTACCTATACTATCCAGGCTAAGAATCATTTCCTCTGAACCCGGCTCATATAGGGAAAATATGAGCAAGTTAGGGTTTTCCCGATCAAAACGGGCTTCGCCCAGCTTCATCCCCTGGTTGCTTTTAAGTTCAAAATGAGGCAAAACCGCCCCAGGGGCAGAAGCTGATGATAATCGGTAGCTGATGGATACCGTGTCATTTTCCCGCCAGGCTTTTTCTAAAATAATCTCCCCTTCCGGATAGGCCATGCTTTTTGACAGATTAATTTCCTTTTTACCATTATCACCCATATTATCCTCATTATCTTTATTATCTATATTACCCATATTATCTTTATTATCCTTATCATTTATACTGCTACCCCCATTTTCCCGGAAGTCCAGCAGCAGCTCATTGTCCTCCGCGACTTTCTGATAGAGATAGATGGGGGGCAAAAGAACCTCCAACTCCTCCGTTTCCTGGGAAACCGGGGCAAATTTTAAAGTTGCCTCCACTTGACAGGGAAACTGTGTAGTCCTGTACTCACCGTTTTCTACCTCTACCTCACTGCGTTTGGTCAGGTCATAAAGGGCCGGGCGGTTTTCCGGCGGACCATCAGACGAATAGTTTATCCCGGATGCCGAGGCATAACCGGACATCAGCCCTCCGGGGGGAGGCAGAGCCTCCCCGGGTGGGGGCGGAGTATCGGGTGCTTTAACGATGGAGGTGGGAAAATAAGCCTCCCCCCTGCCCACGCCGATCCCGGCTACAGAATAATCCGTCGGCCAGTCAAGCTTTAATCTGACTTCTGATTCACTCACGCCCAAAATCACTTTTTCCAGGGAAATCCTAAGGGATGCCACTGTTTTTTCCTGATTAGGATAGATAATCCTGGTATACTGGGCCGTTTTTACCACATCTACGGGAAATGTATATTCCGTTCTTGCTTTAGTTTCCTCCCCCGCCTCCCCCAACGCCAGGGACAAATTAACCGCTTGAGCTTCAGGTTTTAAGGGCTCAAATTCCAGCATAAAATATTTGTTCTCCCAGCCCTTACCGCTCTTTTCATCATACTGATTTCCCTGGTCGTCTGCCAGGGTCACCTGAGGGAAGGATTGGGAGGAGTCAGAAAACTGGAGAAAGATCACAGAACGGGTGCTGTCAAATAAGCCCTTATTGACCGTGATTTGGATATCATCTACTGTTTTCGTTGCATTTATTTCTGTAAACAGGTCCAGCTCCTGGGCAAAGCGGTAGACCGGATCATCCATACCTATATTCTTTCCCGCAAGGTAGGAGGCACCGGCAATGCCCGTTCCCCCCATGACGATCAATAATGCGGCTATAACCATTGTTTTTTTCAGTTTCGTGAAAAGTTTTCTTTCAAATCCTTGATGAGATGTACGGTTTTCTTGGGGCAGGGGATCCGGCAGCGGCCGGTTTAACCCTTCCCATTCCCGGGTACAGGCAGGACAACCGGCGAGATGATCTTCGATGTATGCTGCCGTCTCTGCACTTACTAATTGTTCCGCATACAAAGGAAATAGTTCCCGGACTAAATTGCATTCTTTGCTCATTTTCCATCCTCACCCCCCAGTTCCCGATATCGTTCACCTAACTGCCCTTTTGCCCGAAAAAAGTTTACCCTTGCCCAATTGACTGTTTGACCAAAAACACAGGCTATTTCCTCATAAGAGAAACCCTCATATTCTCGCAAAATCAAGATCGTGCGAAAAGTTTCAGAAAGCTCAACCAGGGCCTTTCTGATCATTCCTCGCTCCTCCTTAAAAATTAAAAGTTCTTGAGGATTATCAGCTTCCGAAAGCTCCGAGCAATTTAAATCCATATTTTCCTCCCAGGAAATAGTTTTGTGGCTTTTTTGGTCCCGAAGATTTTTGAGATAAACATTGCGGGCAATGGAGAAAAGCCAAGTTTTAAGGGAAGAATCATTTCTGAAACGGTAAAAAGAAAGGCAGGCCTGATAAAAAGTCTCCTGAGTCAAATCACCCGCCTCTTCCTCATCACCGGTCATGCGATAAAAGTAGCGAAAAATTGTTTCTTTATGAAGTTCATAAAGTTCTCGAATCTTTTCCATGGCCTTCCTCCCATTTTATCTGAATTCTACATTGGGAAAGCCAAATCCTGTCAGTTTAACCGATTAATCGAACAATTGAATAATCGGTAAAAATATTAAACTTTGAACTATTAATCGATTAACAGATTAGCGGATTAATAGATTAACTGAATAGCTGAATAACTGAATAATTAATTAACCGACAACTATCTGATGTTCTACTAAAATTTCCCTCATCCTCAATCTCCCTGATGAAATCAGATGTCCTACCTCCTTTTCGGATTTATGCAATACAAAAGCAATCTCCCCATATGAATAAGTCAGGAGATCCCGAAGAATTACCGCAGAACGCCACTCCGATGGCAAACAAAGGAGAGCTTCCTGGGCATCGTTTATTTCATTAAATTTCTT
Organism: Dehalobacterium formicoaceticum; assembly: GCF_002224645.1. Taxonomy (NCBI): domain Bacteria; kingdom Bacillati; phylum Bacillota; class Clostridia; order Eubacteriales; family Peptococcaceae; genus Dehalobacterium; species Dehalobacterium formicoaceticum. Next base: position 2,133,312 of record NZ_CP022121.1, on the reverse strand, counting down.
AACTTTCTTAACTTCCTTAACTTCCTTAACTTGATCAAAATTTAAATTTTTTTGCCAATTTAGCCAATCCTGCCAAACCAGCTGTAACAGGATCACTTGGTCGTTTTGTGCGCTGCGATCATGAAAATATGCTTGTTCCGTTAATATCTCAGCAGTCTTTTCATTCCCTGATAAACGGTAGGCAAAATTATATATCTTACTAAGACAGACGGGGTCTAAATATGTATTGATATGCTCACGACTCTGGTGCAAACTAGCCAACTAGCCGATTCCTCCTCCGGTATTAATCCTTCTACTTAATTAGTACCGGAAACCCCTGATTCATTACAATGAAAATAAATTAATTTTGCCTGCCTTATTTGAAAAAATAATTATACTGCAGTTCCGAAACTTTAAAATGCAAACACTTTCAGACTTCGATGTCCGAAAGTGTTTGCAAAGTCTTGCTTATAGGTTATACTGTTATTATTATAATGAAGTTTATTAAAGGATGGGTACCTTATGAACAAACGCATCAATAACCATGGGTAACCATGGGGGTAACCATGGGGACGGTAACCATGGGGACGGTTCTTCTGGTTCGCCGCTCGGACGGTAACCATGGGGACGGTTCTTCGGTAACCATGGGGACGGTTCTTCTGGTTCGCCGCTCGGGGTAACCATGGGTGGGGTAACCATGGGGACGGTTCTTCTGGTTCGCCGCTCTAGGATAACCACGGGGAGATGGTAACCATGTAACCACGGGTGTAACCATGTGTAACCATGGGTGTAACCATGGGTGTGTAACCATGGGGACGGTTCTCCTGGTTCGTCGCTCTATGCTTTTAAAACTATTCCCCTACTTATACCCGTTAATCTTGCATTTTGCCTTGTAACATCCAAACAAAGATCGTCACTGCTTATCTGATGAAATCTCTTAAAGCTTTCCAATGCCTTTTCCCTATCACTACTAAATATCCTCAATGCAAAATCGGTATCTACAATTGCCCTCTTACCAACATATTCATTATAACTGCTCCAATTATAATTTGCAGCATCAGCTGCTATTCCTGCTTTTACCGGGTTTTGGTGTATATATCTTAATACAATTAAAAAATAGCTCTCATCTTCCACCACTTCACTTTTATATCTATCCTGAAATAAATGCCCGTACCGATTATATTTTAGATTATACCAGTACACGTAACTTGCTCCTATGCGACGCATTATTATTTCCAGAGCTTCTTTTTCTTCCTTAATCAGCAGATGAATATGATTTCCCATTAAGCAATATCCATATATTTTATAGCCGTTTTTTCTTGATATTTTTTTAGCGTTTCCAGAAAAATTAATGAGTCATCTTCCTCTTCAAAGATGGATTGCTTATTGATACCCCTCATTACGATGTGATATATACTACTTTTGTTTTTTATTCTTCCAGTCCTTGGCATTGTTCAATCATCTCTAAATATCTTATCATACAAGGAATTTTGCCGTAAACCGCACGAACCGTCCCCATGGTCTCCCCCGTCCCCATGGTCTCTCACGCTAAATGGTAGCTACCCTCATCCCGGGATAGCTGCCATTTTTCACTTCTATGGGTCTTAGACTGTGCACTTGCACTATTATTTCAAAAAGGGAGCACCTAACTGCCGCAGCAGTCCTAAAGCATCTAATTGCGCCCATATCTCCACTGCTTTACCATTTTCCATCCGGGCGATAAGCAAATCATAAAACTCAACTTTATTACCAGTAGCTGGTATCCCCTCATTCTCTCCCACCTTAAACTCTCCTAGATGTGTCCCACTGACATTTATGCAACTGGTAACTATATCATTTTCCGCTACCTGAAACTCAATATCATGATTCAAATCAGGAAACGCAGTGAATAGCATTTTTGCAAATTCAAGAAACTCAGCTTTACCTACTGGAACGGGAAAGTACGGAAGATGCCCAACGAAATTTAAAGCACATAGTTCATCAATACCATCAACACTATTCTCTTCGATTAAATCACGTATAACTCCTTTGTTTTGTTCAATTGTCATTTTTTTCAACCCCTAAATAATTATTATTATTATTTTTTCAATTAGCCAAATTCAAGCAATCACAAAACACATCTTATTTTATCACCTCCCTTGTAGATTTTCATGAGCATACCTCGAAATAAACATTGACACAATATTGAACAAGTGTTTAATATAATTATACATCATGAAATAATACTTACAATGTGCAATAGTCGGGATTTATACATTAATAGACTAACAGTAGGTGTTTGTTCATTATTTATCACTTTAAATTTTTTGAGGGGGTAGTTAAAAATGGATAGAAGAATAATTAAATCTCAGGTTGCGATTAAAAAAGCATTTATTGACCTGATGACAGAAATGAGTTTTGATAACATCACCATCCAGAATATTTCTGATCGGGCAAATGTCAGTCGTGGAACTTTTTATCTTCACTATATTGATAAATTTGATCTGTTAGATAAACTCATAGCATCTCATTTGGATGAACTCCAGGCAATTTGCAAAACCAAAGCAGATTTTGGCCTCGAAGATGCCTTGTTAAGGTGGACTGTGTACTTTGAAAACAACTATTTGTTTTTTTCCACAATACTGACTAGTAAAGGAGCCTACTGCTTTAGCAGCCACTTTCTGGAGATGGTTAAGAAACAATTGCGGATGGAAATTAATTTCGATGAGGGCATAAACCGTGGAGTGCATAAGGATATCGTCTATCATTTTTTGGGGTCCGCGATAACAGGGCTAATTGAATGGTGGTTTATCAATAAAAGGCCGGTTTCATCACATGTCCTAGCAGAACAGCTTAGCACTTTATTAGAGCGCAATCTATAAGTGGTCATACCAATAAGCACTGTCATCATCTTTTCCGACATTGACGGCTATCGCTTTCAGGGCAATTGACATGTTCCCTTGTACAATAAAAATGGGGGTTTCCCGGCATAGCATCTTCGGCAAAGTAGCTGGGAGAAAAACACAATGTCTGGAAACCCTTGTTTATGGGCATTTTTAGCCCTGCTATTTTTCAACTCTTGACATCAATACCATGCACTCCAGATGGCTCGACCGGATTTTTTTATTACAACAATTGCACATTTTCAACCTATTGGTTCGGTAGATACAGTCGATAAAATTTGCTTGTTTGGTAGATGCAGTCGATTGAATATGTTCGTTTGGTAGAAACGGTCAACAAATTTTGGGTGTAACCATGGGTAACCATGGGGGTAACCATGGGGACGGTTCTTCTGGTTCGTCGCTTTATGCTTTTAAAACTATTCCCCTACTTATACCCGTTAATCTTGCATTTTGCCTTGTAGAAAGTCCTTCTTCCTTTAAAAATTTCAAATATCTATCCCGTTGATCCTTTTCCACAGACTGAATTTCACTGCAATGATTTACCCGGCATTTCTGCTTAATAATCTCTACGACCATTTTATCCGTTAATCTTTTATTTTCACTAACATCCAAACAAAGATCGTCACTGCTTATCTGATGAAATCTCTTAAAGCTTTCCAATGCCTTTTCCCTATCACTACTAAATATCCTCAATGCAAAATCGGTATCTACAATTGCCCTCTTACCAACATATTCATTATAACTGCTCCAATTATAATTTGCAGCATCAGCTACTATTCCTGCTTTTACCGGGTTTTGGTGTATATATCTTAATACAGTTAAAAAATAGCTCTCATCTTCCACCACTTCACTTTTATATCTATCCTGAAATAAATGCCCGTACCGATTATATTTTAGATTATACCAGTACACGTAACTTGCTCCTATGCGACGCATTATTATTTCCAGAGCTTCTTTTTCTTCCTTAATCAGCAGATGAATATGATTTCCTATTAAGCAATATCCATATATTTTATAGCCGTTTTTTCTTGATATTTTTTTAGCGTTTCCAGAAAAATTAATGAGTCATCTTCCTCTTCAAAGATGGTTTGCTTATTGATACCCCTCATTACGATATGATATATACCGCTTTTACTCTTTATTCTTCCAGTCCTTGGCATTATTCAATCACCCCAAAATATCTTATCATACAAGGAATTTTGCTGTAAACCGCAAGAACCGTCCCCATGGTCTCCATATTTAATTACTTTCTGACTTCAATGTCTGAAATATATGCAAATCCATGTTTATCGGGTATACTAACGAAAAAATTGTTCTAAGTTGATTATCATTTGGAAGATGGTCGTCACCGTTCTACCAAGATGTGGTACATACGCATTTATGGCATCATGATGTGTCAGCACATTGATGCATGGTACACTCACCGAAAGGAAGAACTTGAGGGGTTAATGCGAATCATTTTATTTCAGATTGCTTAGTTATTTACCACAAGAAAATGATAAATCCTAGAGCCTCCTTTAAAAAACGGGTGCAGTAAGGCTTTTTTGGTATGCTCATTTTTAAGATTGAATTCTGATGAAGCCCCAGGATCCCTTCGTCAACATAATCCCCAGTTAATATTATCCAGTTAAGACATTACCCCCCTTTTAATTGCGAGAAGCTATATTAATCCTTCTACTTAATTAGTACCGGTAACCCCTGATTAATTACAATGAAAATAAATTAATTTTGCCTGCCTTGCTAGAAATAAAGCTGCAGCAAGAACAAAGTGAAAAGCGACAATTCATTCCCTTATTAAAAAGGTGGAGTTATAATCATTCTTCAAGCTCTGGATATTCTTCCTTAGTCAGATCACGGATCTTTTCATGGGATGATCCATCTAATGGTACTTTATAATAACCCAATGTTTTTTCCGGCGTCCTGGTGCGAAGGTCTACGCCCCGGGTAATGATCCCCCCCTCCTTAATCTCCCAAATGGGGGCATCAAAATACTGCCATACCATCAAAACATCTTTTTCATAGCGGGAAAGCTTGACCTGATAACCATAAAAATAGCCTGGTGTCCCCAAATGCTTCAACCGGCTCCAGTCATCATTAGCATCTTTTAGCGGTACCGTATAAAGGTTTCCCTCATAAGTGGTATGACTGGGTTCGGAAAAATAATCCGCAAACTCGTCTGTTAACAGATAAAGATTCCCTTTAGATATGATAAAATCAACTATATCCCCGCTCATCAACAGTTTCACCTGCTTATCTTTTACCGCATATAGATATTGCGCCCCTTTCAAGGCTCCCCCATTATGGCAAAGATAATAATTTACCCCATCAACCCTGATTTTCTTCCATACATGGCTATCCTCACCATCCAGTTTTTTTCTGTCCGGCTATCCATATCCCGTAAATAAATGCCATCCTTACGGTCTAAAAAAATAAAAGCACTATCTTTATAGAAAATTGGTTGGTCTTGAATCAACCATTTAAGGTCTTTTAAGCTTCCATCATTATATTCGAAAGCTTCCGCCGTCTTGTCACGGATGATGATCATATCCGTTGCTTCATCATATACCGTCACCTTATCAATAGCGTCTCCCAAAGTTATTTTTTTAATGTACGCTTTTAAATCTGATCCTTTCTGTGCTATTAAATCTGTTTCATTTTTGCCACCCCAGGAAATATTTTACTTCATTTTAAAAATTATTCCATTGCTCTATGCTTTCTTGTACTATTGCCACCATATTATCTTCGGCACCAAGACTGAAGTTGAAAATAATTCCTTGTCCTCCGCCGGCACCGATTGCGGAAATAAAAATCTCACTGCCATGGCTTACTACTGTGAGGCTTAAACATGCCCGATTCCCGTTTCGCATAAAATATTTATCATATACCCGAACTGCAATTTTTGTATCTTTGAAGGTATAGTCGCTTCCATCAACTAAATTCATGGTCATTGCGCTATTGCTAATATCGTTTTCTAAATGATTGAGCACGTCCTCGAATTGACCGTTTATCGTTGTTTCATACTTTGCCATGATTGCCCCTCCCTATCGCAGGTTTTCTTCTTAAAGATTTTCTTCTTAAAGGTTTAATATTTAAAGGTTTTCTATTTAAAGGTTTTCTAAGCTCTTTTTCGTACAGGATAGATAGGTAAAATAAATATCATCCAGCGGATCGTTTACGATAAATTCAGCCTGCCACTCTACTGCGGGGTCTAATACTGTATCAGGATTATTCCACACCAGGCGGTCACAAGCTTGCCAAAAGCTTAGCCCTTGATACCCATCTTTTTTCATTTCTTGATACACAGCCTGGGTATTTTTTGACGAGGAAGAATCATAAGGATCTCCATCCAACTCATGGAAATAATACCCGGTTATCTGCGCTTTCCAGCTCTCTTTTCCTTCTGGGGTTTGTCCTTTTTCCAGGTTCTTTAGTTCATAGATATAAAAACCATGCAAGCTCATGCCTGATGCTGTGTACAAGCCATCATGATACTCAACATTTCCTGAGGATTTATGGATATAGCTTATGTCGCCGAAGTATTTTGTTACCGTCTCAGCGAATTGTTCTTTGGGCATGGAACCATTGTTCCATGAATGGGGTGCATTAAATACGACAAATTGAGTTAGGTCATCCCAAATCGAATTTTTGCCTCGGGCAAAAACAGGCAAACACCTAAGTTCCATGCTATTTGTTCTAAAGTAATCGTTGAAAAATCTTTGGGTACCTTCGGAAATGTCCGTTTTCCCATCTCTGATTTGCTGAGTATAAAACTCCCACTGATAGGCATATTCCAAATTATTAAAGTCCAGCTGCGCGCTCTCGGAAGGGACTAGGTTCCAGTCAACCGATGCCGCATCATCACCCTTTCTCTAAACCGTCCTTATTAATGTAGTAATAGTAAATATCGAGCCTTGGCACGGATAAGCTATTAAAACCTCATTAAATACTCTTGATCAAATTGCCATTCGGGAGTAATTAATGTTTCACCAAAATCAAGATCATACCACGGACTTATACTCGAGTTCCGAGGATTTTTCAAAATCTGGATATCCTGAGCCGGCATATAACTTTGGGCCAGCAGAAATAGTTTTTCACCTGTTGACCTGTTTTCTGCCATATCAACAATGATTACACAATGTCCCGGGCTGCCCCCTACGATAAAGACATCCCCAATCCTCATTTCTGCCACTAGGATCGGGTTTAATTCTTTGGCCAGCGAAGCGGTGCCGGCATAAGCAAAGACCATATCCAAATACTTTCTAAAACTCGCATAATCCTTGTTATACTCCGCTTGCTTGACCCAAGTTACCTGGCTGCCATTTACGTTAATGCGGTTACCCTGCATCCAGGTGCTATAGTCGGCGGAAAAACCGCTCACAAAACTAAAACGGATTTTGTCGTACATCTCTTGCTGATACAAATACTCGGCCCGCAGCCTGATCACAGCATCTGCACACTGCTGCAAATCCCGCTCCCCAATCTCCATATCCACCACTGCCGCATAGACATCTTTTGTTTTTTCCCGCCCATCAAAATAGAGTACCCGTGCACCATGGGGTTTTAAGGGAAGATTCTGCAAATACGCACCAAAAGAATCTTGCTCCATTTCCATTCTGATAAAACCTTCCGGTGGGGTTATTCTTTCCCTGACGCTATTACCCTCCAGATTAATTAGGCTCTGTTCCGAAGCCCCTATGTTTTTTGAACTATTTTGCTCATAGTTTCCTATTGATTCTGATTGGTTCCTTGGGTCTGAATCACGCTGTTGATAGAAATAAAATAACAGGCCTAAAATCATCAGCGGTATCAGTAAATTCCATAAATTCCATACTTTTTTCACAATCACGCACATTCCTTTTGCGTTGCTTTTTAGATTAGCCCTCAAGGCAACGCTCCGGCATGTATTCCACCCCCCAATTTATCAATTCAAGTTAAGCATCCAATATTATATTGACCCTGTTTCTGCCAAAAATGTTCCAATAAAATGCCATCGAAAAGTATAATTTTTTCGACGGCATATTTTAGAAGCATGAGAACCATCCCTGGTTTGTCCTTAATAAATCATCAAATGAAAACGCCGATAGTCCTTTCCTCGTAAAGACTATCGGCGTTTTAGTTATAAGTCATGAATTCAAAAAAGTCATCTTAATAATAGTTTTTCATTGATTTTTTTTCCAAGAATGATATAATTATAAGAAACCCAATTTACCATTTAATATATTAACTCAACTATATTCTAGCATGTTTTCATGGTTCTGTCAATGGATTTGGTGAATTTTTTTGTGAAAATTATCTGGAGGTGAATGCACTTGGCAATTGAGCACATGAGTTTCCCTTCATCCCTTACTCAGAAACTGGCAGTGGCGGAAATTGAAAAATCAAACGAATATACCCGGCAGTTTGGCTTGACTCTCTCCCACTTTGATGCGGTTGAACTGGTTGAGACGCGTACCCTGGCACTAAAAGGCTCCGGCCGCATTGAATTTGGAGGGGGTGTCATCGAAAAAATCATCAGGGCATTTTGTCACTCACCCTATGTCTCCAAGCATAATTACACCGAAACACTACATGATCTGACGGAAATGTTCTATTATTACAAAAACGAAACCCTGGACCTGATAAGTGATGACGACTTGATAAAATTCATGAAAAATAGTTTTGACGGCACCTGCCAGGGGTCCCTGGAGCTTCTTGCGGGACGTGAGCTTAATAACATGGCGCGGAGCTTACGCTATGGCCGCGATCTGCATGATACGGAGAATATGTTAGATGACGAGTTGGTTGAGGGGGAGGAGTATGATGAATATGAAGATGAATAAGATAAAAAAACGGCATACCATTAACATTAATAACCTGACAGGAGAAACCTTTTTTACATCACTGCTAGAAGAGGGATATAAGGCGGGAATGCTCCGGGATTCTGATGCAGAAAGCATCCAGCTCAATTGCCTTAAACTTTTAGCTGATAAATGCGAAAAATACAACTATGGTGAAAGCAGTTCTATTAAAGTGGAGACCGCCGAAAGCATTATGAAATCAAACCTCTGCACCATTGGACTCTACTTAAAATCCTTACCCGATGCCGATTATGCCGTCAATGAACTTAAACAGTCCGAGATTGGCGAAATATATCAAAAAGGCAGAGAGCTAATTGATGAAAAACTCAGCCGGGCAAAATATCTCTATCAGTTGGTGCTGGAAAATAAGCTGGTTACAGAAAATTACTCCTATAACGCGACCCTGAACGATGGTATTGAAACTTTTTTTAAATTATACAATCCGGATTATGAGTCCCATGAGTGTCCCGCTTTCATTGATTATCAGCTTTGCCATCCTGTCACCGATGTACTTGGGGTGGAATTAATTTTAAAATATCTGGAGCATCTATTCCTGGAAAATGAGTTCTGCCGGAAATTTCGCTCTGAGGATATCCACTATCTTCTTTACGGGTATGATCAGGACTACCAGGAACTGCTCATTAATATTTTTGAACAAGTGTTAACGGGAGCATTAGGCTGCCTTCTTGCGGGTAAGGGCCACCGCCGATTGGATCTTTCCAAAGAAGAAATTAGCAGTTTGCAACTGGAGCTGTCAAAGGATGATGGCAGTACACTTGCTTTGAAGATCCAAAAAGCAAGTGATAAGATGCTTGCAGCGCTGGATGGCAGTGGGTTTTCCCTTGAAAAATACGTTGAAAAGGCCCTGCCCAAAATTACATTCCAGATCCTTAATGCAGTCAAAACAAACACCCTGGACAAAACCCTGTCCTCTCCTGTTAATCCGGATCTGGAACCTAAAATCCGGTTTGTCTCTACAGTGAAGATGGATGATAAAGAATATCGAAAAATTATCGACGAATTGCTGGTCTGCCGATATACCTCGGATAAGATTGCTTTGATAAAGGAAAAAGTTAAATCCTTTGGTGATTTGGAAGATCTGCTATTTGATGCAGAGCTTTGCCAAGAAGAAGTCACCGAGGTTTTTGGTATCCTCAATGAAATTGAAATTGCTGCAATGCTTAAGAGGCACCCGTTTATAACGGATATTCGAGCTGTTGAATTATCAGAAGCGGAACAGCTATTTCGCTTGTATTTAAAAAGTTACTTTGACAGTCTCGAAGTATCAAGACAAAATGAAATTACTAAAATAGGAAGCCAACTGAGCGACGATTACCTTTAGTCGTGCAAAACAATGGACCCTCTTTTCTTTTATCTGCAAAAGAGGTACAATAAATTATTGAACCTTTATTAAATTTAAACCTTCATTAGAGTATATCCCGAAAACAGGAGTGAAATATCAGTTGGTTAATATCTACCAAAGAAAAATAAAAGACCGCTGTGCACCTGTCAATTACGAACAGGGTTTTTCCTGGTTCAATCAAAACCGGGTACGCAAGCTTTCCTTTAAAAAATCGGAAAATAAATATACAGGCCAGGTGGCGGGGATGAATGATGCTACCTATAAGTCGGAAATCTGGCTGGACGACAAGGGTGAGGTAACCAATTACCAATGTTCCTGCAATTCCTACAAAGGTTATTTTGGTTATTGCAAGCATGTGGTGGCCACCCTGCTGGCTTTGGAACATCATGAGGAAAACCGCCAGGAAAGAATCATGGCCCGGTCCCGTCAGTTAATCAGCGAGATCTTAAATGAGCTGCCGGGAGAAAAGTCCCTTCCTCCCCGAGAAGTGCGCCTCCTGCCCACCCTGGTTTTTACTTATGATGAGGAATATCCGGAAGAAAATCAAAGTTCCGTGACCCTCTCCATCGGCGAGGAGCGCCTGTACGTAGTCAAGAACATGCGGAGCTTTCTAGAGCAGCTGGAGAAGAGCGAGCAGATCACCTTTGGCAAAAAGTTCGCCTTTCAACCCAAGGTGCATGCTTTTCGCGGGGAGGATCAGGCCATGCTGGACCTTTTTTATGAGGTCTACCATGTGGGCAGCTTGTACGAACACCGCTCCGCCCGCTCCTTCTCCTATTATACGACCTCTTCCTACAGCGACCGCAGCGGTCAACGGGCACTCTTTAACGGGAAAAACATCATCCTGCCGGAAATACTTCTGAAACGATGGTTGCAGCTAATGGCCGGGAGAAGCTTTGCCATGGAATTAAACGGCAAGTCATACGATAATGTCACCATCTTGGAGCAACCTCTCCCCATGAACTTTTTCCTGGGAGAAAAAGAAGGGAACCTTTATCTGGACGGTCAGGTGCTCTCTGCCATGACCCCTCTCACCCAGGACGGGGAATATTTCTTCTACCTGGGATCCGTATATCATCTCAATTCCCGGCAGCGGGCCAATCTGATGCCCTTTTATCACGGTCTGATCAAGGCCCCCGCCCACACTCTGCTCATCAGCGGGGAACAGCAGGAGCGGGTGGTGTCGGATATTTTGCCCCGCCTTAAAAAGGCAGGGGGTTTGACGGTACAGAAGGATCTGGAGACCAAAATCCAGGAGCATCCCTTAAAGACGGAGGTTTACCTGGATACCCAAGAGGGCCGGATTCTGGCAGAGGTGAAATTCCTCTACGGAAAGCGGGTCATTAACCCCTTTGGCAGCAATGAGCAGGAAGACCAGACCGGGGAAGATCAAATCCTACTCCTACGGGACAGCGAGAAGGAAAAAAATGTGCTCCAATATTTTGAAACCGGCGGCTTTCATGTCCGGGGCCAGGAGGTTTATCTGGAAGAGGAAGAAGATATTTTTAACTTTGTCCAAAACATCCTCCCTGCCCTTCAGCAAGAGGGGGAGGTTTTCTTCAGCGACAGCTTCCGCTTGGTGAGCAAGCACCCCCCTGCCCCCAGTTTTCGGGGCCGGGTGTCCATTAACGAAGATTCGGATCTCTTAGAGCTGGACTTTGAGCTGGACGGCATCGACCGGGAGGAGCTGGCCCATGTTTTCTATGCCTTAAAGGAAAAGAAGAAATATTACCGTCTCAAAAACGGCGCCTTCTTACCCTTAGCCTCAGATGAATTGTCCGCCATGGCAGATTTTTTTGATGAACTGAACATCAAGCAGGATGATTTTGACCGGGGTCATATGGTGCTTCCCATGTACCGTTCCCTGTATTTGGATACTATGCTGCAGCGCAACCCCCGGGGACTTTTCAAAAGGGACAAAGCCTTTAAAGAACTGGTGCAAAATGTACGGGAACCGGAGGATTTGGATTTCTCTCTCCCTCCCCATCTGGAACCGGTGCTGCGGGATTATCAGAAAACCGGCTTTAAATGGCTGAAATCTCTGGCCTCTTATGGCTTTGGCGGGATTCTCGCCGACGATATGGGCTTGGGCAAGACCCTGGAGACCATTAGCTATATTGAATCGGAAAAGGAGCAGCATCCCCAGCCGGCCCTGGTGATTGCCCCCACCTCCGTGATCTTTAACTGGCAGGGGGAGATCGGAAAATTTGCCCCCGGTCTAAGGACCCTAGTGATTACAGGGACAAAAAATGAGCGCCTGGCCCTTTGGGAGTCATTAAAAACCAATGTTGTGGATGTGGTCATTACCTCCTACCCTTTAATTCGTAATGATATTCACCTCTATCGGGATCAGACCTTCAGCGTCTGCATCCTGGATGAGGCTCAATATATTAAAAACGCCCATAGTCTCACGGCCAAATCCGTAAAAATGATCAAGGCCAAACAATATTTTGCCCTTACAGGAACACCCATTGAGAATTCTCTTGCGGAATTATGGTCTATTTTTGATTTTCTGATGCCCGGGTATTTTCCCGGTTATCAAAAATTTGCCCAAAAATATATCAATCCTCTGAAGAAGGCGGCGGAGACAGAAAACGGCCCCAATGTGCTGGAAGAGCTCTCCCGCAAGGTCAGTCCCTTTATTCTGCGGCGCATGAAAAAAGACGTGGTACAGGAGCTGCCGGATAAAATTGAATTAAAGATGGTCTCCGAGCTGACCCGGGAGCAAAAGAAGGTTTATCTGGCCTATCATGAAATGATCAAAAAGGATATTGCCGGGGAAATCAAGGAAAAGGGCTTTGAAAAAAGCCGCATCAAGATCCTGGCCGGGCTGACCCGCCTGCGGCAGATCTGCTGCCATCCGGGGATGTTTTTGGAAAATTACGCCGGGGAAAGCGGCAAGCTGATCCAATTAAAAGAGGTACTGGAAGAACTAAAAGATGGCGGCCACCGCACCCTCCTCTTTTCCCAGTTTACCTCCATGCTCGCCATCATTCGCACCCACCTAGATCAGGAAGGTATCCCTTATTTTTATCTGGATGGGTCGGTGCCTTCCGAGGAACGCTTGCAGATGACGGAAGCCTTTAACCAGGAAGAGGAGCGGGACTTGTTTTTGATCTCCCTCAAAGCCGGGGGCACCGGGCTGAATCTCACCGGCGCCGACACGGTGATCCACTTTGACCCCTGGTGGAATCCGGCGGTGGAAGACCAGGCCACGGACCGGGCTCATCGCATCGGTCAGGAAAAGGTGGTCAACGTGCTGAAATTCATCACCTTAGGCACCATCGAAGAAAAAATCTATGCCCTGCAGCAGCAAAAGAAAAATCTGATCAACGAAGTGATCAGACCGGGAGAAACCTTTATCGCCCAACTGCAGGAGCGGGAGATAATGGAGTTGTTGGAGTTATAGGAAAACCAGGTTAATGGGGCGGTGGGTTAAGAAAACATTTAATCGGGGCACAGGAACGGTTATCTTGTTGCCAAATTTAATGCTATCTTTAAAGAATAGTAAAGAAGCAGGAGAACCGTTCCTGTTCCCCGTATACATCAAAATTTTTTTCGCTGATTCTTTAATGTTGGAATTTTAGTACCTTTGACATTCACACCTAAAATTGCAGCCCCCAATACAAGCGCACCTCCAATAACATGAACTCCGTACTTAATAATTCCATTATAGAACTCTTTGTTTTCAGTATCTTTTGCCGAAATACGATCCGCAACAGTTATCATTTGTTCTGTTATTTTTGCTCTTTCATCAGCGGTAATTGTATCCTTTTTTAAAAGCTCACCAAGGTCATCGAGTGTTTTTTTATAGGCTCCAATTACTTCCTTTTGACTTTCTTCAATTTCCTTCATTACATTATTGCATATGGTGTTTAACTGTTCAAGCATATTATTTGCTAATTCAGTGTAGGAAGGAAACTGCTCAATTATTTTAATTGCAACCTCTTTATCCATATTCGGAATTGCAGAAACAAACTCCATGATTTTATCCTTAGTTATATTTCTAAAATTGTCAATAGCCAAAGCCTTCTTAACTTCGTTCTCGGTAATCATATACTTAGCCATAACCTTTTCTCCTTATCTCATGTATTCATTTTAACACCTTGTATTAGTTATCAATAACCCTGCAATATCCTGGGTTTTAGATAGCTGTTCTGTCTTCTGAATTTGTGTTAAATCAAATGCACGCAAGCACCATAGGTGTTCTAGGTTAATTTTCTTAAAATCAGATTTTCTGTTTTCTTATCTCAGTTAATTCAACAGTCTGTCCACATGGCTCGGGTTACCACATTATTGATGTCTGCATTCTTGAGAACAGATCAACCGTTTTTCACGCTTTCGTGGTTTGCGGGAACATACCATCGGTTTTAATATTCTTAGGAACATATTAACCCTTGATTTTTTTTGCAACATCAAATGCTTTTTTACCGAAAGTAAGAATAACACCACCAACTGCTACGGCACCGCCACCAACTTCGACAGCAACTTTCTTAACTTTGCTTTTTCTATCTTCATGCTTTGCAAGGCATCTTACACAGTATTTCTCTGTATCGTCCGGCAGCAGTGTATAACAACCTTTGCACACATAAACCAGCGGACTTCCACATTTTGAGCAGAATGTCTCTGATTCTTTATAAGTAATTTTCTTCTTATGAGCCTCGCATGACTCATTGCCACAACCTTTGATCTTTCCCATCACTCGTTCTCCTTTGAAACGCTAAGATAAATCGTCTTATCGGGTGCATTTAATTGCTTTTTAAACTCTGATACATCGAGTTTCAACTTAGCTCGTGATTTCCATACACCTTTTTCAGTTCCGGTATCTGTTATATCGCATTGTGCAAGTAAATTTGCGTTCTTCGCTACAGTACCATCAATGAAATAAGAATATTCGTTGAGGACAGTTGACATAGCCGTCAATTCACCTTCGTTGCAGTAGATTCCTGCTCGAAGCATTGTAGCCTGATGAATAAATGAAAATGATTGATTAATGTTATTCATACGACTATCGATTAAATCGACACTTTTTCTTTTGCCAATCTTAAACTCACCATTAGCAAGATATTTGATATCTGACTGCATTGTAAGTCCAAGTTGGAATGTAGCCTCTGAAAGTGCTCTTAGAGATTGGGCGATCAAGGCTTTCTTCATTTCCGGATCATTTATATTTCTGGCCTCTAAGTACAAGCTCAATCCGCTATAATATAATCCAATTCTGTCATTCTGCTGACCCTGTATTACTTCTCTAACATTTTGGTCAATGACAGCGATCTGATCAGCGATTTGTTGAACTTGATCTTGAAGTGCTTTCATCTGCAGTGCATTAGCCATATTGACCGGATCGATACCTATTGCAAATACCTCTTTCTTAATAGGTAACTTCGATCCATAATGTCCATTAGCTTCACGTATCTGAGCATATATATTACCTGAGTTTTCGGTCGTTAACTTTATCTTGCCACTTTCGATGGCTGCCAGTGTGCTTTCAGTTGCATCAACAACGTAACGATAACCTTTCTTCGTTGCTTCACGCACCTGTGTTACCATTGGTGATGCTTGTGCAACTGCCTTATAGACAATCTCGACCATATTCTCTGCTTGAGCTAGTTTCAATTTAAGTCCATTCGATAACAGCTTTACTGGATATGCCGCATCGTAAGGAGATGGTTCATCCAATACCGGACTCATTAAATCTATATAACCATTTTCATTTTTTTTGATTTCATTCATATTGTCACCCCTTTATGACATCTTGTAAAAGCGGCTTTAAATCCGAAATTAACGATGGAGAAATACCCTCTATCTTTGACAAGCATAACAATGGTCACAGATGCCAAACGATTAGATTTCGCTCGACCGTTTTCCCAACGATTAATTGTTGAAAAACTTAGGTGGATTGCATCTGTAAAGGCCTGCTGAGACGTGCTAGTGCGTTTCTGATGCTCCTTAATATCATGGCAATTTCCATTAGTCACACCCCGCTTGAATTATTATAGCACACTCTTATAAAGCGTTATCTGTATTGTTAACTATTTTACTAGAAAGGTTTGATTTAAAAAACGGCATAGCCGATATTTCTACCGACTATACCGAATTTTTTAAGGAAATAACCTTAGACACGCGTCCTTTAACTGATCTTTTTTCCATTACTCACTTTTGCCGTCGCTTCTTCACCCTTTATCTCTTTTTTCTATTCCGTATTACTATGGACTTCTTCATGCTTGATGCGGACAAATTCAATCCATTTGAGGGACAAACAGGGAGGACAAACAGGGGACGGTTCTTTGTTCTAGCATAGGTAAATCTTTTTAACAGTAAAATCAGTAACTTTGGCTATCTGTGTCAAACAAAAAACCCATCCCTTTTTTGCCTTACGGCTTTGGCGGGATTATCGCCGACTGATATGGGATTGGGCAAAACTATGGAAAAATCAACATTATTGAACGGAAAAAGAGCAGCATCCCCTGCCTGCCCTGGTGGATCAGGAAGGTATTCCCTATTTTTATGTGGATGGGTCGGTGGAATCCGGCGGCGGAAGACCAGGCCACAGACGGGCTCATCGCATCGGCCAGGAAAAGGTGGTAAACCTGCTGAAATTCATTACCTTAGGCACCATCGAAGAAAAAATCTATGCCTGCAGCAGCAAAAGAAAAATCTGATCAACGAAGCGGTAAACAGGGGCGGTAAACAGGGGACGGTTCCTCGTTCTGACACCGAAAAGAAAATGTTTTTAGCATACCCCTTGGTTCCGTGAATCTATTATTATTGCTTGTTAACCCTTACTTTTTCTCTCTAGCCACTATATGATGCGCCCCTGCGTGACGTACGAATCATATCCTTACACCCTCTGTTGCTCACGCCAGAATACTACCTTAAATTGATTTTTATCCACCTCATTAAAGAAATCCACCTGAATGCCTTGTTCCTTACAGCTTCTGATGATCCTCGTAATTCCCATCCCAGTGCCTCGATAGGGAACATCCTTAATATCCTTGATATGAGAAAGCAAAATCGGATTTCTGGCAATATGAATGCCGGTTTTTATCGCCTCTACATTTAGCGTATTGGGTAAACATCCCGGACTAATAATTTCTACCCTATTGTCAAATACGAAGATTCTAATGTTGCTTTGTACAAAATAATTCCGATGCACAATTGCATTAATCAATGCTTCTTCTAAAGCAATTGCCGGAATTTCCAAAATACCTAAGGGGCAAACAGGGGACGGTTCCTCGTTCTGACACTGAAAAGAAAATATTTTTAGCTTACCCTTTGATTCCGGGAATCTATCATTATTGCTTGTTAGCCCTTACTTTTTCTCTCCACCCACTATATTATGCGCCCCTGCGTGGCGCACGAATCATATCCTTACACCCTCTGTTGTTCACGCCAAAATACTACCTTAAATTGATTTTTATCCACCTCATTAAAGAAATCCACCTGAATTTAAAGCCTATCCTTTGCCAACTCTTCCAGCACGAATACAAGGACGTCCTTTTCTCCCCAGGACTTAATCTTAGCCTGAAATGCTTGCACCTTTTCAAAACGATTACTGCCATTGATACTCATTATTTCCCACAAATATTTCTTAAAATCCTCCTTGTTTAAGGCACTATGCACACCATTATGGTATCTTTCCAGATTATTAATAAGCTGATTAATATCGGCCGGCTTTTCTGTCTCCCTTTCACTATTGTATCTTACTCTCTCTGAATAACTATTTTCTTTCAAGAGCTTTAATGCCCCAGGTACATCATCTTGATAAAGATAAGCGATCACAGGACCTAAATCTATGAATTCTTTCTCCTTATTTAAATATCTTTGGTAATATTCAATGGCTTTTTCTGTATTACCGGTTCTAAAATATAATTCACCCATTTGGTGGAACCAGAAAATACTCTTACCCATCTCATTTTCAATTTCTTCGTAGAGTTTTAAAGCTGTCTTGTAATTACCGGCTTGATTATTGGCACCGGCAGCTGCCTGCACGATAAACCTATCCCGATTAACCTTTAACAGCTCCTCGTAATAATTCACGGCCTTACCCAGATCAGCTGTTTCTTCCGTCCAGCCATAATTATAAAGGCGGGCCAGGGAAAGTAATATATGGGGATCATTTGGCTTCTCTTCCAACCCTTTAAGGTAAGCCTTAATTGCCTCGGAATATTTCTTCTCCAGCACCAGCTTATCCCCAATGGATAAAGGATTAGTTTCCCCTACTTGAATGGATGGGTAGTTTCCGCTCGGCTCAAGGACGTAGCCCTCACTGTCAGAAATAGGCCGACCCTCATCATCCAATGCTTCCACCACAAAGAAGATCTCCGCCCCGGGATAGAAACTCCCTAGGATGGCCGAAGGGCCCAATACGTACTCATTTCCCCAGGTGACAAAATTCATCTCCCTTAGTGCCATTCCCTGAGGATTAAAGATATAGGAATTCCCCCTAAGGTTCTGCCGGTATACTTGGGAAGCATAGCCATTTTCCAATTTGAGCGTAATATGAAGATTATAAGATTTAGCCCCGGGTACTTCTTCCCAGGCTATCTTAAGGCTCTCCCCTGCATTAAAAGTATTCTGACCGGTAGGTTCCAAAATTTTTGCCTTAGGCTGAAAAACATACCTAAGCTCCTTCGTCTGATCTTCTTCCACCGTGAAAGCTTTCAGCCCATTGAATCTCCCCAGTCCATTTAAGTCTTCCGGTAACAGCCCAAGCACGAGAAAATACCTGCCCGGAGCAACATTATCAAATTTAAATTCTCCCTTCATATCTGTTTTGAAGGCGGAAGATTCTTGAATTCCTTCCAAATGGTTCATACTGCCATCATATTTTTTTTCATTTATTAAATAAACAAGCACATTGGACATAGGAATATTTCCCTTTAGAATTTCCCCCTTAACACTGCCTTTGGCCTCATCACCCTTAGTCTTAAGATTTCTAATCAATTCCATCTGGGATTTACTGTGTCTGTAGACCGGCTGTTGGTCCAGGGTGGCATTAATGCTTTCCTCCTGATCACTTCGGTGAGCTTGAAACTCGTCCCAGTCTTTTTTCGCTTCTTCTAAGGCTTTTCGGTAGCATTCTTCTGCCTTTTGATAATCCCCCTGTTGAAAGAAAAGATCGCCTTTCTTGGACAGGAATTCATCAATGTATAGATCAGCATACTTTTTCGAGCTTTCCTCTATTAAAGAAAGGGCTTTCTCCTGCTCCCCGGTTTCCAGATACAAATCAACCAAACGAATATTTGTCTCTGCCGCCCTAAAATTCCCGTCTACAGCTTCAAAGCCTTTCGCGGCAATCAAATAATTCTCTTCTGCCGCTGAGAAACTTCCCTGGGAGTGATAAACTTCGCCCAGCTTTTCATACATATTATATTTCCACATTGCTTCTTTTTGGGCTTTAGTAACCTTTAGGAGATAGACGATTACTTTTTCCGCTGGAACAAGGATATCTTCCTCAGCTCCCCCGCCACTGGTAAAATCCGGCCCAATCATTACCCGCTCTTCCTTTTCTAAAAGCCTATCAATTAAAGAATAAACCTCCCACCGGGCTTCTTCTGATCCGGGAAAAAAACGGATTAACCGCTCTTTTAAAATGACGGCATTTTCCTGGTTTCCCTCCTGCTCATATGCTGCTATTTTTACCGCCATTAATTTGGGTGTGGAAATATATCCTACTGTCAATATCAACCCCAGGATGATTACCAGAATAATTAATGTTTTCTTTGTCATAGAAATCCTTCTCATGGGTGTACAACCCCTTTCCCTTTTTCTACAGCCAAGGCAAAATGCTGCACTGCCCCAAAAGGAACGCCATTTTCATGAATTATGATCTTCTCTCTCATCTCAAACCTGGCCATATCTTTTTCCGAAATGTAAAAGAAAGTTCTGGTATAAAAGGCTGTGGCAATAAACAATAGGATCACAGATAAGGAAATTGCCTTTAAGGAAATTGATATTGACCTGTTCCACCACCCCGGGGAGTATTCGGAGCTTTTATTTACTCTTTGTCTTACCTTTTCCCTGGCGAGAGGAGAGAAATGAATTTCCTTTGTTTCCTCTTCCAGGTTGTCTTTTATTAATTTTCTAAAGAGATCCTTATCTTCCATCCTTCAGCCCCTCCTTTTTCATGATCGTCTCTAATAATTCTCTTCCCCTAAAAAGTTTACTTTTTACCGTACCTTCCGGCTGCGCCAAAACCCGCGCTATCTCAGAAATCTTCAAATCCTCAAAATAATGCAGGACAATAACCTCCCGGTAGATAAGGGGCAGTTTCAAAATGCACCCTCTGACTCTTCCGCTAATAGCCTTGTTGATAACAGTCTCCTCCAAGGGTTCTGTTAACCTACATGCTTTTTCCTCATTTTTAAAGGGGATAAACCAAATCCTTGATTTACGGCTAAGGTGATTTTTGCTAAGATTAAGAGCTATCCGATAAAGCCAGGTATAGGGAGAAGAATCACCGCGGAAGGAGTCCATGTTTTTGTATGCTTTAACAAAAACTTCTTGAGTTAGCTCTTCGGCCACATGGTAATTATCAATGATCAGGTAGATAACCCGAATAATTCTGTCCCCATAGAGCCGCATCCACTCATCAACTTTCTGCCAGTTACAATCTTCCAACAGTTACCCCCCTTCCCTTATCCTTTAGACCAATTAAGCATGTTTTTGGTTGCATTATTTTACTAAATAATTATACTCTATCTAAGGACAAACAGGGGACGGTTCTTTGTTCTAACATCGGTAAATCTTTTTAACAGTAAAATCAGTAACTTTAGCTATCTGTGTCAAACAAAGAACTCATCCCTTTTTTGTCTTACGGCTTTGGCGGGATTATCGCCGACTGATATGGGATTGGGCAAAACTATAGAAACATCAACATTATTGAGCGGAAAAAGAGCAGCATCCCCAGCCTGCCCTGGTGGGTCAGGAAGATATTCCCTATTTTTACGTGGAGGGGGTCGGTGGAATCCGGCGGTGGAAGACCAGGCCACGGACCGGGCTCATCGCATCGGCCAGGAAAAGGTGGTAAACCTGCTGAAATTCATTACCCTAAGCACCATCGAAGAAAAAATCTATGCCCTGCGCAGCAAAAGAAAAATCTGATCAACGAAGTGATCAGATCGGGAGAAACCTTTATCTCCCAACTGCAGGAGCGGGAGATTATGAAGCTGATAAAGTTATAGAAAAGTGAACGATAAACCCATCGTCCCATGTGTTTCCATATATCCAAGCATTATATTCAATCATTTTTAAGGAGGTTTTCCCCAGCCTATTATAAAGTTGGAGGGAATAAAATATCCCCCGGATATATACAGGGGGATAACATATCAAAATACTAAATACTTCCCTATGGTAATTTTATGCCGGTTTTTTTCAACCGGCATCTCGTCTCGTTAATCACGGTAGCCACTATGAAGAAAATCTTTTAATAACTGCAGAAGATCCTTTACCATGGTCAATGGATACCAAAATTTCATGAGGAATGGCAGTCCCAATTTTACCTAAACGATTTCACGGGTTAGGCGAGACATTCCCTTATCCGCCCATTTTAAGGCGGTAATAATTAGTAGAAATACTGGACAAGACCAACTCACCGTCAAGACCGGCTTTTTCTGCAGATAATAGTACCGTACTTACATCACCTGACTTTTTACGTAGGAGGATTTCATAATTGCTGCAACTGCCATGCTGCAAAACCTTTTGCACCACTTCATTGACCGCCCGGGAATCGAAAACATTTAATTCTGCAAGCGCTGTGTCAATTAATTCTTCACGGCTATAGCCGGTATAGCACAGAAAGTCATCGCTTACATCGAGGCAGCGCATATCCCCGAGAGAACTGTAGATCTTTAGTATGGGAGTGTCATCAAATGATTTGAAAATTCTTTCCTTTGATAATCGGATATTATCCTCCATGTGCTTGCGTTCTGTTATTTCAATAAACAGCTCAAGCATTAACACAGTTCCATCTGCATCATAAAATGGGTACTGGAAAACCTGGAAAATTCCATTTTTATGAGATACCCACTCCCATTCTAATTTATTCCCATTAAAAACAGCTGGAGCCATACAGTTCCGACAGGGCCGGCACATGTTGAAATACAACTCGTGACACAATCTACCTTTAACTTCCCCAAAGCGCTTGCGATAGTTGATGTTAGTGAAGCGTATTGTATAATCCGGTGCAATCAAGCAGACATAGGCCGGCAGCGTATCAAGAAGTGAATACAGCCTATCCCTCTCTGAGATAAGATTTTCCTCCGCAAGCTTTAATTCGGTAATATCCCGCCCCATTGACTGGTTTTCCGCTAGGGCTTGGCAGCTCCTGTCACAAAGCTCCAGAGAATGCTCGGATAGATCTCTGCTGGTCGACTTAATCTGACAAACTTTCTTGCGATACTCACTTGGAGATATTCCGGTAAAATTATTAAATGCTGCTGCGAATTTACTTGGGCTATTATAGCCAACTTCCCGGGCTATATCAGATATTTTTATTTGGCTTTGGCTTAGTAGTTTGCATGCTTGTTTCATTCGATTGGTCCTTATATCTGCAGCTATGGGTATCCCGTAAATTTCTTTGTAATAGGTTTTTAGAGTCGTTGGACTAATGAAATTCTGCCTTGACAATGCCTCAATAGTATAGTTCACATTAGGATTTTCAATAATTTGTTTGTGTATATGTTTTATCGTTTCAACCTGTTGTTGGAAATATAATTTTCGCTGTTCTTCAGGAGAAACTTCAAAGAAGTTCAAGAAAACCAGCAATTCCAGCATCTTTAATTTAAAGTAGGTTTTTCGTGACGCTTTTGGTGCCGAGTACATACCCTTAAATATGTGCTCAATTTCATCCCGTGAATGGATCATTAAATGTTGATTATTCCCAAGGAACTTTTCCCATAGGGCATCAAAGTCAATGTTTAGATCATTTAGCAAATCTATTTGGGAGATGTTTTCAGCCAATTTATCTACATAAAAGATAACTGTGAAACCCTTGTAATATTTGAGTGGGAATTCTATCTTAACGATTTGATTGCGCATGCTACTAATAAACATATCGCCCTCACCCAGATAAATAAAACTTCCATCCTTCATCCTGTATTCTGCTCGTCCTTCATGACAGTGATTTATTTCGAGAATATTATCATCTGTATTATTATAAGTCATGGCCGCACAAGAAGCAGATTCAAGCTCTTGGTATATTAAATCGATGCCAGGGAATACATTATAGACCGTATGCACTCCCGATCCATCCTTGCAATCCATATAATAAACGTTTGTATCCCGATACGGTTTCTCAACTGATGCTACGCTCTTAATGAACGAATGAGTTTTCTTGTGGGTCGTTATTTTCAATGTGTTCCTCTCCTCTGTTTTTATGCCAAGATACTTGTCACATTTCCTTAGATAATTACGAGTGCACACTTCTTATTTATACAACGATCCTCTTAACAATAAGCCTCCGAAACCCATTTCTTTGAATCATATGATTCATACATCCATGTGCTTATCTTATTATTTTAACAACTAAAAGACAACATCCATTTTGCTCCAAGCAGACTTTGTTTTAGCCTTTTTGGACATACCCGCTCCCAACGGACTTAGTCTGAGCCTATACGGATGCAGTTGCTTCCGGATCGTTGACCAAATATTTTGCGATTGATATCCTAACAAAGGATACAAAAAAATGCAGGAAAGCTTCATTAAAAATTGCCAAAGGAGGAGATTGCATGAAAGATTGTACCAAGGGTCACATGAAAATTGTCGGCGTCAGTCATCCTATCCACGATGCCAAAGCCAAGGTCCGCGGCAAAGCAACTTATGCCGGCGACATGGAGCTTGCCGGAATGCAGTACGCTGCAATGCTGTTGAGCCCCATACCGCATGCTTTGATTAAATCCATCGACCCTTCCGAAGCCCTAGCCTTGGAAGGCGTGGAAACGGTGTTGCATTGCTTCAACACCACAGAGAACCTGTTCAGCCGTTGGCACATATTATCCCGTCAGCCCGGTATTTATAATCAGGAACGGGTGTTTAACAGGGAGCTGAGACAGATTGGTGACCGTGTGGCTTGTGTAGTAGCGGATACGCCGGAAATTGCCCGCCAAGCAGTGAGATTGATAAAAGTGGAATATGAAGAGCTGCCCTTCACGACAGATGTGCATGAGGTACTGAAGGGTGCCTTAGGAGACATGCATCCCGAAGGCGCCATTTCTGAATTTGAGCGGGAAATGGGCGATAAAAGCCTGGTAGCTCAGGATTGCGTGGAAACAGTCACCCATAGCAGTTTGGACCGGGTCTCCCATACCGCGATGGAACCCCATGCTTGCCTGGCTTACTACGACCAGGATATGGATGAATTGACCATTTGGAGCCCCAACCAGGGGGTTTTTGGCATACGTTCTTGCATAGCCGATCTGTTTGAGATGCAGTATCACAAGGTGCGGGTGATCAAAACTACGATGGGCGGCTCCTTTGGAGGCAAACAAGACTGGATATTGGAACCTGTGGCCGCTTGCGCAACCCTGGCTACCGGCAAACCGGTGAAGCTGGTCTATAGCCGGGAGGAAGTTATGCTTAATACCTCATGCCGCTGCCCCTATATTGCGGAGGTTAAGTCCAGGTTTACGCGGGATGGTTTGCTGCAAAGTTTAGATCTTGATGTGATTTCTGACGCGGGTGCTTATCTGGGTAACAGTGTGGATTATATGATGTATCAATCCGTTGTACTGTCCCGCACCTTCAAATTTCCCTATGCCAGGTACCATGGACGGGCTGTCTGTACCAACGGTCCGACTTCCGGCGGTCTAAGAGGTTGGAGCTCAGGGGAATTGAGTCTCTTTGTAAATCACAACATCAACATGGCCGCCCGTAAGCTGGGCATTGATCCGTTGGAACTGTGTCTTAAGAATGTATATAAGCCGGGGGATATAGATCACGACAATCTTTCCATGGGAGAGATTCGCACTAAGGAATGTATTGAACTGGGTCGGGAGAAATTCCACTGGGATGAGAAAAAGCGGGCGGATGCGGATTTTAATCGTGAAAATAAGCGTTACCAGCGTGGCGTAAGTATTTCATGCGGCGGTCATCATAATGGCTATTACCCAATCGTGCTTGATTTTACGGGTGTTGAGATGCGTTTTACCGAAAGCGGCAGCGTTATCGTCAATGTTGCTCTCCATGACCATGGTTGCGGTACGGTGCAGGCTTTTAAAATGATTGCGGCGGAAGCGTTGGGTCTGCCGGTGGATATGATCCATGTAGCGGAAGGGGATACGGCCTACAACCCCGCAGATACCGGCTGTTATGCCAGCCGAACCATTTATGTGATTGGCCGTGCTGTCAAGGATTGTTGCCAAAAGCTGCAGGAGCAGCTGCTGCAAGATATGGCTCATGCGCTGGACATGCCCGTGGAAGACCTTGAGATCGTCGACGCTCAGGTGCGCGCCAAGAATGATCCAACGATCTGTTTTAGCTACACCGATGCGGTGCACGAAATCTTATACACTCTCTCAAAAGAAGTCTGGGTCAAGCACGAATATAACAATACAACCAACCCTGGCGTAACGGGCACGCATTTCGCCCACGTAGAGGTGGATACCTGGACGGGTATGATTAAAATACTGGATTATCTGGCCGTGCATGATATCGGTAAGGCCATTAACCCGGAAATATGCAGAGCACAGATCCAGGGCGCAGTGCTGATGGGCAGCGGCTTTGCCCTGACGGAGACGTTGCATACCAATCTTAAGACCGGTAAGAGCGTTTCCAGTTTGAAGGATTATCACGTGATCAACGCTTGGGAGGCGCCCCAGATTCAAGTATTATTTGTTGAGGATGGTCTCACGGAAGGGCCCTACGGAGCAAAATCTATTGGCGAGATTTCATTTGTACCGGTGACGGCCGCCATCGTGGGTGCTGTCAATGAGGCGCTGCAAAGTGATTTTTGCGAGTGCCCCCTGAATCCGGATAAAATCGTTGCCTTAATGCAGGAAAGGAGGGCAAAAGCATGAAATTAGAATTTACGGTAAATGACAAGAAGCGCGTTCTGGAAGTGGCTGCGGATAAGCGCCTCATCGATATCCTTCGTGAAGACCTTGGTCTTATGGGCACGAAGGAGGGCTGCGGCGAAGGTGAATGCGGCGCTTGCACTATCCTCTTAGATGGAAAAGCCATCCATTCCTGTTTGCTGGTGGCTGCCCAGATATCGGGCAGACAAGTAATAACCATCGAAGGGTTGGAAAAGAACGGTAAGCTTGACCCCCTGCAGTCGGCTTTTGTAGAAGAAGTGGCGATCCAATGCGGCTACTGTACACCAGGTATGATCCTCTCTGCCAAAGCACTTTTACTGGAAAATCCTGCGCCGACAGAAGCAGAGATACGAAGGGCACTAGCTGGTAATATCTGCCGCTGTTCCGGATACACCCAAATTTTACGCGCTGTAAATCGCGCGGCACGGGAAGGGGGAGCTGCCATATGAGTGTAAAAAGCTTTGCACCCCAGAATATGGCGGAATTGTTTTCAGACCTGGCAAAAATGACTCCGGAAAGCAAAATTATCGCCGGAGGCACGGATCTGAATATCCGCTTACATGGGGGCTCTGTCAAAACGGACGCCCTGCTTTATGTGGGCGGTATTAGTGAAATGCGTCAAATTGTCAAGACAGAGGATAAAGTTGAGATCGGTGCTGCGGCCACCATGAGTGAAATAGCAAAAAACCCGCTCTTACAAAGGGGCCTGGCTGCTATCGCGGACGCGGCTGGGGATGTGGGCTCTACCCAGATCCGCAACAATGCCACCATTGGCGGTAACGTGGCCAATGCTTCCCCGGCAGGTGATATTATAGTTCCCTTATTTATGTTGAAGGCGGAAGCGGTGATCGCGAACAGCAAGGGCCAGTTGCGGTGCGTGCCTATCTCTGAAGTGGTGTTGGGACCTAGTAAAAACAGCCTTGGCTATGATGAAGCCATCGTTAAATTCGTTCTGCCATTGCCCTTGCCGGGACGGCGCAGTGCTTTTGTCAAGTTGGGCTTTCGCAAAGCGGTGAACATTGCCCGGATCGGTTTGGCAGCCAGCCTGGAGGTGGCGGAAGACGGTCTCATAAAGGCAGCGGAAATGATGGTGGGCGCTATCTCCCTTGTACCCTTGCACATGGAAGCGGCCGAACAGTATATGCTTGGTAAGCGGCCGGATGAGGCAGTGGAGACAGTGGGCCAGATGCTTTCAGATTTGATCATGGAAAAAACCCCCAAGGAATTTGACCGGGATTATAAAGTGGGTGCCGCTCGTGGTGCAGTTGACGACCTGTTGAGGCGTTTTTGCTAAAATATCATTTGATCATTGAGTGGATATGGTGAGTGGATATGGTGAGTGGATATGGTGAAAATATCAGGGCGGACAGAGAATATTTAAACTTAAATACAGACATTATCCCAATCGGACATATCTTTCTCCCCATCGGACGCCACCCAGTTCATTTTGTTGACAATTTTGCTAAACCTTTATATGCTTTAGCAAAATAATAAACATTTAAGGAGGTGATGCCTTTGATGTAGGATAAACTTGATGCAGGATAAAAGAACCAATGTAAAAATGGTACTAACAATCAAAAATAATTTTGCATTCGTATAGGAGGCTTTTACTATGCTAAAAGAAATGACACCCAAAGAACGTATCAATGCCGCCTTCGCCGGTGAGCCCATAGACCACATTCCCGTCACCCCGTTTTTAGAGGGGGGTGTATGGTTAATGGCACGGGAAAACATGTCGTTCAATGACTTGTACAAAATGGATGACCTTGGAGTCAACATGATTGTCGATGCTTTTCTATCAATGAAAAGCGACCTTGTTATGTGTGGGTTGGGATGCTGGTTGGGCTGGCTGGAGGCTATCGGCTGTCCTATTGATATGAACAGAATTGGCTCACCAATAGAAATGTCTCCTTGCTTTATCGATGTAGCTAAAAATCCTCCTTTATTAGACAAGTCAAGTATCCGCGCTCAATTGGAAAACAGTGGGCTTGTTCAAAAAATGATGCAGCAAACACGTGAAATTAAGAAATCGGTCGCCCAAACACACCATGTTGTTTTTCCCATCGTTGCGCCCTTTTCCGCTGTCAGCATTATGGTAGGGATGAATGAACTCATGTTACTGTTAGCGGAAGCACCGGAAGTCGTTCCGGATTTGTGTGATTATGCAGTTGAATGTTGTTCAGAAATGGCAAACATGGCCTGTGAAAATGGAGCTGATATTGTCCTGCTTTCCGATCCGGTAGCTTCTGCAAATTTGATTAGCCTAGCTATGTATGAAAAATTTGCAGCGCCGTACTTGGATAAGGTGCTTGAAAAAATCGACAAATGCGATGATGTGCTATTGCATATTTGCGGTAAAGCTTTAGATAGAATACCCAGCATCAAACAAATGAAAAAAATCAAGGGATTTTCTATTGATTCTGTTATAGATTTAAAACAAGCGTTGGATGCAGCCGGACAGGATCTGATTATTATCGGTAATGTTGACCCAATTGGAATTATGTTACAGGGGACGGCTGAAGATGTATATCGAGAAACTTATAAATGTGCTGAAATTGCCGGGATGGATGGACGATTATTCTTAATGCCGGGATGTGATTTGGCTGCCGGCACTAAGGAAGAAAATATATTAGCAATGACAAAAGCATCATTGGATTATGCAGCCAAAGCATCTGCAAAATAAATTTGGAAGCAAACAGGGGCAAACAGGGGACGGTTCTTTGTTCTAGAACCGGCAAATAATCTTATTAACTGTAAACCCGGTAAGTCTGGATATCTCTTTAAACAAGGAACCGTCCCCTGTTTTACCCCGAACTGTCCCCTGTTTCCCCTTCTTAAAATCCGACCAGGTATGGTCCCTTGGCAACTTGATTTAGATTATTTTGATTAGGGATCCCCCCAAGACATTTTTTTCTATTTCGGTTGATCCTTTTTCAACATAAATAGGAAACCGCACATAAAATGTCGTTCCGGATGGCCCGGTCTCGAAGTCTATCCTGGCGTGGTGACGGGCGGCAATACTGTAACATACTGCCAGGCCCAGGCCCGTTCCATGCTCTTTGGTGGTAAGAAATGGGGTGCCCATTTTGTCCATAATTTCGGGAGATAATCCTGAGCCTTCATCTTTTATATACAGGATTACTTCATTGCCCTGCTGCCTGGTGCCAATCGTCAGAGTGCCATGGGATGACATGGCCTCCATGGCGTTACGGCACATGTTTATTATCAGCTGCCGCATCTCATTTTTATCTAACAGGACCTCAGGCGGATTACCCAAATCCAGCACGACTCCCATTTCTCTTAAATTAGCTTCCGATTGGATGATCGGGTATAATGATTCTATTCCCTTATCAATAGACCGGGGCTGCAAGTTGACCACTCTGTTCCTTGCCAATCCCAGGTATTCAGAAATGATCTGATTGGCTCGGTTCAATTCCTCGATCATAAGGTCAAAATATTCCCGGTCATTTTGGTATTCCTGCCTTTCTCCCAGAATTTGCAGGAATCCTCTGACGGCTGTCATGGGATTTCTGATTTCGTGTCCGATGCCGGCCGCCATATCCCCAATTAGGTTGAGACGGTCAAGACGAGCCATCTCCGCCTCCGTTTTTCTTTGTTCAGTGATATCCAAGGACATCTGCAAGATCAGTGTTGATCCATCTGTGTCGATAAAAGGAAAGTTATAGACATCCCAGATACTTCCATCCGGTGTTTGAGACAGCCAATTATGAGGTTGCCCGGTTTCAAGGGGGCGTAAAGACTGGCAAGACGCACAGGGCTGATTGAGGCCATGAAGAAATTCATAACAAATACGGTTCTTGGGATCACCAAACCTTTCCCGAAAAGTACGATTAGCAAAGGGAATATGGTAATCAGGAGTGAGGAGGCAAATGCTGACCGGCAGGGTTTCCAGTACATTTAACAATCTTTGCCTTTCCCCAGCGAGTTCTTTAGTTCGCTCCTCTACCCGAACCTCCAGTAGCTCACGGGCTTTCCTCACCTCTCCTTCGGCCTTCGCCCGCACTACCGCGTCCCAGGTTCGCTCCGCGGTATCCTGCAAAATAGCGATTTCATCTTCGGCCCACTTGCGCCGACTGCCTTGCAGTACGCCAAAATTGGCAACCCAGCGGCCATTTTTTATTAAGGGAACGGTTGCACTGGCATAAACTTGAAGCGAGGTACATGCTTCTCTTTCAGAAGCATTCTTCAGCGGTGTCGTAGTCTGATCCTCGATTACGAGGATCTCTCCCCGACGCAAAACGTCCATAGCCTTCCCGAAGCTGCTTACCGGAAAATCACCCGTAACTTTCGGGAAGCCATTACGCACATAGTTATCTTCGATATGGAATGTTTTGCCGTCGTCGGTAATTTCGTAGTACATAACACGGTCAACTTCCAAATGCTCACCAATAATTTGCATTGCCGTTTCTTGGATTTCTAAGGCGTCAGACAGCGGCCGCAGTGCGTCAGACAGCTTCAGCAGGAACGTCTTTCGTACATCGCTCTTCCGCAGCGCTACTTCGGCACGGGCGTGTTCCAGGCGTATCCATATACGGTTAGCAATTTCCCACAACAGGGCAGCTTCGTTGTCACGCCACTCACGAGGTTTGTTGTCTATGATGCTTAACAGGAAGCGCCACTGCCCGTCGACGCTTATTGGAACCATGATGAAGGACATAATTCCCAGTTTGCCACAGGATTCGGCGCTTACCCGCGGATCCGTCTGCGTATTGCGGACGATGCTGAATTCTCCGGCGTTATGCATCGCTAACTGCTCATCCGTGAGGAAATCCCGCATCCGGTAATTACCTTTCAACGAAATAGCACCTTCTGCATTCCAGCCGTAAGAGGCTGCAAGGTATTCGGGGTCTATGATAAGTTCGGAAAACGTGCACCAGGTCACCCCGAAATATGCTGCGATCATTTCGCTGAGGCGGTCCATCGTTTCCGGTATCTGATCAAGCTTGGCAAGCTCATTCGAAATTTTTAAAAGCAATGTCTGCTGTTGTTCATGGCGTTTGCGTTCGGTGATATCTTTTGCTACCGAGGTTCCGCCGATTATCCCGCCCTCCTTTGAAAGCAACGGTGCTGCTGAAACCGTTATCCAGTGCTCCTGTCCATCTTTTTCTGTGTAGGTAAATTCTATTCCGGGAACCACAGTATCGCCCCTCAAAGCCCTGGCCCCAGGCCACTGGTCAGGCGGAATCTCATTACCTTCCGGATCAAGGGCACACCATTGTTTTATTCCCCGCAGGTCCTTCGAAGGGATTATCCGGGGCATGTATAAATCCATTAATTCATTTTTAAGCAAAGGCTTTCCGCCTTTATCAAAAACCGCCACCCCGACAGGCAGTTGCTTCATTATAGATAGAAGATGACTCCGCTGTTTTTCCGTCTCTGAAAAAAGCCATTCCCTTTCTCCCTCGGCCTGTTTGCGCTCGGTGATGTCTGAATGTGTTCCAATATATTTTACCGGTCTGCCTGCTGCATCATAAAATATTTTAGCTTGCCCCAATACCCAAATATAGCCCTTGTCCGTCTTCAGCCGAATCTCCATCCTGACCTTAGGCCTTTGGCTGCTGCACGCTTCTTTATATGCCCTTAGAGCTATGTCCAAATCATCAGGATGAATCAGTTCCGCGAATGATTCCGCTACCTGCTTCGGGGACAAATGCTCCATGCCCAGTCTCTTTTTCCATTCCCTTGAATAGTATGTTTCACCTTTTTCAATGTCGTGAATATATGTACCTTCTGCAAAGCTGTCTATGATCTCGAGATATTCTTTCTCCTTGTTCTCCAATTCCTCAGCGCGGCAGCTCAGGGCATTCTCCAATTTCTTGCGTGCCGAGATATCCTGGGCGATGGTAATAAACAGCTCTCCCACACCCAGGGGAAATATTTGAACCTCGTACCATAGGCAGTCTGTAGAGATATGCTGGACAGATTTAAAGCTCTCGCCTGAGCGCAGAGCTTCCCCGCATATTTCGATCCATTTAAGATAGGCATAAGGAAATAGTTCCGTAATATGCTTATTGATAACCTGATCCCTTTTAAGCCCAAATGCTTTTTCAAAAGCCGGATTTACATCCAAGACAAGATAGTTGATTGGGTCACCATGATCGTCAAAAACCATTTTTGACAAGCACATTTGATCCGGGGTGTTGTTCCAGATTAGCCTAATGAATTCTGTTTCTGCTTCTCGAAAAAGGCCGTTGATGTTACCATTCTTTTGGTTATTGTTCATAAGATATTTGTCCCCTCACTCTACATATGAGGACAACATTCGGCTATTTGGCGCAAAATCCCTTTGGAGATAATGTCAAATAATGTCGAAAGAGTTATTTTTTAATTATCCCCGACGGAAAAATGATTTCTAACTCTCCATTAATATAATCCAGCATATAATCCAGCATTCCAAACCTTTTCTATCCTCTTCCGTGG
The DNA here is from genome assembly GCF_002224645.1 of Dehalobacterium formicoaceticum. Lineage (NCBI taxonomy): Bacteria > Bacillati > Bacillota > Clostridia > Eubacteriales > Peptococcaceae > Dehalobacterium > Dehalobacterium formicoaceticum. The sequence continues at coordinate 2,100,776 of NZ_CP022121.1, read as the reverse complement.
GTTATATTTTAATTTCCATGGACCTGTTAAAGTTGCCCCAAACCTAGGTTTTCAAAGGCAAACAGGGGACGGTTCCTTGCAAACAGGGGACGGTTCCTTGCAAACAGGGGACGGTTCTTTGTTCTGGCATCAGTAAATCTTATTAACAGTAAAATCAGTAAATCTGGATATCTGCGTCGAACAAAGAAGCCTCCCTGTTTCGCATCATACCTGGATGCAGCCTGTGTCCCTCTGTTAAAGTTCTCCTTAAATTGTACTTTCTGCTTTCTCCAAGATAAATAATTTCCTTTAGTTTCCCCATATCCAATTGTTGTGCACTCCTTTCATTTTTATCTAAACCTTTGCCAGCAAATTTAATAGTCTGCCTTATAGTTTCATTTTTCTCTATTATTCATATACCTATTATATCGCCTTTTACCCTGAAGCAACTGGGGAAGTAATGTTTAACCGGGACAAGGTGCCTGTCCCCGTGTCCCCCCAATGTCCCTCTGGGCAAGAAAATAGCCCAACAATCAGTGTTTATCTGACTGTTGAGCCTTTTTGAAAGGTACTTCATTTTATTTTTTTGATGAAAAGATGGAACTGCTTACGCAGCTAACTTTTAGTTAGTTGTGCAACAGCCTCAAAATGGCTCCTCAAGATGAGAATACTTTCATTTTATTGATAAAAATCTTTTTTATGCTCTTGGGACAGTTGTTATGTTGAGATTGAACTTATCGGTATCATCTGGGTCCTTGATACGGAGCATCCATCAGCGTGAACACTTTCCGGAAAGCAGGCAGGTTACGTTTAATTTCTACTGGACCTTCCCAGACAGTGACAACCGACCATGCGGTTGGCCCTCCCGTTCCTGCCGAGGTTCCCGCGCCTGCTCCCCCCGCGGTAGGAATTTTCCGCTCACCGTATCGGTACCATAGGACCCTGCCGTCTCGTGTAAAGGCATAAAAAACGCCATTCGCTGCAGCCACGACCTCCTGGAATCCATTCCAGCCCGTTCCGATCTGTTCGTAGGGGGCCCAGTCAAGTGAGCCGGTCAGGTAGCCACGATGATGGTAGCGAAGGAGTACTCCATCCTCACGGACCGCATAAATAATTCCATCCCCTCCAGAAAAGACCTTGGCAAAATGTGCCCAGCCATTTCCGACCTTGATTTGGCCGGTCCATGTGGTAACGTCGCCACCGGACGCGGCGGCATGATGCCGATACCAGAGCAAATCACCATTGGGCTGGATCCCATATACTACGTATTCGCCACCTGAAAAGATTGACTTGAAGCCATCCCAGCCCCAGCCAACCTTGTGCGGTCCTTTCCAGCGGGGTGTGCCATCCCAGTAGCCATCATGCCCATACCAAAGCAGGTCACCATTGGGCTGAACTCCATAAATCGCAACACCGCCCCCGGAAAAGACAGAGGTAAAGCCGCCCCAGCCAGTACCGACCACTTTGGGACCCAGCCAATCAGTCGAGCCGTTCGGTCTGCTCGCCTCATCGTTGCGGTACCAATGAAGCTCTTCGTTTTGTGCGATCACATAGAGAACTGCTGGTGGGTAAACCTCTGTGATAGGGAACTGCCCAATAAACTGCTTCCGGAGCGATCCTGTGGCTGCGATGTGGGCAAGCGTCTCAGACATCTCATGCAATAGGTCAACACCGGCTTCAACTTCCGCTTCAAGCTCCAGGGCGGGCGCTCCAAGGCTATTAGGATCAATCGTGCACAGAACGTTGCCGCTTCCTATGTACTTATCAAAGAAGTCGCCGCGCTTCCGTTCACCATTCATCCAGTTTTGAACATCGTAATAAAAATAGCATCTACCGTCCGTTGGATACTTATTGCTGGAAACAACGTATGCATGAATTCTCCATTTAATGTGCTCAGCGATAGATTTCGGTATACTTGTAATGTATTCAGACTCTTCGTCAGCATATTTGTCGAATATAGGACGAATGGAGACAGCAGCCAGATGGCGTTCAATCCGCCCTTTATCATCGTCAAGCCGCCCAACTTCATTCGTCCGCACGACCCTTTCACGTGCAGACAGCCAGGTAAGGACAGCCGTCTGGTATATGGGCAGCGTCGGCTGATTCTTAAATTTTCCTTGCGCTGGATAGAGTTCTTTTTCTACGTACCCAGTTTGTGGGTTAACAACGTTTCTAGCCTCTACGTCCGTCCATTTCCAGATATCATAGTCATTCCGAAGGAATTTATCGATTAAAATACCAGCGTCATTGGCAAGGCGTACTGCTGCGATCACATCGTCTGCTGGGGTATTGATCAGATCCAGACTGATTCTCTTTGCTTCGTCGTTATAGTCCATCAATCGGTTTATTGTAGCCCGGTTTTCTGCAGTGGCAATCGCTAGGGTTAGATCATTCAGCCTGTTTTTAACTCTTTCGAGAATGAATTGAATATCGTTGATTTGCTTTTGAATAGACTGCAATGCTTGCTGCATAGTTGTTTCTTCCGTCATCCAACCTATAACCTCTGCAACGAAAGCCACTGCTTTAATTCCTACTGCGATGGCTGGACCATAGGGCGGCGGGGCAGCGGCCGCGATCGCTGCCACTGTATCCACGACAGAAGTTTCTAGTTCGGCATCGCCGTCTGTAAGCTTAATATCTTCATCTGGCATGAAATATCCTCCTTACCTTTTAAAAAGATGTGTGATCAATTCATATATTTTTTTAAAGAATTTCTTTTCTTTTTTCAAAATAGGAATTGTGACCACATATTTAAATTTATGTGATTATACCACTGCAATCGGATTAACCCCTCCCTTTTTGGAAATAAATTTAGACGCGCTTCCATTAGCCCTGACTTTTTTTCATTACTCACTTTTACCGTCGCTTTTCACCCTCTTTCTCTCTTTTTCTATTCCGTAGTACCATGGACTTCTTCATGCTTGATGCGGACGATGCTGTTTTTTTCATCCAGCACCAGCACCGTGGGTTGAAAAGCTTTGGCTTCCTCTTCATTCATCATGGCATAAGCGATAATGATGACCCGGTCCCCTACTTGCACCAGCCGGGCCGCGGCACCATTAATGCACACAATTCCGCTCCCTGCCTCCCCTGGGATGGTATAGGTCTCAAAACGCTCCCCGTTATTGATATTGACGATTTGCACCTTTTCTCCGTGCAGGATTCCCGCCTGCTTGAGCAGGTCGGAATCGACGGTCACGCTACCCACATAATTGATCTCGGCCTGGGTAACCGTTGCCCGGTGCAGCTTGCTTTTAAACATGGTCAAATACATATTTCACCTCATTATATTTTCTTCATAGATTTTTAACATAAGTTAAAACAGGGGACGGTTCTTTGTTCTGGTATCGGTAAAACAAGGGACGGTTCTTTGTTCTGGACATAAAACAAGGGACGGTTCTTTGTTCACATAAATAAAACAAGGTAAAACAAGGGACGGTTCTTTGTTCTGGTATCGGTAAAGTAAATCTTATTATCAGTAAAATCGGTAACTCTGGATATCTGCTTCAAACAAAGAACCGTCCCCTGTTTTATGTTTTACCCCCTAGATTGACAGCACTCTGTTGTCCAGCAGTCTCGCTTTGCTGAACTTCACGGCCACAGCCGCAAGAGCATTTTTTCCCGGCAGAATCTCGTCGATATCCTCCAGGGTTTCACCATCAAAAATTTCGCAATAGTCAATACAGGCGAGCGGATGACTTTCGATCTCCCTTTTAATGATTGACCTCAATTTATCGATCACGGCGTGGTCGGGAGTGTCCGATTTAAAATAACTCTCTGCCTTTTGCAGGGCATTGTTCAGACATACAGCCTGCTGCCGCTCCTCCGGGGTGAGATAAACATTTCTGGAGCTCATAGCCAGGCCGTCAGCTTCCCGGACAATGGGACATACCACAATCTCCACGGGGAGATGAAGCTCCCGCACCATTTTTTTGATAATCAGGGATTGCTGGGCATCCTTTTGACCAAAGTAAGCCCGGTTCGGCTGCATGATATTAAACAGGATATTCACCACCCGGGTCACACCCTGAAAATGGGTGGGCCGAGAGATGCCGCACAGTTTCCTTGTGATCCCCCCTGTGACCGTTACTTCCGTGGAGGCGCCGGGAGGGTAAATCTCTTCTACAGCGGGCACGAAAACCACATCTGCTCCCGCCTCCATGGCCAACTGATAATCACGATCCGTGTCCCGGGGGTAGCTTTCATAATCTTCCCCCGGAGCAAATTGAGTAGGATTGACAAAGATACTCACTGCAACCAGGTCATTTTGATCTTTTGCTGCTCTGATCAGGGATAAATGGCCTTCGTGGAGGTAGCCCATGGTGGGCACAAAACCCAGTGTCTTGTTTCTGCGGTCTGCCTGCTGAAACCAATCCTGTAAATCTGCAGTTGTTTTAATGATGCTCATAATCTTGTCTCCTTTATTCTAAACCAATATCATCAAACATCTAAATGCTGTCATTCTGGGATAAACAGGGGACTGGGATAAACAGGGGACGGTTCTTTGTTCTGGCACCTGTAAATTTATTTTCAGTAAAATCGGTAGGTCTGGATTTCGATGTCAAACAAAGAACCGTCCCCTGTTTTACCCTACCCTGTTTTACCCTGTTTTAAATTAATAGAGCTTCTCCAGGACATCATCGCTGATGGAGAAGGTATGCTGTTTTTCGGGAAATTGCTCTGTCTTTACATCGCTGATATATCCGCCCACGGCATCGACGATGGAGTTCTTCAGATTGGCGTACTTCTTGACAAACTTGGGTGTTAAATCGGAATACATCCCCAAAATGTCGTTCACCACCAGTACCTGCCCGTCGCAGTACCGGCCGGATCCAATGCCAATGGTGGGGATAGTCACCTTTTCGGTGATGATACGAGCCAAGTCTTCCGGTACGGCTTCCAGCACCATCGCAAACGCACCGGCTTCCTCCAGGGCCAAGGCATCTTCAATCAGGGCCTGGGCAGCTCCCTCTTCCTTGCCCTGCACCTTGAAGCCGCCAAAAACATTTACCGACTGAGGCGTAAGGCCAATATGCCCCATCACCGGGATTTGCGCCCTGACGATGGTCCTTACCGTATCGGCAATGATTTTGCCCCCTTCCAGCTTAACACTGTTCATTTTACCCTCCTGAATGAAGCGTCCCGCATTCCTGACCGCCTCTTCTCTATTGATCTGATAGGTGAGAAAAGGCAGATCCCCCACCAGCATGGCATGCTTTGTTCCTCGCGCCACACATTTACAATGGTAGATCATTTCATCCATGGTGACCTCCATCGTGGATTCTTTGCCCTGCACCACCATCCCCAGGGAGTCCCCCACCAGAATGGCATCGATTCCACAGCCGTCCAGGATTTGGGCCATGGAATAATCATAAGCGGTTAACACGGTGATCTTTTCGCCTTTTTGTTTTGCGGCGGCAAAGGATTGGGTTGTAAATTTATCATTCATGATCTTGATCCTCCAAAATCATTTTTATTTTTTCCGACTGTTCCGGGGTCAGCCGTTTTCCTTCAATCATTTCAACAGTTTTCAGGCCTAAAGCCTTGTAGAGATCCAACTCTGTGGGCAGCTCTTTTTGTATCCTTTCCATATGAAGGTGCACCGTATTCAGATCCCCGCGCACAATAGGTCCGGTCAAGGCAGAAACTGTGCCCTGCCGCTGTATATTGGACCAGGTACCTTCCACGAGAGGCTTGATCGCCTGCAGGATATCCTCCTCTTTCATGCCCACGGCGGCAAAATATCGCATCCCGCTCGCAAGCAGAGTGACGAAAAAGTTAGAGATCACCGAAGCCCCGGCATGATATAAGGGCTTCCTTTCTCCATCAATCAGGCTGTAATGGCCCCCCGTCACTTCTAAGATTGTTTTCCCCGCTTCCAGGGCTTCTGCGGTTCCCTCCAGAGAAAACCAGGCCTCTTCCAGCCCCTGGGCACCGGAGACAGGATCCCCTAGGCTCTGCAGGGGATGCATGCTGCCCACACTGCCCCCTGCCCTTTTGATCCCGGCCAGAATATTCGCCGGGTGGGCGCCGCTCACATGAAACCAAATTTTTTCCCGATCAATAGATTTTTGCTCGATCAGGAGGGCGGCATGAGCATCAATTTCCGCCAGCACCTGATCGGGCACGGTAATAAACAAGATCTCACTGACTGCGGCCAAATCATCCATATTCAAATATGCCCGGGAACCTGTGAGGTCTGCCCCTGTCCGAGCCGACTCTATCGTCTTGCTGTAATAGCCGGAAATATGCAAGCCGTGGTTTTTAAAATAAAGCCCCAAGGCTTTCCCAGCCTTACCGGCACCAATAAATCCAATTTTCAAAAGCATCACCCTTTGATTAAATGTGCAGTTCTTGAAAATAAAAAAATCCTCTTCATCTGTCCTGTTGCTTAACTTAATTTTAAGCATACCCCGCTGACAGACGAGAAGACCTCTTGCATGGCTTAATTGGATCATAACTGTCTCTGTCACAGGGATCAAAGCAGATTTTATGATATTTTCATGTATTTATTATGTCATTATTTCATATCACTATTTCATGCATTTTTTCATGCATTTTTTCATGCATTTTTTCATGCATTTTTTTGTGCTTTTCTATCCAGAGTATCATCCTTAAACTTGCGTGTAGTTCATCAAGATACCACCGCTTGACGGTTCTAAAAGAACCTGCCACATTTATTTTATTTCAAACCACGGAATTTTTCAATATTTTTTTTGCATTTAGCACATTTAGCATCAATTAGTTTTACTAATTCTTACGCCAAATATTCGGAAAAAACAGGACCAAAACAGTAAATATCTCCAAGCGGCCAATGAGCATGCAAAAACTAAGCACCCATTTACCGGCTGCGGGTACAGCGGAAAAATTGCTGACCGGGCCCACTGCTCCTAATCCCGGCCCGCAATTGCCCAGGGTCGTCATCACTGAGGTCAAGGCTTCGAGCAGGCCTAATCCGATAGCGCCCATGGCCGCTGTTCCCAGCCCAATAATCACGATGTACAAAAAGAAAAAGAGCATGGTATTCATGAGTACGTCACTGGTGACGATGCGCTGGTCAACCTTCACAGTGCGCACGGAGCGGGGATGAACCAGTTTAAACAATTCAACCGCCGTATATTTAAAAAGAATCAGGATCCGCCCTACTTTTATTGCCCCGGCAGTAGATCCGGCACAGCCGCCGATCAGCATCACCAGCAGCAAAATAATTTTAGATAAAGGCGGCCAAAGGTTAAAGTCCGTACTCATCATCCCGGTCGTGGTGATCACGGAAGACACTTGAAAGGCTGATGCCCGCAAAGTTTCTTCAATTCCGCCGGGCTGATGGTGCATCAGATCAAGAAAAATCACCAGGACAGCACCCAAAACAATAAAAAGATAAAGCTTAAACTCTTCGCTCTGCCGGAAGCTATTGATCTTTTTGGAGAAAGCCAGATAATACAATGCAAAATTTGCCCCGGAAGCGAACATAAAAATGGTCAGCACCCACTGAATATAAGGATTATAAAAGCCGGCACTTAAATTTTTGGTAGAAAAGCCACCGGTAGCCGTAGTACCAAAGGCATGGCATAGAGCATCAAACAAGCTCATACCGCCCAGGAGCAACAACACCACCAGGATCGCGGTAATTATTACATAAGTCCCCCAAAGAATTTTGGCCGTTTCTTTGATCCTGGGTTTAATTTTCTCCGCCACCGGTCCGGGAGATTCCGCTTTAAACATCTGCATGCCGCCACCCCCTAACTGGGTGAGCAGGGCCACAAACAAGACCATAATCCCCATGCCCCCCAGCCAGTGGGTCAGGCTGCGCCAAAAGAGAACCCCATGGGAGACAGCTTCGATATCCGTCAGCACACTGGCCCCGGTGGTGGTAAATCCGGACATGGTTTCAAAATAAGCATCGGCCAGGGAAGGCAGTGTGCCGGAAAACAGATAAGGGAGAGCACCAAAAAATGACACCAGAATCCACCCCAAGGTAACAATGGCGTAGCTTTCCCGCTGGCGCACGGTTTCCTGGGATTTAAAAGAGCAGTAAAGAACTCCCCCGGCAAAGAGGGTGCAGATCATGGCATAAAAAATCGGCAGAGCATCTTTTTCCTGATAATACAAAGACCATAAAAGGGGAAAAAACATGGACGCGCCGATAATCAGCAGCAGCTTGCCTAAAATATTAAATACTAGTTTGATGCGCATAGCACGCCTCCCAATTTTTGAGCAGTTCATCTTATTATCCCGTTATTATCCCACGTCCAACATCAATCATTATCTAATGAGAAAAATGGCCTTTCGAGAAAAGTTTATATTCAATGCCATTTTTTCTATGCAAGGATTATAATCCCAACGATGCCTTTGAGCAATCTTTTGCCAATATACAGCCTGTGCACAAAGCAATTAACCGGTTCCTCATTTGATTAAGCCTCCTTTTTAAAAAATTTGTGCCTTTCCCTATCTCTCAGACGTTTTCAACCCTAATTGGTTCCCATGATTGAGAGAAAACCATCAAACATCCCAAATGCTTACGGATTATTTTCCTCTCAGAACAGAATGATAAAAAGGCTTTTTTAACAAGCTTTTAATGTTCCTATAAAGCTAATTTAATAAAAAAATCGTACTATGAAACAAAGAGAAAGTAACGGGCAAAAAATCGTAAAAAAACAAGGTTTTTCATCACATTATATCGAATTTATAGCTAAGAAAATGATGAAAATCACCCTAAAACTTAAAGAAAACTTGGCTTATGCCAAGCCGCAGGCTGCGCACGCCAGAATTTCTAAGCCCTGTGTTTTTGGCAAGGCGTAGAAATTCCAGTCTTTTAGGGGAAGCCTTAGTTGCACTTATACTTTCACCCTTTTAAATTAAACTTTCTGAAAGTAAAAAAAGTTTGTCAGACCTGTATCATTTGCCCGAATCTGCCATATATTAAAATTCGGCGGACTTGTTCACAAACCACAGAAAATGAGGTATATTAATCATATGGAAACGAAAAGTCATCTTCTTTTAGCTAAATATCTGCTGAAACAGCTCCCCCATTTTGATTCAGCCCTCTATCAAAAAACATTTATTTGGGGTTGTATTGAACCGGATGTCAATATATTTACTTATTTGAAAGGTTCTCTTGCATGTCAAAGGCTCAGAGGGCATAATTATAACAATACACGAAAATACACCGCATCATTACTGGAAAAGCTGCAAGGCAAAAGAAGTTGGAGCCTGGGGGAGTTCTTCCGGCTGGGGAAATTAATGCACTATCTTTCCGATGCCTTCACTTATCCCCATAACGAGCATTTTCCGGGAACTATTTGGGAGCATTGTGCCTACGAAGCGCGGCTTCATGAGTACTTTACAACTTACTTGCTGAGTGACCAAAAGAAACCTTTGTTCAAGGATCTCCCCGGGGATATGGGAGAATATATCGGTGAGGCTCACAATCAGTATCTAAGAATATCCGGAGATATTAAGAACGACGCGAAGTTTATCACTCAGGCAACGAGTCGGGTCATGGCCGCTTTGATGCACAGATTACCGATGGTATGCCGCTAGAAACGTGAGGTGCCTTATTTTGAAAATCCTGCTTACAACTGACTGGTATGCACCGACAATTAACGGAGTTGTTGCTTCTGTCTTGAACTTAAGAAGAGAACTGATGCTGCGCGGGCACGAGGTCCGCGTTCTGACCTTGTCCCAGACCACCCATTCCTATCAGCTAGGCGGCGTCACTTACATCGGATCGATAGGAGCAGGAAAAGTCTACCCCGGTGCCAGGATCAAAACTGCTTTTTCCTCCCGCCTTGTGCAAAATCTTGTGGAATGGCATCCTGATATTATCCATTCCCAATGCGAATTCTCCACCTTTATGATCGCGCGCAGAATTGCAAAAAAACTGGATATTCCCATCGTCCACACCTATCACACGGTCTATGAGGACTATACCCATTATTTTTCACCCAGTAAACGATGGGGCCGGCGCATGGTCGCATCCCTGACCCGCTGGATCATCAGGCAGACCGATTGTGTGATCGCGCCCACGGAAAAGGTGCGCACATTATTACTCGGCTATGGGATCGACCGGGAGATCCGGGTCATCCCAACTGGTATCGACCTCAGCCGGTTTACGGAAACACCCCGGCCGGCTAAGCTCCTTGCCATCAAAAATAAGTTAGACATTCCGGAAGAAAACCTTATTATGCTCTTTGTCGGCCGCCTCGCTAAAGAGAAGAACCTGGAGGAATTGCTCCGTTACTACGCCAAGCGTCCTGCAGAGAAACTGACTTTCCTCATCGTAGGCGACGGCCCCCACCGGGGTGCCCTGGAGCATCTCGCGGCAGATTTGGGTATCGGTGATTCTGTGCGCTTTACCGGCATGATCTCACCGGAACACATCGGCGCCTACTATCATCTGGGAGACATCTTTGTCAGCGCATCCGTCAGTGAGACCCAGGGGCTTACTTATGTGGAAGCTATGGCTTCAGGCTTGCCTATCCTTTGCCACCGGGATAAATCCTTGGACGGCGTTATTGTTGAAGGCAAGAACGGTTGGTTATATGAAAACGAACAAGAATTTTTTGCTAAACTTGATTTATTCCTGAGCAGCAAGGAACTGAGGCAAACCATGGGCAGGAACGCCGCCGAGATCACCCGGCAAATGTTTTCCGCCGCTGCCTTTGCGGAAAAAGTGGAGGGTGTCTATTTCCAGGTCCTGTGCGGGAATGAGGAAAATAAGACCATGAGCTGCCCGGCGGAGATATCGCAACAAAGAGCTTTCCCAAGAAATTGATCAATATTGGTAGCCCAATCATATGCTCCTTTGCAATCATATAAATTTATCTTTCTGAACGCATAAAGAAAACTTATACTTTCAACCTTTAAAATTTATACTTTCTGAAAATAAAATACAAAAATCCCGCTGCTGATAGCGGGATTTTTTATTGAATTTTATTTTATAATGAATATTGAATATAGAATATTATCGAATATCTGCTTTCAAATTCTGAAGAAAAACACAGCCTGCAAACACAGAAAAAGATGGAACCGGAAACTGAAATTCAATTAATATTTACCATAGGTCCTGGTGGTTTCCGCCCAGGCTTCCATGTTCTCCCGGTTGGCATTATCCAAGACGATGGAACAGTCCATAATAAAGCCGCCGTCACCGGCGCAATTATCAATTAAACGCTTGGTTTCGTCAATTACCTTTTGCTTTTTGCCATAAACCAAAAGGGAGGTCGGCAAATTACCGCAGATACAAGCTACCTGACCGACGGTCTTCTTCGCTTTAACAATATCCACCTCATCAAACATATAAATAACCTTTCCCTTCGGCACATCAGAGATGACTTCTAAACGGGTGTTGTATTTCCCTTCGCAGAACACATAAGGGGTAATATTAATATCAATCAAAGCCATGATCAGTTTTTTCAAACCGGGCCAATAAAATTTTTCATAATTAGCCGGACTCATAAACTCATCCACACCGCCGTGGAGGGGAATAAAGACAAAGTCTACGCCCAGAGCTTTGGCTGTTGTGGTCGCTCTTTCAACACATACCTCGGTCATATAATCCAAGACGGCCATTAATTGCTCCGGCCTCTGATAAACATCATTGGCCGTATTAAGCAAGCCGCGAATATTGTCGGAAAACATATCATAAGGACAGTTTTGCGCCGTGGCAGCACCCATGGGATAACCTTTCTGAATAATATGTTCAACAATAGAACCCATATGTCCCAGCCATTTGGCTGCCGCTTCCCCCCCTCGTTTTAAAGCTTCCAGCGCCTTCTGCACATCAGGCTGGGCAAAGGTGCTTAATTCGATATAAAGAGAGTATTCGATGGGATTTCTAAATACCAGCTTGGAAAGGGGCTCAAGATCCTTGAATTTTCTGGGATAAACCTTGGTCAGGAAAAAATGCGTGGGATCAAGTAAAAATTCTTCATATTCATCATCATGCAAAAATGTTTGGTCACCAATCTGGAAGGAAGTATTTAAAGGAAGATTGTGCTCGGGGCCAGGCCATTTGATGTAACCACAATTCATGGCCTCCATCGGGGGAATCGGATACAAAACTGGTGCCCAGGCCATATCCGGCTCAAAATCATCCAGAAAACCATCTACGCCAGGCAAAACATTCCTGACATCCATCATGGCATCATACATGGAAATATTATATCCATTGGCATAATAATTGCCAACCTTAGGTACAAAAGGAACAGTATCCGGTTTTTTTAGTGCGATAACATCCTTAATACGGTTGGAACGAATTTGAAACATTTCCTGTGCATTTGTCATGGTAGAACCTCCCCATATTTGTTATTTTATCATCTTATCATTCACATGATGCTGGGAATTTATACGGCCAGAAATCATTTTGCGCCCATATCTTATAATTTCATTATAAGACAAACTGAAAAATTAAGCAATATATTTGTATTATTTCAACGTTTGATCAATATATTCATATTTACATTTCTCATTTAACAGGTTGTCATAAAATTCTTCACCTGGGGTTCAAATGATATTGGGGTTCTTCATTGCCATGACTTTTTTGCTTTCCCCTTTCTGATTGCTGCATTCCAGATCCTACATTATACATCCTACATTCATATCCTATATCCTACATGCTTTCCAATATACGCCCAATCTGAGGGGCCAGGATCCGGGCTCCTTTGTAATTGACATGATTAGCATCCCGAAAACAATCTCCTCCCATCAGGGTCCAGTCCCGATAGAAGCTAAACTGATAGAGTTTTGCCAAGTGATTGAGATAGCGGATAAAATCCTGCTCCTGCTGGGGATATTCCCGGCGGATCATTCCTTCCAGGAGAGGAGTTTTAGGGAGGTGAATAAGAGCCACCGCCAGTTCCCTTTCCTTTAATTGATCCAGGATTTCTTCCAAGACGAAAGTCTCCGGTTCTCCCAGACGAAAATCCGTCATCCAGGAGGAAGCCAGTCTCCGGGCATAATCATAGCTTTTTCCCCCGGCTGCTTCCTGAGTTACGGGGGGAAGCCCCCCAATGCCCTCCTGCTTTGGTACTGAAAGTCCCCCCGTCCCCAACTCTGACCAGATATACTTAATTGTCTCCCACCATTGTTTTTCCATGCCGTAGGTATAGAAAATTTTACTTAACAGCAGATCCGCCTGACGCTCCGGTCCGGGAACCATCATACGCTCCTGAAAGGAGGCCAAAAAGCGAAATTTGCCATCAAATCTGATGCTCTGGCGGTCAAAATAGTGTTCATTGACAGAAATCAAAACCCCCTCCAGATGGGGCAAGCGGGGCAGAACTTCCTCCAAAAAATAGGCAAAATCCGTAGGTTTCCCGGCGTTAATGCTGAGATTTAAAATACTTTGGGGAGAACACCCTAGTTCCTTGGCCACCAGACGGGGTCGAATCCCATCCCGGCTTTGGGAATCCCCCAGCACCAGCCAGCGGATTTCTGCCAGTTCTTCATCTGTTTGTCCGTCAATGAGCCTCTGGACAGCTTGGAGCTGCCCCACACTGCTGCCGGGGACAAGGCCGTAAAAAGAGAGATTCCGGGCGACACCCCACTCAAAGAGGGTGCAAAAAATCAAAAACCAGATCAGTCCATAAATTTTTTTCATCCCCAAACCCTTGCCTCCTTTCCGGTCATAAACAGAGTATCAGGAAAAATTACGCTCCCAGATGATGATAAATTTGAATTTAACTTAAAAGCGAAAATAGATAAAGGACTGCTGACCCTGGGTCAGATAAGCCAGAATCAGAACCATGATCAGAAAATATCCCAAACCCCGCATGGGGGCAGGAAGCTTGCGCCAGCGCTCCACCCAATGGGGATGGTTTTTTAAGAAGCGGTCTTCCCACAAGTGAAATAGGAATAAGAGCAGCACCGGGAAAAGTGCCTTTTTATTGAAAATCAGCTGATAAATATTGAAATTCTGAAACATATGAGAAAGATAAATCCAGGCTTCGGTCAGGGTTTCGGCCCGAAAAAAGACCCAGCCGATGGTTATCACCTGGAAGGTGAGAAAGACAGTAAGAATTGGCGGGATATTTTTAAACTCCCTTTTACGGCTGTGCCTCTGAAATTGGTGGTAAAGCACGAGGACCACCCCGTGATAAAAGCCCCAAAAAAGATATGTCCAGGCAGCACCATGCCAAAAACCGCAAATGGTCATGGCCAGGATCAGGTTTCTGCTCCGCTTCGCCTCTCCTCTCCTGGAACCCCCTAAAGGTATGTAAATATAGTCCCGCACCCAGCTGGAAAGGGTCACATGCCAGCGGCGCCAAAATTCCGAGGGGTTCAAGCTAAGATATGGGGTATGAAAATTTCGGGTCATGGCCAGTCCGAAAAGTTTCCCCAAGCCGATGGCCATATCGCTGTATCCGGAAAAATCCAGGTAAATCTGAAAGCCGAAGAGATAAGCTCCCAGCCAGCTTTGAAAACCGTAAATCCAGGCAGCCCGGTCAAAATGCCAGTCCACCAAAGGGGAAATGGTATCTGCCAGCACCACTTTTTTCACCAAGCCCAGGGTAATCCAAAAAACCCCCCATTTAATGGCGGTTAAGTCCTTGTCAAAAGTGATCTTTTCGATTTTTTCAATCTGGGGCAGAAAATCCCGTCCCCGCATAATGGGCCCGGCAATCAATTGGGCAAAAAAGGAGATAAAGACCCAAAAACGCAAAAAACCGGGCACTTTGATTTCTCCCCGGTAGACATCGGTCAGATAAGCCATCAATTGAAAGGTGTAGAAGGAAATACCCACCGGCAGCACTAATTGCCCCATAATACTTCCGGGGGGCACCAGCACCAGCCCTGTTAAGCCGGTTATTTCCCGGAGGAGGAAAAGGGCATATTTAAAGAAAATCAAGTTTCCTAAATTCAGGAAAAGGCCAAACAGAAACCAGCCTCTCTTTCCCGTCGCCTCCAGGCGCCAGGAACAGAGATAAGTAGCTGCGGCCATTAGAAAAAAAAGAGCCAGGTACCCGGTACCGGCCCAACCGTAAAAGATAGCGCTGGCAATCCCCAATATTAAAAGGCGTCCCTGAGGCAGCATCCAGTACAGGAGCGCCGAAATGATCAAAAGAAAAAAGAATTCCGGAGTTTGAAACAACAAGGAAACCACCCTTTCAGCCTTTTCAGCCTTTCTGTCATTCCAAACTTTTCTGTCATACTGAATGCAGCCCGGCGGAATGAAGAATCTGGCGATGCACCTAGCGCTTGCGAAAGAGCCAGGTAATGAAAACGGAAATCTCATAAAGGAGGATGATGGGCAAAGCCATCAAAGACTGGGTGACAATATCCGGTGTCGGGGTCACAATCGCGGCAATGACAAAGCTAAGCACAATGGCATATTTTCGTTTTTGGCGCAAGGTCTGATGGGTGATCAGTCCCATTCGGGTCAGAAAGAAAGCGGCCAGGGGCAGCTGAAAAACAATGCCAAAGGGAACCAAAAGGGAGGTAACAAAGGATAAATATTTGGAGGCTCCCAGCATGGGAACAAAGCCGGATCCGGCGGTGAGAATTAAAAAATTCAAAGCAGTGCCCAACACAAAATAATAGGAAAAAGCTGCTCCCCCTAGAAATAAGAGTACCGAAAAAGGCACGATCACGATTAAATATTTTTTTTCTTTGGCCTTTAGGGCCGGGAGAATAAAACGCCACACCTGCCAGAGAATCACAGGCAGGGAAATAATCAAGCCGGCAAAAGCGCAGGCCATCAGCTTGGCCATAAAGCCTTCAAAGGGGGTGAGGATCACCAGCTCCAATGACATTTGCTGCAGGGGATAAGTCAGAAAATCAAAAACCTGATCCTGATAAAGAAAAAAAGCCGCCCCTGTAAAAATCAGCCAGGCCGAAAGAGAAATGATCAAAGTTTTACGCAGATCTTTTAAATGCTCCACCACCGTCATGGGTTGATCCTTTGACACTTGCCTGCCTCCCGCGTTCGTAAGTGATCAAATTCCAGGGCTCCCCCTTCGATAAGCGGGAGTTCCAAAACTGGGATTTGTAATTTTACTTACCGTTTTTATCCGATAAGTAACTGCCACTAACACCCCCGCTTCTTGACGCGGTGGGATAAGCGGCACTAATTTCCTGGATAACGATTTCTAAACATCAGATGGAGTAAAACTCCACCTGATGCCAAGAAGAACTCTGTTTACGTCGCCAGCGCTCCAGGGACACTGCCTGTTGTCAGACGCAATTTGATTGACATTTGTTCCAACTCATCCACGAAATCCAGCAAAGCTTCCCGTCCTTGGGAAAAAGGAAAAGAAGCTAATATTTCCCGCCCTTTTTCCAGGAATCCCTTGGGATTTATGGGATATTCCTGTTTCATCATCCCCCAGGCCATCCCGATACGGAGGCCAAATTGTGCTAAATCCTCCTCTTGTTCCCGGGTGCATCCGGCCAAGTGCCCGCCGATTCTGCAGGACAGGCCGGTTAAGAGTCCGTATTCCAGTTTCAGCACCTGAAGGTAGTCTTCCTCCCGAGGGGACCCCTCCTCGATTAAACGGCGGCGCGCCATGCCTCCTTCGTTCATGCGGCAAATGACATCAGCCAGCGGATCGAGCCATTCCAGTAGATCATGTTCATATAATTTCTTGCAGAAAACAGCAAAGAGATAGTCCCCCACCAGCACCGGAAACTGAGGCACTGACTTGGGGCAGTCATCTGTAATCTTATTATGAATCTCCTGGGCCATAAATATCAGCTGAGCAATCCCTCCCATCACGATCTGCCTGGAATCAAGGCTGTGCTGGGGGAACAATTTCCCGGCCAAAAGCACCAGAGCCGGACGCAAGTGCTGATCAGCTTCGGAAAGTCTAAAATCCGGAACCAGTTGTGCCAAATGGCCGGATTTGAAACGATACAGCTTTTCTAAAAAGACTGTCACTTGATTTAATTCTGACTGTACCGATGCAAACATAAGGGTCCTCTCCTTAATTGGTTGGTTAGTTGGTTAGTTGGTTAGTTGGTTAGTTTTTGGTTGGTTAGTCACGACAATTTGGGGTGACGTCCGTTAAACCGTATCATATATCATACCGTATTTTTTAACATTGTACAAGGATACTTTTTTGGAAAAAACTTTTATGGAAATAAAATAAGCCTTCAACGTTTTATTGTTGAAAGGCTTATAATAAGGTTTTTCGGCTATATTTCTTTAACTTTATGCCTGGTAAAATAAAGATCCCTCCTAAAAATTTACCGCTACCTTATGGAGGGGAACATTCATACCACGGGCAATTTCCTGGGCTTCTACACTTCCGGCCTGGAAGCTCTCCTTCAGGATCTTGCATGCATCCCAGGGATCAACACGATCTCCGCAGGTAAAAACATCGACGGATGCATAGCCCAATTCCGGCCAGGTGTGAATGGCTAAATGTGATTCAGAAATCACCACAACTCCGCTCACCCCTTGGGGGCTAAACTTATGGAAGACAAATTCCCTCACTTCTGCTCCTGCATCTAAGGCAGCCTGCACCATGTTTCGCTCAACCTGTTTCAAATCATTAAGTACTTCAAACGGACAATCATAAAATTCTGCCAACACGTGACGACCTAGAGCCCTCAATTATCATTCCTCCCTGATAGTCTTAAATTTCCTCTGTTTGCCGAGGAAGACAACTTATAACGCTATAATTCTAGCACAAAAATATTGAAAGTCAAGATTAAAATCAAATATTTGCCACGCACTTTACCTGCTTGACTCTTGCTCTTTCATGACCACAAAAATCAACGGTGCGGCCAAAAATATACTCATGGTGGCCGCTGCGACAATCCCGGAATCGTTTAAGATTAAAGCGGCGATACTGCCGGCAACCACCCCCCAAAATCCTTTGGCCAGATAGGGATACTGGGCCATGGCTTTTTTCATCACTCCCACCGGCCGGTAAAAAAGGAAAACCGTGGCCGCCAGAATCACCAGGAAAACTCTGCTCCAAATCGTCCAGCGGATCAGCTTCAGGTTCATGGCGCTTTTTCTTACAATGATATCATATGCTTCGGATAAGCCGTTGGTTCTTAATGCATGGATAGTCCGACCAAAATGGGATTGCTGGCTGACACTCTGCCCCGCATCCCACAGGGCAAAACCAAAGAGGAGGGCAAGAAGGATCCCCCCCAGGAGCAGGAACCTTTGCCGGGAGATTTTTTTCGGGCAAAGGAGATAAATCAGGACTCCAAAACCTACCAGGGCCGCCAGGGAACCACCGGCGTTGGTGCCCAGCCGGGGAGAGGCCAGGATAAAGGTGATCAAAGCAAAAAAACATAAGGAGAAAATAAAGGCGGCCTTTTTGCGCCGGCTGATCTCTAACAAGGTGGCCATGGCAATCATAGCCGCACCCAACCAGACCCCCATATATTCATTGCCCACCCCATAATAGCGGGAGCCGCCCATGGGATCGTAACCTAAAACAGACCCTTGCATCAAAGGAGAACCCCAGAGGCTATCCAGCAGAATGGCGGCGGCGGTAAGGCCGGAGAGGAAACAAAATGGCGCCAGAGGATGAATCTTAGCCGTCCTTAAGGCTAAGGCTGTCAAAAGAAAAGTACAGATCAGCGCCAAGGCAACAAAAACCCCGAGGGAAGGGCCGGGATAAGCACCCATGATCAATAAGGTTAAGGGTACGGCGGACAAAGCCAGCAGGGAGACCTTGATCAGGGACTGTACGAAAAAGAACTTAGGTGTCTTTGTGGTTACCTTCACCCCAGGCTGATGTTTACCCTGATTCATCAATAGAGTTACTACCGCTCCCAAGACAAAGATAATTTGTCCCAGAACGTAACCCTTGACCAGAAGGGGCCGATAAAGGTTAACAAAAACCATTTCTTCATTTAATTTAGTAAGCACGGGGACGGTTCCGTTGCTTCCTTGCTTGATGCCGGAATACACCGTGCTGTCGGAGGGAACCTGCTGCCCAGAGGATTCGGGCAGGATCGTGATCCTTCGTCCGTTCATTTCATCCGGCACGGGGATATGAAAAAAATCCAGCACTGTGGGCGCAATGTCCGTATTGGCCACAATCCCCTCCCGCCGGGTGGTGCCGGAGGTGAGAAAGCCTGACGGCCCGCCCTTTTGCCAGAGCAGGAGGGGCGTGACTAAATTCTTTTCCTGAATTCCTGTGCGGGAGGGTGTGGGTGTTACCACCAGTACCATCGTTTCATAAGGCTCTGTTCTTACCAGCACATCGGCCAAAAATAAGTCCAGCTCTTTTAAGATCGTTTTTTTATTTTCCTGAAAAACTTCCTCCCGGACCTTCTCCTTTTCCGCCATCAAACGCACCGTATCCCCAGTTTCCAGCACAATAAAATCTGCTGCTGTCAGGGCAGCAGAAAGAGCCCCGCCCAGGGCATCATAATTGTCCCCATCAGGAAAAATACTCCTTTCTTTTTTTTCCAGAAATTGTTCTCCCACCAGGGCAAAATCCACCCGGCCCTCCCGGTCCATCGCCACCGTCGCTCCATGACGCCGATAATTCAGGCCTTCATTTGTTTTTTGGTCCGCCCCTCCGATATAGGCGGTGCTAAGGCCATCCTGATGAAGTGTTTCCCCCAATAAACCCGGTAAACCCACGGAATTGTTTGCTGCGAAATTGCGCTGGATGGCGGCAATATCCAGGTGCAGTAAATTTGATTCCTGCCCCGGGGCCGGAGCTTTTTGCCCCGTGCGCCGGTAGTATACATCCCCCGCCGCCTGATCCAGGTATTCTTCTTCGGGCAAAAGGGCGAGACCGCTGTCATCACTCCCCAGTGCGACCCGTCCGGCACCGATGGTGACCATACTGTGGGCACGCACCCGCCCGCCTGCCGTGTTGGCGTTCATGAGGCCTAAGCCCCCTTCCCGGATCATCCTCCCCAGAGTGGTCATTTCTCCTGATTCCAGATCTCCCAGAGTAAGATAATCGATCAGCACCAGGACTACCTTTTGCTCCCTCTTTTCCGGTACACTCCCTGATACATTTTCTTCTGCGTATGTCACGGTATCAGACAAAATCATGAACATCAGCAAGAATAATGAAAAAATTTTGCACTTTTTAAGCACGGGTCCACCACCCTTTTGACCTGATTTCATCTTCATGCCGGATGCGATCTCCGATTACCTGATACAGATCCTCGGTTTGACGTACCATTTCTCTTTCCGAAAACTGATTCCGGGCCACCTGTCCCGCAGCCTTACCCAGCTTTGAGGCCCATGTACGCCGGGTCAGCAGCTCCATCATCCCTTGGGTCAAAGACGAACTATTTCCGGGCGGTACCAAAAGGCCTGTTTTTCGATGATGGATCAGCTCCGGAATTCCGCCCACCCAGGTGGCCAGGATCGGTCTTTGGGCGGCCATGGCTTCCATCACCCCCAGAGGCAGTCCCTCGGACAAGGACGGAAGGACATAGACGTCCAGGAGCGGATAAATCTCTCCCGGCCGGGGATGATGACCGATAAAATGAACCTTTTCCCTCAAACCCAGGGCCCGGGCCTCCTGTTCCCAAGCAAGGCGCAGAGGACCGTCCCCTGCGACCAAAAATTGCACTTCATCTAATAAACAGCTTAACTCCTGAGCGGCGCGCAGAAAAAACTCCCCCCCTTTTTGAGGAGCGCAGCGTGCCACCATCCCCACCACCGGGAGATCAGGATTTAGGCCTAGACGGATTTTGGCCTCGGGCAGTGTCGGCCGGGGAAAGTGGGGAAAATCCGCCGGATTGATGCCGTTATAGATCACAGAAATTTTGGCTGAGGGGATTCCTTCCCAAGTCATAAGCTCACGCTTCAAGCCGTGAGAAACGGCAATAAAACCGTCGGTATAACGACCAAGAAAGGATTGGGCCTTGCCGATAGCCCAACGCTTTGATTTGGGCATGGGGTATTGATAGATGGAATTATGTACGGTAGCAAGAAAATAAGGCTGGGACTGGGGCCTAAGGCCGCCGGTCATGAGACCGGCCATGCGCCCTACTAGTCCAGCTTTCATCCCATGGGTATGTACCAGATGAATTTTTCTCGTTTGGATCAGGTGCTTCAGCCGGCGCATTCCCGCCAGATCGGACCATGGAGCGAGGTTTCCTTTCAAAGGCAAATAAACCACTTCCACTTTGGAACCGGCTAAAATCTCATCCCATTCTTCCTTATCCGGACCGGCCAGGATGATTTGGTATTTGCTTTGATCCAAATGACCCAGGAGGGAGAGCACGTGTTTTTTCATGCCTCCGTCCATGGGGCGCACAACCTGTAAAACATGCATCATCTTTTTTTCCTCAGTGCAAAAAAAATTTGTAATTATTTGTCGAAAAAATTCGTCCAATATTATGAAGGAAATCCGTTCACAGCAGTAGAATTAATCAGTAATAATAGCTAATAGCCTCTTTAAATCCGACTGAT
The DNA here is from genome assembly GCF_002224645.1 of Dehalobacterium formicoaceticum. NCBI lineage: Bacteria > Bacillati > Bacillota > Clostridia > Eubacteriales > Peptococcaceae > Dehalobacterium > Dehalobacterium formicoaceticum. The sequence goes on along the minus strand of NZ_CP022121.1, from coordinate 2,079,445 downwards.
CCTACCTTAGTTTGGCACTCCTGGGGAAAATTATACAAAACTAATGCCGATCACCTTGCCCAAAATAGCTACCTCCAGCATATTGGCCAGCACCACTTCATAATCGGGATGTTCGGGAATCAAGGCCACAATATGATCCTTAAGAACTACTTTTCTGATCAAGGGCACCTGATTATGCATGGTCAATAAGACAATGTCTCCGTTTTCAAAGGTATCCTGTTTTTTAATCACGGCCATGTCTCCTTCTAAGATGCGGGCATTTTGCATACTGTTATCCTTGACCGAAAAGAAAATAAAATTCTCGTCCTTCAGGTCCATCTTCCTCCGCTCCGGTTCGTGCCCCAGTAATTCATCAATGGAAACATCAAAGAATTGGGCAATTCTGATTAAAGTTTGCAGATCAGGGGTCCGGGTTCCCCCTTCATATTGAGCAATGGTGGAACGACTGAGCTGGAGCGCCTCGGAGAGACTTTTTTGGGAAATCATTTTATCTTTACGTAATTTTTTTAAACATTCATCAAACAAACGCATCCATCCCCTAATCACATAATCACTAAATATTGTTAATCACAATCAGTGATAATTTGACATATCTTGTCACAATAAGAAACAAAATTTTTGTTGACACTGTTTCTTTTTGTGACTATTATTAATTATAAGCAAATATGACAAATAAACTATTTTTTTGAAACCTAACCAGCAAATTCTAGAACTTTTCGCCAAAACTTGCCGGCTAATTAAAAATGAATAGTGAAGGGAGATGTGCATTTGAAAAACAATCTGATCACTTTAAGAAAACAAAAAGAGGGGGAAATGGCTGTTCGTCTGACCCAGCAAAAGGTGGCAGATGCCCTGCAAATCTCCCAGGGCTATTATAACATGATCGAAACCGGGAAGCGTGAGCCCAGTTTGCGCTTAACCAGGGAAATTGCTGACTATTTTGAAGTATCCATTGATGAGCTTTTCTTTCAACCCTGCTGCCTCCAGGAAGATTTAAAAAATGAACAAGAAAGGACTCAAATCGTATCACAAGATGGTCAGGAGCTTAACGACATTATAAGCAAATTAGAAGAAAAAAGGAAGGCTCTCAATCTTCATTCCGCCCAAGCTACTCGTGAGGTGGGCAGTTATCATCATGACAGTTTGGTGCGGATCAGTGAGGAAATGGATGAGCTAATCATAAATTATTATCGAAATACCAAGAAAAATGACAAAACCAAGTACCGATGTGATATAGTATATAGGAAAGAATCATCCTTAGAATGACAATCAGGGCGAAGTTTGAATTTTTCATCGAAAAATGAGAACTTTTCTTGTTTTAAGACGTCTAAAGATATATACAGAAGATGATTGGATACTTTCTGATCTATAAATCGGGAGGCTTTGTCGTGACACAAAGAAGAAGAAAACTCAAAGGACGAAAACGTTCTTTCCCTTCAGCAATGATCTGGATCTCCTTAATCCTGGCCCTCTTATTCGTTGTTTTTGTATATCCAAAAGGCCATTTTCTCTATGCCAATACCGAAAAACCAGATGAGAGCATCCCTGTAACAACGGTGGACAAGCATCACCCGGAGCCGGATAGGGATACAGAGCATGAACCGGATTCGGATTCGGATTCGGATTCGGATCCGGATCCGGGACAAGGATCAGAGCCCGTTACAGATCCCGGAGGGGATAGTGGGCTTGAAACAAATCTACCTGAAACGCAAAAGCCTGAAGAGGATGAAAAAATTGCTCAAAATGAAAAAGATCAGCAGCATCAGGAAACAGACAGCACCACCCCACCTGCGCCTCCTGCCGCTAACCCTCCTGTCTCCCAGCCTTCCGCCTCCCCTAAGAAGACACCTATTTTCTCGGGCAACAGCGGAGCAGGGAAAAAAGTAGCCATCACTTTTGATGATGGTCCTGTACCTGGTTTTACCGCGGAATATTTAGGTGTTTTAAATGAACATCAGGTGCCGGCCACCTTTTTCATGGTGGGCACACAGGTGAAAAAATACCCCCATCTGGCGCAAAAAATCGCCGACATGGGCTTTACCCTGGGCAGTCACTCCTATCAACACAGCAGATTGACCTTAAAATCACCTGATATCATCCAGGAGGATTTTCGTAAGACTGAGGCTGTCTTTGCTTCCTTAGGTGAGGTCAGGTTTTTCCGTCCCCCCTATGGGGATTACAATGACCTGATCACGAAAACTGCCCAAAGCTTTGGTCTCACCTCCATTGGATGGAATGTGGACCCTAGGGACTGGGATTCGGAGGATTCCACTCAGATTGCGAATCACGTGCTCACCCACGTCAAAGACGGGGCCATTATTCTCCTGCATGAAGGAAAACCCAGCACCCTGGCTGCTTTACCTAAGATTTTCAACGGTCTTACCGAAATGGGTTACCAGGTGGTGCCGGTGGCGGACCTTCTCCCCTGAAAATACTGAAATAATTGAATTACAATCTACCAAAAAGGGACAAGTCTTGATCTTTCAGGATTTGTCCCTTTTCTTTATGTTCCACACGGGGCACTGATAAATGCTGAAGGATGGATATTTTTATGGGGAATGGAGAAAATGATAGAGCATTAAAAATGCTGATGAGCAAGAATTCTAAAAATAAATGATAATGCTGCCGCTTTGTTGATGCTAATAAATTGAGAAAATGGTGATAAGATTTGGCTTTTCACTTCTTTAAAAAAAACAAAGATGAAAAAGATGAAGGACAGAAGCAAAAAATCAAAAAGGAAATACCGGCAGAGTCAGAGGCAAAATCAGAGTCAGGGAATAATTCCCCGATAGATTCCTTTCAGGAGGAATTTGCCAAGGCGACCCTGGTTGATGTCCTGCCCCGTGATTTAGAACAAATAACCCGGGGGTCAAAAAGAAAATTTACCGAGGAGCTCACCTATAATCTGGCCCTGCTTAAAGAGCAGCTGCCTGAATCAAATCTTGTATTTGAACAGTACCAGGTGGGATCAGTATCTAAAAAAAATGTGGTCATCGCCTATCTTCAGGGTGTGGCAAATGAAGAAATATTAAGGGAAATAAGAAGACGTATCGGAGCAATTAAGCTGCCGGCAGTCTTAGAAAGCAGTCAAATTGAACGAAATATCGAGAATTCAAATATTAGTCCCTTTCCCCAGGCAGAAACGACCGAGCGTCCCAATGTAGCAGAATCCGCTCTGATCCAGGGGAGATTTGCTATTTTGACTGAGGGGAGTCCTACAGTTTTATTGGCTCCCGCCACCTTTTTTGAGTTAATGGATGTACCGGAAGATGCTTACGCCAGATGGCCTATTGCCACCAGCTTTTTTCGCATTGCCCGGTACATTATGTTTATTTTTGCGGCGGTTCTTCCCGGATTCTATATTGCCCTAACCTCATTTAATCCGGAATTTATCCCCACCAAGTTGGCTTTATTAATTGCTGCCAACAGAGAATCGACCCCCTTCCCCATCTATTTTGAAACCTTTTTTATGATGGGGATCGCGGAAGCTGTCCGGATGATGATGGAGAGAATACCGTCAGTCTTTGGTTCAACAATTGCCTTATTTGCAGGCATCGTATTGGTGATTGCCGGAATGGACACGGGAATAATCGGAGGCCCGGTAGTTATTATTGTAACTCTGACCATCATCTCCTCTTTTGGGATTCCTAATAATGATCTGCGCATGTCCCTCCGAATTATCCAGTTTTTTACGATGATCGCGACAACCTTCTTAGGCCTTTTTGGCTTCGCGGTAGCTTTCTTTTATATTGCCATTCACATGGTTTCCCTGAAGTCCTTTGGTATTCCCTATATGGCTCCCCTTGCTCCTATGGAAGGGAGTGCCTGGGGGCATACGATATTGCGAGAGAATACGCGCATTATGCCTCGGGATGAAACATATCAGCCTCAGCATGACCAGCAGCAAGGAAGGGTCCAGCCTAAGACAAGGGATCCAAAAGCAATAGATCCTAAAGCATTAGCGATCGTGTTAATCTCGGCTATCCTGGAATTTGAATTATTCACTTTTACCAAGCGTATTGTTCAAATTGCGGAACAAGACGCTTGGATTTCAATACTCCTTGCTATTCCCATTGTTTCCCTATTTACTTATTTGCTGGTGAAGCTTATTTCCCGTTTCCCCCAGGAAAGTTTCTTTGAATTCAGTAAAAAAATCTGGGGCAAGGTTTTAGGGGTCACGATCATTATTGCTTATCTGGGCTTTTGGATGATATTTGTGGGCATGTCCTTCCAGAATTTTGGGTCAGTTAATCAAATGATATTTCTGCCGGAAACCCCCATGATCGTGCCTCTCGGCTTATTAGCAGTCGGTGCCATCAGCTTATCTCTTTATGGGTTCGCACCTATCGTAAGGTTCTTCCAGTTAATTTTCCCTTTTATGATCTTACCCCTGCTCGTGGCCGCCGCACTTTCCTTGAGATCAATTGATCTGCAAAATTTTTTCCCCATCCTTGGCAGTGGGTGGTTACCGGTCCTGCAAGGCACCTTGTTATTTATCGGGGTGTTTCAGGGTATCGAGCTTATTTTATTTATCGGTCCTTTTTTCAAGGATAAAAAAGCATTGATGAAGCCCGCATTAATTAGTGTGAATTTTCTTTTGGTCCTGATTTTACTGCAAACGATCATGGCGATAGGAATCTTTGGGGTGGAGAATATCAAGGAATCAATTTTCCCAGGGGTTGATATATTAAGCGGGATTACTCTACCCGGGTTTCCTGTGGAACGGTTTGAGCTGTTTTTAACCCTGCCCTGGTTAATGGCCATGTTTACCACTATTGTCATCTACCTTTACCTTATCACCGAAGGACTGCTGCATCTGCTAAAGAAACAGCGCTACAGGAAGGCGCTTACTATTTTCGTCACAGTCAGTTTACTGGCAATCATTTATCTCATTCCTGGTACCTCATTGGCCATTCAGCTTCGGAATTTGTTTCATTATCCCAGTTATCTCTTTCTCTACATCATCCCTGTACTGACCCTTTTGGTGGCGGTAATAAGAAGGAAGGGGTCTTTAAAATGAAAAAAATGCTTCTTTGTTTAACATTAATATTTTTTTGTCTGACGAGTGTTGGGTGCTGGGATATTCATGATATCAGCAATAGAGCGCTCATTACCGCCATCGGTATTGATAAAGTGGAAGAGACAAGTACTTCCTACACCTTCACATTTGAAATTATCAATCCGGTAAATATCATCGAAGAACACCATGAAACAGCTAATATTATCGAGACAGTGGAAGGTACCAGCCTTAGGGAGGCCATGGAAAAGCTGCAGGTGAAGGTATCCCGCCTTAACTTTCTGGGGTATTTACAGGTGGTTTTGATTGGTGAGAATGCCGGCCGGAAAAGCGTTAAAGATATATCTGACATGATTTTTCGGGAGCCTCAAATTGCGTCAAGAACCCGCCTGATGTTTGTGCAAGATGGAGAGGCCAAGGATATTCTGGAGGCAAAACCAAAGCTTGCCAAGTATGTGGCAGCAGAACTAGTGGCCATGACCCAGCTTGAATATGAACTCTCTTTAGCAAGAAACCAGACCTTCTATCAATTTCTTAATGAGCTGAGAAGTACTGACGGCAGAGGTTTTGTTTCCCGTGTTTTAGCGACAGAAAACAATAAAACCATAGTCCGTGATGGAGGGGCGGTATTTAATAACTGGGAATTAATTGACTGGCTGAGCAGTGAAGAAACACAGGCTGCTAATTGGCTTGTGGGTAAGTCTGATGCTACAGTGGTTGGACACCTGGACCAAGGAATTTTTACCTATCGCAGTGATGAAAAGAAGTTAAAAATTAAGCCTTTGAAGCAAGGAGAAGGTCCCAGGGTACAGATTTCCCTCCATACCAACGGGCAAATTTTATCAAAACAAGGCAGTAATATGGAACTGACCAGACCCGGCAACCTCAAAAAACTGGAAAAATTATTTTCCGATGTGATCGCTAATCAAATTCGATCCGCGGTGCAGAAATCACAAGCCGCAGGGGTGGATTACTTAGGTATTGGCACTGCTGTCAAGGGCAAGAATCCGAAACTATATCAAAGTATGGAGTGGGAGAAGGCCTATCCGACTATTCCCATTGATGTCATCGTAACTACAGAAATAGAGGACGTCGGTCTTTTGGAGTGATATATATTAAGTTGGTGATCATTTGCCTCACCGTGTCAGGGTATTCCCACCCCACTACATGGCTACCACAACGAAGTTATCTTTGATAGTCAAGCGACGTTAAGAAATATACCAGGGGGACAAGGTACCCTGTCCCCCTGCTGCTGCAGAATCATTTAATGCCTTTTTTCAATTTTTCCCATCCGGGTCATTCTGAGGGTTAGTAGTAGCAGGGTAAACCAACTCCAGGCATTGGCGGGAGATTTCCACCTGCCCTTTCAGAGATTCTTTCCCCGCCTTTAGTTCCTCCAGATTTATTTCTGAGAAATTTTTATGATGAAAGGTACATTTGACCATATATTCCACTTCACCGGTAATAAAACCTAAGGACCTCAATTCCTTTTTGATCTTTTCAATTTCTTTCCATTCTTTTTTAAGAGCATGAGCTTTAAACTGAAATTTTTTTGAAAGCAAGCTGTAAATTGAAGTCACAATAGATCCTCCCGATTTAGGATTTAGGATTTAGATAGTTGCATCAAGCATCGCATAATATAATATATTATTCGTCAGTCATCAGCTTTTTATGTCCCGTTCTTATGTCCCGCGATAGGTAATATTTGGCATCATAAAGGGAAACTCCTTATTCCTTAGAACAAACACAATGTTTTCCGTATTGACGGTATAAAACGCGATACCTCAAAAATGAGGCTGCTGCTTCGCTCTCTTGCGCGAAATGAAAGTACTACAGTTACCAACAAAACCTTGAAGAACGACATCAAAGCCGTAGACGATGAAGACATCAATGTTGAAACGGTTGCTTCATATCTTGATATTTTTAAGAGACTGTTCATTACCGACAACCAGCCGCCGTTTTCGTTTAATATCCGTTCCTCGGTACGCATCAAGCAGGCAGAAAAACGGCATTTTTCCGATCCGTCTCTTGCCTGTGCTTTGTTGAAAGCAACATTAGAAGGATTAGTGGGTGATCTTGAAACGCTTGGATTTTTATTTGAAGCTTTATGTGAGCGAGACCTGAAAATATATGCAGAAGCATTTGGCGCAAACCTGTATCACTATCAAGATTACAACAATCGTGAGTTAGATGCGGTGATTGAGCTCCCAGACGGGAAATGGTGTGCCTTTGAAATCAAACTCGGAGCAAACCAGATCGACACTGCGGCTGCGAACTTAAAGAGAATTAGAGATGAAATCGCTGTCGACGAAAAAGGGAACCCACCATCTATACTGTGCGTAATCTGCGGACTTTCAAATGCCGCATATCAACGAGGGGATGGCGTGTTTGTGGTACCAATTACGGCTTTAAAAAACTAATTCGGAACTACAACAAGAAATGCCGGTAGATTTAGAAGAATAACGAACTGTCCCAAGGCACAATTTCAATGCTGGCAAATGGGTGTTGATCGAAGTGGTTCTCGGGAACCTTGTTGTATTCACAATAAGGTGCGGCGGCATATTACAACCGACGCAAATGCGAACAATTTATCACGCACTAACCCGTCAGTAAGACCCCCACTTCTGTAAGTGGGGGATAACGGACGCTAAGTTCATGATTGGTTCAACTAACTATCAGTAGGGGATGAAGAAAACCCCTACTGACAGAAGTTTCACTTTATATAACATGCGGGAAAAGCAGTTCAATGCCAAACCCTTTGTCAGATGTCGATATTGGTTCAATATTTACCTCAACCGATAATGCTTCGGCATATTTTTTTACGAGGTATAAGCCCATCCCTGTTGCGTTCTTTCGATCTGGATGACTTCCGGTAAACCCCTTGTCAAATAAGAAGGGCATATCTTCAGGTGGAACACCCTTGCCATTATCTCGAACGGCAAGATGTATTTTACCATCGTCCTGAGTGTCCGACCAACTTACGACGCAGACAACACCATTGTCAGACGCCGTGTACTTAAAGGCATTGCTGAAAAGCTGCGAGAGCATGAAGGCAAGGACTTTTTTGTCGCTTATAATTTGAAAAGATGAAAGATTTAGCTGAACATCAATTTTCTTTTCATCGGATATAGCTCGAAAATCTTCAAGGCACTCCTGCACACAGTCACTTAAATTCATTTTCATGAATTTATAATCTACATGTGAAGACTGAAGCCGAGCATAGTATAATATTCGCTCAACATCATTATTGATAGTAGAGCGTACATGCTCCATCCGATTATAAACATACGGTGACATTTCTTCTCTATGGTTGGCTAAAATCAATGTTGCAAGAGACAGGGGTGTTTTGATTTCGTGAGTCCATGCCTCGATAAACTCCTGATAATTTTGCAATTCCAGTTGTTTATCTTTTATAGTTTGGGATTGCTCTCTTATCTGCGCTGACGCCATTCGTATAATGGAGTGCCAAGAATCATCTACCGTTGCTAATAAACGTTGTTCCGCTTCTTCATCAGGACTGTTCAAAAAAAGTTGCAGCATCTCCATCTGTTTTTTTTGTTTCATTCGATCAATCCGGTAACCTGCAAGAACAATAAAAGCGGTAAAAAGAAAAATAATTACAATAATACTTCCAAAAGAGTCAGCGCCCGTCAGCCATGCCAGAAAAGCAAAAAACAGGTCGGTTAAAAGCAGTAGGACAAGCCACTGTTTTTCGGCTTTCAAACTCATATTCTGTCGCCTCACGGCTTGCTCACCTCCAGACGATAACCTTGCCCACGCACGGTTTGTATCATATCTCTAAGGCCGATGGCATCTAAACTTTTTCTCAGCCTGGTCATATTTACTTGAAGAATGTTTTCGTCAACATATTCATTACCGCCCCAAAGTACAAGAGACAACGTTTGTTTCGAAACAACGGACGGATGCTGTTCAATCAGGACTTGCAGGATTTTTCCTTCTGTTTCGGACAAGACAACGTAAGCGTTTTTCCAAATCACTTTGTAGGTATCAAGGTCTAATACAAGGTCTCTTGCCTGCACCAAGCTGCGCACTTTTCCATATGTCTGGAGCAATCGCTCCACGCGGGCTATCAGCCGGTCGGGGTGGCATGGCTTTGTCAGATAATCATCTGCACCAAGCCCCAATGCGAATAATTCATCTCCGAGAGCGTCACGTGATGTTAAAATAAGAATCGGGAAAGACGCCCTCGCTTTCAACCATTTGCACAACTCAAATCCAGATTTGCCCGGGAGGTTTAAGTCCAGTACAGCCAAATCGGGATTGCTGTCAAGAATTTCTTTCTCAGGAGTATCGAAAGAAGAGATACTTGATACCGAGTATCCCTTCTTTACGAAAGTATTGACGAGTTCTTCCCGCAAGTAAATATCATCTTCGATGACTATGATCTTACTCAAAAGCATTACCCCTATCTGTTACCTGCAATGTCTGTATTTCTCGGTTGCTGGTATGTTCTATAATCTTGATATAAATGAATTCTATCACAATAAACAGTATGAAGGCGATCCCTGCAAGTAAAATCACTCTAGCAAACGACATTCCTGCTGGCAATTTTAGAAAGCTTGTAAACATCGACCATATTGCAAAGGCAGAACTGCATACCGCTATGCCAAGCACCATAGCAAAAAAGATTCGGATTTGTGCTCTTGCCGATTTGCAAAGATCATTTTCATTGGCTCCAAGCATAAGCAGTGTGAGGTAACGGTGTTTATTTGCCCGTTGCTGTATCAAGTATTTCAATCCGATTACTGTGTTTGCAATGACCATGAATAAGATACCAAGATATATTGTCAGGTAACTTGCAGCTACAGTATAAAAAAGATTTCTACCAATGCCGCCTATATAGCTTTCGTATTCCAAGCCTGTTCCTGCCAGGTTCTGTTCCATCAATTGAATTGCTTGCATCAAGCCCTTTTCATTTACAACCTTCTGACTTAGCAGGACATTCCAGCAGAAAGGGGTGCTGCTATCAGAAACCCAATTCTGGTAGTCTTCATCCGAAACGATTAAGGCGCTGTAGAGTGTGATTTTGCGGTCGGCAACCACATTATCTTGGTAAATACCGGGCAATAGTTCGTATTTTTGACCGTCAACTTCAATGTAAGCGCCAAGCTTTAGTGCGCCATCTAGATTGTTGATAAAGTCACCGCTATCCTTCATTGAAGTGTACAGCGCAACTTGATTCTTCCCCAGTCGAATCTGCTCTTTACCGATCGCCTGTAAGAGCTCGTTGTAGCTGGTTTCTGAGATTAGATACGGGCCTGATCGGCCAGAAATAATTTCAATCATATTGTTTCTCAAATCCGTTTCAGGCAGGTTTGCGAGGGCAGCACTGAACCCTGCCCAAGAGAAATCACGGGCATTTGGCTTGCTTGTCAGAACTGCACCGGTTTTATCGTATAGGTTTGTATTCATTGAACTCAGGAACATGGGATAGTACACAGAAACCATCGATTTGCTTGCTTCAGAATCCAAAACCCCGCGCACTTCCTGTTCGCTTCCATCAATAGAAAAATCCACTGTTCTGACATCCATCGATCCTCGGCCTGAAGCAACACCAATACCAAAAGATACGCAGGCCAACGCCATCAATAAAAGCAAAGACGAAATTGCCAGCGCTCTGTACTGATGAAGCACATTCTCCTGAATCTGCCGTCCTGTAAAGGTGAATAACCCAGATCGCGTTGGACTTTTACGCTGAATCTTATGCCCGATAAATACACCCATACCATGGTACAGCAGAAAGGTTCCGCTTCCGCCGAGGGCAAGAATAAGCGCAACGATATTGAAATCAAAGCTTCTCAGCATGGTAACTCCGATCGCATATGCCAAAACCAGGAAAATCAGGCCGAGAGCAAAGCCGAGCCAGCCTTTTTTTCCGGAAAGTGACACTTGCTTTTCGGGGGAATCCGATTGTAGCAGCTCCATTGGTTCTTTGCGACTGAATTCAGCGCTCAGGAACAGCATGGCTATCATTTGTACTGCGATAAACCCGACAACTGTTCCAAGAACAGCCGATATGGAAAAGGAAATTCTATGCCCGATTATCCCAAGTCCGACTAGTTTTGCCGTTGTTAGGCTGATCCCCTCCGTAAGAAGTAAAGCTATTGGTAAGCCAAGCAAAATGGATATCAAGCTGTTCCAAATGGTCTCACTCATCAGCATGGCAAAAAGCGCGCTTCGTTTCATACCAAGCATCAGATATAGCCCAAATTCTTTCTTGCGGTTGTCCAACTGATAACGGTATGCAAAGTAAACCAGAAAGAAAACGAAGAAAAGTGAAATCATGTAGACGATTGGAATCAATAGCATAAGTTTGCTAACAGCGTCGCTCTCTATTGTTTTCAAAAAGCGCATGACATCCTGATCACTCAAAGACAACAACGTATAGAATGCGACAATTGCAACCACTAGGGAGCTGAAGAATAATCCGTTGTTCTTTCGATTTTTTGCGGCATTACTCCGAACCTGCTTAAAGAACATTTGCGCTTCCTCCTCCCAGTTGTGCCATGACTGTAACAATGCGCTCGTAAAAGCTGTCGGGGTTTTCTGTTTCAATGTTCTTCCTGAGCTCATGGAACAGGCGGCCATCCTGGATAAAAAGGATGCGGGAACAATAACTGGCGGCATTTGCATTATGCGTGACCATGACAATTGTCTTCTTCTGTTCCATGTTGATAGCAGAAAGCTTGTCCATGAGAACCCTGGAATTTTTACTGTCAAGCGCGCCTGTAGGCTCATCTGCCAACACAATGCTCGGTTTTGAGATGAGAGCCCTGGCTGCCGCTATGCGCTGCTTCTGTCCGCCGGACATCTGGGAGGGAAATTTGCCCAGAACGTCCACAATATCAAGACGGTTTGCCAATTCCTGAAGCTCAGGTTCAGCTTGCTTGCCTGTCACACTATGGAGCAATAACGGAAGAATAATATTTTCTCTTGCCGTTAAGTTATCCAAAAGTTCAAATTCCTGAAACAGGTATCCGATTTCTTTGCCGCGATAGTCAGCCAACTGTATTCCTTTGAATGAAGAAATATCCTTGCCTTGAAGCAGGATTCTTCCTGAACTAGGTTTAATCATGGTAGCAATACAGTTGAGCAATGTTGTTTTCCCGGAGCCGCTGGCCCCCATAATTCCAAGAAACTCGCCTTCAAGCACGTCAAAGCTGATTCCTCTGAGGGCTTCTGTCTTATTGTCGCCCTTACCGTAGACTTTTGTGATGCTTCCGACTTGTAAAACTCTATTTGAATTCATTTTATAACCTCCTGACTTGCTTACTCATAATTATAGCAAGTACCGCAGAATAATAACACTTACAGTTGGTGTAAGGATGTATTCATGTTGTGCTACTATTCTTTACATCGATGAGGGTATCCAGAGAAGGAAAAAAGACACAACAGCTTAATAAGGACTGTGCGTCTTTTTTCCTTTTATCACCCGGCGATTCTCAGGCGTTCCACAATGCTCTGCTTATTCGTTGCATGGTACATGATATACGAGACCAAAGCTCCCAGCACAAACAGCAACGGTAAAATAAGCGCCAGAGGCCAAACAATAAAATGATAGCTCATAAACCAGATTTGTCCGCACATCGGGCGCACAATCAGCAGCGAGCAGCCAAGGCTCAGCAGGGTGGAGCTTGCCGCTGTCAAAGCTGCGTAACAGACCCCTTCCCAGCAGAGCATCGTCACGAGCTGCCTACGCGTCATGCCGACGCTTTGCAGCATGGCAAATTCCCTATGGCGTGTCAGGATGCTCGTCAAAATGGCATTGATAAAATTAAGTACGCCAATAAGCCCGATAATAAGTGCCAATACGCCGCCGATCAGAACAGCTGTACTCTCTATACCCTCAAGGCCCGCCAACGCAGTGAATTTGGATTTATAGTTCATGGTGGGTTCAACACTGTCGGTATACTCTTTCAAAAAGGTTTCCGTATCGGTTTCTTTGCCGTCTGCCACGTTGAAAGCGTAACTCATGGCGAAGGTATTGCCGGTGAGCTCCTTGTAAACATCCCCCGGCAAAAAGAAGGTGGAGCCCACCCAACTGCCGTCTGTATTGGTGTTCGGGTTTGCGATCACATGCCCCAGCACGATCATTTCCCGCACGCTGCCGCCGGTGGTAAGGGTAAGCACTTCGCCGGCTTTATGATTAAAGCGATCAGGTGATTGCGAATTTCCATAATCATCCACCGTCACGCCCTCCAGAATATATTCCCCTGTGGCGAGCTTGCCCGCATCCAGCTCACCGTCCACAAGGCGCAGACGGGATAAGGGAAATTCATCAAAATGGAATCCTACTGTGTGCATTTTTCACTTCACCCCATCCCCTTCCGTAGCTTTTCTCTATAATTGACGCTCATAATTGAAAGCGCAGACAGAATTCATAACAACCCCTTTAAAGATAAAATCTCCAAAGGATCAGCGTTGGTTTCTTCCCAATCTCCAAGTTTTAAGAGCTCTATTATAAATTGTTCAGATAGTCCCTTAGCGGAGCATATTCCTTCGTGACTCACTGTGCCAAAGAACAGTTCATCTTCATGAAAGAAACATAAATCCTCCAATGTCATCAGAGTTTCTTTTTTCTCAAGTCCTAGGAAAAGAGTATTCGTATGACTCAATAATACCTGCTTTGCTCCATCTGATGCACGGTATATGAAAATATTCATTATAGGAACTTCAAATTCAGAATTTTCAGGAGGAGCACCGTACCGATACCAATGATTGATTTTTAGGTGTCTTACTTTATAAGGCTCCAATGCCTGTTCCAATTGTTTGTCGATAGCCGCTGTCCAACGAGCCCATTGTAATGAAAAATAGGTTGCATGGGCAAAACAAAGCTCTATCAGCTTTTTATATTTTGCACCCTCAATGGTATGAGTATTGTCACCACTCAACTCATACCATTGCTTAAATTGCCATCTCTTTTCCAACAGAAATATCCTCCCGGTTCAATTCAACAGTTTGGTGATGAATTAAAATTTATTTCTCTATTCCTAATGTATCGTAATATTCTTTAGAATATGGGATCGTTGAATAGTCAAAATCAGCTTGTAAGCTTTTCACATATTGATACGCATTTGAATGGGCTTCAATTCCAAATTCCGTACACAAGGTATTCAGCGCAGCATCTTGTGCTGGCCAGCCATTCTCTTCCTCTGATTTCAGTAGCTCTGAAAACTGCCTTTCTCCTATCCAGCAAATTTGCTCTAACGGGCTGGCACCTTTACAGAATAGCACAAGGGACAAAAACTCCTGAAAGTTACGGGCAATAGGCTCAATATAATGTTCACCGCACGGCATAGGGCTAACAGCAAATACCATATCAGAGCTGATTGATGGAATGAAACAAAAATGTATCCCCTCAACACCTAACCAACCGATAACTTCTGTGCCAACTGAGGTACAGAAATATGCCACATCACTATCGTTCCATCCTAATCCTATTGCATCCTTTAAAAATGACAATGAACGGAAACGATGAAATAGATCATTATTTATCATTTCATTAACCTCGTTAAATTCTGATTTACATTATTGATTATAAATATTTACTAACTCCTACCCTTCTTGTTGCACACTTTCTGCTGATATGTAACATAAGAAGAATGTGAAAAAACTCAACTACACATTATGCTAATAATCTCCGCATAACAGCTATTCTTCAATGTTTGAATGAACCGTTTTTACCAACCAATCCGTAGATTTCGCCCTTCTTCACACGAATGGAAACATCCTGTAAAACTACATTTCCGTTGTACTGTTTTTGGATATGCTCTGCTGCTAAAACGTAGTGTCTCAAGTTATTTTCCTCCAATCAATAGGGTTTGGGCAAAATCCTAATATCCATAAAGCTATAAAGAAGAAGAGCAATAAGGACAATGACCAAAATAGTGGTTAGAATGCCTTTCAGTAGCGATTTCTTCATTCCTTTCTTCCACCTCCGTGACAGTTTTTTTACCGCTTCGGCTTCGTTCAAATTCTGCTCCGCATTATTAATAGGTAATCCATCATCCATTGCCTGCAGCTCGGCTTTGCAGCTATCACATTCAGCAAGATGTTCCTCAACCATCGTTTTGCTATCGTTACTGCAAACGCCATCATGATATAATGGCAGCAAATCTTTAATGATTCCACAAGATATTTTCATTTCATCGCCTCCTGCAATTGTCTCTTTGCTCTATAAAAAATCAACCTTGCCCAACTATCGGTTTTCCCGAATAACTCACCGATTTGAGAAAATGACAGTTCTCCGAATATCCGTAAAGTAAAGACCTCTTTGTATGGCTCATCCAAATTATGAAGCAGAACGTGTAATCGCATTGCCGCTTCTTTATCAAAGTAATTCTTTTCTAAGTCTGTTATATCTGGAAAATCCGCATCTATATCCGGAGCCATCCGCTTTTGCTTCTTGGAAAGTGAGAAATAAGTATTTTTAGCAATCTGGCAAAGCCAAACATATAATTTGCAGCTTCCATTGAACTGATCTATATGCCGCATGGCTTTGAAAAAGGTTTCCTGAGTAACCTCTTCAGCAATGGCTTCGTTCCGGCATAGAGTCAGCACATATTTATATACACCAGAAAAGTGTTCTGTATATATTTCTCCGAAATCCGTCACTTTCTCACCTCCTATCTATAAGACTCCGCTTTTATAAAAACGTTTCAAGGTTTTTTATTTTCTTTTTGTCTGGCATCTTCCGGTTTGCTTATATCTTTTAAAATCAACCACCTTTTCTGCATGAAATTATCACAATTATAAACGGTCAACCGAATAATAGCGAAGGCTTCTTCAAATTAGGGCTAAATTCCAATTATGCTCACAAATAGATAAAATACCGTATCACAAGAAATATCTGCATAGGGTTATTCATACACCTGGTCTGCCATATAACACTTATCCGCCAAACAGGCTAGTTTTATTATAATATAAGTAAGGTTTACTTGACACAAAAGATGGGTTTTGCTATCATTACGTGTAAGGTATACCTGACTTTATGTTGCGGAGGAGTGGAATTGAAGAACAGAGTTAAAGAACTGCGTGAGAAGCAAGATCTTACACAAAAGCAGCTTGGAGAGCTGGTCGGTGTATCTCGCCAAGCTATAAACGCTATTGAAGTAAATAAATTCGATCCATCGATCTGGCTTGCTTATGACCTGGCAAGCTTCTTTAATATTACGATTGAGGAACTATTTGATTTTAAGGAGAGTGAGAGAAAATGACCAAACATCCTGCAGTAAACGCTTTGTTTATATCTTTGCTATCAGCCTTTTATTCTTTCCTGTTCATTTTCATATCTGACCATATGGAATTTCAGCGCCTGGTTCATCCCAAAGGAACACTTCAAATTCCCTTTATAAATGCCTTCACAGGCTTCATCATAGGAGGCAACATAAAGTATGTCGGTTATGCGATAATCTTGATAGCGGCTGTAATACTCGTAATTACCTTACTCAGACGAAAAAAATATGATGAATATCAGCAGAGTATACAGACAAGATGCGCATTAGCAGTTGGTATTTTGACCATCGTTATGGTGCTGCTACTCCTTTTGTTTATCCTGACTGATCCAAACTACTCAATAGAGTTTATCTTCCTGTTTATCATCATCCACTGGTTTTGTGTTTTGATAACAGACTTGATATATGTCGTGAAATAT
Source organism: Dehalobacterium formicoaceticum (assembly GCF_002224645.1). NCBI lineage: Bacteria > Bacillati > Bacillota > Clostridia > Eubacteriales > Peptococcaceae > Dehalobacterium > Dehalobacterium formicoaceticum. The sequence continues at coordinate 2,062,754 of NZ_CP022121.1, read as the reverse complement.
TCACGGTAATAGTAACCAGGAAAAACTGTTAAGCAGGACTATTCTGGGAGGCTTAGAGATTTTCTCCGCCCCGTCCCGCGTTGGTCTTATCCAGTCCACAGGTGTTACGAGGCCACCCCTGCCGAAAAACCCGACACAAGGGCACATAAGCGTGAACAAGGCTGTATGAAAGCGTCGTTCTGGTCTTAGGTTTTTGCAGTGCTGCGGGTTTGGTTATAATTTCCTTTTACATGTCAAATTCCTTGCTAGAATTGCAGAAACGAGGTATAATATTATATTAACAAAAGTGCCAGAAAGGAGGTAAAATGGATGAAATATACACTCATGAATAAGTATACGCCAGTTTTGGAACTGAGCATTGATGAGGAAACTGCCTCTATCGTTAAGGTCGGGCAGGTACTACATCCGGATTACCTTCCTGTGGGTATCCAGTTCACCAGAGGAATTCCAGACAGAAAGAGCCTCAATGATTGGTGGCGCGGACGTTCCATTCCCGCCAGTCGTTCCGGCATCCGGGAAGCGCTCACCATCCTGAATGTGTCCTGCACGGAGCAGTTGCTCACCAAGTGCTATGACTTGAGCCTTTCCGACCAGTATTGGATCAACCCAATAGACCACCCTTTGAAATGGGAGGACATAAATTTTTTTGATAACACCTTCTCAGATGATGTGGGGAATGCCCTCTTTGGCCAGGCGCCGGAAAGCGGTGAACTGGATCTGCTCTCGCCCTGCAATACTTCCGACGGATTGCTGAAAAAAAAGTGGAAGATTCTCAACGGGGAACGGGTTCTCATCAAATCCGGAAGCAATCCGTTCCAGCAGGAGCCTCTAAACGAGGTCATCGCTACCTCCCTGCATAAACGGCTGAACCGTGTGGCCTATGTCCCGTATCGTCTGATATGGGAGAATAACATTCCCTACAGCGTCTGCCCGAATATTGTCACACCGGATACAGAACTATTCAGCGCTTACAGTATTTTTAAGAGTCGAAAAAAACAAAACCATCATTCTATATATGAACATTTCCTGTTAAGCTGTGAGCACTTGGGCATACCGGGCATGAAGGAATTTTTGGATTATCTGCTGGTTTTTGATTTTCTGATTGCAAACACTGACCGGCATTTCAATAATTTTGGCTGTATCCGTAATGTAGGAACCTTGCAGTGGCAAGGCCCTGCACCGGTTTTTGACAGCGGAACAAGCCTGTGGCACGACCAGGTGAGCAAAGCCATCCAGCCACAAAGTGATGTGCCCTGCCAGCCTTTCAAAGCTGCACACAGTCAGCAGATTGGCCTTGCAGGCAGCCTTGATTGGGTGGATTTTTCTGCCCTCCTGGATCTGGATGAGGAATTCCGAGCATTGCTTTTATCCTCTCCCTACATTGAAGAACCGCGAACCGATGCATTATGCAGAGGACTAAAGGACCGCATCTTTCAGCTGGAAAAACTCGCCCTCGAACAGAAAATGTAGATTAGCGCATCGGCACCCCCGGCACCGGATTCTCCAGGCCTTGAACTGAAGCTGTATGCCTCGGGGTGGTGCCTGACACCAACTTATCAACCATCATAGCTTTGCGCCACAAAAGGAGAATGAAAATAGGGTATAGATTATCTACTTTCGTGTGAACTTATTGACATTGACATTCAACAAAACAGTCTTTGCGGACTGGGGGGACTGACGGAGAGATATGCCTGGCTATCAATGATATCTCAAGGAAATGGACGGAGAAAAAAGGCAACCTACCGTCCAAAGCGGTAGGTTGCCAGCTATCAAATAGTTAAATCTCCGTGGTTTTTTGCCTGGCTCGTACCTTCTGTAAATTATCCCCCGGCTTTCCGAGAGACTCTGCGGCCAGTTCCCGCTGAGTTAAAAGATAAGCCTTCAGCGCATCTTTCAAAACCGGATCATCCGTTTTCTCATAAACCTTCAAGGCAGGATCAACCCCCGCCGGTCCAGAACGATATAGAATGGCTGCATCGAAGTCTTGAAGGGTTCCGGAAAGATAACGGTCAGCATTATAGCGGGCAACAAAACTATCCGGGTCGGCTAAGGAAAGGGTACAGAGCATCACTACGCCTACCCCTAGCGCCAACCGTACAATAGAAAACTGCCATTTTTGCAGGGCAACTATCCCACCACAGATAACAGCCAAAAAGACCATAAACAAACAAGGGAGCAGTCTGCGCACCGATAGTCCGTAAGCCCCGATATACATCGCCATTTTGCTAAGGGCAGTGGCGATCAGCACCAGAGTAAGTACCGCCAATAGGGAGTTTAATACCTTAAGCACAAGACCTCCCCGACCCGTTTTTTTGCTGAAAATATTTGCCCCTGCCAACACAGACAGGTTGATGGCGGCAATACGGCAAAGCTCAAAAAACCCGCTTCTCGCATATTCTGAATAAACCTGCCAGCCTTCCGGCCGTTCTCCGACAAATGGGGAGAAGAAATAGGGAGCCTGACTGCCCAGGAACACCACATATAAGGTACATAACAAACCAAGCAAAGTATAGACAGTAGCCAAGGGCAGCACCCTGAGGGCGGAAAGAGCCTGCTCCACTCCCTCCACTTGGAACGCATCCCAACCTCTCTTATGGGCACTGCCGGCTACCAGGCCAAAGAGATAAGCAGCGACGGGAATGGCAAGAATGCCATGAAAGATCAGCTGGGCAAGATCCTGCCCCATTCCATAGAAGTAAGCCGTAACTCCCCCGGTGATTTTGGCAAACCCACCGCTGTCTGCCTTCATCAAAAGGGGTAAAACCATGCTCACAACAATCAGCGTCAAAAGAAGGCCCAGTACGATAGAAAAGATTTTCCGTCCCTCGGCTCTTCTATCCCGCCCAAGAAAGGCAATGCTTTGATACTGACAGCCGAAATTCCGAAAAGGAATTACAAATAAACCGTTGATACCGTCCAGTATTAACCAATTGCTGGTTTTACCAAGTAAAGGCAGTCCAGTGACATTGATTACCCAATATACCGCGCTTAAAAATAAGCATATACTGCGCCAGGGCTCCAAACCCTTATTTGACCAAAGAGAAAAGCTTACTCCTGTAAGTACCACAACCGCCAGCCAGAACCACCCGGCCCGGGTAATATGTATCCCTTTTTTTAGAAAGTATCGGGTAACGACTGCGGAATAACCAAGGGTAAATGCCGTTACCCCCCAGCCCTCCCAGGAAAAAAACACCCAGCGTATGAAAAAAAGCCCAAGATAAAAGCAGCCAAAGCAAAAATTCCGTCTTTCCTGTCCGCCTGAAAAGGCTCTTTTCTTGGTCTCGCCGAGGGTATTCCCTCCCAAAATGCCGTTCCCGAAGCACCCGCCATTTCTTTTCCCGAATAATCCTCATGCATTTTAAACCTACCTCCTTTTGTCACTCTTCCTCTTTTGTCACTCTTCCTCTTTGTATTCCAAGATGTCCCCGGGTTGGCAATCCAGTGCTTTACAAATGGCCTCCATGGTGGAAAACCGAATCGCTTTGGCCTTCCCTGTCTTTAGGATGGAAAGATTCGCCTGACTTATGCCGATTTTTTCCGCCAATTCCCCGGAGGAAATTTTCCTTTTGGCCATTACCACATCCAAATTTACTATGATTGGCATGTCTTCCCCTCCTTTTACACGGTGTAGTCCACTTCGTCCTGCAGGTCTACAGCTTTTGCGACCACATTTTTTACCACACGGACGATCAATCCCATAAAGGCAGCAGCCACAAATACAAAAACCCAGGGTAAATAATAAAAAGCAGAAATCAATGAAACAGCTGCCCCGACAAAACAACTCCAGGAAATACGCCTGAGAAGCTCCACATTCTCTTTGATGAATACTTGCTCCCCTTCAATCCGGCCAAGTAACCTTAAGAGACTGTAAAGGAGATAAGCCGCAGGAAAAAATCCCGTATAAATGGTAGCAAGAAAGAAAGGTGCCACTCCTTCAAGTTCCGCCCGGGAAAAACCGATAAACCACCGGATTAGCCAAGGACCGGTGACCGCTATGACCATCAGCACCCCCATAAAAATCAGAATGCACAACTTACTCAGACTGATGGATTTCTCTCCATTCCACATAAAAACACCCTCCTTAAATTGGGTAGGAAATACCCCCTTATTGGTTGCAGTATAGCACAGTTTTTGTTGGTATACAATATATTTTTATTGTTTATCGATAAATTTTATTCGTATAACATGATAATAATTCTTAAGAATGCTTCAGCGGAAACCAATGCTGCTAAAAATTAAAAACAGGAACATGCCTAATGCATATCCCTGTTTTTTAAAATTCGATTGAAGGCAGTTTTTTAATTTTTCATTATAAAATAATTGCCTTTAACGATAATATCGGAAATTTTTTGGGGCATATTCCATTTTATTCCGGTTTTTTGTAATCACCTGGGCATCTAATAAATATTTATAAATATATTTTATCGCCACAAAAAACTACATAGATAAATTCTATTCCTCTTATCCATACTTTTCTTATATAATTGTGAATTAGAAAGGTAGGAGATGCAAAATGTATTTTACTGGGATTGATATTGGTTCAACCTCTGCAAAAGCAGTAGTTTTAAATGAAACCAATAATATAGTATACAAACTTGTCATGCCCACCGGCTGGAGCAGTTTGGAAACTGCCAATGTAATCAAGGAAAAACTTGCCGAAACAAATATTAATTATTCCGACAGCAAATTTGTCGCAACCGGTTATGGGCGAGTATCTGTTCCCTACGCTGATAAAACTATCAGCGAAATCACATGTCACGGCAAAGGTGCCGCTTATTTATTTAATGCAAAAGATTGTACTGTAATTGATATTGGCGGACAGGATACAAAAATTATTTCTATTGCCAAAGGACAAGTTGTTGATTTTATTATGAATGACAAATGCTCTGCCGGAACCGGCCGGTTCTTGGAGATTATGGCAAATACCCTAGGCGTTGGTTTATCTCAGCTGTTCGAATTGGCTAAAACTGGTTCCGGTATCAGTATCAGCTCTATGTGCACGGTTTTTGCCGAATCTGAAGTCATTAGTTTAATTGGAAGCGGTCAACCTAAGGAAGATATTGCTTTTGGTGTGGTTGAATCCATCACTAATAAGGTAAAATCTCTTTGTGGCCGGCATGCGTCCTCCAATACAAACTTCTATTTGACAGGGGGCTTATGCGAAAGCGATTACATTATAGAATCTTTATCAAAAAAGTTAGAAGCTACAGTGATTTCAAACCCATTAGGACGGTATGCCGGTGCAGTGGGAGCTGCCCTCGTAGCAAAATCATTAAAATAGAACCATAAAACGAAACATGACCCGCTAGCATCTAACGGGCCCGTTCCGAAACAATCACCCTACATTGAGGTTTTTTCAATGATCTACCCCATTGTCTTACAAAAGGGACAAGTGGCATAAACATGCACTTGTCCCTCGATTATTTAAACTAAAAATGTTTTTTTTGCTTCACTAACTGCTACATCTATATCTGCCTTTATCACAATACTCATATCCAATTCCTGGGCTTCCGCATAGGCGGAGAATTCTTCTTCAGTACAGAAGAAGTTCATTGTATTTCAGCAAGAACTCGCCCAGTTTGCAATCTCCTCAAGCTTAAAGGTCAAGGCATGAAGCTTTTCTGGATAATGCTCCACAACCTTCTCTCCTTGCATCTTTACATATACCTCTTCACCACATACACTACAGGCAGAGCGAACCTCAGTATCCTGGTGAAAAGTAAATGCGGCCCCTATGGCATCAATGGCGCACATTGCGCAAAAGCTTCGTCCATCTGCCAAGGTTACTTTATGATTTGTTATCAATGCAGATACTGGATAAATGAAGTTGACATTCTGCTCTTCATCAGCTACCAAACCGTCCCTTGAAGCCAATGTCTCCATTATCCCTGTGAATTCACCGGCTGTTGAAAGCTTTATATCGCTTAAGGCCAGGAATCCATCATTAGTTATGTTGAAGGGTCTCCCTTCATTAAGGATAAACTCCATAATGGCCAATCTGATCTCGTTTTCCGCAGCATTGAATTTGTTTTGTATATTCTGACCCATCTTTTTCTCCTCTATAAATACTGCATAATAACAGAGAATTATATATTTCTATGGCTTAGTACTATTTTTGCCCTCTGTTTTTCTAAAATCAAATTGAAGCAAGTTCTTATTTCAGATGGAGATTCTTTTACTCCATCTGAATTCTGACGCAGGTTTTTTACTTGGTAAGTGGTTTTCTTACCAAGTAAAAAACCTGCTAATGCATGACTTAGTTGGCATTTGACTCCCTCATAATGAGGCGGGAGACTTACGCCAAGTGAGTCAGGTGAAATCAGCCAATCTGGGATACCTTATATTTTCCCATATTAGTTTCCACCTTATAAAATTGATGTAATGATGGTTCAATGCTCATTTCATAAACAGACTTTTGTATATTTGAGAGTTCATCAGAGGAAAATCGTATAGAAAGACCACAACCCGCGGCGATCTTCCTCAGAGTCGGCATCATGAAAACATTGAAACCTCTTTCGTTAAGAATCTTTTGAACCTTCATTGCCACATGAGTGTTACCACAGGCAATTACGACGCAATATGAATTCTCTAAAGTGATAACACTCCTTTACATGGTCATGAACAAATAGTTCCCGTTCATTACATTTGATCCAGCTTTGTGACAACTTGGTTATTGTTCCACTTTTCTACAGTCTTACCTAAAGTACTGGAGTGATCAATACCGTCAATAGACTCTGCCTTTTCCAGCCATGTCAGATAAGGATCGTCTTTCGGGAATTTTTCGTTAATTTTGTTGTCTTCCATAAAACTTTCAAAACTCTCTATACCGCAAGCTTCCATGTACGAAAGGTCGAGGAAGGACGGTATATCCTTTACATATGGTATTTCTTCTTCCGGTATGCCAAAGCTATACCAGTAATCTGTGTAGTTTTTAATGTTGGTTTCATCGACATCCCAAGATAAAGTACGTCCTTCAGCACAGAGCTTGAGATACATGGTACGAAGGCCTACCGCCGGGTCTACTCCAAAGTCATCGGCAAACATCATCCCTGCATTGTAGGGATGCTGATACATATACTTAATGGATAGGCAGTGGGCCAATACCAGCCTAGTGGTCAATTCAGGATGTGCCTTAGCAAAATCCGAGTTGATAAAGTATCCGCAGTGCAAACCCCAGCCAGACTCTAAATCCTCCGAAATGTGCCCGCCCCACTCAGTACCGATGATCTTGCCGATACCTTCCATCTCAGCCATTGAAGCAAAGGGATCACAACACATAAAACCATCCAGCTGACCGGCTTTCATCGCAACGATCGCATCGTTATCATCCATGTCAACGCCTTGATATAGGGTGTAATCCTTTGGTATGCCCACCTGTTCGGCGTAGCTTAGCCAGTAAGGAGAATACATATCATCCTCAGTAATGGTGATCCGAGACCCGATTATTTCTTTAGCAGAATTAATATCTTCTCTAATGACAAAATACTTGGAGCCTCCCAGATGATTTCCTGCCGGCATAAATACCGGCGCCCCCTTGTTAGCAGCTTTTAGCATCGAGCTGAAGCCCGAGTACCCTGCCACCATATCACCGGCACCCATGGCAGAGGCAACCTGACCAGTCTTGGTAACAACGACATTTAATCCCAGAGCCTCGTATAAACCGGTAGTTTCCCCGATAATGGCCGCGACCATGTGATCACAGTCGTTATACCCCATTTGGATCACAAATTCCTTGTCGGCCTCGGGAATTTCCGGAAGATTATCCAGATATGGGGCAATCTCTTCATTGGGATCATAATCTGACTGACCAACATTTGACTGCTTGCTGCTATCTGTGCACCCGGTCAATGCTGCGATGAGCATCGTAGTCACCAGGGCACCAATAATTACTCTTTTTTTCATTACACTCTCTCCTTTTTAAATTATTTTTGTATACTTCCATTTTTATTTCCTCACGGGAAATCGTCATTGCAACCTAATAGGGAATACTTCCCTATTACTGTTTCCACCTTAACAGGACCGACTCAACAACGAGCAAAACCCTGTCTTGTAAGAATCCAAAAACCCCAGCCAGTATCATGTAGGCGATAACCTTCTCGGTTAACATCTCTAATTGCGCCTCCTTGATTAAATAACCAAAGCCGGAATTTGTTGCAATGAACTCAGCTCAGACAACGGACATCCAGGCATGACCCAGGGCAATTCGTATCCCGGTAATAAGTCCGGAAAGAGAACCGGGAAGCACCACATCTTTTACCAAATCCAAGGTGTTGGCGCCCATACTGCGGGCTGCATTGTAAAAATCACTTTGGATACTTTGCACCCCTGCTACCGTATTAAGAATGATTGTGAAAATTGCATTAAACGTAATCACAAAAATCGTGGGGCCGTCCCCTAATCCAAACCATATGATCGCCAGGGGCACCCAAGAAGTGGTGGGAATCTGACGTAGTGAGTTGATAAAGGGGGCGATGGTTTGCATGACCAGGCGCGAATAGCCCATCAGCATACCTAAGGGGAATCCAAAGAGTGTTGCATAACATACCCCAATTAAGACACGACGCATGGTGATGCCGAAGCTCCTAATAACATGCAGGTCTGCCAGGGCCGTAACTAATTCATATATAACACTTTCCAGATATGGGAAGGTAAAGGGTTTGTCGACCCTATGAGCTGCAAAATACCACATGGCAGCCAGAACCAGTAAGGCTATCACAAAGGAAAAATAGTAGCTTTCCCCCACCATATTTCGGAAATTACGTCTGTCTGTCATCTTGGTCGATTGCAGCATCCGATCCATATCTCTGTCTGCTTTATTAGCCATTAATGTTACATTAGTCTCCTTTCCAGGACCATTTCCAGAAATGCCTCAATACGCGTGCGTATTTGTCCCGCATCACCGGTAGAAAAATCCGTTTCGATGTGAAGATAAGGAGTATGGCATTTCTTGCAGACTTTTTCGATGTTACACGACTCAATACCAAAGGGCAAGCAGGAGTGCAGTGTAATATTAATCAGACCTTCCACCTGCCATTCTGCGATGGTTGCCTCAATCTGACTCATGCGATTGTGATTGGGAGACATCACCGCACATGGTACCTCCAAGTATTTTTCTGCAATGCAGGTAATGGGGTCTCTCTCGTCAGATTCATCGACGAGGCGTCGGCGTGAAACGATACCGCTGCAGCCCTCATAGCAAACAATTGCTCCCCCCAGTTCTTCAATAACAGCAATAGTCTTATCTACAACGCCCCCCAATCCGGCACCTGATATCAAAATTCGTGGTGGTTTTGCATTCGGTTTGTAAGGGCCATTGCCATTTTTCCAATTTTCTTCACATTCATCTAAAATCTGTTTGAGCTTTTCATATTTTTCATATTTATTGAACATATACTGTTCGCCATCCATCACATTGCGCATATCCAAGCCGGTAATGGCAGGTGGGTCATATCTGCCAAGCTCATAGATGCGTGCCGCCTGAATGCGCTCCTTATTGCACCACTTTATTGCTTCATGAAGTTTTTCATCTGTGATTTCCACATCAAATCGTTCTTCCAAGGCTTCCTTAAAATGCTTGATTTCCTTTACCCAAGCATCTAATGAGCGCTCTTTGTCCGGTACGTTGGGTAAATGAATGACTTGCATCGGTTTGAGCTTTCCCAGCAATTCATACATTTTCTTTTTCCCATCGCAGGTGGTTTCACCAACCACAACATCAGAAAAATAGGCATATGGACAACTATCTTCCAAGGCATGACCATAGCTTGCCTTGATCAGGGGACACAAATTTGCCGGTAAATGGGTCTCTGCTGTTGCGATGGGGGCGTTGCTCTTACCACAAAGACTGACTTTGTAAAGTCCGGCAGCGTAAATAACCTCTGCTGGGGCATACTGACAAAAGCTGCCGCAGATATTGGCACCGCTCTCCTTCAATTCCATGACCTTTAAAAATCCGTTACGCCGTGCCTCCGCAAATTCATCAAAACGTTCAGGTAATGTCATCAAACAATATCACCCCTTAAATCTTGTTTCATTATTTACAACCTAATTGTAAAAAAGGTAGGCATAAGCCCTGCCCTCTTTTACTAGAGAGTGATAACCTGATCAATGTTTGCTCCGCTCAAGGCAGCATACAAATTAGGGAAACAACCGATTCCAGCAGGTTCTATTAACTTGTCGTCAATCTCTCTTTGATAACAGCACCTATCACAAGCCATCAGAAGCATTCCTGACTTTTCGCTGATGGCCGACAGTCTCTTAGCAATATCGCTGTCCTTTTGCAGCATATATGTGTTATCAAAAAAGAACATCATACCTGCTACTTCAGCCCCATGGTCACCTTTCTCCAGTTGGGGAATAATCATGTTTTCCAGGATCTCTCTTGCGTAAACTGATTCAAATACATAGGCCACTCTCATTCTTTCTATCTCCTTTTTTATAATGGATTTGGCAATTATAACCTTTAACAATTTTCAAGCTTTTTGCTTTGATCTAGCCTGGTTGTTGCATCATCACTTTTATGCTCGTTCTTTTTTATGAAGTCCATTAGATCTTCATCCTCTTTATTTTTAACATCACCATTTAATGCTGATTTCAGTATTTCTGTCAATTGACTCATATAGTTATGATACATATCACAGTTCCTATCTCTGGGTCGGGGCAAATCAACTTTAATATCTCCTAAAAGCCTGCCATGATCCCTGGACATGATGATCACCCTGTCACTTAAATAAATTGCCTCATCCACATCATGTGTTACCATCAATACCGTCACATTTTTTTTCTGTAAAATAGTCTCCAATTGCATTTGCAGAAGCTTCCTCATTTGAAAATCAACTGCCCCAAGAGGTTCGTCCATAAGTAGTACCTGAGGCTCACAAGCCAAGGCACGAAGCAGGGCAACTCTTTGCTTCATGCCGCCGGATAATTCATGAACAAAGTAATTTTCATAACCTTCTAGCTGCGCCATCTCCAATAGTTCTTTTAGCTTATTTATCCTATCCTTTTTTGGTATCTTCCTCTTTTTCATAGGATACATAATGTTTTCTCCCACTTTCATCCACGGAAAAAGAGCATAGTTTTGGAATACAAAAGCCCTGTCCGGACCTGGTTTGTTAACCACATTCCCATTGATCAATATTTTTCCTCCATTATATTTCTGAAAACCTGCGATAATGGTTAGTGTTGTTGTCTTGCCACAACCGGAAGGACCGAGCAGGGTAACAAATTCCCCCTCCTCCACATCAAAAGAGATATCCTTTAATACAAGTTGACTTTTGTTTTTTTCTCTTTTGTTTTTAAATTCTTTTGTAATCCCTCTAACTGATATTGACATTTCATACACTTCCTAACTTATAATTCTAAGAATTTTAAGTTAACCATATCCCAAAATTCTTTGGTCATTCCCATGACTGAAATCATTGTTTCTTTTTTATTTAATTCTTCTACTGCTTTGTTATAACTAACAAGAAAATTATCAAAGGCTTCTGTATCGATTAAATCCTTTCGTACTATCAGGCTGTATGAAATATAATCCTCCTGAGAAATAGGAGCGAAGTTGTATTTCGATAATAGTGCCGCTTTGCTGACATCAATAGCCGCTATATCTATCTGCTTATTTTCTAAGGTATATCCCAATGCTGCCACGACCATTTCCTGAGTTTCCTTGATATTGGGGTAGCTTTTTCGTACCTGCTCCCAGATATGTTTTCGATCCTGGCCGATGCCCAGCACTTGCTGATCCACAATGTTACCCTTGTAGGCCAGCACCTCTGAATTCATGATGACCGGCCCATAAATTACAAAACGATCATTTGCTTTGACCATATGAATAGCTTTATGATTGCAGTAAAAGCCCATATCGATTTCGTCTGAGCTCAAGGCCCATTGGGAGGTATTACTTCAACAATCCAAGAACTTATAGCCCTCCATATTTAAATCATTATAAACAATCTCAGTTTTACTGCCTGAATCTCTACCAATCTTTCCAATCTGATCCAGAAGCAAACCGCTGGTATCATCACCTGCGCCAACACGTAAGACATTTCCCCGATCACTTCGACCGGTATCACTGGGCAGCAAGGAGATTGTGAAAAAAACAGCAATTAGAGCTGTGACCATGACAAAAAATATCCTCTTATTTATACTCATCTACTTCTCACTCTCTATCTATCTATTTAACAACAATCTGCCATTCCTTCTCCAAAGAGATCCTTGATTTCCCCATCGATCATACGGTAAACGGCATATCCCACCGCTCCTTCTTTTTCTCCGGTAATGATAAACTCCATTTCTGCCTCTTTGTCGATATTCTTGAACCGTATCGTCTGATTTTCTATGGGGGCCGGTATCTCAGGGGATATATACCAATGCCCCTCCCCTTTATCGATCAGGGCTGCCAGCCTGGTATGTTCATTTTCCCGATAGATGACCAGCAGATCCTGCAGTTGATCATCGGTAATGTCTTCCGCACAAGCCAAAATCACTTCCCGGGCAGGAAATTCTTCCTTGAAATACTGCAAGGCTCGGTTATCCTCCGGCACCATTACCGCAAAGTCTTTTCCTTCCCCTCCCATCCAGGCTGTTTGATCCTGATATTTTCTTTCTTCCCTGGCTTCCAGATATTGCTTTGCGGCAAAGGCCACCGCCACCACAATAATAATCGATAAAATATTTTTCAAGAATTTATTGTTCATATTCTCCTCATCTTCCTGTAGGCAGATGTTTCGCTGTTTCTCCTTTAATCAATTTAAATAAAGAGTATAATGCGTAAGCTACCAATATAGACGTACACGCATATTGCAACCATTCCGGCTGGACAAAAATCAGCTTATTGGCTGTTTCTACGGTTCGGGAGGTGGCATCAAAATCCAAGACTGGTTCAAAACCTGGCATTAACAAAAGGTTGGTAATATATCCGGCCACATTGGATAAAACCGCAAGGGTTATCAGAAAAATAATCATTGCTCTTTTGCCAATAGTTTTAGATATCGTCAAAAGCTCCGGAATATTTGTCGCCGCTCCTGCCATGAGAAAGGTAATAGCTACCCCCGGTGCCGCACCGCTGGCTACGATAGCTGCAATCATTGGAATATGACCAACCGCACACACATACATCAAGGCAGCAACAAGGGTGATGCCCAGGAGAGATATAAACCCGGGATTCCCTAAATAAGTCTGGATGAAAGATTGAGGGACGATGTTAAAAATCACCCCGGCGACCAAAAGGCCGGACACCATATATTTAGAAATGGTTACGGCCAGTTCCGTATAGGACCACTTCAGACCTGCTTTGATCTTTTCAAAATGTGAAGGTTCATCAAAAATAAGGGTTTTTCTTTCCGTCCCATCAGGCAAGTCTTTGATATGAAGTTCTTCTCCGGCAAATTTATTGCCAATGATTCCCACAATCACCGGAACCGTAAGTCCGGTGATAATATTAATAAGCGCAACTTCCTTCCCCAATAATCCCCAGGTCAGGATAATAGCCACAGGATTAAGCACCGGCGTGGAGGTCATAAATGCCAGGGTGGGGCCTAAATAAGCACCAGAATAATATAAGCTGATGCCCAAAGGAGTACTGCCACAGCTGCAAATGGGTACGGCCGTGCCGGCAATCGTTGTCCATAGAACACCGGAAAGCCTTGTGCTGCCGACACTGCTTTTGCGCATCCTTTCCGGACTCATATACGCATGGAATATTCCAGCAATACCAAAACTCACAACCATCCATACAGATGCACTGTTCAACATATTGATAGTAGAATAGAAAATACTGACTAAGAACTCCCAGAACTCCAGGATCAATCTTTTAATACCTCCTCAAATGCTTTTCGTATGGATTCCTTGCTTAACTTTGTTACTACTCTTGATTCATTGATGATCAACATGCTCTTGGTAGTAGGGCCATATTTTTTTATGTAATCAAAGTCTTCTCCGACTTTATAGATTGTTACTTTAATTTGTCCTTGATATTGTTCTGCGAGAGATTTCACGAATTCTCCGAATACTTCACATCAGGCACAAGCACTGATATATTCAATAAAAGGTTTGCTCATCGTTATCTCCCCCTTAAAATTTATTAATACAAATCCAAGTATTATTGCTTTAATCAATATAGCATACAGGAAATATTGGTTCTATATATATAGATAAATTTCATGGATAAGCATTCTTTTAAAGAAATATTTTATAACAGTTATTAAATATTTCGTATATAATTAGCAGGAGAGAGGTAGTAGATAAACAGAGTTCTTGGCATCAGGTGGAGTTTTTATTCCATCTGATGCCAAGAACTCGTTATACAGGAAAAGTATTAGGAGGTAAGTCATGTCAATCGTAAATTTGCCAAATAAATTTGAAGAATTTGCTGATGCCAGAAGGCAAGGATTTCTGAAGGTAAAGGAAATAAAAGAAAATGGAGGTAAGATAGCAGGCGTTTTTTGCACCTTTACTCCATCTGAAATATTAGATGCAGCAGGCATTTTCTCTGTGGGATTATGTGGAATGAGTGAAGAAACTATAATTGATGCCGAAACAGACCTTCCAAAAAATTTGTGTCCCTTGATCAAATCCAGTTACGGTTTTGCATTAACCGAAAAATGCCCTTACACTTATTTTGCCGATATTATAATAGGTGAGACAACTTGCGATGGAAAAAAGAAAATGTATGAGCTTTTAGGTGAAATCAAAGATACATATATTATGCAATTGCCTCAGGGGGTTGATAGAGAATATGCTCATAAAATGTGGGAAAGTGAATTACATCGTTTGATCAAGACCATGGAGGAAAAATTCCAAGTTGATATCACAGAAGAAAAGCTTAGAAAGGCTGTATCTCTCAGAAACAAACAGAGGAAAATATTTAACGAGCTTTTTGAATTGAGTAAATTGGATCCACCTCCAATCAGGGGCTTTGATGTGTACAAGGTGATTGAAGGCTCTGGCTTCAGCTTTGATGTGGAAGAAACCTGCATAAAACTTCGTGAACTGATAGATAACACAAAAAATGCTTATGAAGCCGGCGACAGACCGGTTGCCGCGGAAGCAAAAAGAATACTGGTGACGGGCTGTCCCATAGGTGGTGTTCTTGACAAGGTTGTAAATACTATTGAAAACAATGGCGGTGTAGTTGTTTGCTTTGAAAATTGTGGCGGTGTCAAGCCTGTAAGGCATCTAGTGGATGAAAATACAGAAGACATTGTCAGTGCAATTGCTGACCGCTATCTGAAAATAGGCTGCTCTGTCATGTCACCTAATCCAAGACGAATGGAAATGCTTCCTGAATTACTTAAAGAATTTAAAATTGAAGGTGTAATTGAAGTCATTTTACAGACTTGTCACCCTTATAGTGTAGAAACGAAAACAATCAAGGAGCTTGTTAATGATGCCGGGCTGCCACACATGTCCATTGAAACAGATTATTCAAAATCCGACCTGGGCCAGATTAAAACAAGAATATCTGCATTTATTGAAATGGAACCTGCCAGATGGCTTTAGGTGCCCGGGAAAGCACTGGATAACTTTAATTTCCCTTATTCATTTAATAGCCAGCTGATTGAAAACAGCTGGCTATTTTACTAATTATACTTAATAATATTAGGACAGTACCGAAAAATACTTGTTAGCGGGAGTATCTATAATTTTGTGTCAATTCTTTAAAAAGATACTCAAAGGCAAAAGGCAGTAACTTGTCTCTCTGAACGGGCCGGTGCCTGACAGACGGGTAGGTGCCTGACACCAACTTATTTTTCACCACACGGACGATCAATCCCATAAAGGCAGCGGCCACAAATACAAACATCCACGGTAAATAATAAAATGTAGAAATCAATGAAACAGCTGCTCCGACAAAACAACTCCAGGAAATGCGTCTAAGAAGCTCCACATTCTCTTTGATGAATACTTGCTCCCCTTCAATCCGGCCAAGTAACCTTAAGAGACTGTAAAGCAGATACGCCGCAGGAAAAAATCCCGGATAAAAATAATTCTTAAGACTGCTTCAGCAGAAACCAAAGCAGCTAATAATTAAAAACAGGAACGTGCATAACGCATGTCCCTGTTTTTTAAAATTCGATTGAAGCCCATTTTCGTTCCTGGCTGCGTAATTCAATGTACTTCATGTACTTTTATTATAGCACTCCATTTTTTAAAAAAATATCCACCAAACCAGAATAAATAAATATGCAATGTCTGGGATATAGTACAATATGACCAGGCAAGCCAATATGGACGCAAATCACAAACAGTTTCCCAAAAAGAGTTTATAATGTATAATTAAAGATATCTTGAAATAATGAAAGGCGTGAATCCATAAATGACCAACCGTTTCTCACAGATAACTCCTGAAATATCAGAATTTTCGGCCTTGTTTGAAAAAAATAGTAAAATTGACCCGAAGCTTTACGATAAATACGATGTAAAGAGAGGACTTCGTGATTTAAAGGGCAAGGGTGTGCTGACAGGATTGACGAAGATCTCGGAAATCGTCTCATATGAAATTGTTGATGGAAAAGAAAGCCCCTGTGAGGGGAAACTTTATTACAGAGGTATCGATGTAGAAAAAATAGTGGCAGGCTTTTCAAAGGAAAATCGCTTTGGTTATGAAGAGGTCGCTTACTTATTATTGTTCGGTGAGTTGCCTGATGTTGGCCAACTAGACAAGTTTAACAGCGTTTTGGCTGACTATCGATCCCTGCCGACAAGCTTTGTACGTGATATTATTATGAAGGCTCCCAGCAAGGATATGATGAATACACTGGCCCGAAGCGTGTTGACGATGTATTCCTACGATGATCATGCCGATGACACCTCGCTGCCTAATGTATTGCGCCAATCCCTGCAGTTAACGGCGCTGTTTCCCTTGTTGTCTGTGTATGGATACCAGGCTTATTGTCACTACCATGACAATAAAAGTCTTTTTATCCACCCGCCTCAAGCCGAATTATCCACCGCCGAAAATATTTTGCACATCCTGCGTCCGGACAGCCAGTATTCTCAATTGGAAGCAAGGATCCTAGATTTATCCCTGGTATTGCATGCAGAGCATGGCGGAGGTAATAATTCTGCCTTCACCACTCATGTGGTAACCTCCACAGGGACAGACACTTATTCGGCTATTACTGCGGCACTTGGCTCTCTTAAAGGGCCCAGGCATGGCGGTGCTAACATTAAGGTTGTGCAGATGTTTGAGGACATGAAGGATAACATATCCGATTGGACCGATGAAGACGCCGTTGCCGACTATCTCGGCCGGCTGCTGGACAAACAGGCATTTGACCGTGCTGGCTTGATTTACGGGATGGGACATGCTGTATATTCCCTGAGTGATCCTCGTGCCAACATGCTTAAAAAATTCGTGGAAAGTCTTTCCAAAGAAAAGAACCGTGTCGAAGAATATAATCTTTATGCGCTGGTCGCAAGGCTGGCGCCGGGGATAATCGGGGAGAAACGGCGAATTTATAAAGGTGTCAGCGCAAATATAGATTTCTACAACGGCTTTGTCTACAATATGCTCGATCTGCCCTTGCAGCTGTTCACCCCATTGTTTGCCATTGCCCGCATAGCCGGGTGGTCGGCCCACCGCATGGAAGAAATCGCAAATGCGGGCAAAATTATCAGGCCGGCTTATAAGTCAGTTTTAGAGCAGCGGGAATATATTCCTCTGGAGAACCGTTCTAAAGGCTCAATTAATAAAAAGAGTTGAAGAGTGGCTAAAAAAGACCGGGCTAACGCCCGGTCTTTTTTAACGCCTATCTATTCAATATCCATAAGGCGAGCTGGAATTAATCAGGACTTTCGCTATGAGGGAATTAGCGGTCACCTCCCCTTTTGCTCCTTGATTTTTTTATAAACTCTTTCTGGGGTCATGGGGATCTCGGTAAAACGTATGCCGATGGCATCAAATACTGCTGTCGCTACAGCTGGTGCCGTAGGTACCAAGCCACATTCTCCTACACCCTTGGCGCCAAAGGGGCCGGTGGGATCAATGGATTCCACATACATGGCATCAATCTCCGGAATATCCATGGCGGTGGGCAGGAAATATTTATGGATGCCGGTGTGTTGAGGTTTACCTTTATCGTCCACAAGAATTTCTTCTCCCAGGGCATAACCGAGACCCATTACCACGCCACCTTCAATTTGTCCTTCCACAATTTTGGGATTGATAGCCCGACCTACGTCATGGGCGGCTGCTACCTTAATGATCTGGATCACACCGGTTTCCGTATCTACCTCTACCTCTACAAAGTGTGCATGCCAAGGCGGAGCATTAGCCGGAATGATACGACCTACACCGATAAATTGTTTATTTCTCAGATGGGCATAGTAGGCCAGATCCTTAAGAGTGATACTTGTGAACTTGGCGTTCCCCATTTTACAGGCATCACTGCCGTAGCAGATGCCAAAGGGCTGTCCTTGAATATGGACCATACCTTCTTTGATATCTAATCGTTCTGCCGGTGTATCTAAAAGATCCGCCGCATATTCTAATATTTGTTGTTTAGCATCTTGCGCCGCGGCAATAACGGCTGTTCCGGCGGCATACAGGGTGCGGCTGGCATGGCTGCCAATATCGAAGGGAGTGGTAAGAGTATCGGCAAAGGTCATATATATTTGCTCCATGGAAATACCTAAAACTTCGGCTGCTAACTGGGGCAGGGTGGTGGTTGTGCCGGTACCGATATCCGGAACACCGGAGGATAACAATACGGAGCCATCCTGCTGTATCGTGATTAAGGCATTATCATAGTCGACACAGAAGGGCCAGGAGTTGCTGACATGGGTACCTACACCCATACCGATGCCCCGACGTTTTGTGTCTCCCGGTTGATTTAATTTACCCCTTCTTTCCCAGCCGATACTTTGAGCGGCTTTTTCCATACATTCCATAAGCCCGGTGGAGGAGCAAGCATAGGGCAGGCACCAAGTGTCTCCCACCTGCATAATGTTTTTCCGATGGAGCTCTAAAAGATCCATGCCTAATTTTTCTGCCATCATATCTACCATGGATTCAATGGCAAACATGGCTTGGGGATTTCCAAAACCTCGCATAGCACCGGCAGGGGTGCGATTCGTATAGACGGTATATCCCTGATAACTTTGGTGGGGAATGCGGTAAACAGACAGACCCATTGCTCCCAGGACTCCAGGTACCTCTCCCCCAAAGCTGCAGTAGGCGCCGCCGTTCAACCTTGATTGAAGCTGAATGGCATGAAAGGTACCGTCTTTTTTGGCACCTAGCTTGATGGTTACGTAACCCCCGTGTCTGGTATCCGAAGCGATAAAATCTTCTTCACGGGAATAGACTACTTTTACCGGATGACCGGAAAGCTGTGCCAGGGCAACAGCTATGGGTTCCGCTTTGGCGCTGAGACCAATACGGACGCCGAATCCTCCCCCTACATAAGGGGGATTAAGGACACGAACCTTACTCTGGGGGATACCAAAGATTCCGGCTAAAATCATTTTGCTGGGGTGGGGTGTTTGGGTTGTGGAATAAACTGTAATTTCTCCGTTGGTGCCCACACGAGCTACTGCAGCCTGGGTTTCTAACTGAACTTGTTTTTGCACCGGAAGCTTAAATGTTTCTTCAAGAACCAGATCGCATTCGGCAAAGCCGGCCTCTGTATCCCCCAGTTGAATATTGACAATCTCCCCGGAAATATTTTTCCCGGTTTTGCTTTCATGAATGATTGGAGCATCTTCTCTGATGGCATCTAAAGGATCAAAAACAGCAGGTAACAGCTCATACTCTACCTTGATCAGCTTCAGGGCTTCCGCGGCTGCCTCCTCGCTGACTGCGGCAACAGCGGCGACCTCATCTCCCACATAGCGCACCACCTGATCAAAGATATATTGATCCAGCACCGGTGTGAGATGAGGTACGGTAAAAGTCATGGAAGCAGAAGTATTAAACAATACCCGGGGGGTATTTTCCCAGGTGGCGACAGCTTTGACGCCAGGATATTTTTCTGCTTCCGAGGTATCAATTGATAAAATTTTGGCGTGAGGATGGGGACTTCTTAAAACCTTACCATGAAGCATGCCGGGTAAATTCAGATCGCTGGAAAAGGTGGCCGTTCCGGTGACCTTTTCCAAAGCATCATTTCTGCGAATATTTTTCCCAACGATATTAAAGGTTTGCACAAGAATCCCTCCCTTTTTGGCACTTTACTTCTTCATTTTTTGCTTTTTCTATTTCTTCAGCCGCTCTTTGGATGGCCTTCTCAATTTTCACATAGCCTGTGCAGCGACAGATATTTCCGCCGATCGCTTCCTTAATTTCTTCTGAGGTAGGGTGAGGTCTATGATCCAACAAGGCCTTGGCAGACATGATCATCCCCGGGGTACAAAAGCCGCATTGGACTGCCCCTTCATCCATAAAGGATTCCTGGAGGGGATGCACCCCATTCTTAGGAGCAATCCCTTCAATGGTTTCAATCACTGAGCCAAAGGCCTTCATCGCGGGGATCATACATGAGTTTACGGCAATACCGTTCATAATTACGGTACAGGCTCCGCATTCTCCTTTGCCGCAGCCTTTTTTGTGCCGGTTAAGGTCAGCTGATCCCGCAGAATATCAACCAGCATTGCCCCATGAGCAACCAAGACTTCTGCAGCCTCTCCGTTTAAGGTGAATTTTAGGTTAAACATAGCGGAAGTGCCTCCTTTACATTAAATGATTGTCCTGCTTGATTTGTTGTATTGCCTGATCAAGGGCTCTTTGTACCAATACCGGTAAGACATTGATACGATATTCTCTTGAGCCGCGAATCAGGCTGGTACGGGGATTAGCTTCCTTGGCAGCTAATTGGGCAGCTTGCCTAATTGTGTCCGGTGTGACGGGGACATTCTGCAGAAAAGCTTCTGCTTCCATTGCATGAGTGGGTTTGGGACCTACAGGCGCCATCACGATGGCTGCTCTGACAAAGCCTTCCAGTGAAGCATCCAGTGTAACATTAACAGCCACATTTAACATCGGCAGTGCCAGAGCCTTTCTTTGCTCCAGACGAATAAAAGCGGAGCTTTGATTTTTCTGGGGCAGAGGAATGATCACGCCGGTGACCAGTTGCGCCTGGCTATTGACAGCGCTTTTTCCCGTGCCCAGATAAGCATCATCCAAGGGCAAAGTGCTTAAGCTCCCTTCGGACATCATCTCAATGCGGGCATCTAAGGCACTTAAGGCAACAGCTCCGTCTGCTGCCGGTTGGGCATTGATAATATTTCCCACCAAGGTGGAAATATTTCTAATTTGTAAAGAACCTACTTTACCGGAAGCTGCAGCCAAGGCCGGGAAGTGTTTTTGAATGTGGGGCGATCTGGTAATCTGGGTATGGGTCACGGCGGCGCCGATGCGCATGAAATTTTCTTCCACCGTGATTTCTGCCAGTTCGGAGATGTGGGTGATATCCACCAGTTTGGCCGCATGCTTTTTTTCATCCGCGAGATCCAACAATAAATCTGTACCACCGGCAATAATCCGAGCTTGACCTTGATTTTCCTTGAGGAAAAATAGGGCATCAGAGACTGATTTTGCGAAATAATACTCCTCTATCATGAGCATGAACCTCCTTTTCCTTTGTCAATAAGATTTCAGGGAAGCAATTTGTCGTATGCAGCAAGTGGTAGTAAAAAGCAAAATATGGAAAGTGAAGTTTAAAATGAAATACGGAATATGGTTGATGTGATATGTGATATGTATAGTGCAAGAAGGGTGCCAAGGAGGGGATTCTCCGAAAACTAAGCAGGAGTAAGAAAAGAAAGGAATGCAATAATTTGGCAGCCGAGATTTCGGCTATATGAACCAGATATATTAAAGTTTAGACAGGGCATTATAAAGGATAATTATATGATTTATCCATGTTTGATAAAATTAATTTATTCATGGGCCAAATAGCCGAAAAAACGGCATTATCGATATTACGGCTATTTACTGTGGCGGTTAGGTCATTAAATGATAAAGAGGATCAATTTCTTCCTGATCCTCTTTGAAAAGCTATCATTTTTGTTCATTTTTCCAGTAACGCAGGGTTCGAGGGGTAATACCTAAAAGCCGTGCCGCTTCTTTTTGATCATTTTCTGTTTTTTTCAGGACCTCCATAATGAGTGATTGCAGAAAAAGGCATTTTTCAGCCTCCCATTTTTCCAGGATGTCCATAAACTGAATGGAATCCTGACTCATAATGAAATGTAATTGATTTTCCCGCCAACTGTGCCAGTCTTTACCCTGCTCCTCAGACAGTGTCATGGAGACAGAAGTGCCCAGAATATGTTTGGGCAGGATATGAGCAGGTATTTCCTTTTCCTCACATAGGGTTAAAGCACGGATGATGATATTGGATAGCTCTCTCACATTCCCGGGCCAGGAATAATTCATCAGTGCTTCAAAGGCCTTCGGGGTAAAAGAAATCAAGGATCCCTCCCCTTTTTCCGGTTTATTCTTATCAATAAAATATTGAATGAGCAGGGGGAGGTCTGCTTTTCTCTCCTTCAAGGATGGCAACAGTAACTTAACCACATCTAATCGATAGAAGAGATCCTCGCGAAAATACCCTTCTTGCACAGCTTGCCGCAGATTTTGATTGGAAGCGGCGATAATGCGCACGTCTGTTTTAACAGGCGTTTCCCCGCCCACGCGAAAGAATTCTCCTGTCTCTAAAACCCGTAGCAGCTTTAATTGGATGGCCGGGGAGGCACTATTAATCTCGTCCAGAAAAAGAGTGCTGTTGTGAGCAATCTCAAAAAATCCTTTTCTGGTGCCTGATGCCCCGGTAAAGGCACCTTTTTCGTAGCCGAATAATTCACTTTCTAATAAGGTCTCTGTCAGGGCACCGCAATTAACAGGAATGAAAGGTTGGTTCCCCCGATGACTATGGCCGTGAATAAAGCGCGCTAAAAGCTCCTTGCCGGTGCCTGTTTCTCCTTCAATGAGAATGGGGATTTTTTTGTTGGCGATTTTTTTTCCCAGGGCCAGCACCTGTTTCAGAGGACTATTTTTGGCCAGGACAATGCCGTAGTTTAAAGCATCCGCGTCTAATTCCGGAGTAAAATGAGGCTCGGCGTCCTGGATCTCTTGGAGCACCTGACCTAGGATTTCATCCAGTTGATTCAGATCGTCAAAAGGCTTGTCAATATAGTCATCAGCACCGTATTTGATGGCTTCTACGGCAGATTTAATGGTGCTGTAGCCAGTCATAATCATCACACGGCAATAAGGGTTGGAGGCCTTTATTGCTTTTAACAGGCTGATACCGTCGTCATCAGGAAGCTTCAAATCCACCAAGGCCAGATCGTAACTGTTATTAGAAAAACATGCCCGGGCATCCTTGCCGGAATAAGCCACCTGAACAGTCAGGCCTTTTTCCTCCTGAAAATAGAAGGAAAAGAAGGTACATACTTCTACTTCATCATCAATAACGAGAATCTTTAGCTTTTCCATAATTTTGACCTCCTTATCCTGGGAAATCATCGATTTGAATCCCATACTCAAAGGGGAAGCATTAAGGAAAATTTGCTTCCTTTGCCTAATTCGCTCCATACTTCAATCCTGCCTCCATGGGTTTGGGCAATGCCCAGGCTGAGGGGGAGCCCCAGCCCCGTACCTCCTGTCTTGGCTCTTAAGGTAAAAAATGGTTGGAAAATTTTATTAAGATTCTTTTTAGAAATGCCTTCGCCATTATCTTCCACGGTCACCACCGCCCAGGTGGTTCTTGTTTTAATATCGTCGGTAAGGGTGGTGCTGATTGTAATGGTGCCATTTTCATTTTTTTGTAATGCGTCCCGGGCATTCAAAAGAAAATTAATCACCACTTGCTCCAACTGGAGCTTGTTACCCAGCAAAGGAGGGATATTTCTCAGATAGTTTTCTTGAATAGTAATATTATTTTTTTCAATCTGATAGGAAATAAGGGAAAGACTGTTTTTCACCACATCATTAATTAGCACAGTTTCTAAGGCTACATTATCCTGTCGGGAAAAGGTGAGCAGGTTTTGGATGATTTTTTTGCTGCGCTGGCCGCAGTTTCTTATATCAGTAAGGAGCTTAGTGGATTTATATTCCGAGAGGGGGTTTCTTAAAAGCAAATCGGAGTTGCCAATAATTGCGGTCAGGGTACTGTTCAACTCATGAGCCACTCCTGCTGCCATCTCCCCGATGGAAGCCATTTTTGCTGATCCAAAGAGCTTGTATTCCAGCAACCGTTTTTCCGTGATATCTTGAATATAGAGCACCACATTACTGACTTTTTCCTGACTGGTTCTGACAGGGTATGCGGAAATAAGATAAATCTTTTGCTGATCAGCACTGATCAGCTCCTTAGTGGCGGATTCACCTTGGATAAAGGCTTCTCCCCCGGGACAGAGCTGCAGGTGGCCGTGGCAGCGATTACAGATCTGATAACATTTCGGTCGTTCGGGAGAGGTAGAGATCTCTGGAAGCTGGTTATGCCTTAAGACGGTGTAGTTCTGATCCATGAGAAACAATTGATCCGGGACAGCTTGGAAGGTTTGTTCCCAATCTGCTTTAATTCTGGAAATTTGGTTAAAAAGCTGAGTGTTTTTGAGGCATACAGCTAATTGATCCGCTAATTGCTGGACAAAAAGAAAATCATGCTCCCGATAGGCATAGGTGTTTTTGCTGCCGAAGTTAAGAGCGCCGATGACTTCATTATTAACCAGAAGAGGCGCCATAATGGCGCAACGTATAGGAAGAGAAAGTAAATCCTCGTCCTCCTGATACTGATGAGGGTCGTTGGGGATATCCTGTCGCAAGAAACAGTGCTTGTCATGGATTGCTTTCCAGGGAGCTGAATTTTCAGCATGAAGCACCCATCCCTCGCCTAAAATTTTTTGTTCCTTGGGGATACCGGATTTAATAATCAATTGATTGTTTTCAATGAGACAAAAGCTTAATAGATCGTAGGGTAATACCTTTTTCAGCGGCACGGCAACCTGATGGATGATTTCATCATAGGACATCTCTACATTGATGCTTTGGGCAATGTGGTTAATGATGGTTAAACGTTTATTTTGCCTGGTAAGTTCCTCGATAACATCCTTGATTTCAGCAGGATGGCTTCTTTCGGATATGAGTTTCATGATGGGGATCCCTCCCAGATATAAATCATAGATATGAATCATATTGATAGAATTCAAGAGATTAGTTTAATTTCCTTTAAAAAAAGCTCCTGTTTTTGCTCTTGCATAGGAAAAACCGGGCTAACGCCCGGTTTTTCTTATGCGATAGTGGAAACATTGATCCCGATCCACTTTAGAACAAACACATTTGACTGCTTTCCGGCAAATGATCCAGGCAGCCGTGGGCGGCCATCATATCGATCACCGTTTTGCTGGCCTTGCCCCGGAGACGGATATCATCCCAGGTGCAGAAGGGTTTTTCTTCCCGGGCCGCCACCAAATTGTGGGCGGCCGTAACCCCCAATCCCTGCAGGCTGGAGAGAGGCGGCAGAATGCCCCGGTCGGTAATGTGAAATTTTTCTGCGGCAGAGTTTTCCAGACTTACCGGCAGGAGATCAATCCCCCGCTGATACATTTCCAATACCACCTCCAGAATGGTGAGCAGATTCTTTTCCTTGGTGCTGGCCTCATTTCCTTTACCCTCAATTTCGTCCATGGCTCTTAAGACCCCTTTCACGCCCCGAACCATCAGGTCGGCATCAAATTCATCGGCCCGGACGGAGAAGAAGGAGGCATAAAAGGCTTCCGGGAAGTTGACTTTGAACCAGGCGATCCGGTAGGCCATAGTCACATAAGCGGTGGCATGAGCCTTGGGAAACATATATTTAATTCTTTTGCAGGAGTCAATATACCAATCCGGCACCTGGCAGGATTTCATCGCCCCTTCGTATTCCGGTTTGACCCCTTTTCCTTTCCGCACATCCTCCATGATTTTAAAGGCGATTTGGGGCTCCAGGCCCTTTTGCATCAGGTAAACCATAATGTCATCCCGGCAGGAAATGGTTTCTGAGGTTTTGCAGGTGCCGGAACGAATTAATTCCTGGGCATTATTCAACCACACGTCGGTGCCGTGGGAGAATCCGCTGATACGCACCAGGTCCGAAAAGGAGCTGGGCCGAATATCCTCCAGCATTTGGCGGACAAATTTAGTGCCAAACTCCGGTACTCCATAGGTACCCACATTAGAGCGAATCTCCTTCGGTGTCACCTTTAATATCTCCACCCCGGAAAAAAGGGATAAGGTTTCCTGATCGTCCAATTTAATGTTCTTGGCGTCAATCCCCGTCAAATCTTCCAGCATTTTGATCATCGTAGGATCATCATGACCCAGGATATCCAGCTTGACCAAGCGGTCACTGATGGAATGATAGTCAAAATGGGTGGTGATAATATCGGATTTCATATCATCCGCCGGATGCTGAATGGGGGAAAATTTATGAATGTCCAGTTTGGTCGGGACCACCATCAATCCTCCCGGGTGCTGGCCCGTGGTTCTTTTTACCCCGGAACAGCCACTAACCAATCGATTAACCTCCGCATCCCGGGCTTGAAGATTCCGGTCCGTCAAATAGTTTTTCACAAAGCCGAAAGCTGTCCGTTCTGCGATGGTGGAAATGGTGCCGGCGCGAAAGACATGGTCTTTGCCGAAAAGTTCTTCTACATATTTATGGGCCCGGGGCTGATAATCCCCAGAAAAATTCAGGTCAATATCCGGGGTCTTGTCCCCTTCAAAACCTAAGAAGGTTTCAAAAGGAATGTCGTGGCCGTCCTTGACCAAAGCTTTTCCGCACCGGGGACAGTCCTCATCAGGCAGGTCCGGTCCGGAACCCAGGGAGCCATCGGTGATAAACCGGCTGTAGCAACATCCGGGACACCGATAGTGAGGGGGCAAAGGATTAACCTCGGTAATCCCCATCATGGTGGCCACCATGGAGGAACCCACAGAACCACGGGAACCTACCAGATAACCATCATCATTAGATTTCTTGACCAGTTTATGAGCGATCAAATAAAGCACGGAAAAACCGTGTTTGATAATGGAGTTCAGCTCTTTATCAATTCTGGCCTGGACGAGATTCGGCAGCGTCTCTCCATAGAGAGACCGGGCGGTGCCCCAGGTCATCTCCTCTACCTGTTCCTCAGCCCCCTCGATTTCCGGCGGGTAAAGCTCCTGGGGAATGGGCAGAACATCCTCAATTTGTTCAGCGATCCAATTGGGATCCCGGATCACCACTTTTTGCGCCGTCTCCTCTCCCAAATAGGAGAACTCGGCCAGCATTTCTTCCGTGGTGCGGAAATAGAGGGGGGCCTGGATATCGTCCTCAAAGCCTTTCCCTGCCATCAGGATCTTCCGATAGATGGCATCTCCCTCCTCGATAAAATGGACATCCCCGGTGGCCGCTACCGGCTTTTGGTGTTTTTCCCCTAAAGCAATAATGGTTTTGTTGATTTCCATTAAGCTCTTGCGGTCAGGTACCTGGTCATTGCGCACGAGAAATTCATTGTTCCCCAGAGGCTGAATCTCCAGGTAATCGTAAAATTGGGCAATTCCTTCAATTTCTGCCCCGGTTTTTTTGTTTAGTATCGCCCGATACAATTCTCCCGCCTCACAGGCAGAACCTAAAATCAGTCCCTCCCGGTGCCTTTGTAAGACGCTTTTTAAAATCCGAGGCTTACGATAATAAGTTTCCAAATGGGAAAGAGAAATCAGACGATATAAGTTCAACAACCCCCCCTGGTTCTTCACTAAAATGATAATATGATGGGATTTTTGCTTTTGCCAGGGGATGTCTGTCTCTTCATCGTCAATCAGGTATCCTTCCACCCCATAAATAATTTTAATCTTGTGTTCCTTGCCGGCCTGATAGGCCTCGGGAAAAGCCTGCACCACGCCGTGGTCAGTGATGGCAATGGCCCGATGGCCCCACTTGGCGGCAAGAGCCACCACCCGGCTGGTATCCACCACCGCATCCAGGGAACTCATTTTGGTATGGAGATGAAGCTCCACCCTTTTTTCCGGGGCGTGATCCTCCCGCTCCACCGCCTGCCCGGTACTGATATCATAAGCCATCAGGGTTAATTCCTGGGAATATTTATCCGTCTGAACCGGACCCCGCACCTTTACCCAGGCCCCTTTTTTCAGGGCGGTAAAAACCTTATCCGGGGTTTTTTCATCTGTAAAAAGCTTAACGCTGATGGAGTCGGTATCGTCGGTAAGATCGAAGATGATTAAGGTGCGGCCGGAGCGAAGTTCCCTGGTTGCCAGGGAAATAATCCGGCCCATGACCACCGCACTCCGCTCTTCTTCCCTAATTTTTTCCAGAGGGATTGGTTCCCCTTTAATCACTTTGCCCAGGATCACATCACCCTGGGTAGGGATCGCCTTTTTCCCCTCGCCCCGGGAAGCAGCGGGGGATGAAGAATCAGAGACGGCGCAATATTGCAGAAGGGCCGCCCGGTCTATTTCCTCGTAAGGAATCGCCTCTTGATCCTTATCCCCTTCCCTGCCATGCTCCTCATAATTTTCTTCCGCCTCATCATCCAATTTCAGTTCTACTGGGACATCCAGACCGTAGCGAAAATGCATCAGACTGCCGAGAATCTGGGGCAGTTTTTTTTCTTCTAAGATTTCCACGGCAAAAGGATGGGGAAAGGTTAAGATCAACCCCTCAAGACCGGAACCATCGGGAGCAGGGAGATCAGCGCATTGCCATTTCGCCATATGCAGCCAATTTTTCACACCGGCAACCTTCTCCTCCAAGGTCTCCAGGAGCACTCCTCTTTCCTTTTCAATCACCTGAGCCAGGGTGTAGTTTTCCCTCCCTGTCATCACTTCCAGAACAACCTCCTGAAAAGCAGGGAGATTTTCCTGAATCAGCGCACAAAAAAACCCCACATCCTCCTCAGAAATCGGGCAGGGCAGTTCCACCACCAGGGTGAGAGATCTCTTTTTCCTACTGATCCGTGCTTTTTTTACCTGCATCTGTCTAAAAACAGCTTTGGTCTCCCGGGGGAGACCACATTGGGCGATTAAGTCATTTAAATCTGTCATCTGTACACCTCATTTAGAAGGTTCACTGTATCACAAACTCACTGATTATTTTTCTCTGCTCCCACGGCTTCATCTGGCTCATCAGGCTGATCGTGATAACCATTTTTATGCTTCAGCCCAATGCCAACAGCCTTGGCGATTTGCCAATACATTTTCATGCGCGCCTGCAAGCCTTTTTTGAAACCCAATTTTTCTTCCTTCATAATATGGGTCATCCCAGCCAGCTCTACTTCCTGAACCTTGAGATGATGGTCATGGGCATATTTGGTTAAGGTTACTTCCACGCCGAAACCACTGTCCTCAACATCCCGCATTGCCCGCAGCAAGTCCTTCCTCAGGACTCGCTGTCCGGAAAGATAGGGGGCAACCACCTGAGCCAGATCTGTGGCTAAACGGCCTTTTTCAAAAATCCCGATGGACATAGCCGCTGCTCCCTTCAGCACGGGATCAAGCATATCCCGGACATGGGTAGGAGTAAGGCCAATCAGGTCCGCATCCAGAAAAAGAATCACCTCATACTGAGCCTGAGCTACGCCGGCGCTCATCGCGCCCCCTTTGCCCACATTTTCCTGCAGTTCAATTACCTTAGCCCCTGCTGCCCGGGCTCTCTCCGCCGTATTGTCCGCCGAACCGTCACTCACGACAATGATTTCTTTAACTTCCGTGATTTGACTTAAAACCTTAACGATTCCGCCGATGGTGTTTTCTTCATTGAAAGCCGGAATAATAGCTGTGACGCTTGACATTAAATTCATGACCTCCATTAAAGTGCATCTTTTTCATCCTAAGGACCGGTACATTATCAACGCTAAAACTTATCGAACAACCTAACATGTCATCCTTACCTATGCTCAACATGACAGCATTAATCAGACATAACTACATTTATCCGATAACTAACTGCCACTAATATCCCCGCTTCTTGACGCAAGTTCTTAACTTGCTAAGTGGTTTTCTTAGCAAGTTTTAGAACTGCTAATGCATGACTTAGTTGGCGTTTGACTCCCGCTTTAGCAGTCAGGGGAGACATCTCTTCAAGGAATATCCTTAATTAATGCGGGAGACTTACGCCAAGTTAGTCAGGTGAAAGCGGTGGGATAAGTGGCACTAAGTTCCTGGATAACGATTTCTAAGCATCAGATGGAGTAAAGACTCCACCTGATGCCAAGAACTCTGTTAATCATTTTACATATGTTTTTTCATCTTTTCCAAGATCAAGGGCACAATCTCATCCAGCGCGACCATTTCCACCTTCCCAACCGAGCGCAGCTTAACCTCCCCTTTTCCTTCAGCCAAAGCTTTGGGGCCAATGGTGACCCGGAAAGGATAGCCGATGAGGTCCGCATCCTTAAATTTCACCCCGGGACGTTCCTTGCGGTCATCAAGTACCGCCTCCACCCGGGCCCGGGTCAGTTCCTGATAAAGTTTTTCCGCCGCTGCCATTTGATCGGGATCCTTATCGCTCACCGGCACTACCACCACATGATATGGGGCAATGGCCAAAGGCCAGACGATGCCGTCTTGATCATGATTCTGTTCAATGGCCGCTGCCATGGTCCGGCCCACGCCGATACCATAACAACCCATGACCATCAATTGTTCTTTTCCGTTATCATCCAAGTATTTGGCGCCCATGGATTCACTGTACTTGGTGCCCAGCTTGAAGATCTGACCCGCTTCAATGCCTCGGGCAAAAGCCAGTTCTTGCCGGCACTGGGGGCACAGCTCCCCTGCTTCCACCAGGCGCACATCCGCCACATCATCAATGGGGAAATCCCGTCCCGGGTTCACATTCTTGAGATGGTACTGATCTTTGTTGGCACCGCCCACCAGATTGGCCAGATAGGGAACTTCCTGATCCACAATGATGCGGATATTATGCACACCTACCGGTCCTAAGTAACCGGCGGGAGAACCGATATGCTTACGAATTTCTTCATTACCGGCCATATTTAACTCCAGGCAGCCGATGCGATTTTTTACTTTAATTTCATTAACCATCCGATCTCCCCGGAGCAGGACCATGACAAATTTTTCATCTGCCATATAGCACAGGGTTTTCAAGGTTTTTTCCAGGGGTACGCCTAAAAATGCGGTCAAAGCTTCCATGGTCTTGCAATCGGGGGTATAAACCTCTTCCAGGGCTTCAGGGATTTCCTGACTGGGGGTTTTGTCCAAATAGGCGGCAGCGATTTCCGTACTGGCGGCATAGGTGCATGATGTGCAGTAAATAATCCCCGCTTCCCCGGATTCCGCCAGCACCATAAATTCCTGGCTCGTATCTCCGCCGATGGCACCGCTGTCCGCCGCCACAGGACGAAAATCCAGTCCGCAGCGGGTGAAGACATTGGTATAAGCCTGGTGCATCAGGCGGTAACTTTCCTCCAGTCCCTCTTCATCCCGGTCAAAGGAATACATATCCTTCATGATAAATTCCCGGCCCCGCATTAAACCAAAACGGGGACGGCGTTCATCCCGATATTTATTCTGAATCTGGTAAAGCCTTAAAGGAAGCTGCTTATAGGATTTCACATCCCCGGACACCAGATCGGTAATCACCTCTTCATGGGTGGGTCCCAGACAAAAATCTCTGCCATGGCGGTCTTTTAAGCGCCATAATTCATCTCCGTAAACCTGCCAGCGCCCGGACTGCTGCCATAGCTCCGCCGGGTGAACAATGGGCAGCATTAATTCCTGACACCCGGCAGCGTCCATTTCCTCCCGAATGATATCCATAATTTTTTTCATGGTGCGCCAGGCCAAGGGCATGTATGTATAAACACCGGACGCTGTTTTGCGCAGCATGCCGGAACGCATTAACAGTTGATGGCTGACAATTTCCGCCTCAGCGGGAACCTCCCGTAAGGTAGGGGCAAACATTTGTGAAGCTTTCATCTTTTTTCCTCCTGTTCCATTCGCTTAATCTGACTGCTATCTTGATGAATTTTTGAAAACCTGGTCTGCTACCAAAGGGAAGTAAACTAGCCTTCTCAAAAAGCAATAGATACCTATGGAATAATCATTTAATATATAAATATATAATATATAATAGCCAAAAATTTTTAATAAACATTGACTAAGACAGGGACACACCCTTATCTTTACCATATTCTTGCAATCCTAGCCCCTCCATTATCTATGTCCCTCCTGGCAAAAGTGACGTATTTCCGCGATCAGGGCCTGCACCAGCTGATCCTCGGGAAGTTTTTTGATCACCTCGCCCTTTTTAAAAAGGAGACCTGCGCCCTTCCCTCCGGCAATGCCAAAATCGGCTTCCCTGGCTTCTCCGGGGCCGTTTACGACACAGCCCATCACGGCCACGGTGATGGGAAAGGGGACATGCATGCCCTTTAAGCTTTCTTCCACCTGCTCCGCAATGGCAATCAGGTCAATCTGAGTGCGGCCGCAGGTAGGGCAGGAGATAAATTCAATCCCTTCTTTTCTGAGATCCAGGGTGCGTAGAATTTCCCGGGCTACAAAGATTTCCTCTACCGGATCCCCGGTTAAAGAAACCCGGATCGTATCGCCGATACCTTCCGCCAACAAGGCTCCGATGCCCACAGCTGATTTAATACTGCCTTTTTTCAGGGTACCCGCCTCCGTAACCCCCAAATGCAGGGGATAGTCCGTCTTTTCCGCCAGCAGCCGGTAGGCTGCCAGCATCAAAGGAATGGAGGAGGATTTTAAAGAAATTTTAATCATATTATAATGCAAATTCTCCAGGATGCCAACATGTCCCATGGCACTTTCTACTAAAGCCTCCGGAGTGGGATGACCATACTTCTCCAAAAGCTCCTTCTCCAAGGAACCTCCGTTGACACCGATACGAATGGGAATATCTCTTGCCGCTGCCGCTTGAACGACCTTTTGCACCCGTTCTTGCCCTCCGATATTCCCGGGATTCAGCCGTAAGCCCTGTACCCCGGCGGCAATCGCTCCCAGGGCCAGGCGGTAATCAAAATGGATATCAGCAATCAGAGGGATCTTAATTCCCTCCAGGATCCGGGGCAGGGCTTCCACCCCTTCCCGATCCGGGACGGCACAGCGCACAATGTCACAGCCCGCCTCCTCCAGCCTTTTAATCTGAGCTACAGTAGCGGCCACATCCCGGGTATCTGTATTGGTCATGGACTGGATGGAGATGGGGGCATCCCCCCCAATGGCTACTGCACCTACTTGAATTTGCCGGGTTTTTCTTCTTTTCATCAATGCTTCCTCTCCATTTTTCCTTTTCCCTGGAGCAGCTGCCTGCTTGGTTCGAAAGAGCTGATTCTGATCATTTTAGCGCCGTTTTACTGGAATAAACGCAGAATATCCTGGTAGGTGACCATGAGCATCAAACCCATCAATAGGACAAATCCAATCAAATGAATGAAATTTTCCTTTTCCGGGGCCAGGGGACGCCCCCGCAAGCCTTCCAGGGCCAGAAAGACCAACCGGCTGCCGTCCAAAGCAGGGATGGGAAACAGATTAATCAGTCCCAGGTTGATGCTTAAAATACCGGCAAAAGTTAAGATACTGCCGATGCCAAGCCGGGATACCTCTCCCACCATGGAAACGATGCCTACGGGGCCGGCTAAATCCGGTTTGATAACCCCGGTAATCATTTGCACGATGGACATAATCAGGAGTTTGGTAAATTCATAGGTTTGGGTAACACCCAGGGAAGCCGCCTCCAAAAAGCCTTTTTTCTCCATGGAGGTGGTCACACCGATGAGACCGATCTCACTCTCCGGGTCCCGCTCCGGCACAACCCGGAAGATTTTGATTTCCTCACCTCGGTTTACGGTCATGGTCAATTCCTGATCCGGGCTCTGATGTATGATCTTTACCATTTCTTCCCAGGTGCCAATCGCCTGGCCGTTAATGGCCGTCACCCGGTCTCCCGTCTCCAATCCCGCAAGTGCGGCGGGCTGGTCGGGCAGGACCTGACCCACCACATTTTCATTGGAAGGAGTGCCTACCCCCATATAAGCAATGATAAAAAACACAATCGCCGCCACAAAATTCATCAGGGGTCCGGCAAAAATAATGGACATGCGCTGGAGTACGGTTTTTTTATTAAAACCCCGGGGATCGTCTCCGCTGACGAAAGATTCTTTCTCCCCCTCCCCATCCTTTTCCCCCTCATCCATTCCCGCCATGCGTACATAGCCCCCGATGGGCAAGATGCGTAAGGTATAGACCGTGTCCCCTTTTTCAATATCAAAAAGCTTCGGTCCCATGCCTAAGCTAAATTCATCTACCTGCACATCATTTTTCTTGGCCGTAACAAAATGGCCGAATTCATGGACCAAAATCAAAATTCCGATAATAATTATGGACCAGAGGATTGACATTTATTGAACCTCCTCTAACATTTCCCGTGCCCACCGATCAGATGTCAAGAGATCATCCAAGGTGGGCTTTTGGATCATCTCATGTTTCTTTAGAATACCCTCAATACGCCGGGGAATATCCATAAAGCCGATCTCCCCGTGCAGGAATTTTTGTACCAATACCTCATTGGCCCCATTCAGCACCGCTGGATAAGTACCTCCCGCCTGCCCTGCTTCATAGGCCAGTTTAAGGCAGGGAAATTTATTAAGATCCGGCTCTGCAAAGGTAATCTCTTTCAGCTTGCCAAAATCCAGGCGCTCTAAATCGTTCCGCCAACGTCGGGGATAGGTGAGGGCATATTGAATCGGAATCTTCATATCCGTCTTGCCCAAATGACCTAAAATTGATCCGTCCTGATATTGGACCATAGAATGGATCACACTTTGGGGATGAACCACCACGGTTATATCTTCAAAAGGGATGTCAAAAAGCCACCGGGCCTCAATGACCTCCAGTCCCTTATTCATCATGGTGGCGGAATCAACTGTGATCTTCGGTCCCATCTGCCAGGTGGGGTGCTTTAAAGCCATGGCCGGGGTGATGAATTTCATTTCCTCCCGGGGATATGTGCGAAAAGGCCCTCCGGAGGCGGTGAGAAGAATTTTTTCAATTCTCTCCCCTGCCTCCAGACATTGAAAAACAGCAGAGTGCTCGCTGTCTACAGGGAGAATCTTTACCCCATTTTCTTTGGCCAGAGGCATCACCAGGGAACCTCCCGCCACCAAGGTTTCTTTGTTGGCCAGGGCGATATCCTTCCCCGCGGCAATCGCCTGCAAAGTAGGCTGAAGACCGATCACCCCAGAGACAGCCGTAAGGACCAGATCTGCTTGCGCCAAGGTGGCGGCGGCTATTAAGCCTTCCATGCCCGTCAGGATTTCTCCCTTAAAAAAGGGCAGTTGTTCCTTCAGGTCTAAGTAGCGGTCTTCGTCGTATATCACCGCCACCTGAGGCTGATATTTTTTTACTTGCTGGGCTAATAAATCTACATTGGAATGGGCCGCTAAAGCGATTAAGGAAAATTCCTCCGGAAACCAATCCGTCACTTCCAAAGCCTGACGGCCAATGGACCCGGTGGAGCCCAATAAAGCGATATATTTCATGAAATATACATTCCCTCCGTTTTATTTTTTCCTTAATTTGCTAATAGATTTTCCTGCTACCAGGGTGATTGGTCCCAAGATCACACCCCAGGGACCTAAAAGCTTCAAACCGATGAAAATAGCGGCCAGGGTGGACAAGGGATGAACATTAATGGTGGTAGCCACCAGCTTAGGTTCCATAATCTGTCTATTCACGGTAATAATGATATAAAGTATTAACAGACTGAAGGCAAATTTAAAATTCCCCATGATTAAGGAAAGAATAATCCAGGTGACAAAGACCAATCCCGGACCAAGTACGGGGAGAATGTCCACAAATCCAATTAAGACCCCCATGGAAAAAGCATAATCCACCCCTAAAATGGATAAGCCGATAATGGAAATAAGAGCGGTGATGCTTACCAGGACAACAATGGCGCCCAAATAACGCACTAAGGAAGAGGTCATATCCAGATAAACACTTTCCACAGATCCCTGCCATTTTTTGGGCAGGATGCTCAAAAAGAATTTTTCTACCATTAGCTTATCCCGGGAAATGAAAAAGGTGGCAATGATGGTAATCACCAACATGATCAGAAAACTGGGCAAAGCTGCCGCGAAACCGACAATCCCATTGATAGCGGAATAGACGAAAGATGTTAAGGTCTGGGTGGCATTGGAAAGACCTTGCTGAATTTGGCTCATCACTTCCGGCGACAGATCCATATTATTGTAATAATACAGAAAATCATTGAACAGATTGGTAAAGAGTTGATTCAGTTCCGGTAAATTTTGCGAGAAGCGATGAAGCTCTGTGATCAATTTTGAGATCAGGAGCATCAGGATACCGGAAACAAGGGCAAAAAAAGCCAATAGCATGGCCAGCACTGCAAGGCCCCGGGGAACTTTTAATCGTTTCGTCATCCAGCTGACCAGAGGATCAATGAGCACCGCCACCACCAAAGCAAAAATAAAAGGAGCTAATGCCGGTAGCACGTATCCTATAATCGCTCCTGCAGCGGGAAAGATATGATAATAAAGCAGGTAAAGGGAAATGGCCACCAGGGCCAGGGTACCTGCCTTGATAAATCGTTCCATAAAAGCTTTCACCTCATCCTATCAATGGTTTTAAAAAATAGTACATCAGAGGCGCCACTAATGTCAAGCTGTCAAAACGATCTAAGACCCCTCCGTGACCGGGGATGATATTGCCGGAATCCTTCACCCCTGCCCAGCGTTTCACGGCGGATTCCATCAGGTCCCCCATTTGACCCAGGAGAGAAGCTATTCCGCCCAAAGCCATGAACAAATTAAGGGTGATCTGGGGAAAAAATCCTTTTAAGGCATAGACCAGTACCAAACAGAGGAGCATTCCTCCCAGAGCACCTTCGATGGTTTTATTGGGACTGATGCGGGGAGCAAGCTTATGGCGGCCCAATAAACGGCCGAAGATGTAAGCTCCGGTGTCCGTGGTCCAGGTGATCACGAATGCTAAAAATATGTATTTATATCCCGAAGGGAAGGTTTCTCGAATTAAGATTAAATGAGCTATGGTCCAGGCAAATAAAAACAAACCTGTAAGGGAAAGGGCACTGGATTCATAATTTCCACCCTTGAAAATCACAGTGAAGATAAAAATAAGCAAGATCGGAAAAAAGATTCCTCCAGGTAAAAAATAGACACCCATTGCCCCCATAAGCACCAGCAAACCGCCGGCAAAAAGGGAGATGAACGGCACTTGATAACCTTTGCTTCTCATCATGGTACCATATTCATAAAGTCCGATTAAAATGATTCCTGCCACACCAATACGAAAAATCAGTCCTCCCTGATAAGAAACCCACAGCACCAGGGGAATACCTAAAACTGAGCTCAAAATTCTTTGCCACAGCAAATGATGATACCTCCACATATTTCATACGTTTCATACATTTCAGATCTAACTTCTGTCTATTGATCAGATACCTCCATAACGGCGCTCCCGGGTTTGAAAATCAAGGATGGCACGATAAAATTCCTCCTTGCCAAAATCCGGCCAATTAATATCGGAAAAATAAAATTCGGCATAAGCCAGCTGCCAAAGAAGAAAGTTACTGATGCGAAATTCTCCGGAAGGACGAATCAAAAGATCCGGATCCGGCTGTCCCGCTGTAAAAAGAAAGGAGGCAAAAAGCTCCTCGGTCACCGCTTCACTTTTCAGTTCCCCGGAGGCAATCTTAGCCCCCAAGGTGCGGGCGGCATGGACAATTTCCAATCGTCCCCCATAATTCAAGGCCACGTTCAGCTGGAGTCCCGTATTCCCTGCGGTTACGTTTTGCGCATGGTTTAACTCTCTTTGGGCGGCGGGGGGCAGATCCTCAATAAAACCAATGGGACGGATTTTCACTTGCTGCCGGTGCAGCTCTTTGATCTCCTTTTGCAAATACTCCACAATCAAGTTCATCAGGACGGAGACCTCATCCTTTGGCCGCTTCCAATTTTCCGTAGAAAAAGCGTAGACACTCATCACCGGGAGTTTCAGCTCTACCGCAGCTTCAATTACCTGGCGCAATGCTTCTACTCCATAGCGGTGTCCTACGGTGCGGAGCAGACCCCTCTTTTTGGCCCAGCGTCCATTTCCATCCATAATTATTGCCACATGTTGGGGTATTTTAGTCCGATCTATTTGAGCAAGAAGGTCCCCCTCTTCTTTATGCCCCTTGAACTTACCAAAAAACAAAGTCCAAAACCTCCCCATGAAGGCCCCTCCCTTAAATCTTAGATCCGGATTTATTAAACGACCCCCTCCAGGGAGGGGGTCTGAATCTTATTCTTCAATAATTGCTTCTGTGGGACATGCATCTACGCAAGCACCACACTCCTGGCAAAGTTCCTGATCGATTACGTAAATGTCACCTTCTTTAATGGCATCGTGGGGACATTCACTGATACATGTGCCGCAGGCAACACATTCATCTGTAATTTTGTACATCCATTACACCTCCTTTCCTTTACACACCCATTTTTCATAAACATAAGCTAATTTTACATTCTGACCGGAAGACCTTTGGCGCACTACCCGGCAGCGTCCTTCAGGACAGCCTCCTTTTGAGCTTATGGTAAGTGTTTTTTCCGTTACCACAAAACCCTGCTCCTGAAGGATCTTTTCTGCTTGATCAAGGTAAAGTCCTAAAACGTCCGGTACAGAAAGTTGAATCTTGGTCATCTCAGATTATACTTCCATAATTTCTTGTTCTTTGGTATTCATTACTTCATCCACTTTTTTAATGAATTTATCAGTGGTTTTCTGAATTTCTTCCAACCCTCTTTTGCTCTCATCCTCGGAAATTTCATGTTCTTTTTCCAAGTCTTTGATCATATCGTTGGTATCCCGGCGTACATTGCGCACTGCCACCCGGGCTTCTTCTGCTTTCTTTTTCACGCTTTTGACCAGGTCTTTACGCCGTTCCTCTGTTAATTGAGGGATGCCGATGCGAATCACATTGCCGTCACTGCTGGGTGTCAACCCTAAATCCGATTTGAGAATGGCCTTTTCAATGGCAGGAATGGTAGACTTATCCCAAGGCTGAATCAGAAGCAGCCGGGCTTCCGGAACACTCACATTGGCCATTTGATTCACCGGGGTCATTGTACCGTAATAATCTACCTGCACTTTGTCCAAAAGAGCTGGCGTGGCCCTCCCGGCCCGCAATGAGGCGAAATCTTTTTTTAATACTTCAACTGTCTTGCTCATTCTTTCTTCCGCTTCTTGAATGGTCTCACGAATCATGGTCTTATCCCTCCTATATAGGTTCCTATTTCTTCGCCTAAGACGGCTTTCAGGATATTTCCCTGTTGATTGATGTTAAAAACAATAAGTGGAATGCCGTTATCCTTGCACAGGGAGGCAGCGGTGGAATCCATAACGCCTAACCCCTGGTTTAAAACTTCCATATGACTGAGACTTTGATATTTGATCGCCGCCTGATTTTTTACCGGATCGGAATCATAAACCCCGTCTACTTTTTTGGCCATTAAAATCACTTCCGCCTCCACTTCCGCAGCCCGGAGCGCGGCTGTTGTATCTGTGGAAAAATAGGGATTCCCGGTACCGGCGGCAAAAATCACCACCCGGCCTTTTTCCAGATGGCGGATGGCCCTTCTGCGGATATAAGGTTCGGCGATCTGCCGCATTTCAATAGCCGTCTGCACCCTCGTATCCACATACACTTGCTCCAAAGCATCCTGCAAAGCCAGGGAATTCATCACCGTGGCCAGCATGCCCATATAGTCTGCCGTGGCCCGGTCCATGCCTTTGGCGCTTCCGGCGATGCCCCGCCAGATATTTCCGCCGCCAACGACAATGGCCACATCTACCCCGATATCGCGGAGTTCCTTCACTTGGCTCGCCACGGAGGAAAGCATTTCCTGATTAATGCCGTAGCCTAAATTGCCTGCCAAGGCTTCCCCGCTGAGTTTAAGCACAATTCTTTTATACTTTGGTTTTGCCATGCAGCATTACCTCCAGTCTACCACAGTATCTTTCTAATTTAAAGCTAAAAATCCTGCTCTTCGGCAAAGATTTTAACAACAAATTTTTTAAAAAAGAGCACAAAATTGTGCTCTTTTATTTAACACTTGGTCAAAGCTGCTACTTCGGCGGCCAAGTCGTTGGATTTTTTCTCTAATCCTTCAGCTACCTGGAATCGTACAAAGCGTCGCACAGAAATGTTTTCTCCGATTTTGGAGATGTTTTCATTAATCAGATCCAAAACGGTCAGATCCGGATCTTTAATGAAGGCTTGTTCCAATAAGCATACTTCTTTATAATATTTTTCGATCCGGCCTTCGACCATTTTATCCACAACTTTTTCCGGTTTTCCTTCATTTAAGGCCTGGGCACGAATGATTTCTTTTTCCTTTTCAATGACTTCTGCCGAAATCTCTTCCCGATTAATAAATTCCGGTTTGGAGGCAGCAATCTGCATTGCAATATCCTTGCACAATTGACGGAAATCGTCATTTTTGGCGACAAAATCTGTTTCACAGTTCACTTCCACCAGTACGCCGATGCGGCCGCCCCCATGAATATAAGATTCTACCAGACCTTCCGCGGCGATGCGGCCGGCTTTCTTGGCGGCAGAAGCTAAACCTTTTTCCCGTAAAAATTCGATGGCCTTATCCATATCACCGTTGGTTTCACCAAGGGCCTTTTTGCAGTCCATCATGCCTGCAGAAGTTCTTTCTCTTAATTCTTTCACCATTGCTGCTGTGATCATTTGTCTTTCGACCTCCATATTCTATTCATTTATTATCCCGTATATTATCCCGTATAAGTACGTTGTTAATTGGTTAGTTGGTTAGTGTTAGTGTTAGTTGTCAGTACCTTCTATTTTCCGTTTTCCGCAACTAATATCGACTAATATCAACTAATATTTTGAAAGCATAAAAAAGGCAGAGATGAGATAAGGTTCTACTGCCCTTGGTCATCCCTACCTATGCTTTGTGCTATTATTCAGCCATTGCCAACCCTTGGTTGCCCTCGATGACAGCATCAGCCATTTTTGCGGTGAGAAGTTTTACGGCTCTGATGGCATCATCATTGCCGGGAATTACATAATCAATTTCATCCG
Organism: Dehalobacterium formicoaceticum; assembly: GCF_002224645.1. NCBI lineage: Bacteria > Bacillati > Bacillota > Clostridia > Eubacteriales > Peptococcaceae > Dehalobacterium > Dehalobacterium formicoaceticum. The sequence continues at coordinate 2,021,655 of NZ_CP022121.1, read as the reverse complement.
GATCGCAGTTGGTATCAACGATCCCCACGATAGGAATACCCAGGCGGCGGCCTTCAGCCACAGCAATTCTTTCCTTGCGCGGGTCTACTACGAAAATGGCGCCGGGCAGACCTTTCATATCTTTAATCCCGCCTAAGAAGCGTTCCAATTTCTCCATCTCGCCTCTAAGTTGAGAAACTTCTTTTTTGGGCAATACTTCAAATACGCCCTCTTCTTCCATTTTTTCAAGTTCGCGCAGACGTTGGATTCTCTTTTGGATGGTGGGAAAATTGGTGAGCATCCCGCCCAGCCATCTTTCCTTAACATAAAACATGCCGCAGCGTTCCGCTTCTTCCTTAATGGAATCCTGTGCCTGTTTCTTGGTACCGACAAAAAGGATGCTCTTGCCTTCTGCTGCTACATCCTTAATGAAGTGATAGGCATCGTCCACCTTGCCTACGGTTTTCTGCAGGTCGATAATGTAGATCCCGTTTCGTTCGGTAAAAATGTAGGCAGCCATTTTAGGGTTCCAGCGTCTCGTCTGATGTCCGAAATGTACCCCTGCTTCCAATAATTGTTTCATAGAAATTACGCCCATGGTTATTCCTCCTTTTTTTTGTTGTTACCTCCGGTTTTTTCCTCTGTTTCCCGGGACCTCATGCTAATAAGGCACATCCCGGAATCCATCCAAAACCGTGTGTAATCATACCTGAAATAGTATAGCATAAAGTGCCCTTTTCTGGCAAGTTTTTTGTCGCAAATTTCATAGTTCCTAAATTTTTAGGCAGATTCAAACAGGGGATTCAAACAGGTTCAAACAGGGGACGGTTCTTTGTTCTAGCACCGGTACGTCAAACAGGGGACGGTTCTTTGTTCTAGCACCGGTAAATCTTATTCTTGTTGTTGATGATACCGATGAATACCGCCGCGAGAATGATAATCGAGCCATAAAGAAAACCTTAACCATTCCCAACCGGTTAAATTCCAGGGCCGAAAAAGCCGGAGTTAATTTCCCCCAAACGCTTTAATCAGCACTAAAAAACAACTTAATATTATAGACCCTCCGCGCAGAAATATAAAAAGCAGTCCTAGCTGGCCGTTTTTCTTATTCCCCCCATATTATTCTATCCGGAAGTAAGTTCCATCTTCGCAATTAGCGAAAAAAAGAAGCAAGGCATTTAACCGGCTCCACTTGGATATAGGCAAATATATTTATCCTTTATCCTTTATCCTATATCCTATATCCTATATATTAATTAAAGTAGTGCTCTATACAAAATAGTTTGAGAACACTTTTTACGGTACAAACATCAATATATTTAGATTGTGGCATAGTTATTAGTATCACCATCTTTTCCCTTACATTGACTTTAAATATCATATTTTGTATCATTATTAAAGAGTCACACGTAGAAAGAGGCTATAATTTTGGACGTATTAAAAGTTGAAATTAATCATGCTGGTTATTCAGGAAATCAAGACGCTGTTAAAGATATTCACTTTACTTTAGCAGGGGGCAATCTGGTGGGTTTGATTGGACCGAACGGGGCAGGAAAAAGCACCACGATCAAGTCTATCGTAAATCTTCTTCCTGATGTGGCGGGAGATATCCGCTTTATAGGTGAAAATAAAACCTGTGCCTATATTCCGGAACAACCTGTTTTATATGATGAGCTGACTTTATGGGAACATTTAGAATTGGCGGCAGCTGCCTATGAGATGGACCGGCAATACTTTGTCAAAAGAAGTGAGGAATTACTTGCTCTGTTTCATCTTACAGAGGTGAAACATCATTTTCCCGGAAGTTTTTCCAAGGGGATGCAGCAAAAACTAATGATTATTATAGGTTTATTAATTCAACCGGAAGTATATATCATTGATGAGCCTTTTGTTGGCCTGGATCCTAGAGCAACTATGCAATTCATAAATTTATTGGAAAAAGAAAAGACACATGGAGCCGGTATTCTGATCTCCACACACCAACTGGATATCGCAGAAAGAATCTGTGATTCTATCATTTTAATAGCCGACGGTAAGTTAGTAGCCCAGGGTAACTTAAGCCAAATCCGGGAAAAATGCCTCTTGCCGAACGCCTCTTTATTTGATTGCTTCAATGCTATCCTGGAGAATGAATCATGACCACCCCTGAGAAATTATTTTGTCACAGGTTAATATCTGAATGGAAATACAACTTTGGTGTGTGGAAAACGGTTATTGATTGGACAGTAGCTTTATACATCGTAATTCCCTTCTTGGCCTTTGCCGCCTATCAATACTTGGAATGGTGGAAAGCTACTCCCCATTGGCTTGATCTAGTACCATTCAGCCTTTTCGCTATGACTTCCTTAATATTTGCCTGGTCCGGTACCATTAGGGTGTTTTTTCAAGAAGCCGATCAACTTTTTTTATGGAACCGGCATAAATGGCTTGATACCATGATCCGAAGGGGAATTATTTACTCAATTTGCCTAAACCTTACTACAAGCGTGCTTTTCTTCCTTTTGTTGGCTCCGCTTCTTATCGGGCATTACCAGATGAGTATAAATGAGCTTATCTCTTTTGGTTTAATTACTTTTTTAGTCAAGATAGTTCTGAACCTCCTAAAACAACTTCTTACTTTAATCTTTCAAGGCGTTAAGCAGTGGATTATTCTTAAAGGTATGCTCATTCTTTTCGGTTTTCTCTTTGTTACGTGCATACCTAATATCCTGTCGAACTCTACCCTTTATATTCCTTGCATCTTAATCCTGTTACTGATCATCTCCATATTGATCAATAAAAGGATGAATATTACAGGCTGCTTCCTTTTGGATATTGAGAGAGAATATCGCGAGAGGTTAAAATATGTAACTTTTTTATTAAAGGTATCCGGAACAAATTTCAAGAATCCTCAAAAGCCGAAAAAGCGGCCCTTGCTTTTTCGAAATTCCAATATAATTTTTAATAAACGTACAGCTGTGAATGGATTAGTGGAATTCGGTATTAAGTCAACTTTAAGAAGCAAACAACGCATGCAGCAATATATTACATTCGTTTCCATCTGCCTCTTAGCAGTGTTGGGGTTTTCCACTTATAAGTGGCTGATCTGGTTCATACTTTCTTTTATTCTAACTAATTTTGTCAATGTAGATTGGAAAGAATCAATGAGATCTGATTTCATTAAGGTCTTTCAGTGGAAAAAGGAAGATAAATACCTTGCTACACGCAAGTTCCTATTTTTAATGTCACTGCCTGGCCTGATGGTAGTCAGTTTTGCCATAGGTTATCAGACCTTCTCATGGATTGAAGCAATTGCTTTTTTACCGTTAAGCGTAGGGGTAGCTTTTCTTATGAGTAAAATCGTTTCACTATATAGCTCTTTCTGATATTTTTCAAGAATATCAATGAATTTTTCATTATCTTCTTCATTCTCAAATATGGTCTGCTGGTTGATCCCTCTTAACATAATATGATATTTTCCATTTTCACTCTTTTCCCTTGCCGTTCTTGGCATAAAAAATCGCCTCGCCAGTATGCTACCATACTGGTGAGGCGATTGTCAAACAAAGAACCGTCCCCTGTTCTACCCTAGAGGATATATTTGCTCAGATCTTCATTCCTGATCACATTGCCCAGCTTTCCTTCCACGTAATCCCGGGTAATGGTCACTTGGCTTTCTGCGGCGTCGGGGGCATCAAAAAGGAGATCTTCCAGTACCTTTTCTAGAATGGTATGGAGACGCCGGGCACCGATATTTTCCGTCTGGCCATTCACCAGATCGGCAATTTCCGCAATGGCGTCAATGCCGTCTTCGCCAAAAGTAATATGAACACCGTCCGTCTGGAGCAAAGCCACATATTGCTTGATCAGGGAGTTTTGCGGCTCCAATAAAATGCGCTTAAAATCTTCCTTATACAGGCTGTCTAATTCCACCCGGATGGGGAAACGGCCTTGCAACTCAGGAATCAAATCCGAGGGCTTAGCAATATGAAAGGCACCGGCGGCAATAAAGAGCATATAATCTGTCTTCACCGGGCCGTACTTGGTCATCACGGTAGAACCTTCCACAATGGGTAGAATATCTCGCTGCACCCCTTCCCGGGAAACATCAACACCGCCGTGACCGTTCTTCCCTGCAATTTTATCAATTTCATCCAGAAAGATGATCCCCGATTGTTCCGCCCGGTTGACACCGAGACTGATGACCTCATCCATATCAATTAATTTCTGGGCTTCCTCCTGGGCCAGAATTTTCCGGGCTTCCGAGACAGGAAGGCGCCTTTTCTTTCTTTTTTTCGGGATCATGTTGCCCAGCATATCCTGGAGATTCATGCCCATTTCTTCCATGCCGGTGCCTCCGAAGATTTCCATCATGGGCGGGGACTGCTCATCCAGCTCCACCTCCACCATTTCGTCTTCCAGCTCACCCCGGTGTAATTGCTCCTTGATGCGGGCTCTTCTCTGGCGCACTTCTTCCCGCACATTGCCTTCATGATTGTCCTCCTGAGGTTCGCTTCCGCCCCCGAAAAGCATTTCCATGGGATTGCGGCCGCCACTTTTGCCGGGCTTAGGTGCCAAGAGATCAAGAAGGCGGTTCTCGGCTAATTGTTCTCCTTTACTCCGCATCTGCTCCATTTTTTCACTTTTCACGCCCCGAATGGAAGTCTCCACCAAATCACGAATAATGGACTCCACATCCCGCCCGACGTAGCCCACTTCGGTAAATTTTGTCGCTTCCACCTTAATAAAGGGAGCATGGACCAGCTTGGCCAGACGGCGGGCAATCTCAGTTTTTCCCACCCCGGTAGGGCCGATCATAATAATGTTTTTGGGCATGATTTCATCTTGGATGGCCGGCCCCAGCTGTTGTCGGCGGTAGCGGTTCCTGAGCGACACGGCCACACATTTTTTGGCATTTTGCTGCCCGACAATATATTTGTCCAATTCCTTCACGATTTGACGGGGAGTTAAATTTACCATTTCCATCCTCCTAGCTTTCAATTATCCAATATCCAATCGTCCCTTCGCTTTAGCCCTGGGAGTGTCAAAGTTCTTCGATGGTGATATTGTGATTGGTATAGACACAGATATCCGCAGCGATTTTCAGGGCTTCCTCCACAATGGCGCGCGGTTCCAGATCAGAATGAGCAGCCAGAGCCCGGGCCGCAGCCAAAGCATATGGTCCGCCGGAACCGACGGCCGTAATATTATCATCCGGTTCAATCACTTCACCCGTACCTGATAAGACGAGGAGATTATCTTTATCCGCCACAATCAGCATCGCTTCCAGCTGGCGCATATATTTGTCCATGCGCCATTCTTTGGCCAGCTCCACGGCAGCTCTTTGCAGATTGCCTCGGTATTCCTCCAGCTTGGTTTCAAATTTCCCTAACAAGGTAAAGGCATCGGCCACGGAACCGGCAAACCCGGTTACCACCTTATCATGATAGATTTTGCGCACTTTTTTGGCCCTGTGCTTCATGGCAATGGAGTTGCCCAGGGTCACCTGGCCGTCTCCGGCTACGGCAACCCGATCGCCCCGCCGCACGGCCACAATGGTAGTTCCATGAAACATATCACAAACACCTCCTAGCAGGATATTTTTAATTATAAGACTATTTGGCAGCTTATCATGTCATCCTGAACGACAGCGACAGTGACAGCGAAGGATCTTGTCCTTTCAGGATTCTTTGCTGCCGCCCAAAATGACTCTTAGCACCCCTTATGCCCTGGGATGGGTTTCGAGATACACTTTTTTCATGTGGCCTTTGGTCACATGGGTATAAATTTGCGTAGTGGACATATTGACATGACCCAACAATTCCTGTACGGAACGCAGGTCCGCCCCCCCTTCCAAAAGATGGGTGGCAAAGGTATGGCGCAGGGTATGAGGGCTGATTTCCCTGTTCAGGGCCGTTTGATCCACATATTTATTGACAATGTTTCGCACACTCCGGGCAGAGAGTCGGGTGCCGAATTTATTTAAAAAAAGAGCCTTTTCCTCTTCATTATTTTCCTTAATATCCTTAATATCCTTAATATCCTTACTTCCCCTGTTTTTCGCCGCCTGTTTGGTACGCCCGTCGTAAAGATAAGCTTTTAAAGCTTCCATGGCCGGCACCCCCAATGGGGCAATGCGTTCCTTTTTCCCTTTACCGGTAACCTTCGCGCAGCCAAGATGGAAATCCAGATCATGAATATTTAAGCCCACCAACTCGCTTACCCGAAGCCCCCCGGCATAAATAGCTTCCAGAATAGCCCGGTCCCGCTGCCCCATAGGGGACTGATCCGGTGCTGCCAAAAGAGCTTCCATTTCCTTCTGATAAAGAAACTGAGGCAGCTTCTTTTCCTTTTTGGGCGTGCTGATCATCAGCATCGGATTATTCCCAATAATATCCTCCCGGCTTAAATAACGATAAAAAGACCGGAGGGCGGCCAGCTTGCGGGCCAGGGTTGTACGTTCCAGACCCCTTTTTTTCAATTCCGCCAAATAACGCCGTACCGTGAGGTAATCTATCTGAGTGGGATCCACTCCTTTGGCACCACCTGACCAATCCTGAATTAAAAATTGGGTAAACTCTTCCAGATCATGACCGTATGCTTCCATGGTATGAGGGGAGGCATGCTTCTCCATCCGCAAGTATGCCATAAATTGTTCCACCAGTAAGTCCATGGAACTACCCGGGGAAAGATCATTTGCCTGCTCTTTTTTCTTGTCCATCCCGCCATTCTCCTTTGTTAGTTGGTTATTTGTTTGTTGGTTAGTGGTCGGTTGGTCGGTTGGTCGGTTAGTCGGTTAGTCGGTAGTCGGTAGTCGGTAGTCAGTTAATCGGTAGTCAGTTGGTTAACTTTGATAAATTGCTCCAGAGCGGCCAGAGATCTCTCCGCCAGTTGGCGGTTTTTTTCTTTTTTGTCCCGAATGCGTTTTTCTAATGACGGCATAATGCCAAAATTGATATTCATAGGCTGAAAATCCTTGCCCTCGCCAGTGGTAATGTAATGACACAGACTCCCCAGGGCGCTTTCCCGGGGGAAAATCACCGGCTCCCGGTTATGAATGAGACGTGCCCCATTAATCCCTGCCACCAGGCCGGCGGCTGCCGACTCCACGTAACCTTCTACCCCGGTAATTTGTCCGGCAAAGAAAATCCGGGGGTCCTTTCTGCTCTGCAAAGTGGGGAGCAGAACCTGGGGTGAATTGATATAGGTATTGCGGTGCATCACCCCGTAGCGGACAAATTCCGCTGCTGCCAAGCCGGGAATCATGGAGAAAATGCGCCGCTGCTCAGACCATCTCAGGTGGGTCTGAAAGCCCACTAGATTATACAAGGTGGCGGCGGCATTATCCTGGCGCAGCTGGACCACAGCATAGGGGCGTTTTCCCGTCCGGGGGTCTGTTAAACCAACGGGTTTCAAAGGACCAAAAGCCAGGGTTTTTCTCCCCCGGCGCGCCATTTCCTCCACAGGCATACAGCCTTCAAAATATTTTTCCTTAACCCCTGCTTTGATTGGTTCATAACCATTGATATCATGATTGAGCTGTTCATGCTTTTCATGCTTTTCATGCTGTTCATTTTCTATTTTTTCTGCTTGTTCATTTTTTATTTGTTCAATTTGCTCATTTTCTATGTGCTCATTTTCCTGCTCAAATTCATGTGCTGCATGGACTTCCCCGTTAATCAAAGCTTCATAAAAACGGTCATATTCCTCTTCCGTCATGGGACAATTCAGATAATCATCTTCTCCTTTCCCATAACGGGAGGCGCGAAAAACAATTTCCTGGTTAACGGAGGCCAGGGTGACAATAGGAGCAACAGCATCATGAAAATAAAGGTAGTCGGTGCCTAAGAATTTCCCGATCTCCCGGGCCAGCGGTGCACTGGTTAAAGGTCCGCTGGCCAGAATGACAATGCCTTCCCCGGGAATGGTTTGGGCCTCCTGCCGCATGACAGTGATCCGGGGGTGATTTTCAATTTTTTCGGTAATGGTATGGGCAAAGCCTTCCCGATCCACCGCCAGGGCACCGCCCGCCGGTACCCGGTGCTGGTCGGCGCTGGTCATAATCAGGGAGCGGCAGCGGCGCATTTCTTCCTTTAAAAGGCCCACGGCATTTTCGATGTTCGCAGCCCGGAGGGAATTACTGCAGACCAGTTCGGCAAAATCACCGCTATGGTGTACCGGTGATTTTTTCTCCGGACGCATTTCGATCAGTTTAACGGCAGCACCCCTTTCGGCGGCTTGCCAGGCGGCCTCGGCCCCGGCTAACCCGGCCCCGATGATGGTTATTTCAGGCATATGCTTATACTCCTATTCTTGTTCCTTTTCCCGGGTTTCTTCCTTTTCCGGAATTTCTTCTTTTTCCAAGGTTTTTTCCTGTTCCAGAGCTTCTTCCTGTTCCGGTTCTTTTTCCCGGGCTTTACATTGGGGGCAGTAAACGGTTTTTTCTTGCTTTTTGTTTACTTTTTCCACCATCATGCTGCCGCAGGTGGGACAGGCTTCCCCAGTGGGTTTATCCCAGGAAACATACTCACATTCCGGGTAATTTTTGCAGCCGTAAAAGATACGGCCTCTTTTCCCCTTCCGTTCCACAATCTCTCCGCCGCAAGCCAAACATTTGACGCCGATTTCCGTTAAAATCGGCTTGGTGTTGCGACACTCCGGAAAACCGGGACAGGCCAGAAATCTGCCGTAGCGGCCCAGCTTATAGACCATATTGCGTCCGCATTTTTCACAAATCTCATCTGAGACCTCATCTTCGATTTCAATTTCCCCAATTTGCTCCTCAGCATACTCCAGATCTTTTTGGAAAGGGGGGTAAAATTCATTGAGGATTTGTTTCCAGGGAAGCTTTCCTTCCTCCACCAGGTCCAACTGTTCTTCCATCCCGGCGGTAAACTCCACATCCAGGATTTTGGGGAAATATTCTTTTAATAAATCTACCACCAGCTTACCTAATTCGGTGGCATGAAATTGTTTTTCCTGACGGAGCACATAACCCCGGGCTAAAATGGTATCGATAATAGGGGCATAGGTGCTGGGCCGCCCGATGCCTTTTTCCTCCATGGTTTTTACCAGTGAGGCATCGGAAAAACGGGGCGGCGGCTGGGTAAAATGCTGCTTGGGAATGAATTTTTCCAAAGTGAGACTTTGCCCCTCTGTCACCTGGGGAATAAGATCGTTTTCATCCGCAGTTTCATCATCTTTCCCTTCGATATATACCTGCATAAAGCCGGGAAACCGGACAATAGTTCCTGAAGCCCGGAATAAGAAATCCCGGCTTTGATCGACTGTATCATGCTCTCCTTTAATATCCACGGTGGTCACATCCAAAATAGCGGAACTCATTTGACTGGCCACAAAACGCTCCCAAATCAATTTATAGAGCTTAAACTGAGGCCCCTTTAAAAAGGGTTTCACCTGCTCCGGAGTACGCAGCACCGCGGAAGGACGAATGGCCTCATGGGCATTTTGCACTTTGCCTTTACCTTTATCAGCAAATTGGCGTACCTGCTCCGGTACAAAGGGTGTCCCGTATTTATTTTGGATAAATTCCCGAGCCTCTTGCTGCGCCGTTTCCGAAAGACGAGTGGAATCGGTACGCATATAGGTGATCAGACCAACTGTGCCCTCACCCACATCCAGCCCCTCATAAAGCTGTTGGGCCAGCTGCATGGTCTTACGGGCCGTGAAACTCAGCTTGCGGGAAGCTTCCTGCTGCATGCTGCTGGTGGTAAAGGGGGGAGAAGGATTACGTTTTTTCTCCTTTTTGACAATTTTGTCCACCACAAAAGGCAACCGACCCAGTTCGGCCAATATCTGATCCATGGTCTCCTGATTTGGGATTTCAACCTTTTGGTTGTTGATCTTAAATAGTTTCGCCGTTAGGGGTTTTTGATCGGCACGAAAATCTCCGGTCAGGCTCCAGTATTCTTCTTGGATGAAATTTTCAATTTCTTCCTCCCGGTCGCAGATCAGGCGCATGGCCACGGATTGCACCCGACCGGCGCTCAATCCCTTACGCACCTTTTTCCACAGGAGGGGACTTAATTTATAACCCACCAATCGGTCCAGAGTGCGCCGGGCTTGTTGAGCATCCACCCGGTCCATATCCAAAGCCCGAGGCTTTTTCACCGCCGCCTGAATTGCCGTCTTGGTGATTTCATTAAATTCAATGCGGCATTTTTCCTCATCGGGAATGCCCAAATAGGTTTTTAAATGCCAGGCAATGGCTTCCCCTTCCCGGTCCGGGTCAGCGGCAAGCAGAATCTTAGAAGACTTTTTAGCACTGGCCTTTAATTCCTTTAAAAGCTCCCCTTTGCCCCGAATGGTAATATATTTGGGCTCGAAATTATTTTCTGTATCCACCCCCAGCTGGCTTTTGGGCAGATCCCGAATATGGCCCATGGAGGATTTGACCGTATAATTGCGGCCCAAAAATTTACCGATGCTTTTGGCCTTGGTGGGGGACTCCACAATCACTAAAGTTTTTGACATACACTCACCTCTAACAGGGTTCGATTTAAGATTATAGAATAACATTTATCATATAATATTTACCCGGTGTCTGCTTTATTAAACCTTTAATTTCCCATTGGGTTAAAAGGGCAGCCAGTTCCGGTGCCCCAAGACCTGATTGCTCCGCCAATTGATCAAAATGGACGCTGCCTCCGGTCAAAAGCTCCAGCAGTTCCCGTTCTTGCTGGGAAAAGGTAAATAAATTCGTTTTTTCCGGTTGCTGCTCCTTTTGCCCATAGTCTGCACCATAACCTTCCAGATATTCCTCCAGAATATCCTGGGCCTTCTCCACTAATTTCGCTCCCTGGAGAATTAATTTGTGGGTACCCCGGCTTAAAGGGCTGGTCACGGGACCGGGCAGGGCAAAAACATCCCGTCCCTGCTCCAAGGCATAATCCACGGTGATCAGGGAACCGCTCTTTTCCGCTGCTTCCACCACCAGCACCCCTTTGCTCACACCGCTGATAATACGGTTGCGCATGGGGAAATGATGCTGCAAAGGAGGTGCCCCTAAGGGAAATTCAGAAAGAATTACGCCCTTTTCGGCGATTTCCTGATAAAGCTCCCGATTTTCCCGGGGATAAACCACATCAATGCCGCATCCTAAAACGGCCATGGTCTTGCCATCCGCCTTAAGGCAGCCCTTGTGACTCCAGGTATCAATGCCCCGAGCCAAACCGCTCACTACCCAAACGCTTTCCTTTGCTAAATCCCGGGCGATGGTTTCCGCCATTAAACGCCCATAAGCCGTAGCCTTCCGGGAGCCCACCATGGCGATACATTGCTCCTCCTCTTTAGGCAACTTGCCTCGATAAAAAAGGAAGGATGGGGGATCATAAATGTTTTTCAAATTCTTCGGATAATCCTGATCCTCCAAGGTGATAATCCGAGCATCAGCCTGGAAAAATTGGTCCAAGACCCGATCTGCCTGACTTTCCGGACAGTTTTTTTTCGGAGGAACTCCATGCCCGAAGCAAAATCCTGAAATATCCAGCCAACGGTCACTCTGTTGCCAAGCATACTCAAAACTTTGAAAATAGTCAACCAATATTTTCAGCTGCCGTTGGCTCATGCCCGGCAAGCTGTATAAGGCCAAAAGATATTTTAATTCCCGCTCTTCCATCTCTGTCTCTCCCCCCTGCGTCTGCCCAGCTTGGTTCTTTTTAGACTGATCTCTAGCTTTCATTTTCTCCCTTAAAGAGAAAAATCCTTTTTTTGGTCAGCTTATGTTCTGCTGCTTTTCCCATGATTCTCTCCAAAGCTATCGCTTTTATTTTTTAGTCCCTTATTTTCTTTGTTCTTTTTCTTTTCCTGACTGCTGACCAACTGTCCAACTGTCCAACTGTCCAACTGTCCAACTGTCCAACTGTCGTCTCCCGTTGTCAAAGTACTTGCTTCCCGTTATAATCAATAATACAGAAAAGTCCATAAGTTAAGTTACAAGAGAGGAGACTGCCGGTGGATGCTCTAAAGGATTTTCTCGCCGTAAATTTACCTAATATTTTTTCTGTCATTGTGGTACTGATCTTTGCCCGCATGGCCTGGAAGGCTTGGAAAAACCGCCCCTAGCAATATGGAAGGCAATTGGGGAGAGAGGGCTGGGGCAGGTTCCGTTGATTGCAACAGGACCTGCCCCAGCCCTCTCTTTCTGCCAGGTATTATCTTTGCCAAAGGGTCAAAATTCGCTCCATCTCCATGCCCCGGGAACCTTTAAGCAAAACCACGTCCCCCGGTTGGAGATAAGCTTTTAAAAAGGAGACGATTTCTTCATGGCTAGCGAGTATTCGACATTTTTCCTCATTGTCGATTCCTGCCGCGACATCAGCAGCATTTTCTCCCATCAGCACCGTAAAATCCACATCATTCTCCCGGCACATTTGCCCCACCTGGAAATGACCCGGCCCGGCAAAAGCCCCTAACTCGAAGATATTGCCCAGCACTGCCACGGATTTTTTTCCCCGGGCCAGCCTCTTTAAAACTGCCAGGGCTGATTTCATGGAATCAGGGCTGGCATTGTAGCAATCATTGATAAATTGGATGCCGTCCAGTTCCAGAATCTCACCCCGCATCGTCTCCAACCTAAAGCCGGCCATCCCGGCCTGGGCTTCTTCAGGACTTAAGCCTAGTTCCATAGCACAGGCAATGCCCATTAAGCCATTGGCTACATGATGCTCCCCCAGGGCGGCAATATGGAAGGGATACGTTTTTCCCTGTATCTCCACCTTAAAGGAAACTCCGGCCTCCCCTTGATGCTCCAGGTCAAAGGCGGTATAATCCGCAGGTTTTTCCACGGCCACCGTCAGGATTCGGCCGGTAAATTTATTCTTCAGTTCAGGAAAGGTTGCAAAAATTTCTCCCAACAAGGGATCATTGCCGTTTAAGATTAAAAGACCCTTCTCTCCCATGCCCTCCACAATTTCCATCTTGGCTTTAAGAATGTTTTCCCGGCCGCCCAGTCTTTCGATATGGGAGACGCCGATATTGGTAATCACGGCAATATTGGGCCGGGCCGTCCCGGTGAGGAGACGAATTTCCCCCTGGCCCCGCATGCCCATCTCCAACACCATCACATCCTGGTCCTCCCGCCACCCTAAAATCGTCTGAGGCAGGCCGATCTCATTATTAAAATTACCTGCTGTTTTATGTACCTTGAGCTTGGCGGAAAGCACGGCGGCAATCATATTTTTGGTGCTGGTCTTCCCCACGCTGCCTGTCACGGCAATCACCGGCTTATCAAACTTTTGCCGGTAGGCTTTAGCCAGATCTAGGTAAGCCTGGCGGGTATCCGGCACCAAAATAAAAGGAAGGGCGGGATCGGTCAAAACATGGCGTTCCGCCAGCACCGCCCCTGCCCCCTTAGCCACCGCTTGGGGGATAAAATCATGACCGTCAAAAAGATCTCCCCGGAGTGCCAGAAAAAGATCCCCCGGTTTTACCTTTCTGCTGTCCGTAGAAACCTGCTCAATCTTAAGATTCGACGAATCTCCCCGGAGTTCCCCTGCCACCTCCCGGGCAATTTCATCCAAGGTCATACTTTTCATTGATTCCACCCCATTATTTGGATGTTTTCAGGGCTGCATCCTGCTGAAATTTCTCCATACCCAAGGTTAGCAAACGGTCAATTAAATCGGTATAAGAAATCCCGGAAATCTCCCAAAGCTTGGGATACATGCTGATGGAGGTAAAGCCGGGCAGGGTGTTAATTTCGTTAATGATCACTTCTTCTTCCGGGGTGAGGAAAACGTCCACCCGTGCCAAACCCTGGCAGCATAAAGCCTGATAAGTCTGAATAGCGGCCTTTTGCACCTTTGCCACAGCCTCCGGAGATAACTCTGCCGGAATTTTAATAATGGAATCCTGGTCATTGACATATTTGGCATCATAGGAATAGAAATCCTTGGTGTTAATCACTTCTCCCGGGATGGAGGCCCGGGGACATTCATTGCCAAGAACGGCACATTCAATTTCCCGCCCGATAATGGCGCTTTCCACGATTAATTTATGATCGTATAAAAAGGCCTCTTCAATTGCCGCCTCAAATTCACCTTCGTTTTCCACCTTGCTGATGCCCACAGAGGAACCTAAGTTAGCCGGTTTGACAAATACGGGCAAGCCCAATTTGGCAACGATCTCATGATAACCGGGATTTTCTTCTTCTCCCGGGTATTTATAAAGCACCAGAAAGTTGGCATTAGGGAGATTGGCATCCCGAAGCAGTCTTTTCATCACATCCTTATCCATCCCCACGGCAGAACCCAAAACATCCGGTCCGACAAAGGGAATTCCCGCCAGCTTTAAGGCCCCTTGCACCGTACCGTCTTCTCCAAAAGGGCCGTGCAGGATCGGGAAAACAATATCCAGCTGGGGCACCGGTTTTTCCCCTTTTAAATTGATCAGCTGATTCTCGCCCCCTCCGGTAACCAAAGCCAGAATTTCTTCCGGCTGCTCCGGCTCCGCCACAAAATCAAAGGGCACCCCTGCCTCAATCTTCCGATCCAGCGTCCAGCGTCCTGACTTGCTGATGCCGATCATCGTCACCTGATACTTATTTTTATCAACGGCTTGATAGATATTCCTGGCCGAACGTACCGAAACCTCATGCTCTGCCGATTTCCCGCCGAATAGAATACCTGCATGAATTTTTTTTGTCATGGCCCAACCTCCAAAATTATGGTTCTTTTCCCAGATCCTATCGTTATTTTGTATCTTTATTTTGTATGTTTATTCTGCCTCTTTTATACGTTCATTGTCAAGAGCGTAGGCTGCCGTTTTTGATTTCATTTAAAAGCAGAAAAAGCTCTGCCAAATCCGGGTCAAACTGGCTGCCCGCATTTTTTTTGATTTCATCATAGGCTTCTCCCACCTCCATGGCCCTGCGGAAGTATTGCTCCGTGGTCATGGAAGCATAGGCGTCGGCGATGCTGATGATCCGTGATTGGAGAGGAATCTCTTCCCCCTTTAACCCATTGGGATAACCGGTACCATCCCAGCGTTCATGATGGTGAAAAATATATTTTGCCAGCTGGGCCAGTTCAGTCACAGAACTCAAGATACGATAGCCGGCTTCCACATGGCGCTGCATTTCCGTCCATTCCGTGCGTGAGAACCGTTCGGGCGAATTTACGATGTCCCCTTTTAAGATAATTTTACCCAGATCATGGTATCTCCCGGCCATTTTGAGTTCTCCTAATTCAACCGGGGAAAATCCTAATTTTTTCCCCATGGCCTCACAAAGCAGACCTACTATTTCCGCTTGTTTCTTTTCCTTGGGATAGCGCCGATAAAAAGCCTGGACAATGGTCTGCACAGTCTTTTCCTTCATGCTTCGGCTTTCTTCCATTTTCCGATGGTACATATCCCTTTCTGCTTTTTTAAAAACCTGATGGAAGTCTTCCTCCGGGCTCGTTTTCGCTGCCCAGCCCAAAGAAACGGAGAGATCAATTTGATCCACCAGATCCCCAATCTCCACCTTGGTGCGTCTCATTTCGTCCTTGATACGCCGAGCCAGCTTTTCCGCATCCAGATCTGATGTATGGGGGAGCAAAATCACAAACTCATCCCCTCCGATACGGGCAATGATCTCATCCTGGCGGCAAACCTTGCGCAAAACCTCGGCTGTCCGGATGAGTATTTGATCCCCGGCTTGATGACCAAAAGCATCATTGGTCATTTTCAATCCGTTCACATCTGCCATAATGAGGCTGATGGGGAGATTCCGTTCCTGATCCAGACGATGCAATTCCGCAACATAAAACATGCGATTATAAAGACCTGTCAGCTGATCATGAAAGCTTAAATAGGTGATTTTCTCTTCCCGTTCCTTCCAATCGCTGATATCCCGGGCAGCGGCATAAATCAAATCATGATAGGGATAAGAGCGCCATTCAATAAATTTGTAAGTTCCGTCCTGACACCGGTAGCGATTGACAAAATTCATCACCTTTTCCTGGTTGGCCAATTGAGCAATGGTCCCTAGAGTTGCCTCCAGATCTTCCGGATGGACCAGATCCAAAAAATTCATTTTTTCTATTTTCTGAAGGGGATAGCCCAGGAGTTCCTCCCAGGAAGCATTGACTTTCAGGAAATTGCCTTTCAGATCAGTAATACAAAGTAAATCTAAATTCACATTAAAAAACATCTCCAAATCAAAGGACTTTTCTGCTAAAGCCTGGGCCAGCCGTTGATACTGGGTAATTTCACGAACACTAATGATAAAACGATGCTCCCCTTGGATCGTTTGGTAAGGGAAGATTTCTGCCAAAAACCAGCGGCCGTCATAGGGCTGGGGAGCTTGAAATCTCAGGACCTCCCGTTCTCCGGAAAGAATACTCCCGTCAATGGCAACGCGAAAAAGCTTAAACAGATCATCCGGCAGGATGTCCTGCAGTGCACCGCCCAACAGGCTTTCTTTGGACAGAAAACCCCAATTCTCAGGGACTACAATGATATTTTGCATCATGTATTGATTGTCCACTTCGATGATCAGACCATTGATCGTGGTTTGCAGAACGGCTTTATCTGCCGCATCCTGTGCTAGATCTGAGATATCTTGCACCCAGGTGACAAAAGTTCCCTCTTCCGGAGAGGAGATAAAAAGATGATACCATTTTTGCAAAGGCTCCATATATTCCTTTAGTGTTTTGTTACCGCCCCCTAAAGCAACTTCTCCAAAGCAGGCTATCCAGTCAAAAGAGGTTTTTTGAATACCGGGGATGATTTCCGTCACCCGATGCTCCAGAATCTTTTCTCTTTTTAAGCCGGTAAGATCTTCAAAAGCACTGTTTACTTCCAAAAATACATAATCACAAGGTCGGCCCAGGTCGTCACAAATCAGCCGATGACAGGCATAGCCCATGGGAGCGTCTTCAATTACGGCCTGATAAAATTCTCTTCCCATTCTCTTCAACTCCATTACAAGAACTGAAAATAAATTTTGTCATAATCCTTTTTTGTTATACAATATTTTACATCCGACAGCTTTTTTCCTGCTTTTTTCCTACTTTTTTTTGTGCACTTATTTGTGCACTTATTTGAATATTTATTTGTTTTTTTGCCTAATAATCTTATTAATAACGATTATTATACCATATAATTCAGGAAACCCTGGCTAAAATATGCTAAAATATTTTAGCCAGGGAGCAGGAAACACCTGGATTTGCGAAGAATACTAGAAGACCACTAACGAATATATGTTCCAGTAATCTAAAGAGACGAGGGAAGTCTGATGCTCGCCATTATTAATAGCTGTTGTGTCTATGGGATGTTTGGTCATTTGATCAGGGTGGAGGTAGATGTGAGCAGCGGTCTGCCCGGCTTTGACATTGTAGGTCTGCCGGATGCTTCCGTCAAGGAAAGCAAGGAACGGGTACGCACGGCCATCAAAAATTCCGGCTTTGATTTTCCCATGAAAAGAATTACCGTCAATCTTGCTCCGGCGGACATAAAAAAGGAAGGCTCCCTCTTTGACCTGCCCATTGCTATCGGGATCATGGCGGCTACGGATCAAATTTCCCTGGGGGAAAGACTCCAGGGTACCGCTTTGGTCGGGGAGCTTTCTTTGGACGGCAAGGTGCGTCCTATTCCCGGCGTTTTGGCCATGTCCGAGGAAATTTCCCAAAGGCAGGAAATCGCCTCTTTCCTGGTCCCGGAAGAAAACGGCCCGGAAGGAGCCCTCATTCCCGGCAAGCCGGTTTTCGGGGTCGCTCATTTAAAGGAAGCGGCAGCCTTTTTTCAGGGGCAGGAGGAGTTCCTCCCGGTAACCGTGGATGTCAAACAACTTTTATTGGTCACGACCCTGGATGATGCTTTGGATATGGCTGATGTGCGGGGGCAGCTTGGGGTGAAAAGGGCCTTGGAGATCGCCGCTGCGGGCAGTCATAATATTCTTCTTTCCGGCTCCCCCGGTTCCGGTAAAACTATGCTGGCCCGGCGTCTCCCCTCTATCCTCCCTTCCCTGACCCTGGAGGAAAGTTTGGAGTTAACCCGGATTTACAGTATTTCCGGCTTACTGCCCAAAAACCAGGCCTTAATCACCCGGCGGCCTTTTCGCGCGCCTCATCACAGTGCTTCCGCCGCCAGCCTGATCGGGGGCGGACGCACCCCCCGGCCGGGGGAGATTAGCCTGGCCTGTCATGGGGTTTTGTTTTTAGATGAGATGGCAGAATTTCAAAAAAACATTCTGGAAGCATTGCGCCAGCCTTTAGAGGATAAATTTGTTACCATTACCCGGGTGGAAGCATCCTATACCTTTCCCGCCAAGTTTCAGCTGGCCGGGGCTTTAAACCCCTGCCCCTGCGGTTTTTACGGGGATCCGGTCAAGGAATGCAGCTGTACCCCCCATCAAATTCACAAATATTTAGGACGGATTTCCGGTCCCCTGCTGGATCGTATTGATCTCCGCATGGATGTCCCCCGGGTGGAATACCGTGACCTAGAAGCGGAGAACCGGGAGGAGTCTTCGGATCAAATCCGGCAGCGGGTAGAAGCTGCCCGGAACATTCAGGCAGAGCGTCTGGCCGGAACCGGCTTGCTCTGTAACGCTCATCTGGGGCGCAAAGAAATTGAAAAATTTTGCCGTCCCGCACCGGAGGCCAAAAAACTATTGCAGGAAGCCTTTGACCGTCTGAAGCTCAGTGCCCGATCCCATGACCGGATCCTCAAGGTGGCACGTACCATTGCCGATCTGGATAACTCACATGAGATCCAGGTGCACCACATCGGCGAAGCCCTGCAGTATCGCGGTTAAGGATCATGAAGCTGCTCCGTAGCATGAGACTTATGTCTTGAAAACCTGGTTTTGGAGGACTTTTTTATGAAGCTGATACAAAACTATCAAGATGAAAAAACAAACAAATACATTATCATCAGTCAGGTTCTTTTTGTTTTTTTAGCAGGTATTTTCGTTTTAAATATCCGCCAGGCCACCTTTAACAACTTCCAGGAAGCAATTGTTTTAATGAGCGCCATCCTCATATCAAGCATCATATTAATCTCCCTCCCCGTGATCAAATTCGGGGGCGGTAAATATGCCTGGTTGGTGGAGCTGATGGTTTTCCTCATTTTTTTTAGGGATCATTCTTCATTATTTAGACGGGGATTTCCTCTATCTTTTTAAGACCATTATCATCATGCCTGTGATTGTCCTTTCCCTGAAGTATGGCTTGAGAATGGCTTTGCTTTCTGCTTTCTTGATCATCATTATTGATTTTTATCACAGCTATCTTTACAATTTTGTTAATGTCGACGCCGATATTATGCTCGCAGGGATCATCACTCTTTTAGCCTGGCTTTTGGGGCATATGATGGAAACCCAGTATGAAAACAGAGCCCGTCTGGAAGAAGACATCATCTACCGCAAAGGAGTGGCAAAGAAAAATGAGGAGCAGCTTGCTTTTCTTCAAAATTTGATCGACACCATTCCTCATCCTATTTTTCAAACCGATGATAAGCTTTATTTCACCATGTGCAATAAGTCTTTTGAAGATTTTTTCGGTGTCAGCCGTGGGGAACTTCTTGATAAAACCATTTGGGATCTTTTTCCCATGAAGCTGGCCCTGGATTTTTGTGCGCCGCAAAGGGCCTTGCCCTTCGTCCCGGGATCCCCCCATGGGGAGTACAAGCTTACCAACCGGGAAGGTGCTGGGCGGGAGGTCATCCTTAATAAGGCCAAGGCACATCATATGAACGGACATGGAAACGGATTTTTAGGGATCATCCTTGATCAGACGGAACAAAAGCAATTCCAAAGGGAAATGGCCCGCATGGAAAAATTAAATCTGGTGGGTGAAATGGCCGCCGGCATTGCCCATGAGATCAGAAATCCTATTTCCACCGTGAAAGGTTTTTTACAGCTTTATCAAATTGACGAGGACGGGGAGACCCTTAAAGATCATGTAGGTTTGATGATTGAGGAGCTGGATAGGGCCAACAGCATTATTACGGTCTACCTCTCCCTGGCAAAAGACAAAGCCACCAGCCTGGTCAGGAGACAACTGAATGAGGTCATCTCAACCCTGGCGCCCTTGATTGAATCTGATGCGATGATCACCGAACACGGCGTAACCTTTGAGTTGAATCCTCTTCCTGAAATATTCCTGGATGAATCTGAGATCAAACAAATGCTCCTGAATTTTTGCCGCAATGGTTTTGATGCCATGGAAAAAGGGGGCAACCTGATGATCAGCACCTATGTAAAGGATCAACAGGTTGTGCTGGAAATTAAGGATCAGGGCAGGGGCATCGCGCCGGAAATTATGGAGAAGCTGGGCACCCCCTTCGTTACCAATAAACCGGAGGGCACCGGGCTGGGCTTGGCGGTATGTTTCAGTGTCGCCGCCCGGCATCATGCCGCCATTACTTATGATACCGGTAGTGAAGGAACCAGCTTTTATGTCCGCTTTCCCAAGTACTCTTTTTCTTTAGGCAAACAATAAGCTTATGTCAGGAGTCTGAGCAGCATGGGGTACCTTATACCGGACCTTGCATTTTCCTGCTTTTAATATCCAATTCCTTGATGAGGACTAACTGAGCCGGAGGCATAGGTTCGCCGTCATCATAGATCGGTTCGGTAAAAAACAGACAATCTCTCTCCCTTATTATTTCTGTTTCAGTTAGATCAGTTTGATACCGATAGCATTTAAAATCATTTCCCTCTGACATTAAAAGACCACAATCTTTACATTTATTCATTTTATCCCCTCCAAGGAGAAACACAGGGACGGTTCTTTTGCTTCCTTCCTTGACATTATCTATGTCTTTTTTGTTATTAATTTTGACTGACTGCATTAAATGGGATGGAAGCAGAAGCACCGTCATCTGCTTTCACTTTTTAATTTTTCCTTGATTTCTTTAACTTTTTCGTTGCATGATAAATTATTTAAGCGGTCACTTTCCTTTTCATAACCCGGCAAACGTGAAACCTCCGCATTCAGGAAAAAATTAAAGTCATGCCACAACTGATCCAGCTGATCCCGATTTAAGGTATAACAAACAAAATTTCCTTCTTTGTTTTCTGCCACCAGTTCGGCATCTTTCAGAATCTTTAAGTGTTGGGAAACCCTGGGCTGGAGCATATCTAAGACTTCACTCAGTTCACAGACACACATGGCCTGATAGGAAAGCATTTTTATAATCTTCAAACGGGTAGGTTCGCCCAGAGCCTTGAATGCTTGATAGATTCCTTTATCCAAAGTATTTCACTCTCTTTCATGATATTTAATATCTATAATTTACTGCAATTTAGCAATTAGCAAAATATGCTACAGTTTTATTCTACCATCGTAAATACATTCAGGCAAATACTCGTCAGATCATTAGAATAAATTCCAAGACTCCCACTTCCATAAGCAGGAGTTCCTATTTCTTATTTCTTCTTATTTCAGGCAGGTGGATTCCCCATCTGAAGTCCCAATTTTCAGCTATTTTTTGAAGTTTCCTTCTACAATCCGGTCAAATTTAATACTGATCTCCTCAGCAACTTTATCCGCCATTTGATGGTGTTCTGGGGTCAGGTTTCTGGTAGAAAGAGCCGACCCTGTTGCTATTTCCTCACCGATTATCTCCCCCACTTGTATCGTGTCGGTTACCTTACCGCTTAATTTCTCCGTGGCCCTTCTGGCGCAATATTTGTTGCAGCCGTCGACTGTAATTGTGGGGTAATCTTTGGCAAAATCTCTTTCTTCTTCTCCGCCGGCAATAAACAAAGGTAGGCAAATGGTTACCGATGATTCACCAAGACGGATTCTCTCTAAAATCTTTCTCGTTGCCAAGCGGGAAATGGTCCCACCCAGGCAATCTTCACCGCTGCAAGATACGACCCCAATTTTGATCGGTTCCATTTTCTATTCCTCCCCGTAAATCTCTTTTACTTGCATTGCAATTTTTTCTGCTGTCTCGTCCACGATTTTCCAGCCTTCTTCATTAAGGGCTGTGGCGGTACCCGGTTTTACCCCCCGATATGATTTTAAGGCATCCAAGACGCGAAGTTCCTGGGCAATAACACCGCCGGCATGATTAACGCTTTTTGCCGCACACATCAGAGGGCAGCCGTCGATGGTGATACATTGACCGGTTCGAATTTTGTTCCTGACCTCCTGGTCGCCGGTGACAATGTAGGCCAGGCACTCAGTTTGGGAAATATCCGGACAGAGTTCCTGAACAACCTTTAAAGCCATTTCCCGGGCCAGCAGTCCGTGCACTTTGCCCATCCCGCTGCAGGGGATCACATTTACTTTGTTAGACATGGAATTCATCAACCTTCCTCTTCAAAATCTCAAAATATGCATCAAAACCAACCAGGAGTTCCTTGTCACTCTCAAAATCTGTTAACTCCAGCTCCGCGATCCATCCTTTTTCATAAGGATTGTCATTGATATATTCGGGATAATCCAGCAGTTCTTGATTTACAGCTGTGATGACGCCGGAAACGGGACAGATGATTTCGAAGACGGCTTTTCCTGATTCAATGGACCCGGCCTCCTCAAATTGCTCAATTTCACGCCCCACGGCAGGAGGGGTAAAAAACATAATATCCGACAGGCTTTTTTGCACAAAATCGGTCACCCCGATGCGCGCCTTATTACCCACCACATAAGCCCAGCAGTCATTTTCGATAAAATAAAATCCTTCCTTGGGGATGCGGAAAATGAATTTATCTTTGGAGTATTTCTCATATTGAATATTTTCCGGGACTGCCCCGGCTGCCTGAGCCTCTTTGCCCGCTGTTTTTTCTTCTTCTCCGGTCTTTGCTTCTTCTTGCAGCAGGTCATGCATGATCAACGTACATAAATGGAGTTCCTTTTCACCCAATCTCAGTGATGAACCAATTTCCACCTGGTTTTTCTTAGCTCCCTCAGTAATATTGATTTTCCCGGCAATCTTTAGTCCCTTTTCGGCGGCCAGCTTGGAAGCACAACGGGTGCCGCAGCCATCGATGACCAGCAGGGGGTTCTCCTGGGCCAGTTTATTGTAACGAGCATCAGACACCCGGTAAAAAACGGGGCAGATAACCTCGCTTTTGGTCTCTTCGGCAAGCCGCAGGGCAATTTCCCGTGACATGGAGCCTGCCGTTTTATCGATCCCGCTGCAGGGGAGCACAGTATATTTTTTAGTCATTACCCGCTAACTCCTTCCTGATTTCCTTGATGCGTTTCGTGGTTTCTGCTTTATTAGGAAAGGACAGGGCATCCGGACCGCAAGTCTTACTGCATGCCCGGCAGAACACCACGCAGTTATTGGGGTTCTTCACGATCAGCTTTTTATCTTCCTGCTCTCTTCTTTCAAAGACTTGATGGGGACAAAAGATATCACATTCCATACAATAGTCACACCTGGTATAGTCAATGGTAGGGGCCCAGTCAATTTTGTCTCTGGGTACACCCATAAAGGTGTTTTCGCTCACTCTGCTTCCTCCAGTTCTTCCAGTTCTTCCAGTTGTTCCAATGCCTTTTCTACCTTGTCTACCGCCTCTTGGGTCGTCATCTCTCTAATATCAAGAGGAATCAGATCTTTAGTAATATCTAACCCGGCATCGGCGAAGGCATCCCGGAAAAGCTTTTTCTGCATATTGGGCGCACATCCGCCAATCACTACTTTGCGGTGGGCTTTTAAAAAGTCAGCCAGGAAGCGGTCTCCATCTTCCTCACAAAGCTGGGGATGAATAAAACCGTATTCTACAGGAAGCTCTACCCGCACCTGATTAATAAAATCCCAAATATCCATTTTGGCAAAACCGGGGCATTTCCCCGTACAAACACACATAATAAATCCCGGCTGTTTTTGATTTTCGTTTTCCATGTTTCTGACTCTCCTTTGTTTATTATTTAGCTTTAGCTGAACAAGTTCACTATTCATTTAATTCTTTTCGTTAACCTTATGAATGGATCTGCCCAGGGCATCACCGCATGCTTCCATGATCGCCTCACTTAAGGTTGGATGAGGGTGCATCATCTCGGCTATTATTTCCGCCTTAACCCCCAAGGTAACGGCCAGGGTTAGCTCTGAGATCATTTCTGAAGCCTGAGAGCCCAGGATCTGACCACCCAGGATGACGCCGCTCTCCCGATCCACGACGACTTTAACAAAACCGTCTCTTTCTCCCAGGGTCATGGCCCGGCTGTTATGTCTCAATTCAAAACGTCCTACCAAAACCTTGATCCCTCTTTTGGCCGCTTCCTCCTCGCCTATCCCCACGGTAGCTATTTCCGGATGGGTATAGGTGCAGGTTGGTACGGTATCATAATTAAGTCTGGTTTCCCGGCCCAGGGCATTCTCCACGGCCACCCGTCCCTCAGCATAAGCCAAATGAGCTAAAAGTTTTCCCCCGATGACATCACCGGCAGCATAGACACCGGGCACATTGGTTGCCATTTTCTCATTGACAGCAATTGCCCCATGCTCAATTTCGAGACCTAAAGCAATCAGGTCAGAGGAATAAGTTCTGCTTCTTCTGCCTGCGGCGACTAAAATTTTCTCGGCCTTTAAAACAGTTTCCTTACGGTTACCTTCAAAAAGAATTTTTAGCTGATCTTGATGATCACTAATTTCATTAATTTCTTCAATCTCTTTAATTTCTTCAATCTTTTTTACCTGAACACCCAGCTTAAAACCGATGCCTTTTCTTTTTAAAACTTTTAGCAGCTCTTCCCCAATTTCCCGGTCTTCCTTTGGGAGAATGGAGTTTTCCATTTCCAGCACCGTCACTTTAGTTCCGATACTATTGAACATGTCGGCAAATTCCAGACCAATCACTCCGGCACCCACAATGACCAAAGAACGGGGAATTTCCTTGAGTTCCAATGCTTCATTACTGGTTAGCACCCCGGGCAGGTCGATGCCTGGTATCTTAGGGAGCAGAGGTTCCGAACCCACCGTAATAATTAAATGCCGGCAAGAAACCCTGACACTTTCCTGACCAGTTTCCACTCTGATCTCTCGGGGATTTTCCACATATCCTCTGCCTTTCAGCAAAATTATTTTATGGGCAGCGATCAAGGATTCTACACCCATGCGGGAATTCTTGACGACCCGCTCTTTTCTTAACCAGGCTGAATGCCAATCGACTGCCTGGATCTTGGCATCAATACCGTATTCCTTTGATGTTTGCACCAAGTGGGCCGCCTCAGCATTTTTCAGAAAAGACTTGGTGGGAATACAACCCTGGTTTAAACAAACCCCACCCAGTTCTTTCTCTTCGATCAGGAGAACCTCAGCTCCCAATTGAGCTGCTCTGATTGCGGCCACATAACCCGCCGGTCCGCCGCCTAAGATGGCAATGTCTGTTTTGAAATCATTGCTTTCCGCCAAGGCCTCACCTCCTACATCATTATCATATTCTTTAATTCTTATATAGTTATAATATTACAAGATTCAATCCAAATCAAGAAAAATTTTAGAAAAAAATTAAAACTCCTTCCTCATTAAATTTGGATGGAGTTCTATTATTAGACTTTGCTTAATTTCTCTTTACGATTCTTTTTTCATTTCTATACTGACATCCTTGGGCAAAGCTAATCCTGCTGCCGCTTGCGCAGTTTTAAAGATGCCGGCCGGCACCACACAGGCGGCACATCAGGCAGTTAAGAATTTTCTGGCCTCAGACATGATCTGCCCCTCAAAACCCTCGGTAATTTCCTTCATCGGGGTAACTTCTTGCACTGTCTGACTAAATTTTTCAATCTTCTCACAATTTGTATCAATCTTGACATAAGCCGGTTCAAACATACTTGCACAGTCAACAGAAACATTTGTCACAAAACCACAGATCCCCGCCTTGATAGATGCTGTTGCAATCAACATAACCCCTCCTAAATTTTTTCACATCTTAATCTTATAACCATATTAATTAATTCTTATATTCAAATATTAATACCAAAATTACCATAATGCAAGAATTTTTTCTGGCATATTCCTTTCCTAATTCTTAAATTACAAAAGCCATGAGCATGCCTAAACGCACAAGGCTTTTAATTAAATGTTCGGATCAAAATCAACTTTATATATTTATCACGCACCAAGCGTCCGTAAGACCCCTACTGATAGAAATTTCACATTATAGCTTTTCCAAAGCCATTTTGGCAGCTTCCCCTGTAACTGTAATACAGTGCTCACGATGTTCAGGGCTTCCGAAAGTAAAATTGCGGATCAAAACTCGGCAACAGGTACTGCCAAATTTCTTTTTAAACTCATCATGTAATTCCTTGCTTAAAGCCAAGATCTTTTCATTATCTTGTCTGGGGCCGGTACGGCCATATTTTAATCCCAAGGAAAGAATTGCTCCGCTGAGAGCTCCGCAGGTGCAACCGGCAAATCCAATCCCACCAGGAAGGCCGGATGTGATCCTGACAGCTTCCGGGGGCAATGGTTGACCAAGATAATCATTCACTACGGTAAAGACAGCTTCAGAGCAAAGGTAATCACCGCACCGATATAACTCTTCAGCCTTTTGCTTTAACTCTTGTAATGCTGCTTCATTCATTTAGTTCACCCTCATACTTTTTCTATCATCATAACATATTTTTCACCATGTCTTTTGGGTAAAAACCACTGCTATAAAAACATTTTATCATATTGATAGTTATCATCACATATGTTTTTTTGAACAGCACACGAACCGCGCAGGAAACGTCCACGTGATTCGCCAATTCACCCAAAAAAAATAGCCGGGAAGAGGCGTGTCAGTTGATCCCCTTTCTGGCTTAATATTTAAAGTCTGTATTGAGGTGCCGGATATATCCATCCTTTAACCTTACCAAACTTAATTAATTGGTTTAAAATGTCGGCTTCCCCCAGCAATAAATCATTAAAAATTTTCTGAACCCGGCTATTTGTCGTGGATTGTTTCAGGGCTTGGGCATGCATAATTGCCGCCCCATGAATTCCCGCGAAAATGTCTTTGAACATAAAATCGTCTTTCAGGATTTCAGTGTTGTCCGGTGGAGTAAAAACATTAGGGGGATGCTCGGGTATGGGAATCCCAAAATACTCTAATTCTTTCTCCAGCATGGAAATTTGCTTTTTCAGCGGTCCTTGCAAACCTACTTTTAGTAGAATTTTAAAATCACCATCATATACAAAATCATGAAAGATTTCCGTTTTTTCAAAATTATCGTAACGATAGGTTAAATGATCCCAGAGGTGAAAAGCCTCCCCCGAATCCAAGCGCTCCGGCACATCACTGGGAACGAGAGGATAAAGAGGCGGTGTTTCGATCCACCCTTTAACTTTCAGATATTTTGCCATGAGCGTAAGTCGTTCAACAGCGTGGGAGAGCAGCTTCAGGAATATTTTTCTGACCTGATCATTTGTCGTTGATGTGACAAAGGCCCTTAAAAACATTTCCACTTGTTCCTGAAGCAGCAGAAAGAAATCATTGGCTAATAATTCATCCAGGAGCACTTCCGAATTGACAGATGAATTAATTTTTGACCTGTTTGTTTTTGGTCCCTGAATCGCGAATCTTTGGAGATCCTTCTCTAGTACACTAATCTCTTTTTTAAGATCATGGGAAAACTTACGAAGAATCAGCACAAACTCAGGATCATGAGCAAAGTTCGTCCAAATCTGCAATCGTTCCATGACACTGTACTTCGACCTCAAAGTATCCCATAAATTATAAGCTTCCTCCACATCCACCAACTGCTGTTGTTTTTCCGCCTTACTCCTTGGTGCCGTAAAAAACGTCATTAAACCACCACCTTTTCATTATTATTTAACTTTTCAGTATTTTAGATACCGGTAAAATTTCGATAATTTTCGACAGACTACGACCTTATGCACCAAGAAGCAGATCAACAAAAAACTCCTTCCCATCAGCCTGGGCAGGAGTTTTCTTGCTAAAATATTAATTGTGCTGCTCTATTACTGCCCAGACTGCCGGGTCTTCATCGCCCAGTTTCCAGGAGGCAAAACCCCCCAAACCATATTGTTCCGCTGTCTCTAGCTTCATACCAAAGCTCATGGCATTTTCAAACCATACCTGGTGGGCAATACCGTTTGCTGTATAATCAAGATAAGGTGAAGCACTTTCGGTGTCAAATTGAATTTCTGCCTGATATCGCTCCGCCAAAGACACCACTTCCGGATAGGTAACAAGTCGGCCCGGCGCACCAATAGGCCAGTCATATCCATAGACCGGGGCAGCCATCTTTACCTTTTCTGCGGGTATTTGAGATACCGTATAATCTAAAATCCTTTTAACCCAAGGAAGAGATGCAATCGGTCCGGGATCGGGGAAGGACATGTAATGTTCGTCCTGGGTCAATACAATTACCTGATCTGCTGCTTCTCCCAAAGCACGATAGTCATACACCCCGCTTAACCGATTGGTTGGATTATCACTTTCCTTAGCCAGGACATCAATGGTTACCACATATCCTTGGGGATGCATGCGCTGATATAGGTTGTTCATGAACAGTGTCAAGTTATCCCGGTTTTCCGGTGAAATAAACTCAAAATCGATGTTGACTCCGTTCAAGCCTTTTTCCTCGACCAAATTAACAATATTATCAATCAACGTCTCCCGCAGTTGGGCATCTGATAGTACATGGTCAATCAGTTTCGTATCAAAACTTACCCCGTTAAAGTTATGGAACAAACCGTAAACAAATAAATTATTTCTCTTCGCAAAATCCAGCACCTGCTGATTGGTCCCGTCGATAATCTCACCCTCATCGGTTATCTGGTACCAAAAGGGCACCAAGGCCGAAATGGATTGGTAATGTTCCTGCAAGCTCCTCCAGGCGGCCGGGGAATGAACATAAAACCAGAGGCTTTCCAGGAAGGGTGGCTCAGGGCCAGGTTCTGATGGAGTAACCGGAACCAAGATCACTGTTCCCGGATAAATGAGTGCTGGATTTGCCATGTTATTCAGGCGGGCCAAAGTTTCTACGGTGGTATTAAACC
Source organism: Dehalobacterium formicoaceticum (assembly GCF_002224645.1). Lineage (NCBI taxonomy): Bacteria > Bacillati > Bacillota > Clostridia > Eubacteriales > Peptococcaceae > Dehalobacterium > Dehalobacterium formicoaceticum. The sequence goes on along the minus strand of NZ_CP022121.1, from coordinate 1,992,783 downwards.
TTTGGGCAATTAAATAAAGAGTATCCCCTGGCCGTACTTCATATTCTTCTGTAGGTCCAGGCGCGGGCGGAGAAGGCGGTACCGGTGCCGGCATTCCTCTGGGGACTTGGAGCACCTGGCCAGGATAGATCAAATTCGGATTGGTCAAGTTATTTAATTGAACCAATGATTGGGTGGTGGTGTTAAACCTTTGGGCAATTAAATATAAAGTATCACCAGGTTTTACAGTATAAATGGTCGTATCGGCCTGGGGTAAGATTAGTACCTGTCCTGGACTTATCACGTTAGGATTGGCAATATAATTTAAGGCCGCAAGGGTTGCAACAGTAGTACCAAATCGCTGAGCAATTTTATAGAGGGTGTCACCCCTTTGCACCGTGTAGGTATAGGTGCCGTTTGGGGAACGCACGCATTTATCCGTAGCAATGACTCCATCTCTCTCAATTTCCACCACCATTTTTTGCTGAAGAAAAGGGCAGTTTTTTGCAGACTTAGGTATTAAGATCATTTGATGCGCTTGAATCAAATCCGGCTTTTCCAGATCATTGGCTTGCAGAATTTCCTCCTCGGCGACACCATAAAGGGAGGCAATTTTATTTAGTGTATCACCGGGTTGCACCAGATAAAATTTCATAATACTGATCCTTCCTCCTTTCTTCTTTCTTTACTGACAAACTTCAGCACCCCAAAATTCAGGCTATTTCAATTGTATCTTATGTACCAGTTCTTTTAATGTTGCCTGGAGCATAGGGAGCACAGAGACGGTATTTTTGCTTCCTTGTTATTATGCGAGTTTGTTCTATTAATAGTTTTGTCTATCTGCTTTTAACAGGGATGGAAGCAACTGAACCTTCCCCATAATTCGCGAAAAAAAAGCCCGGACTAGTGTCCGAGCTTTTTTAGCATAACATGAATGATTAAGATCTAGCTGCATTTAAAGAAAGAATATCAGGGTAACCAAAGCAAATAACGGCAGCAGGATGCAGACACTATAGGCCATATAGCCGAAGAAGCTGGGCATCTTTACCCCGCACTGCTCTGAAATGGAGCGTACCATAAAGTTGGGCGCATTACCAATGTAGGTAACTGCCCCAAAAAATACCGATCCGGCAGAAATGGCCATCAAATGAGTAGGATGTTCCGTGAGAAGCAGAGCCACTGCCGGAGCTTCCGCCATACCTGGATAGAATTGGCCTAAGGCTGTGCTGAAGAAGGTCAGATAAGTGGGCGCATTATCCAGAAAACTGGAAAGAACTCCTGCAATCCAAAAATATTGGGCCGGTTCCTTCACGGCAGCGGTGACGAAACTGAGGGCACCGGCTTCTCCTGCTTTTAAAATCGCTAAGACCGGAGCCATGGTAATAAAGATCCCGAAGAAAAGATAAGCGACTTCCTGAATCGGTCCCCAGGAGAACTCGTTTTCGGTGCGCAGTGCTTTCGGTGTGATTTTCATGGAGATCACCATAATGGCAACCAGGACCAAATCCCGAATGATATCCTGTAAACCGCGATGGACGCCCAATACGGAAACTTCACTCATTTTCACACTGCCGCTAAAGATAATGATGCCGATCACAGCAGCCAGAAGAATAAAATTCTGGGTACCAAGGATTTCTAATTTTTTCCCGTTGGATGGTGCGACGGCACAATCGCCATCAGAACCCTGTTGAATCTTAAGCCCGGTGTTTTCCTTGGCTTCTTTCCCGAGATAAAACTTATCAAAGGCAATGTAAATGACCAGTAAGGCAGCAAGTACCACCAACATAGGGCTGATCAAACGCAAAGTCCAAAAGAAGGGCACCCCATGCAGGAAGCCCAGAAATAAGGGGGGATCTCCCAAGGGGGTTAAGGCTCCTCCCACATTGGCGACCATGAAAATAAAGAAGACGACCATAAAAGCTTTGTATTTACGATGCTTGTTCACCCGGAGAAAAGGACGAATCAGCAGCATGGCAGCACCCGTGGTTCCCATCCAGGAGGCCAGCAGGGCACCTATGGTAAGAAAACCGGCATTGACGGCGGTGGTTCCTTTGAGGGAAGTACGCACCAGAATGCCTCCCCCCACGGTAAAGAGGGCGCCTAAAAGCACGATAAAGGGAATGTAATCGGCAATCATGACAAAGAGTAATTCATCCAGACCTTCTTTTTGATAAAAAATAAGCAAAGGAATGGCAATCAAAGCGGCCCAACCTGCCGAGATCTTTCCAAAATGGTGATGCCAGATATTGGGGATCAGGACGGGCCCCAGGGCAATAGATAATAACATGCAAACAAAAGGAATCGCTGAATATAAGGGTAAAACTGTACCTAAGGAATGTTCCATGTCTCTTTCCTCCATTACTTGTGTGAATTCTTTCTATATTGTTAATTCTCTCTTTTGGGGTAAGAATCCTTCAAATAACTTTATTATTCTATAATTGATCGTGATTGAGTTATGAACAGCATATAGAAATACTTTAAAATACTTTAGGATTAGAAGGCATCCTCGATAACTTCGATTTTTTTGACTTTTCCCTCCTGATCCAATTGCACTGCCACCACACAAAAACCAATATCCCGTTGAAATTGCCCGGTTGCGGCAAGATAAAATTGGGCGACCTTTTTGATTTTTTCCTGCTTGCGATAATGCACCGTTTCCTGGGGCAGGCCAAAAGCTAACGAAGTGCGGGTCTTTACCTCGATGAAAATGAGTCGACCATCCAGTTCTCCAATGATGTCGATTTCCCCCAGACGACAGCGGAAATTACGGGAAACAATGCGATAGCCCCGCTGCTTTAGCTCCGCTGCCGCCATATCTTCACCGAGCTTACCCGTGGCCAGTCTGGTATAGGTCAATAGCAACACCTCCCTGGTTAAAATGCACTTTTACTCGCTTCTTCCTTTGGTGTCGCCTGATGAGTCTCCTCCGGGAAATATTTAATGGTGGCTACCTTCCGTTGGGTGAAGAACTCTACACCGTCTTGTCCCTGGGCTTTAATACCGCTGCCGAAAATGGAGTTCTTGGTCCCGCCAAAGGGCAGATAGGGCACAGGAGCAGGCACCCCAACATTGACACCGGCCATCCCTACTTCAATCTCATCCAGGAACTTTTGGGTATAATAGCCGTTTTGGGTGAAAATGGCCCCCCCATTGCCAAATTGAGAGCTGTTCATGACTTCCAGGGCATGATCCAGATTGTCCACCTTCATCAGGGAAACCACAGGACCGAAAATCTCCTCCTGAGCTACCCGCATTTCCGGTGTAACCTCCGATAAAATCGTGGGACCGATAAAATATCCTTCTTGATTTTTTTCCGGAAGCTGTGGATTTCTGCCATCCAAAGCCAAATTAGCCCCTTCTTTTAGACCAAGCTCCACATATTCCAGAACCCGGTCCAAATGTTTCTGAGAGATCACCGGCCCTACAAAAACGCTGGGATCGGTGGCGTCCCCCACCTTCAGTTTTTGAGCTGCCTCGATCATGGCTGTCTTGACCTGGTCATAAATTTCCGGTACAGCGGCAATTACGGAGCCGGCCATACATCTTTGCCCCGCGGCACCATAGCAGGAATTAAGATATTGACCGATAAAGCCCTCCATTTTCACGTCTTCCATCACCAGCAGAGAATTTTTGGCCCCGGCCAAAACCATGGCCCTCTTTCCTTCGCGACCGCATACCTCTGAAATATGCTTGCCCACCGGGGTGGAGCCGACAAAACAAACCCCCCGCACCTTAGGACTGGCCATCAGGCTTTCTCCTACATTATAATCTCCGTTTACCAGGTTGACCACTCCCGGGGGCAGTCCAATTTCTTGAAATATTTCCATCATTCTTTGCATAAATAAAGGAGATTGCTCGCTGGCTTTATAGACAATGGTATTCCCGGTACCAATAGCATAAGGAATGAACCAGCCAAAAATCAAAGCGGGGAAGTTATGGGGCGAAATCCCGGCGATCACCCCTAAGGGCTTACGCACTATTTGTCCCTCCATACCGCCCCCGATTTCGATTTTTTCCCCCCGGGTCAGCATGGGGATGGCACAGGCCGTCTCCACAATCTGAATCACTCGATTTACCTCGCCCCGGGCATCCTCAATATGCTTCGCTTGGTCAACGGCAATGATCGAAGCCAATTCCTCCACATATTCCTTCATCTTATTACGCAGCTCAAACAGATAGGAAACCCGCTTGTGGACGGATTCCTTACGCCAGGTTTGATAGGCGGTATGGGCAGCATCAATGGCTTCCTGTACCCTTTCCTGACCGGTACAGGGAACTTCTCCAATTGCCTCTCCGGTAGATGGGTTATAGATAGTCAGCTGATCACAGGCCGCTTCTTCAATCCATGCACCATTAATAAAATTTCGCACCTTGATATAGTCTTTAGTATAATCCAAATTACTCCCTCCTTATTACTAACATAAATAGTTTCGATATAATTTTATTAAATCCTTGTTTTTAAGTCTCTTTTTCCTAAAAACTAATTACCACTAATCCCCCCATCCTGTTAATGGTTGGATATAGTGGTAACTAGTTCCTTAATGAGTTTCCCAGCTTCCCGCGGATTAAAAATCTACCTGATAATATGCAAATTATTGATCACGCCCTGCTTGTCCGAAAAACCCCCACTGATAGAAGATTCACTCTATCTGGTCCGGCCCTGCTTTGGGGCTACGCTGATCTTTGCATTAGCTTTCCCGTTGAAATTTTTACGAATCGCCTGGGCATTTTCGCCGAGAATCAGTTGATCCAATTCATTATCGGGAATTTTCTTGTATTCACCTACTTTAACCAGGTAAAAGATCGCTCCCAGTCCCAGCCATACTCCCAAAGCCACCCAGGAGGGGATGGATAAAAAGGCCGGCATGCCCGGTACCAACAATAAGACGAGAAATGTCAAGGAAGCCAAGGAACCAAACAGATGGAAAGCACGTCCTTTTCTATCCTCTTCATTACCGGCTTTACCGCTTAGGATATAAGCAGAAAAAGCAGTGTAACCGTAACCAACCGCTGTACCTACCGCACACATATCCACGATCCAGGAAATTACCGCCCGGCCAAACCAGGGTGCAATTAAGGCGATCACCATCACAAAGAGTACTGCATTGGAAGGGGTATTATGCTTGGGATGAATTTTGGAAAACCATTCCGGCAAAATTTTTGCCCGTGACATCCCGAACAACAATCTGCTGGACGCCATGTAAAATCCGTTAATTCCTGTAAAAATCCCCATTAATACTCCCGCGACCAAAATTGCCAATCCAATGGGTCCTAACATATCGGTCATGGCCTGACCGGTAGCCCAAATGGGGCTGGCACCCAGCAATTCCTGCCAGGGATGGGCAATAGCGGTAGATAAGGTTACCAGGACATACATAATAGCGCCAAAAAAGATGGCTAAAAAAATCAGATTGCGGCCTTGTTTGGGTGAGAAATTAAATTCTTCTGCCGCCTGAGGAATGGTATCAAAGCCCACGAATAACCAGGGGGAAATGGCAACGATCGCCAGAATTCCTGCAATAGCGCTGTTTCCCGGAGCAAAAAGTGGCTGCCAATTGCTGAAGGTTGCCCCAGGAGAGATTACGGCCCCGCCGGCTAATAAAAAGACCGAGCCCACTAAGATCACGACCATCAATAATTGGAATTGCCCCACCACATCAGCACCGCGATAATTCATATAGCCGAAGAACAGAATTGCCACACTTGCCACAACGACATCGGCTAAATGAACATCCCAGCCGGCAATGGTATATAAATAATACTGGCTGAAAATATCCGGTAAGATAAACTGCCCTAAAATGGGGATCGCCGTTGCATTAATAGGAACGATGGAAAAATAACCTAAAGATAATAGCCAACCGCAAAAATAGGCATGATATCTGCCAAAAGTACTGTAGGAATAAGCAAACTCGCCCCCGGCCACAGGAATGGTTTTAACCATAAAACCATAGCTGTTGCCAATAACCATCATCAAAAGACCCCCTAAAGCCAAACCGATGGCTGCCCCTAAGGGACCCGCGATTCTCATCCAATCACCTGGTAAAACAAAACAACCAAAGCCTATAATACTGCCCAGAGCCAGCGCCCAAACATTGGACGGTTTTAAATTTCGTTCTAATTGCGCCTTTTCTTGCAAAAAAAACCCCTCCCAAATTTTATAAGTTTCGTAAACTATAGCTTTCTCCTTATTCCCTCCTTTAAATATTTTGATTTTCGTTATCATAATTATACGATAATTGAAATTTCCTTTCATTAAGCACTCTGTTAAGATGTTAATAAGATGAAATAGACAAAGTGTCAGTTAATTTATGTAAATTTATAATTTTTAAAGTAAAAAAAAGACGCCCATCAGGCGCGCCTTCAAAATAAAGAAACTAAGTTTATCCTTGGAATCATATTAATATCAACAGATGAAAAAAATCAGCCCTGCTGTCAGATTGCTATTTTGATTATTCCCCATCCTGCCATCATACATCTTGCACATTCTATAATACTAATTCGGTTTCATCCGTTATTTGCTGTCGTAATTTCAAAAATTCCAGGTCGGTAAATTCCCTGGGCCGGGGCAAATTGACATCGTAACTTCTGTTCATACGACCAGGCAGCTTGCCGTCTAAAGTGATGATGCGATCCGCCAGGAAAATCGCTTCATCAATATTATTGGTGACAAAACAAATCGTCCTTTTGTCTGCTTCCCAGATCCGACTGATTTCCTGTTCCATTAAAATTCTGGTCTGTGCATCTAATTGGCCGAAAGGTTCATCCAAAAGAAGCAGCTTCGGCTCATTTACATAGGCTCGGGCAATCCCTACCCGCTGCTTCATACCCCCGCTCAGCTGATGGGGATAACGATCTTCAAATCCTTCAAGGCCAACTAATTTAATATAATGGGCCGCCCGTTCTCTTCTTTCTTTTTTGGGCACGCCACGTAGTTTCGGACCCATTTCCACATTTCCCAACACGGTTTGCCAAGGGAAAAGGGTGTATCTTTGGAAAACGAAACCTACGGAAGGTCCCGGTCCGTCTACTTCCTTACCATCCACATAGACCTTTCCGGTCGTCGGTTGTTCAAACCCGGCAATCATGCGGAATAGGGTGCTTTTCCCCGACTGCCCCGGTCCCAGGATGACAACAAATTCGTTTTCATATACGGAAAAGTCCATTTCGCTCAAGACTTTTTTCTCATCAAAATTCTTGGTCGTGCCGACGAATTCGATCATCTTTTTCCCTTCCGGAGCCGTCGATTTCTTTTGCGTCTTCTTTAATCCAGCGTTCTTTTCCATGGACAAAGCCACCTTTCCACATAGTTTATGGCGAGCGAACTAAGAAAAGATACGAGACAGATGACTAACATCCCGGCAATAATCATCGCCGTATTATCCACATTCATACCTTGAACGATAATAAAGCCTACCCCTTCTCTCGCTCCCACCAGTTCAGCAGCTACGACGCAGGTCCATGAGGTACTGAGGGCTACTTGCAATCCGGCAAAAATTGCCGGATAAGAGGCAGGAAAGGTCACCTGTATATGTTCCTGCCGATAATTGGCACCCAGATTTCTGATACAATCATACAGTTCCGGCTCCACTAAACGAATTCCGTTAAAGGAGTTAATGATCACAGGAACCACGGCTCCAATAAGAATAATAAATATCTTAGAGGTTTCTCCGATCCCAAACCATAAAATGGATAATGAAATCCAGGCAATAGGAGGCATGGGTTTGAAAAATTCAAAAATGGGTTTAATTATGGCATAGGCATATTTATTAAATCCCATCAGGACCCCAATGGGAATCCCGATTCCGGCAGCAATGAAAAAGGCAATAATTACCCGGCGAAAACTGATCCAGACGTGACCAATGATCGTTTTTCCTGCCAGTGGTTCTATAAGCATCTGATATAAAGACTGAACAACTTCAATGGGCCTGGGCATTAATGGGGCGAATCCGTAAAGCACCAGCAAATCCCAGATGCCTAAAAAGGAAAGGATGGAGATTAGATTTAAAACACGCTTATTGCGCAGAAGGTTTAATAGCTGATTCGGTCCTTTGTTGACATTGGCATCGGCCGGGCAGCTTGCTTCTAATGCTTGTTTGCTCACTTTTTTACCCCCTTCTTAGCCCTTTTACGAGGCGTTTCTCTACCTTGTCAATAATAATCGCCATAATAACCCCGGTGAGAGCAACCATGACCATACCTAAGATAATCATATCAGGCATGAGCAACCGTCTGCCCATAGTGATCAAAAATCCCAGACCGGCATCAGCCCCAACCAATTCTGCGGCAACCAAACAGGTCCAGCAAGCCGCCAGCGCCACCTGTAAGCCGCCAAATACCATTGGTAAAGCCGACGGTACACAAATATTTTTAAATATTTCCCAATTATTCGCCCCATAGGTTCGAGCCATACGAATAAAGGTGGGATTGGTCATTTGTACACCGGCGTAAGAATTGATGACACAGGGCACCAAGCCGCCGACGAAAATGATGAAGGCTTTACTGGCCAGTCCCGTACCAAACCAGATGATGCATAAAGGAATCCAGGCAACTGACGGAATCGGACGAACAATCTCAAAGATGGGACGAACCAAACCGTCCAGGGTTTTAAACCATCCCATGGCCAAACCAAGGGGAATACCAATAACCAAAGCCAAAATATACCCGGTAAGCCCCTCCATCAAACTGACTTTCGCATGATCCCAAAGAAGAGCACCGTCGGGATTAACATTGGTCAGCTTATCAATAAACAGGGCAACCACCTGGGTAGGGGACGCCAATAACTGGTTCGGCACTACACCAAACACAACAATCAGTTCCCAAAAAACAAAGAATAAGACGATGGTGATTAAAGGCAACACTCGCAAAAATAAACTATTGCCGCTATTTTTGACCTCCATTTTATCACTCCCAAATTGATGACATCTGAACTAAAGGTGCAGCAATGACTTGTTAAAACGGAGGTAGAAGGCAACACCTTCTACCTCCGAGAAGTACATCATTATTCAGCAGGTTTTACTTCTAAAGCTGCTTTTAAGTAAGCCGGGTTAATCCCAAATTTCTTTGCTTTTAATTGATCAAATTCTTCCGGTTTAAATTTGTTTTGGTTAACAAAGAAGTTGGCGGCATCCGTGAGGGAAGCTTCTAATTCGCCGCTTTCCATCATCGCAATTTGCTCTTCAATGGTATATAGTTTATGGGTTTCGATATCCAGTTTAACATCTGACTCCGAAATATCCATAGCTGCCCAATCCTTGTAATAGGTTTGAATTTCCGGGACTAAGGCTACCCCTTCACTAAGATATCTTTTAGTTTTTTCGTTATTGGCTGCCAGGAACTGAGCGACTAATTCAGGATGTTCTGCGGCAAAATCTTTTTCAGCCAGGAACATCATCAATGTGGTAGCACCAACCTGCGAAGCATCTGCTACTGTTTTCCAACCTTTTTCAAAGGCACGATACATATAGGGCGTCCATAATACCAGGAAATCTCCCTCGCCGCTTTCAAAGGCTTTGATCGCCTGAGCTTGTTCCAGGTTGTTAATGACAACATCTTTTTCAGTCAATCCCAGGGCTTCCAAATATTTTGATAAGGTGTAATGGCCGCTGGATACGGTGGTTACCAGGAAGGTTTTGCCCCGCACGTCATCCGCGCTGCCAAAAGCTTTCGGAAAATCAGGATTGGAACCTTGGGTTTTAAAGACCGCATTGTCTGCTCTGGCCATAACCGCATTGGCCGGGGATTCATCGGAAGCGATACCGACCATTTCCACATCATACCTTAAGCTGGCCATCAGAGAAGGCACACTACCGGCATCCGCGATCTGCCATTGTTTTGCCGGCAAGGTTTCAATCATGGGCATCCCGGAGTCAAAAAACATCATTTCGATATCCAAGCCATATTTTTCATCAGTACCGTCCATAGTTGCGGTATAGATGGGCCAGGCATCAATTTGACCTAAAAAGGCTGCATTTAATTTAGTAACTTTATCCCCATCTCCTGAATCTGTGCCATTAGAGCCGCCGCACGCGGTTAACGCAAAAGAAAACAAAATCAAGCCGAGGAAAACTGCCAATAACTTAAAAGAAGAGCATTTTTTCATGTTTCTTACCTCCATTTTCTTTTGGAAAATCATAAGAAAAATCAGCGCCAAAATCTTGATCCTTGAAACAAAAAAACCATAAGTTATTCTATCTCACTGAACCCAATAATCACCACCACCTTATTAATTCAGTAACTTCTTTTCTGATCCGAATAAATTCCGGATCAAGATAATTACGAGGTCTTGGTAAATCCACATGGACCTCGGCCTTGATCGTTGTCGGTTTATTGCTGAGGATTAAGATTCTTTCCGCCACATAAACAGCTTCTTCAATATTATGGGTGACAAAAAGTACGGTATTTCCAAATTCCTTCCAGATACGGATCAGTTCATCCTCCAGATAGAAGCGCAGCTTCACATCCAGTTGTCCATACGGCTCGTCCATCAGGAGCAGGTCCGGATTGACGGAAAAGGCCCTGGCAATGGCCACCCTTTGTTCCATACTGGAAGAAATCTGGTTGGGATAAAGATCGGCACATTCTGTCAGTCCTACCACTTCCATCACTTTATCCAATTCTTTTTTTAGTTTATCGGGGGGAAATTTCTTTACTTCCATGCCGTAGGCGATGTTATCCCGCACGGTGCGCCAAGGCAGACAGGATGGCTCCTGAAAAACGAAGGAAATATTGTGTTTCTTGGGATCAGCCGGTTCCCCGTCAATTAAAATATTCCCTTTGGTGGCAGGATAAAGGGTGGAAAGCACATTTAAAAAGGTGGTCTTGCCACATCCTGTCGGTCCCACAATCACAAGAAATTCACCTTTACCCACGGTGAAATTAATGTCATTTAAGACCAACAGATCGCCAAAGCTTTTCGTTAAATTGTTTACGCTTACCTTGGCTTCTCTTTTTGTTACAGACATTTTATCACTCCCAACTCTGTACGTTATATGATCCTTGATCGAATTCCAAGACTCCCGCTTCTATGAGTGGGATTTCCTGTTTTTACCCAGGTGAGATCGTTCACAATCTGAAGCACCGGTATTCAGCTTACGCTGAACGAGTTCACTATCGTACTGCCAAAAGCATGATTAGTCTTCTGTTTATATTATCATTAGCATACAATAATTAATACCTCAACTTTCGCACTAGAAAAATGTCCTCAAACCCTTGGTAAATATGAAATTTAACAACAAAAACACCCCCTCGATATGGTAAAATTGAAGTGACAAAACCCAATTATTCCATAGAAAGAAGGGTGTTCTTGTGACTTCTATATTACCAAAAAAAATAGCTTCTGAAAAGGAGTCAGCCAATTACGTTGCAAACTTTTTCAAGGAACATAAAATTGGCCAAACATTAAAGCAGTCGAACTTTTTTAAACAGAAGGGCTTTCCTTGCAAAGACCTACTACAGTTTCTCGTGACGCTGATCTTTATGGGCAAAAACCTATGGCGCTATCTGAACACCGATGCCAACAACGCCCCATTTCAAAAAGATGCTGTCTACCGATTTCTGAACAACTGCTACTACAACTGGCGTAAGTTCTTGCTGCTGCTCAGCTCCCAGATCATTCAAAACCACATCGTACCGCTCACTGACGAGAAGCGAGTCAATGTCTTTATCATCGATGACTCCCTTTTCAGTCGATCCCGAAGCAAGGCAGTAGAACTTCTGGCTAGGGTCTACGACCATGTGGAACACAAATACGTCCGAGGCTTCCGAATGCTAACCTTGGGTTGGTCAGACGGCAACACCTTTTTGCCTCTAGCCTTCTCCCTGCTTAGCTCAGAGAAGGAATCGAACCGACTACAAGGCATGAATGCTATGGACAAACGGACAAACGGCTATAAGAGACGTAAAGAGGCTATCCACAAGAGCACTGAAGTGTTGTTGGAACTGCTAAAACAAGCCAAGGCGTACATGGTTCCGGCCAGCTACCTCCTGTTTGACAGTTGGTTTTCCTTTCCCGTCGTGATCAGAAAGGTATTGGAACAGCAACTTCACACCATCTGTATGCTTAAGTCGATGCCCACAGTCAAATATGAATACCAGGGACAAAATCTCACCCTGAACAAGCTGTATGCCGCAGTCAAAAAGAAACGGGGTCGGGCCAAAGTCCTTGCCTCTATCATTGTAGAAATTGGCCAGATGTCAAGCGGCGAACCAGTACAAGCTAAGATCGTATTTGTCAGGGACAGAAGAGCCAAGAAGAAATGGCTAGCGCTCCTCACCACCGATACTGAACTTCCGGATGAAGAGGTCATCCGCATTTATGGGAAGCGTTGGAACATCGAGGTTTTCTTCAAGATGTCCAAGTCCTATCTCGGGTTGTCCAAAGAGTTTCAGGGACGTTCTTATGATTCCATGGTGGCGCACGTTACCATCGTGTTTATCCGATACATCATGCTGGCTTTGGAGAGCCGAAACGGTGAAGACCCGAGAACCATTGGCAACCTTTTCTACATCTGTTGCGACGAGTTACAGGATATCAGCTTAGTGGAGGCGCTACAGAGAATCTTCTTCCTAATGGAACAATTTTTACAAGAGCAACTACAACTGGCAGAGGCAGAAATCCGCAAACTGATTGACTTCTTAATCAGCAATTTACCCTCGTTTTTCAAGGAACGACTGGCTGTTTCTTTCTGCGAAAGTTGAGTTAATACTTATAGGCAGCACTCATTTCGTAAATGTGTTCTTAAAATATATTTTACATTATGTTAATAATAATTTTACTTAATAAAAACACTGATCACAACTAAGTGTTTTATTATGATATCGTGAATATTATAATTAAAATCTTTAGTTGTTATGGCGTCAAAACCTCTGATTGTACTAATACCTTCAATCCTTAGGAACTGGCAGATCCTGACAGTAAAAAAAAGCCGGATGGTAATTAAAGGAATTAGTCCATCCGGCCGATCTGCGGTAATCATAAATCAAGAAACCGTTCTTTTGTAATTATAAGCACAAAGAGCCAGTTCGATGGCTAAACGTTTTTCCGCCTTCATAAAATCCTCACCCAAAAGATGCTCCAGCTTTTGGATGCGCAGATAGAGGGTTTGGCGTACAATGAAGAGCAGCTCCGCTGTTTGCTGTTTCGATCCATTGGAGCTTAAATAAACCTCCAGGGTTTTCATCAATTCCGTGTGGTGCTCTTGATCATATTTAATGACTGGTGTCAGGTATTCATCAATCATATTATCCAAATTACTGACCCGATCCAATAAAGAAATAATGCGATAAATGTGTAAGTCATCATAAATAGGCTCATTTTTCCCGGTTCTTTTTTGAATAGCAATGGCATCCAAAGCTGTCTCATAGCTGAGCTTTACCTCGTTTACCAGGGTAACTCTTTTTCCTACCCCGTAAAAGGCTTGAACACCTTTGGGCAGAGAATGATTCCTCAATTGCAGCTGATCAATAATTTTGGGCAGCTTCTTTTTCCAAGCGCTCCCTGAATTATAATCCAAGAGCACAAAAACTAATTGATCGGCTTCACATGTGCCTAATAAATAGAATCCTTCTTCCTCAAAGAGGGAGCGTGCCACAATCATGGTATGAGTCATAAATTTATTTAAATGCTTATCTTGTCTGGATGGGTTATTCAACCTTAGGACGCAAACCAGATAGCCGGAAACATCCGTCTTCAGCACAGATTGACTCAATTTATGGGTTACTTCGTATTCGGGAAGACGCCCCTTGAGCCAGCCCATAATCCAAAGGTTCTCCTCATGGTTTCTTTTCTCCTGCCCGGATAATTCCCGCAGCAGCTCCTGAGCTAGGGCCACAACCACCCGATCCAAAATTAAAATTTCAATATCCTGCAATTCGTGCTGCCCGGAAAAAAGAAACACATCCGCCCATTTTCGGTTTAGGACGTTAATGGGTCTGCTGACAAAAGAAAGGTTGAGGTCTCTGATCAGACCTTGGGCAGCAAATTTAAGAAAACCCTTCCGTTCTGCCATGGGTATAGAAGGCACAAAAACAGCTTCTCCCTGGGCCGGCACATAAACCACATTTTGCCCCGTAAACTGATGTACCACTGCTAAAATATCTTCCATATCATGAGAAGCCAGGAGGATCTCGTTTAGCTTTGCGGAAAACTCCTCCATCCGAGAAAAGGTAATGGAATCTTTGGTAATGATCATCGTGTGCAGATCCCGGGTGACATCGATGAAATTTACGGTATCACGAAATACCACCAAGGGAAAATCGTGTTCATCCGCCAATTTAATCAACTCATCAGGAATAGAAGTAATATGGGAAACCAATTCTACACATAGGCCGGAAACATTCCTCTTAATCAGATTCTGTAAAAAGGAAAGACCGGTCTCCAAATCAGTAAAAACACGTCCGGTGGAAAGAATAAATTCATTGCCTGTAAGGCTATCATATAATTGGGAGTCCAAGATATGCACCCACTTAATCCTGCGCTTAATTCCTGCCGTACCGGCGATAATTTCTCCTTTTTTAAAATGAGGAGAATTCAAAACGTGCTCAATTGTCAAGATAAAGTCCTTTTCCATGTTTAGTACCCCATTCTTAAAAATCATCAAAAAAAAGAAAATCTAAAAATTTTCTTACAGTCCGGTTCTTCTAATTCCTCTCACTGCCATGAAAGATTGATTCTTCATGTTATGTGGGAAATTATAATTTAGTTTGATCAGCAGGCAATTATTATTTACATTATGACAATATACATTTCGACACAATATAACACATTTCCTTTAAAATTAGCAAATTAATTACCTGTCACTTAGCTGTAAGAAATCCAGACTAAACACATAATGCAAAATAAAATGGCTTTCATGGGCAAAGATGATTTAAAATCATCATGCCCAGAAAGCCATAAAAGTAGTTTCTAAAATAAGAATCTATTTGTTTTTTTATTTATCCCAGTTTCTGTAATCCAAGTGAGCATATTTTTCTAAATGACGGGTCGGTAATGCCAAAGCATCCTTTCTGAAGGGAGGTGCCAACTGCGTTCCATCCACACAGAATTCCAGCACGGTGGGCTTTCTGGAAGCCAAGGCTTGCTCAAATGCGCCCTGAATCTGATCTTCTTTTTCAATTCTGACTCCCTCAGCACCTAATGCCTGAGCTACCGGCACGAAGCTGATAGGATTGGGGATATCAACGCCGACGAAACGGTTGTTGTAGAAGTCGATTTGGTTTTTCTTTTCTGCACACCAGCCCATATTTCTGAATACACAGGCGATAACCGGCAGATTGTGCTCAACAGCAGTGCTGATTTCGTGCAAGCTCATGCCCCAGGCACCGTCACCGATGATACATACAACCGGGCTTTCCGGATCAGCCAATTGGGCACCCAGGCCTGCGGGATAAGCAAAACCGGTGTTACCAAAGGTCAAAGCAGCAATATGTCTCCTGGATTGGGTAAATTTAAAGTAGCTGTTGGCAGTGGAGGAAACGTTCCCAATGTCGGTGCAAAGAATACCGTTTCCAGGCATCATGCCGCTTATTTCATAGAGCACTCGGCGAGGATTCATGGGTGTTCCCGGTTCCATGGCCAAATCTTTAAGTTCCTGATTCCAGTTATTCTGTAATTCTTTAACTTTAGCCAATCTTCCGGCATCCGGCTGACGATCACCCTTAGCCTTTAATTGTTTGTATAGTTCACTGGCAGCAAGTTTAGCATCGCCCACAATGGGAACTTCCACGGGATGACGGCGGCCGATCTGTTTGGGATTAACATCAATTTGGATGATCTTGGCATCTTCCGGGAAATAGTTGATATCATACTGAGGCAGAGTACCAAAAACGGATAGTCTGCAACCTACAGCCAAAATCACATCCGCATCCTTCACAGCATACATGGCTGCTTTGGAACCCATATAACCAATAGGTCCTACCCACAGGGGATGATCTGCCGGGAAAGCATCATTATGGAGATAGCTAACTGCTACCGGAGCAGATAAATGTTCTGCCAATGCTTTAATTTCATCAAAGGCTTCTGAGTCTACCGCACCACGACCGGAAATGATCACCGGATTCTTGGCGTTGGCCAGGATTTCAGCGGCTCGAGCCAATTCCACCGGATCCCCGGCGCCTCGGGTATTCAATGCACGATAGCGATATGGGGGCAGAATTTCTTCATTTACTTCTCCGTAGAAAAAGTCACGGGGTACATCCACATATACCGGGCCACGTTCTGCATAAGCGGTACGGAAGGCTGTTCTCATGACATCTCCAGCTCTGCTGGGATGAGTAACCTGTAAAACCGCTTTGGTGACCGCTTTAAATACCTGTACTTGATTACATTCCTGGAAACCGTCCCAGCCTACAGTGGAGGAACCGGCGGAAGGGCCGATTACAACCATGGGGGTATGAGCCATATTAGCAGCAGCTACTGAGGTCACCATGTTGGTCATCCCAGGTCCATTTTGTCCGATACAAACACCGGCTTTACCGGTAATGCGGCCATAAGCGTCTTCCATATGAGCGGCAGTTTGTTCGTGCCGCACGGGATAGAATTTAATACCTGCTGTGGGCCATAGATCCAACATATCCATAAATGCAGATCCTACAATCCCTGTTACGTGATCGACGCCTTCTTGCAAGAGCACTTCTGTCATTGCTTCACTGGGTGTCATTCTAACTTTTGCCATTTTTTAAAAACCTCCTTGAAGTTATTATTTTATAAATTTGTTGTTTCTGAATTTATAATCTTCTTCTTTCCTTAGTCATAAGTGTACACCATTTTGATCAAAGATGCATTGACCACAATGTTTAAGGGATTGAACTTTTGATTTTACAAAATGTCACCTGTTGTTTTTATCAATATTGTCAAGATCACAAAGCCCATGATTAGTTGATCTCAGAATCTAATTGGGCCACGGTTTCCTTGGCGTCCCCCAGGAGCAGTGTTACTTTGTCCTGGTTACTGTAAAGAGGATTATCCACCCCGGCATAACCGGGCTTGGTATCAAAATTGCAGATGATCACGTGCTTGGCCTGATCCACGTTTAGAATCGGCATGCCGTAGATCGGTGAGCCTTCCGCCGTGTTGGCGGCCGGATTCACCACGTCATTGGCTCCCACAACGATCACCACATCGGTTGCGGCGAATTCCGGATTGATGGCATCCATTTCATAGAGCTGATCATAAGGTACATCCACTTCCGCCAAAAGCACATTCATATGCCCCGGCATGCGGCCCGCCACAGGATGGATGGCAAATTTCACTTCTTTACCCTGTTTCTCCAGCTTATCCGCCAGCTTCTTGACTTCAAACTGGGCTTGAGCCAAAGCCATCCCATACCCGGGTACAATAATGATTCGTTTCGCATCGCGCAGAGCTTGATATTGGTCCTGTTTGGTCATCGGGGTGGCTTCATCGGGTGTTTCCTGGGCATCCAGAGCAATGTCCAGTTTTGCCACCGTATCCTTGGCATCCCCCAGGAGCAGTGTTACTTTGTCCTGGTTGCTGTAAAGAGGATTATCCACTCCGGCATAACCGGGCTTGGTGTCAAAATTGCAGATGATCACGTGCTTGGCCTGATCCACATTTAAAATCGGCATACCGTAAATCGGCGAGCCTTCCGCCGTATTGGCAGCCGGGTTCACCACGTCATTGGCTCCCACAACGATCACCACATCAGTTGAGGCAAATTCCGGATTGATGGCATCCATTTCATAGAGCTGATCATAAGGTACATCCACTTCCGCCAAAAGCACATTCATATGCCCCGGCATGCGGCCCGCCACAGGATGGATGGCAAATTTCACATCTTTACCCTGTTTCTCCAGCTTATCCGCCAGCTTCTTGACTTCAAATTGAGCTTGAGCCAAAGCCATACCATAGCCGGGCACAATAATGATTCGTTTCGCATCGCGCAGAGCTTGATATTGGTCCTGTTTGGTCATCGGGGTGGCTTCATCGGGTGTTTCCTGGGCATCCAGAGCAATGTCCAGTTTTGCCACCGTATCCTTGGCATCCCCCAGGAGCAGTGTTACTTTGTCCTGGTTGCTGTAAAGAGGATTATCCACTCCGGCATAACCGGGCTTGGTGTCAAAATTGCAGATGAACACGTGCTTGGACTGATCCACATTTAAAATCGGCATGCCGTAGATCGGTGAGCCTTCCGCCGTATTGGCGGCCGGGTTCACTACGTCATTGGCCCCCACAACGATCACCACATCGGTTGAGGCAAATTCCGGATTGATGGCATCCATTTCATAAAGCTGATCATAAGGTACATCCACTTCCGCCAAAAGCACATTCATATGCCCCGGCATGCGGCCCGCCACGGGATGGATAGCAAATTTCACATCTTTACCCTGTTTCTCCAGCTTATCCGCCAGCTTTTTCACTTCAAATTGAGCTTGAGCCAAAGCCATACCATAACCGGGCACAATGATGATCCGTTTTGCATCGCGCAGAGCCTGATATTGATCCTGTCCGCCTTGGGACTGAGATCCTGCTTGCTGAGGGTTTTTTCCATCTAAGGAGTCGTTCAGCTGCCCAATCGTTGCTTTGGCATCCCCCAGAATTAAAGTCACATTTTCATCGTTGCTGTAGAGAGGATTATCCACTCCGGCATATCCGGGCTTGGTATCATAATTGCACACAATCACATGCTTGGCCTGATCCACGTTTAGAATCGGCATGCCGTAGATCGGTGAGCCTTCCGCTGTGTTGGCGGCCGGGTTCACGACGTCATTGGCCCCCACAACGATCACCACATCGGTTGCGGCAAATTCCGGATTGATGGCATCCATTTCATAGAGCTGATCATAAGGTACGTCCACTTCCGCCAAAAGTACATTCATATGCCCCGGCATGCGGCCCGCCACTGGATGAATGGCAAATTTCACTACTTTCCCCTGTTTCTCCAGCTTATCCGCCAGCTTCTTAACTTCAAATTGGGCTTGAGCCAAAGCCACGCCGTAACCCGGTACCAGAATCACACTTTTTGCTTCGCCCAGTATTTGTTGGGGTGTCTTTTTCTGCGCAATCGCAGCCTTTTCCTGCTTTACTGCTGATTCTTCTTTTTTAGGCAACCCACCGCCTTTAGCACCGCCGCTTTTCCCGCTGAGGGTAGTTTTCCCTGCCAGTACATCTAATAAGCTCCGGTTCATAGCCCGGCACATGATTTCCGTTAAAAGATAACCGGCAGAAGCTACAATACCTCCTCCGGCTACAAGCAAAGGATCATAGGTGGCCATACCTACCATCGCTCCCGTAACCCCGGAACAAGAGTTGAGCAAGGAGATCGTAATAGGCATATCCGCTCCGCCCACCCGAATGGTAAACAAATAGCCGAAAAACAAGGAGACGATTAAACTAAAGGCTAAGATGGGAATCAAATAATGAGGCCAAATTACCGATAATAATACGGAGAGTAACATCACGAATATTGTGATGATGCTGATGGTATTATGTCCGGGGAAAACCACCGGTTTAGAAGAGATAACCCCGTGCAATTTTGATGCTGCCACCATACTGCCGCTAAAGGTAAGACCCCCTACCACCAAAGCCAGCATTCCTGTTGTCAAGGTAAAGGTGGTGATTTCCACAGGATTCGTTAACACGGTAATAGACAAGAGTACTGCTGCTAAGCCGCCTAAGCCATGGAGAAATGCTACCATTTCCGGCATTTGGATCATTTTGACTCTTCCGCCCAGATATAATCCAATTGCCCCGCCGATTAAAAGGCAAATCCATAAAATACCTAACCCAATTATTTGATAATAATAAAGGGTAACGATAATAGCTATAAATATGGCCCCTGCCCCGATAATATTTCCTTTAACTGCTGTTTTAGGAGAACTCATCAAGAATAAATCATAAAGAATAAAAAGCGCTAAAATAACAGATATGATAAAATACATTATTACACTCATCATCTCAACCCCTTCCCTTGAACATTTTCAGTATTCTATGGGTGACATAAAACCCCCCAACAGTGTTAATAGTGGCCAATACGATAGAAATTGAGCCTATCAATTTAAGCCCGTCAACCAAAGCTAAGGCTGTAGCTACCAAGCCGCCCAGTACTGTAACCCCGGAAAGGGCATTCATACCGGACATTAACGGCGTATGGAGCAGGCTGGGTACATTGCTGATAACTTTGTATCCGGCAATAGTGGCTACAACAAAGAGCACTACTAATACTAAAGCATCCATTATTTTTCCTCCCTTTTAATTACATTCTCTTGATCTAAAAATTAGGTCTCAGGCTTAACCTGAGACCCCTTTAATCATTTCAATTACATATTCATTGCTTCCAAAGTTCCGGCATGGACTAGCTTGCAGTCCTTGCAGACCAGGGATTGTGCCAGAATTTCATCTTCCAGGTTGATATTAACTTTGCCGTCCTGACAAAGATTGGCCACATAATTGTAAATGTTATGGGAGAACATCCAGGTGGAACTGGTGGGCATCATCCCGGGAATATTTTTGGTGCCGTCAATATTGATGCCGCCTAGTTCGAATACCTTTCCGGGATCAGTCATTTCGCAGTTACCGCCTTGGTCAATGGATACGTCCACAATCGCGGAACCGGGGCGCATGGATTTTACCATATCCTCAGTGATTAAGATCGGAGCGATTTTCCCTGGGATCAAAGCGGTCAAAACAAGGATGTCGGAATCGGCAACCGCTGCTTTCAATGCTTCTCGCTCTTTAACTAACCATTCATCAGAAAGTCTGTTGGCATATCCGCCTTCAGCGACGGCCAATTCATCCGGAATTCCCAGGTCTAAAATCTTAGCACCCAAGCTTTGGGCTTGTTCCCGAGCAGCCGGGCGAATATCGGCAGCCGTGACCACAGCGCCCATTCTCTTGGCAGTAGCAACAGCCTGCAGACCGGCAACACCGGTACCGATTACTAAAACATTGGCCGGTTTAATCATGCCTACGGCAGTCCCTACCATGGGCATAAATTTCGACAGTCTGTTAGCAGCCAATAATACTGCTTTATAGCCGGCAACGGTGCTCATGGAAGTTAAGGCGTCCATGTTTTGTGCCCGGGAAATACGGGGTACGCCGTCTAAAGTAAAGGCAACAATTCCTTTGGCAGACATGGCCTTGACCATTTCATGGTTGACAGGGGAGGCGGGATGAATAAAGGTGACCAGCACCTGACCCTTTTTCATCATTTCAATTTCATGCTTACCGGTATTATTATTCATCAAGGGTTCTTTTACTTTCAGGATGATATCGGATTGGTCATAAACAGCTTGGGCTTTGTCGACTAAAACTGCACCGGCGGCCTGGTAATCTGCATCAGCAAAATACGAACCATCTCCGGCTCCTTTTTCCACGATAACCTTGGCGCCTTCCGCCACCATTTTCTTTACCGTTTCGGGAATCGCTGCCACACGTCTTTCGCCGGGCATGATCTCGGTAGGTACTCCCAGTGTTAATCCTTGAAACTTCATTATTTATTCCTCCCTTAATATAATTCATTTTTAAAATACTGCCTGTACAGAACAAAAAATGTTAACTTATTACCGAAAACATATTACACTCATAACCATATCTTGAGTTTACACTAATCATATGAAGATTGCATTGCGCACATTGTCAATTCCCTATACTATCTCATTATACAAAATGTCATGTGTCTGATAAGTTTCCCAATATGTGATTAGAGGGAGGTTATCCTCCGCCTGATCCTGAGAATATTACACCGGACTTGAGCTCGGCATACCCTTCTAAATCTACTAAATCAGCATGGTTATCAGATACAATTGAACTGCCTGAGCTAATTGCTCCAAAGATACCTTTTCATTTTCCTTGTGAACACAAGCCAGATCCCCCGGTCCGATAATCACAGCCTCCATCCCGATGCGGCGAAAAATTGTCCCGTCGGTAGTGCCCGAGAAACCGTTTTCCCGGTAAGGCATGGATAACACTTCATATGCTCCCTTGATTTTTTGGATCATCGGGTCATCTGCCGGGGTTACCCAAGGTTCCCGCTGATCCAATATTTCAATTTCTGCCTCGAAATCCGGCACCTCTTCCTTGATTTCAGCAATCAGCTGCTCCATCAAATTCCAAATATCCTGGGGCATTTGTCCCGGCACCAATCTGGCATCCACCGTGATCGTACATCTGTCCGGAACAATCGCCGGTTCGACACCTCCCTTAATTACAGTGATCTGCCAAAAGGAGGTGCCCAGATAAGGATGTTCCTGATGGGGAATCTCATAACCCGCCATTTTGTTCATCAGCATCAATGTGCGGTCAATAGCATTGATCCCGGCTCCTTTTTGGGAGGCATGCGCGGTCAGTCCTTTCACCGTAATATCCGCCCAGGTTCGCCCCCGGCAGCAGGTCACCAGCTCCATACCGGTGGGTTCGCAAACAACCACATTTTTAGCATCGGCAACCACATCGGTTTTAATGATGGATTTGGCACCCCCCATTAAAGCTTCCTCATCCACAGTAGCCACCAGAATAATATCTCCCGGAGGCACAATACCGTTTTCCGCCAAATAACCCATAGCTACCATCGCCGCTCCTAAACCGGCTTTCATATCGGAAGAACCCCGTCCGTGCAAATTACCATCGAAGATTTCCCCGCCAAAAGGGTCGGTCTGCCAACGCTTCTCTTCATCCTTACTAACAGGTACAACATCCATATGTCCGGTAAAAATAATGGGATTCTCTTCTCCTTTTCCTTTCAAGCGGGAAATCACATTATAACGATCAGTTGCAAATTCCAGTGTTTCCGTAGGAATGTTTTTTGAAATCATATAGTTTTTAACATACTCCGACATTCCCTTTTCCAGTCCAGGAGGATTGATGCTTTTCAAACGTACCATATCTTGTACCACTTTTACAACTTCATCCGGATTTATTTTACTTAAAAGATCTTGCCAGGGATAAACATTCATGGTATCGACACTCTCCTTTTTTAAATATAAGTTTTGTCCGGCATTTAACCAAGCAAGTCGAACTTCCGGCATTTAAAATAAAATTGAAATTGCCATCCAAAGATAAGTCTCTGATGGCAATTTCTTTACTAACCCGACAGTATCCCCATATTTAACCGTTATTAGATCTGATGCCTTCAGAAACTGTCTCTTCTTGATTATTACATGGTTTGATTGGTGTGCTTACCTTTGATTTTTCCTTTACCCTGTCCGTTGGAAACAATTTTGTCCGACTTCTTTTTTGCTTGTATCTCTTGTTCAATTTCGGCGACCTTCAAATTAAAATGACCCTTCCACCAAACTTTGTTAATGATCCCGGCAATCACAATAGGCCCGAGAATCACCATCGCCCAGAGGGTAAAAAAACCGGTCCAAACTGCAGCTGTTGTATGCACTTCTGTAAGCGGCCACATAAAATTCTACCTCCTTTATCAACCTAAAATATTGTCCTTATGTTCCATCATTTGCCGATCCTTGATATAATCCCAGATCGTCTTGATATATCGGCCTTTGCCGCGGGTGAAAAGACTCCCTACAATAATCCCTACCACCATCCCAAGCACAGACCAATACATGCCGGGAATAGAGGATTGGAAAACAAATTGAGATAAGGTAGGTGCGATTGCGCCCAGGGCAATCCCTAAAAGGCCTCCTGGTACGGTGATAAATTTCAGAGAGGCGAACATCAAAGGAATAACCACTCCTAAAAGAAGCACCAATCGGAAGGTAAAGGCAAATACGGTGGCCGCGACAATGGATTTCACCAGCATTGCCAATCCCAAGCCGATGAGCAGAGTTACGAGCGAACTGATTCTGGACACCATGAGCAGTTCTTTTTCAGTGGTATTTTTCTTCATTGGTTTGTAAATATCATTAATGAAAATGGTTGGAGCAGAAAACAGCATCGGTGCTAAGGTGGAAAGAATGGCTGCCATAACTGCGGACAATAAGAAACCGGCAAACCAAGGGCTGATCTCC
This sequence comes from Dehalobacterium formicoaceticum, assembly GCF_002224645.1. NCBI lineage: Bacteria > Bacillati > Bacillota > Clostridia > Eubacteriales > Peptococcaceae > Dehalobacterium > Dehalobacterium formicoaceticum. The sequence continues at coordinate 1,968,879 of NZ_CP022121.1, read as the reverse complement.
ATCGCAATCATAGGCAGAGCAGTAAGGCTGGTGCCTTCCGGCAAATAAGTTTTGGCAACAACGCCCAAAATTGCAAAGGGCACGGAATAAAGAGCAATAATGGATGCGGAAATAAAGAAACTATTTTTGGCTTCTTTGTCGTTTTTGGCACTGGCAGCCGTACTGAAAGTGATCTGGTGGATAATAGGCCCGGCTGCTACCGCCAGAAACCAACCCATCAAGGTAGACATACCCATGCCTTGTACATGGAAATAGGATTGGGGGAGAGTATCAACAACAGTCTGGAAGCCGCTGCCAAAATTCATGGCCAAAGGAACAGCAATGACTGCGGATAAAAGCATGACAAGGGTGTGCAGCATATTTGTCCATGCGGCAGCAACCATACCCCCCATGACCATGTAAGCACCCACGCTGATCAAAGTAATCAACATACCCCAGTGCATGGGAATCCCGAATAATCCGGAAAAAATCCCGGCAGCTCCTAAAAACTGCATGGCAAGAACGATCAAATCCTGGGCCAGCCACAAAACCGCCGTAATCTTACGTCCCGCTTCGCCGTACATCTCACCGATAAATTCCGGTAAGGTGAGAATTTTTAATTTACGCAAAATCGGCACAAAAAAAAGCGCCGCCAGCACTAACCCAATGGTGAAAAAGCCGGTATAAAAACCAGGGTAGATCCCTTTATCATAAGCTTGCTGGGTAATACCGATGGAAGCTCCGGAACCTTCCCAGGCACCGCAAAGAATAGCCACCAAAAAAACCCAACCAAAATTACTGCTGGCGACCAGAAAATCCGGAGTGGATTTTACCCGCCGCCCCACAGCAAGTCCAATGATATTTGTTAAGATAAGATAACCAATAATACAGCCTAATACAATCTGCATATATTTCACCTCATTTTGTTATTAGTTAATGTTATCAGGATAAACTGTTTTACCACCAACAATGGTTTCAAAGGCGGGATTCAGGGCTACCCGAATCTTCAGATGACGATCCCTTACTCCTTGTTGATATGATTCAATTAATTTTAATGATTGCACCAAACCATCTGAAGCAGTGGTAACACCTGCTTGGGCGTAAACCTGTGCGGCCCTGTTAAAAGCGGCCATTCTTTGATCCTGGGAAAGATCCATGTTGAAGGAACCTTGCACCAGGTTCATAGCTGTTTCCTCCATCAAACCTGTGGGTACACCAGTCACAGAATCTCTGACAATCACGCCCCCTTCCGGGTTAGGAGTATCCTTGGTGATCCCCTTAATTGCTAAAGCTCTGCTGTTCCCAACCCCCATATGAAAAGATACATGACTGATCCAGATCGGATGCTCCGTTGATACCTTGTCAAAATCATCTCTAGTGAGATGACGCATCTCATGAATCAAAGTATCATCATATCCCGTGCCATAGATCCAATCACCAGAGGGTGTTTGTGCAGCTTTTTCTTTTAATGCGGCGATATAGTCATCGATGCTGACCTTTTCCCCCACCGGCGGACTTGAGAGATTCACCTTGAGCAATTGTTCAGAGGCAAAACTAAAATGTCCATGAGCATCATAAAATCCCGGAATCATGGTCTTGCCCGCCAAATCGACAATTATTGTTTCCAGTCCTGATAAAGCTATAATTTCCTTATTGTCACCCACTGCTAAAATTTTATCATCTTTAAGGGCCAATCCCTGAACAATTCGATCCATCTTGTCTACAGTGATAACGGTTCCATTGAGATAAATTTTATCAGCATATCTTTTTGGCACGCGTCCCTCCTCCAATTCATGATTATCCCAGGTTTTCTCCAATCCAATTCTGAAATAAACGGCCCCTTTCTTCAAAACCGGAAGTTTGTATGGACCAATTCACCTGCCAACATTTAATCATTTGCCATAACTTATAGCTTCCAGTTGTCTTATTTCTTTCATCATTAAATACTTATCTATATTGGAGTTTAAACTAATGCAGTCAAATATACATGTATCATAATGTAAAAATTTTCTTTTATTCTGATTAACGATTTGTTGGATTTCCCAATTCCTCTTTCTAATCTATATGAGAATCCTCAGCTTGGATCAAACTTTGGAGTGGGATGAACCGGAATTTTCTTTCTAAACAAAAAAATACTATCCTCAATCAAAAAGAATAGTATTTTTGTAATATTCATAAAATAGGTTGGTTAGTTGGTTGGTTGGTTAGTTAGTTGGTCATGATTTTTCCATTCCGTTCAGATCCCATTGATCAAATTCCAAGACTCTCGGTTTCTCCCAGGCTTTAATCACCAGGGCAATCCCTTCCTTGATTTCAATCATCGCTTCACTATCCGCCATTTCATTGGACACCCCCCGGGAGGTTCCTAAAAAAATGGTATCATCACGCAGCATATACTTCAAACCCCGGGTAGAGACCCCTTTCAGTTCATAGGAGAGGGGGATAATGGAAACCAGGTCTCCAGGTGCTCCGGAAAAAGTAAGTTTCTTTTTTAAGAGCATGATTTCATTTTGCTCATTGATCACTTTCACCCGCACCCCATCGGGAACCCCGAAGAGTAATAAAATATTGGACAGGCTGTGATCAATCCGGGTGCCTAAAGTCCCCATCAAAACAATCTCCTCCGGATGCTGATCCAAACAGCATTGCAGGGCCAGCTCAGTATCCGTCATATCCTTTTCTTTGGGGAAAGAACTGATTTGACAATCCGTACCCTCCAAAACAGCTTTCACATCCGGGGTAAGAGAATCAAAATCTCCCAGGACGATATCCGGGACAATCCCCATTAAAAGGGCATATCTGGTACCTCCGTCAGCGCAGACAATAAAATCTGATTCCTGTATTTGGGCCTTGTGCCAGAAATGATCTTGCATATCGCCGTGGGCAATCAGCACGCATCGCTTTATATTTCGGTCAGACAAGCGCAGCCACACCTTTTCCTCGTTAAATTTCTTTCAGCAGGTTGGCCATCTCCAAGGCAGCCATGGCGGCATCCCAGCCTTTATTGCCCGCTTTGGTTCCGGCTCTTTCAATGGCCTGCTCAATGGTATCCGCTGTAATCACACCAAAAATTACCGGTTTATCCTGTTCCAATCCCACATGAGCCACTCCCTTGGCTACCTCTGAGGCCACATAGTCAAAATGGGGCGTGGCACCCCGAATCACCGCTCCCAGGCAAAGCACCCCATCATAGTTGCGGCGTGCCATTTTCTTGGCTGCCAGAGGGATTTCAAAAGCTCCCGGCACCCAGGCAATTTCAATATCATCCGGGTTGACCCCGTGTCGTGTCAAGGCATCCAGAGCGCCTGATACCAGTTTCCCGGTGATAAATTCGTTAAATCTGGCGGCCACAATACCAAATTTTAATCCTTCTCCAATTAAATTTCCTTCGAAGATCTTTGCCATGAATATTCCTCCTCATAAATTAAATGCATCTGAAATGTCGTTTTATAATATTTCTTATCCTTTTCCATACTGTAACCTGATTCTCTCTTTCCCGGCGTATGGGTATCCAGGTTAATTGCTCGCCTCATGGAGAAGATGTCCCAATTTTTCTTTTTTGGTGTGTAAATAAAAGGAATTATTGCTATTGGGGCAAATTTCGCATGGTACCCGCTCAACCACTTCCAGTCCATAGCCTTCCAAACCTTTAATTTTTCGTGGGTTATTAGTGATCAAGCGGATTTTCTTGACCCCCAAATCCGCCAAGATCTGGGCTCCGATGCCATAGTTTCTTAAATCAGCTGGAAATCCAAGTGCCAAATTGGCTTCTACCGTATCCTTGCCCTCATCCTGAAGATGATAAGCTTTTAATTTGTTTAAGAGTCCTATGCCTCGTCCTTCCTGGCGCATATAAAGCAGGATCCCTGCTCCCTCTGCTTCAATCATGCTCATAGCCGTCGCCAATTGATCCCCGCAATCACAGCGGGCAGATCCAAAAACATCCCCGGTGAGACATTCTGAATGAACCCGCACCAAAACCGGCCGATCCGGGGAGATTTCTCCTTTCACCAAGGCGATATGGGTATGAGGGTCAATATCATTGGAATAGCCCACCGCCGTAAAATCCCCATAATGAGTTGGCAGTTTTGTAGTCACCTCCCGGTGCACCAGCTTTTCCGTTTTGCGGCGGTATTGAATGAGGTCGGCGATGGTGATGATTTTTAGTTGATATTTTTCTGCAAACTCCATTAATTGGGGGAGACGCGCCATGGTGCCGTCTTCGTTCATCACTTCGCAGATCACCCCTGCCGGATACAAGCCGGCTAATCTAGCCAAATCCACCGCTGCTTCCGTGTGGCCTGTTCTTTTTAAGACCCCGCCTTCTTTGGCCCGTAAGGGAAAAATATGTCCCGGTTTTTTTAAGTCATCCGGCAGTAATTTCGGGTTAAGAATAGCCTGCACCGTGTCGGATCTTTCAAAGGCGGAAATCCCGGTGGTGGACTTTGGTCCGTCCACAGAGATGGTAAAGGCGGTTTCATGATTATCCGTATTATGCTCCACCATGGGTGCGAGCTTAAGCTCATTAATTCTTTCGGCAGTCAGGGGCATACATACCAGACCCCGGGCATGGGATGCCATGAAATTAATGGCCTCCGGCGTGGCTTTTTCCGCCGCCATGACCAGATCTCCTTCATTTTCCCGATCTTCATCGTCTACTACAATGACCATTTTTCCTGCTTTTATTTCCTCAATGGCTTCTTCGATGGTATTTAATTTCATTTTTCTTCCTCCCTCTGTTATTGACCAAATAAATAGATAAAACTTGGCTTACGTCAAACCTCTGGTACCGACGGAAGCCCAGGTTGCACTTATACTTTCAACCTAAAATTTATACTTTTAAAAAGTATAAAAGCATGAAATAAATATATTTAAACCCACGGATCATAGATGCCAACATATCCGCTCTTTAATGCTAATTCCCATTCACTAATTACTAACTACTAAATACTAATCACTAACCACTAACTAAAGCCATGTTCCGCTAAATATTCCAAGGAAATCGATGATTTTTTTACTTGCCGCTCGTTTTCCTGGAAAAACATCAGGCGCTCCACATATTTCCCGATCATATCTCCTTCCAGATTTACCGTGTCCCCGCTCTTTTTATAGCCCAAGGTGGTCATTTTGGCGGAATGAGGAATTAAAGAAACGGTAAAACGGTCCTTTTTCACATCCACGATAGTCAAACTAACCCCATCTATAGCAATGGAACCTTTAGGAATCATATATTTCAAGACACCGGCGGGTGCCATAATTTCTGTCAGCAGGGCAATATCCAGCTTTTCCTGGCGGCCTACGGTACCCACCCCATCAATATGACCGCTGACCATATGTCCGCCTAAGCGGTCGCCCAAACGCACGGCCCGTTCCAAATTGACGCGATCCCCGGATTTTAAATCCCCTAAGCTGCTTTTCCCAAGGGTCTCCATCATCACATCCGCCTGGAAATAATCACGGCCGATCTCAACTACCGTTAGGCAGACCCCGTTCACAGCAATACTGTCACCGATCACTGTCCCCTTCAAGACCTTTTGGGCGGAGAGGATAATGCGGGCTGAATTTTGCCCTTTTTTCAGACCGATCACCCGGCCTAATTCTTCTACCAATCCGGTAAACATTGCAATCACCCCCGAATTCTGGATAGCCGGTCAAGAGAAAATCTGTTCCGATCTGATCCATCTTTAAATCATAAACCCTAACCGCATGGCCCATTTCCGCAATGCCCATGCCCCCCAGCATACCGGGGGCATGGTGACCGCCGATAAGTTTGGGAGCGATAAAAACATAGAGCTTATCCACCAGCTCTCGGTCAAAGAAGGCACCCTGAATTTGAGCCCCGCCCTCGATCAAAATACTGGTGATCCCTTTTTCGGATAAAATCTTCAAAACAGAAAAAATATCCACCTGACCCTCTGATCCCGGGCAGGAAATTACCTCCACCCCTTTTTCCGCCAGTAAAGCAGCTTTTGGTTCGCCATCGGCAATTTCACCTGTGAAGACCAGCGTAGGCGCACTTTTCGTATCCAGCACTTGAGCCTCCATTGGGATGCGCAACCGAGAATCCAGAATCACCCGCTGGGGATCTTTTAATCCCGGCACCCGGGTGGTGAGCAGGGGATCATCAGCGAGCACAGTGCCAATTCCCGTGAGGATAGCATCATAACGATGCCTTAATTGACGCCCAACCATCCGGGCTTCCTCCCCCGTAATCCACTTGGAGCTTCCGGTATAGGAAGATGTTTTCCCGTCTAAGGTTACCGCAGATTTAAAGGCAATAAATGGCCTCTGAGATGTGATCTGTTTAATAAAAACTTCATTTAAAACCCGGGCCTCATCTTCCAAAACTCCGGTAACTACTTCCATGCCGGCAGCCCGAAGCTTTGCGATACCACCCCCCGCTACCTGAGGATTGGGATCCACCATGGCCACCACCACTTTCTTAAGACCTGCCTTGATTAAGGCATCGGTACAAGGAGGAGTTCGCCCATGGTGACAGCAAGGTTCCAAAGTGACATACATGGTCCCGCCCAATGCCTTGGTCCCCGCCATCTGTAAGGCATGGATCTCGGCATGGGGTGTACCCGCCTTTTGATGATACCCTTCCCCCACTACTTGTCCTTCCCGGACAATGACGGCTCCGACCATGGGATTGGGAGAGGTCCAGCCCTCTCCTTTTCGCGCCAGATTGATGGCCCGCTGCATCCATTGTTCGTCTGTCACTTTCACTTGCTTCCCCTTCTTCCTGTTAACCACATAACTGTTTTTTTTACTTCACTTCTTATCCTGAATGCAGGGGAAAATCTTAAAAGGCAAGATCCTTCGCTGCGCTTAGGATAACAACCTTAGGTGCTGCAAGATACCGCTTTCACCTATGCTTTCAACCTTTAAAATTTATGCTTTCCTGAAATAAAATAAAAATCCCCGGGTGTTTTCCCCAGGGATGATTGGATTGCTTGACAAATACATATGAATCTATGTCCAAGAACACAGATTAACATCCTTTCCCATCCAGACTATAACTGTCGACTCCGGAATTGCACCGGATCAGCCAATTGGCTCGCGGGTTTTTACCGCCGATACGGAATTTCACCGATCCCCCAAGGATATATATAATTTGATTTTCTTTGACGTTTATGATACACATTATACACAATTTGAAGGATGATTGCAAGATTTTTAGTCCGTAATTTCAGTCCGTAAGATCCCCACATTACCCGTCAGGGGACACACCTGCTGAAGTTAAAGACCACACCTTGAGAACAGGATTGTATGAAATTGAACTTTATGATTCACCCAAAGGCTGGACCACTTTTTTCAGTTCTTCCTGCCAATATGCCTGATAGGATTTTTCCGCCGCTTCCTTTAAATCTATCACCGCTTTTTTAATATCCGGGGCACCAAACACCGCCGAACCGGCCACCAGCACATTAGCACCGGCTGTGACCACATCGCCCACATTACTTAAACAAATCCCCCCGTCCACCTGAATATCAATATCCAATTCACGTTCCCGGATCATCTTGTGCAAGCTTTCAATTTTTTTTAGCACGGAAGGAATAAATTTTTGTCCTCCAAAACCCGGATTGACACTCATTAAAAGTACCATATCCAGCTCCGGCAAAATTTCCTCAATCCCGCATAAGGATGAGGCCGGATTGAGAGACACCGCTGCTTTAACGCCTAATTCCTTGATATTTTGAATGGTGCGATGTAAATGGGGACATGTTTCCTGATGTACACAAAGCAAATCGGCCCCCGCCACCACAAAGGCCTCCGCGAATTGATCGGGATTTTCAATCATCAGGTGCACATCGAAAAACAAGTTGGAATGAGGCCGCAAATCTTTGACCAGACCTGAGCCAAAGGTAAGATTGGGCACAAAATGACCGTCCATCACGTCTAGATGGAGATAATCTGCGCCGGCCTCCTCAATTATTTTAATCTCTTCCCCCAACCGGCTGAAGTCTGCCGCTAAAAGGGAGGGGGCCAATTTAATCATGCTAATATCTCCTTTCCTGTTCAGTCACTTCCTGCAAAAAATGCAAATATCTTTGATAGCGGCCCGGATCAATTGTTCCCGCTGCCACAGCATCTTTCACGGCACAATCAGGTTCTTTATGATGGACGCAGGAGGTGAAACGGCAGCCGCCCCTGTAGGCACCGATCTCCGGGAAAAAGTCATCCAACTCTTCCCGGGAGATGCTCGGCGTTTCCAAAACGGAAAAACCCGGGGTATCGGCAACCCATCCGCCAAAATCAAGGGGAAGAAGCTCCACATGCCTGGTGGTATGCTTCCCCCGGCCGATTTTTTGGCTGACCTCCCCGGTTTTTAATGCTAAACCGGAGCTGACCGCGTTTAAAAGGCTGGATTTCCCTGCCCCGGAAGGGCCGGTAAAAACCGAAATCTTATCCTTTAAAACAGCACCCACATCTGCCAGTCCCAGTCCCGTTTTGGTGCTGCATAGGATCGTTTCATATTCGGCTTTTTGATAGGTTTGAAGGATTTCCGTAGCTACATCATTAGTTGCCAAATCCGCCTTATTAAAGATCACCGCAGCCGGCAGGTTTTTCTGACGGCTGATAAGAAGCAAACGATCCAGCAAGAGAAAGTCCGGGTCGGGATTTTTCAGGGCAAAAACAATCAACACCTGCTCCACATTGGCCACGGAAGGCCGGTTTAATTCACTGGTACGGGGCAGGATTTTTTCAATCACCCCCGTTTTTTCGTCCCGAAAAGTGATCAAGACCCGATCCCCCGCCAGTATATTTTGCTTTTGGTTACGAAATCTGCCCCTAAGGGAGCATTCCCATAATTGATCTCCTGCTTTTACGTAGTAAAATCCGCCGTAAAACTTAATTAAAATGCCTTCTTCCATGAAGCCTCCTTTATCACATTATGGCACGTTTTCACTTATTCCTAATTCATCATCCACATAAACATCGATTTTCCCTTTGCCGAAAAAGGGCACCTGCTGATCGATAAAATCTCCCGGCTGGTGTACCCGATCATATTCGGTACGCTCCCCCTTGAGATCAGAAACGATAATTCTCAAACGATGAGTCTCACCATCAGGGGGGATATCATAAGTCACCCGAGCCATCTGTGCCATAGGACCAGGCCCGCTGCTGACCTGAACATTTACTTTATCCCCCTCCAGCACCATATCTCCAGCCTTGATCTCCTGGCTCATGATCTGGGAAGGGAAATATTCATTGCTTTCCCGCTCTTCCGCTTTACCAATGGATAACCCTAAGTCTTTCAGGATTTTCTCGGCTTCATCCAGATATTTATTTAATAAATCGGGCATAGGCAGGTATTTGAGTTCTTTGCCTTTACTCACCACTACCGTCACCATGGTTTTTTCCGGAACATCCACGCCGGCTTCCGGCTGCTGAGAAATCACCGTCCCGGCAGGCACCCGATCATCAAAGGCTTCACTGAAATCACCCTGCAGGTTTCTGTTGTTCAGCTCAACAACGGCTTCCCGTTGTGTTTTACCCACCACATTGGGTACCCGGGTAGTTTTCGGCCCATTACTGATCACCAAGCCCACTACATTGGTTTTTTTAACCATTTGATTAGGCTCAATAGTCTGAGATATAACATGATCCTTTTTTATCGTATCATGGAAACTATACGTCAAGGTATGTTCTAAACCGGCCTCTTTTAATTCGGCCTTGGCTTCAATCAGGGATTTTCCCCTCATATCAGGCATTCTCGCTTCCCCAACGTTGAAAAAGCCGGTAAGCAGAGCATAGGCACCCCAGCCCAGCAATAAAAAGATCAAGACTGCAGCGCCGATAATCCCCCAAGTCGCCTGGGGTTTTAATTTTTTCTTCTTAGGGGGCGGAGTTTTTTCCTCTTCAGGAATCTTTTTTCCTTCCGGAGATCCGTTGCCGGATCTGACCGCAGGAATTTCCACCGTATCCTCGCTTAGGTTTTGCTTTTCCTTGATCATATTAATTTCGTGACTCTTGCCCGTATATATTTTTTCTAAATCAAAAGCCATGGCGTCAGCTGAAGCATAGCGCAAATCCGGATTTTTTTCCATGGCCTTGAGAATCACATGGGACAGCTCCATAGGAATATCCTCAACCAAGGCACTGGGGGAAGGGGGTTCCTCCTGAATGTGCTGCAAGGCAACAGCGATGGGACTTTCCCCTTCAAAAGGCAGATGTCCGGTAAGCATTTCGTACAAGACCACCCCGGCCGAGTATAAATCCGATTTCGGTCCTACGGACAGTCCTTTGGCCTGTTCCGGGGAAATATACTGCACGGAACCCACCATGGTACCGGAATATGTCATGGTCGCTTCATTGGCGACCCGGGCAATGCCAAAATCAGTGACCTTCACCCGGCCGTCCATCGTTAACAGGATATTATGGGGCTTAATATCCCTATGCACCACATGATGTTCATGTGCGTGTTCCAAGGCATGAAGAATTTGGATGGCAATGGGAACCGCTTCCTCAGGCGTTAATTTCCCTTGCTCACGAATATACTCTTTTAGATTCCGGCCTTCCACATATTCCATCACCAGGTAATGCAGGTCCAACTCAAAGCCCACATCATAGATGCTGACAATATTAATATGGGAAAGACTGGCAACAGATTGAGCCTCCCGGTGAAATCGTCTAACAAAATCTTCATCACTGGCAAACTGTTCCCGTAACACTTTGATGGTTACCCATCTGTTTAAAAGGGTATCTAACCCCTTATAAACAATGGACATACCGCCGGAACCTAATTTTTCGATAATTTCATAACGGTTGCCAAACTTCTTTCCGATCATCATGTTCACCTCGCTTTTCAAGGCATCTAATGCACTAAAATTGGTTTAAGAAACGCTCACGCGATAAATCAAAATGGCGGTAATATTATCAGAACCGCCCCGTGCCAATGCCAGCTTAAGCAGTTCATCAGCAGCTGCTCTCAACCTTTTTCCCGGGGTCAAAAGAGCAATCATTTCTTCAGAACGGATGAGATTTGACAATCCATCGGTGCACAGAATAAAATAATCTCCTCCATATGTATCCAGTTCCATGGTGTCCACTTCCACATGGGCATTAACACCCAAAGCGCGGGTGAGCACATTCTTTTGGGGATGGGTCATGGCTTCTACTTCCGTAAGTCCGCCCCCGCGCATCAATTCCCCCACCAGGGAATGATCCTGGGTCAGAAGACGGATTTTTCCTTCTCTGATCAAATAAATCCGGCTGTCCCCCACATGACAAAAATAAGCTTTCCCGTCCACAATCCAAAGGGCGGACATAGTGGTGCCCATGCCGGAATACTCCTTGTGCTCACGGGATTGCTGAAAAATACTGTTGTTAGCCTGATAAAATGAATGACGCAGAATCTCCCCGGGCGGATCATTGGAGGGAAGAGCAACCATCTGGGCTACAGTTTCAATGGCCATCTTGCTGGCCACCTCTCCTGCCAAACTGCCGCCCATGCCATCTGCCACAGCAAAAAGCTGCTGTTCCAAATCACACCACAGGGAATCCTCATTATTTTTTCGTACCAAACCCACATCCGATACCACTTCTGCGTACATGCTTACACCTCTTTATCATCATCAAGTCTGTGTAAAACTATCTGTTGGGCAGATTACTCTTATTTGCCTCTTATTCTTCTTCTTAATTGTCCGCAGGCAGCATTGATATCCCCGCCTTTTTCTTCTCTGACCACAGCATTCACCCCGCATGCAGCCAGTTTTTGTACAAATTTGGCCAAAACTTCCGGTTCCGGCGATTGAAAACCGCTCTCCGGCACCTCATTGGAAGGAATAATATTGACATTAGCCAAACGATTGTGCATTAAACGGCATAGTTTTGCTCCATCTTCCTCACTGTCATTGACACCGCGAAAAAGTGCGTATTCATAGGTTACCCGGCGGCCTGTTTTTTCTGCATAATAATCCGCTGCTTTTAAAACTTCCTCCAAGGGGTATTTTTTATTAATAGGCATCAAGGAGCTCCGGCCTTCATTATCCGGTGCATGCAGGGACACCGCCAGGGTGACGGGCAATGCTGCGTCGGCTAACTGATAAATCTGAGGTACCAGGCCGCAGGTAGAAATAGTCATCCGGCGCATCCCAATCCCCAATCCTTCCGGATGGTTTAAAAGATGAATGCTCTTTAATACCACCGGTAAGTTGGCCAAAGGCTCACCCATACCCATATACACCACATTAGTCACCTGGTCCAGTTTATATTCCCGGCAATACCTTTGGGCCGTCCAGACCTGAGCCATAATTTCTCCTGCCGTGAGATTTCTTTCCATCCGATCCATGCCCGTGGCGCAAAAGACACAACCCATGGCACATCCCGCCTGTGTACTGACACAAACGGTATTGCGGTCCCGGCTTGCGGTTCGTTCATAGGTCATAAGCACGGTTTCTACCATCACCCCGTCGGAGAATTTTAAAAGAAATTTAATGGTATCTCCCTTTTTTGACTTGGAAGTTGTAATCAGCTTAGGCCGGGTAATAAAAGCTTTTTCACTTAGTATTTCCTGAAGCTTCCCGGGAATATTACTCATCTCACCAATGGCCGTGACTCCCTGCCGATGAACCCAATGAAAGAGCTGTTTGGCTCGAAATCGGGGAAGATTTAATTCATTTGTCAAGTTTTCCAGATCGGCAAGATCTGCGCCTAATAAATCCAACATTTTACTTAACCTCGTGCCTTTTTTTCATGCGGGCCATAAACAAGCCGTCGGTGCCATGGCGATGGGGATAAAGCTGCAACATTCCCTGGGACGGCTTTTCATGATCTCCTAAATCTCCTAAAGGGAAACCCAAAATCTGATCAATGGGATCCAGGGCAAAATCCTCATGCTCCCTTAAAAACCAGCACACCAATGCTTCGTTTTCTTCCGGGGTAATGGTGCAGGTGGAATAAACGAGAATCCCCCCGGGTTTTACGGTCTTGGCGGCAGCAGAGAGCAGCTTTTTTTGGATGGCGGCCAAGGCGCCGATATCTCCCTTTTCCTTATTCCATCTGGCGTCAGGCCGTCTTCTTAGCACCCCTAAGCCGGAACAGGGGGCATCCACCAAACAATAATCCGCCCAGTGGGTGAGAGAATCCGGTAATTGGGTACCATCCTGGACCGCTGTTTCCACGATGGTGATGCCCAGCCTCTTACAGCTTTCGTCGATTAAGGATAATTTATGGGGATAGAGATCAAAGGCCTTGATCTCCCCCTGGTTTTTCATCAGCTGGGCAACATGGGTGGTTTTCCCTCCCGGAGCGGCACAGAGATCCAGCATGCGGCTGCCCGGTGATGGCTGTAAAACATGGGCCACCAGCATGGATCCCTCATCCTGCACCTGAAATAAGCCTTCCTGATAAGATGGTAAAGAGGCAATGGCGGTCACTTCTTCCAGGATGATGCTCTCCGGGACAAACCTCCCCGGGCGGCTTGCCACCCCCTCCTCTTTCAAGCGTAATAAGAGACCTTCCCGGGTCGTTTTTAAGGTGTTGGTGCGCAGGGTCACCTGGGGGGAGGTATTATTCCAGGCACATAGCTCCAGGGTTTCCTCCCGGCCGAATTGCTCCAGCCAGCCCTCTACCATCCACTGGGGATGGGAATAGAGAAGAGCAATATGATTCACCGGATCCTGTTCCAGGGAAGGATATACGATTTGATCTTTTTGACGAGTGATATTTCTCAGCACCCCGTTCACAAGCTTCACCGTACCGGCATGACCGTACTTTTTCGCCAGCTTAACAGACTCATTAACTGCAGCCCGTTCCGGCACCTTATCGAGAAACATAATTTGATAAACACCCAAACGTAAAATCAATAGGATCCACAGGGGCAGGGTATTTAAGGGTTTCTTAATAAACAGACCTAAAATATAATCGATCCGTCCCTGCATCCGGATGGTGCCGTAGACCAGTTCGGTAATAAAAGAACGATCCAGCCCCCGGTAAGTGCCCCGGTTCAGGACCTTGTTCAGTTCCAGATTGGCAAAAGCACCTTTTTCCGCCACCTGGTAAAGAATGAGGAGGGCAGTCTCCCGGGGAGACGGCCCTGTTTTTTCGGTTTTAGTCATCACTTCTCCCCATGCCGGAAATGATAATCAAACGGATTAATTGTAAAATGCCCATCAGGGCGGCGGCGACATAGGTCAGAGCAGCCGCATCCAGCACTTTTTTCGTTTGCGGAATCTCTTCCCTGGTTAAATAACCTCCCCCTTCCAAAAGAGCCAAGGCCCGGCTGGAGGCATTAAATTCCACAGGCAAGGTCACCAGCTGGAATAAAACCACGGCGGCAAAGGCATAGACACCAATGCGAGCCAGGCTGGGTATCCCCATTAACAGCCCGATTAAGAGCAAAATCCAGGCTGCATTGCTGCCAAATTGGGCCACAGGCACCAAAGAAGAGCGAATGGCCATGGGCGCATAATTAACATCATGCTGAACGGCGTGCCCCGCCTCGTGGGCGGCAACACCAATGGCGGCCAGGGAAGTACTGCCGTAAACTTCCTGTGACAAACGCAATGTCCTATCCCTGGGGTCGTAATGATCAGATAACTTCCCGGGAACCATTTCCACCCCAACCGCTTCCAGGCCTTGTTGATTTAATATTTGACGGGCCGCCTGAGCGGCGGTGATGCCGTTTAATGATCTGACCCGGTTAAACTTATCAAAGGTTGATGTGACCTTTAACTGGGCCCAGCCCGCAAGAATGATCCCGGGAATCAATAAAATAAAAGTCGGATCCCAAAAAAACATTATAATTAAACCTCCTCAGCGATTTTCACTTTTCCAAACTTGTGCATTTCCTTAGCTCCTACCGGTAAAAAATAGCGGATCCCATCCTCTACCTGTTCCAATGAGACGGTGGTATTCAGGCAGGGCCCTTCCGGCCGGATATTCAAAATCCCTAAAACCGGCAGGGGATTAACATCAATAATGCCGCTGGTTAAATCCCGCTCACAGGCAATGGCTACAATGCCCTGGGGACGATACTTCTCAATAAATTTTCTGGCCAGGGTCCCCCGGTGGCGACCACCAAAGCTACCCCATAATAATCCGTTAAGTCCAGGAGATCATTGACCACACAGGCTCCGCACCTTTGGCAGTTTCTCACATCCATAGTAATCTTATAGGGACAGGTATGCCTTTGGAGACAATGGGGCGCCAGAATCATGATCTGATTCGGCTGTAAATAAAACTGATGGGAATAAACCATCTGGTTATTGACCTCAATAAAGGAACGTTTAATCAGTTCTTTGTTCAGTCCGAACACATGACCCACCCCAAGAGCCACAGGAAACATCAGATTAATGGCAATGCGCATCATCCCCTCCATAGAAGGAAACGCTTTCGATTGGTAGATGGTGAGCACCATGCCCATAATCCCCAAGCCGATTAATAGAATCACACCCAGGAGCATGGCGGCAAAAAGCACCAGCAGCACCCGGTAAAACATGAGTTCCCGATGAATGGCGAGAAACCAGATCAAAACCACCGAACCAACCATGAGACATAAACTGATGAGCAGGAGCCCGATAAAAAGTCTTTTTCTTACTTGTGGTTGATCTTTTATTGTTTGAACCTTCATCCTAAAACACTGCCCTTCTCGAGGCGCACACCGCGAGCCCAATCCTCACCGGGCATGGGGCGTTTCCCCTGAGGCTGAAGGAGACGCAGCCAAAGGCTGCCACGACCACAGGCCACCAGAATACCCTGACCGTTCCTGATATCAAGCACCAGTCCGGGACGTTCCTGAACCCCTTCATCCTCCACCTGGGTTTCCCAAATTTTAATCGTTTTGCCCCCAAAAAGGGTGTAAGCCCCCGGCCAGGGATTTAAACCCCGCACCTGATTGTGCACCTCCCGGGCATTTTTCTGCCAAATAATTTGTTCATGCTCTCTCTCCAAAAGGGAAGCATAGGAAGCTTCCTCATGGCTTTGCGGAACCGGCCTGATCTGATCATTGTCCAGTAAAGCCAGAGTTTCCATGAGCAATTCCCCGCCTGTCTCAGCTAATTTATCATGGAGACTGCCCACGGTATCCTGCTTTTCGATAGGTACCTTTTTTTTGAGCAGCATCGCCCCGGTATCCATACCCCGATCCATGAGCATGGTGGTGACACCCGTCTCATCCTCCCCTTGGATGATGGACCAATGAATCGGCGCCGCGCCCCGATATTTGGGCAAAAGGGAGGCATGGACATTAATACAGCCCTTAGGAGGCATGGTTAACAATGCTTCATTTAAAAGCTGACCGTAAGCGACCACCACCAACACATCGGGAGCAAGGTCTTTAAGCTGAGCAATAAAACCTCCCTCGTTGATTTTTTGCGGTTGCAAAACCGGGATTCCTTTGGCTAAAGCCCGTTCCTTTACCGGAGTAAAGGCCATTTGCTGCCCTCTGCCCTTGGGCCTGTCCGGCTGGGTCACAACTGCCACCACCTGATGAGGAGATGACAGCAGCTGATTCAAACTGGGCAGGGCATAATCGGGACTGCCCATAAATATTACGCGCATAATTCACCACTTCTTTAAAAACTTAATTGACTGCTCTTATTTTACCATTCTATCAACAAAAAGCACACCATGCAAATGATCGATTTCATGCTGCAGGGCTCGGGCCAGAAGTCCCTCTCCTGTGATATGGACATCCTGCCCTCTTCGATCCAGCCCCTTGACCGTAACCTTAAGGGCGCGCATCACTTTGCCCTGCATATCAGGGACACTGAGGCAGCCTTCCGCATCCAATTCGTGCCCCTCCTGGGCGATAATTTCCGGATTGATCAGTTCGATCAAGCCCTCTCCCACGTCAATAACCACGACACACTTGGAAATACCAATTTGGGGTGCCGCCAGGCCTACGCCGTCAGCCGCCCGCATGGTATCCGCCATATTGTCCAAAAGCTTTTCAATGTTGGCATTAACCTTGGGTACCTTTTTTGCCTTTTCTCTTAAAAGAGGATCACCTATTTTAACAATTTCATAAACAGCCGTTTTCAGCCCCTCCTTTACATCATATTCAGCGGTTCAACGTCAACCGCCACCAGAATATTTTTATGGGGATAACCTTCCCCCCGTGCCAAATCTAATCCCCGTACCAGGTCCAGCCTGGTCTCGGCTAAATTCCTCGTCTTGATCATCATTTGAATCCGGAAACGATCCTTGATCTTCTCTAAAGGCGCCGGCGCCGGTCCTAATATTTCACTTTCTTCATTTAACTCTGCCTGTACGAAACGGGCGATGATCAGAGCATCTCTTTGCAGATGGCCGTAATCTTCCCCGGAAAATAAAATCCGAATCACAGAGCCAAAAGGGGGATAACCTGAGATCCTTCTCCTCTCGATTTCTCCCTGATAATAGGTGCTGTAATCCTGTCTGGCCGCAGCGAGCAAAGTAGGATCCTCCGGGTTATAGGTTTGCAGCACCACTTCTCCCGGGAGAGCACCTCTTCCCGCCCGTCCGGAAACCTGAGTAATCAACTGAAATGCCCGCTCTCCGGCCCGCATTTCCGGCAGATGCAAGGCCATATCGGCAGATATTACTCCCACCAGAGTCACTAAAGGAAAATCCAGACCTTTGGCGATCATCTGAGTTCCTACCAAAACATCAACCGCCCCGCTTTTGACACCAAAATAAATTTCGTCATAGGCGCCTTTCCGGGCAGTGGTGTCCCCGTCCGCCCGGGCCACCCGGGCCTCAGGCAAAAGCTTTTTTACCTCTTCCGCCACTCGCTCCGTACCGGTGCCAAAATGACGGATGGCCAGGGACCCGCACTGAGGGCAGGTCTTCGGTACAGGAATACTATAACCGCAATAATGGCAGCTTAAACGGCGGTTCCCCCCATGGGAAGTGAGGGAAATATTGCAATGAGCGCATTTCAGCACCATGCCGCAGGTGCGGCAGGAAACGAAGGTGTGATAACCCCGTCGATTTAAGAAGAGCAGGGATTGCTCGCCCCGGGAAAAACGCTCTCTTAATTTTTCCTGCAGCAGGCGACTGAAAATAGAACGATTGCCTTCCTTTAATTCCTGCCTCATATCCACAATTTTTACCGTGGGCATTGGCCTTTGATAAATCCTGTACTTTAAAGTGATTAAACGGTATCTGCCCTCTAATGCCCAATAATAGGTTTCCACACTGGGTGTGGCACTGCCCATAAGAAAAGAGGCCTTTTGCAGACGGCATCTTTCCAGGGCCACCTCCCGGGCATGAAAGCGGGGCACATTATCCTGCTTATAGCTTTGCTCATGTTCTTCATCCATCACAATTAACCCTAAATGAAAACAGGGAGCAAAAACCGCGGACCGGGCGCCCACCACCACCTTGACCACACCTCGGGCAATATTGACCCAGGCATCCCTCCGTTCACCCCAGCTCAAACCGCTGTGTAAGACCGCCACTTTTTCACCTAAGCGGGACTTAAAAACCGATACCAGCTGGGGGGTCAGAGAAATTTCCGGCACCAAAATAATTGATTCTTTCCCATCCGTGAGCATCCGCTCAATCAAACGCAGATAGATTTCTGTTTTACCGCTGCCCGTGACCCCATGCAACAGTATTGGTCGGTTATTTAATGCATATTCAGTTTCGATGGATTTCAATACATTAATTTGTTCCTCTGTAAGCTGATGCTGATCGGCCTTAGGTAATTTTCTTTGGCCGTAAGGATCCCGATAGACCTCCTCCCGCGTCACCTCAACCAGCCCTTTTTCCAGAAGGGATTTAAGAGAGGAACGGGAAGCACCGGTTGCAGCAAGCATCTGAGTGACAGGGCTGCCGGGATGTTCCCCCAGGTATGCCAAAATCTGCTGCTGTTTTGGTCCGATTCTCCCCGGAGGTTTGCCTTCTTGCCCCAGGCCACCGGATGGTTGCACCAAAAAAGCAAATTCAGTATTCTTCCCTTTGAGCCCGGTGGGGAGAAATTTTAAGCCTCCCGGCAGCATCGACTGCAGAGCCGAAACCTTGGGGCAAAGATAATAATCCGCCATCCAATAAGCCAGATCAATTAATGCTTTGCTTAAAAGGGGGAAGGGAAATACCAGTTCATCAATTTCCTTGACCTGGGCCACCTCCGGTTCCGCAACAAAGCCCACGACAATTCCTTCCAGTTTCTGTCTGCCAAAAGGAACTATCACGATGGAACCAACCTCGATTTGAGCTGCTAATCTATCCGGTATTTGGTAATGAAATATCCGGTCAACTGCCTGGACTGCTTTATTCACAATGACTTCCGCAAACTGGGGTTTAACCGGCAATTTCTTCCCTCCTATATACTGCCCTACTTTACCATTATACCAGAAAAATGGCGGTGAAAAAAGATATCCTCCCGGGATGAAAAAATAGCATCCCTTTCAGAATGCTATTTATCGGAAAATTTTCAGCCATTAACGCACCAGATCATAGGCCGCTTTAATGATTTCAGGTGATAAATCCTCATACAGTCCGCCGGAAGACCCAAAGATATACCGGGGATGATGCTGCCATTTTTTTAATAACAGAGGAATTTCCTCTTTAACCCGTTCCAGAGACTTAATGTCCGGACCGTCTTCGTATTCAAAATTACCCCAAAAAACCCAATCGTCGTATTCCTTAAAATCAAAATTATGCGGACCAATGCCGCAAGAAGGCTGGAGACACTGGATGCCCCGAAACCCGGTATTTTTCAGCATAGGCACCAGATCCAGAACCTGGCCGTCCGAATGAAAAAGGAAAGGGACTTGATCCTTCCCGTATTCAGCAATCAAATCTGCTAGCAGAGGAAAATAATATTCCTGCAAGAACCGAGGTGAAACCATTAAACCATCAGTTCCCGCCAGGTCATCCGCCAATAAAACCCCTTCGCAGCCTTCCTTCAGGGCACGGTCAATTTGACCCCTCGTATCCTGAATGATGGCTTTCATGGTTTTGGCTGCTTCCTTCGGCTCCCGCACAACCAGATAACACATCTGAGTAAAATCAGTTTGTTTAATTAACATCGTAAGCGGCCCCTGATAAAGGCCCATGGTAAAGTAGCCTTCCTGACGCCAGGAATTCCAGGGAATTTCCGGCTGCCACATTTCAAAGGTCACTAAATCAGCATTAAGATACTGCAAAAGAGAAGGTAAATCCTTTTGCTGAAATAATTTCATCATCCCCGGTGCAATAAACATCTCTCCCTTGGGCGGGCGATCCGCCCCTTGACCCGATATTGCCTGCCATACTCTATCCCGACCATTCAAAGAAACCTACTCCCCTCCATCTATAATAATGCATTAAAAACTCAGCCCACGTCAAGCTGGAATCCCGGCCAAATCCTTAATATCTGATCAAATCTATATTAACAGGACGACATGCTGATATGAAAAAACCCAGTCTTGTTGACTAGGTTTATTATAGCAGAAAAAAACAGGGTGTAGAAGAAATTTCTTAAATCCTTTCTTATCCTTTCTTATTTTGAAAGCTGATATTTGTTCTCATAAAGATCTTTGTCAAAGGGTGCTTTTCTGTCGGGACACTTTTCATGGAGACAGAGCTGACAGTTGGCATAATTGGATTCCGTGGGAAAATAAAAACCGGATTCTGATTTGATGGGTTCCATTAAACAGCTCTCCGATAACTCTACACCAATTAAACCTTTCACATCTCCCAGCAATTTAAATAAGGGTTTTTGCTCTTCCAAAGGCCATTCCGGCAAAGATCCGGGGTTCATCATTGCTGTTTTGCCGAAATCAAATTCTTCTGAGATGTCAGGGAAAAGTTTGAGGGTTGCGCTGCGCAGTATTTCTTCTTTGATGCCATCAGCCACCAGCTTACCAAAGGCATCGTCAAAAGCTTTGGACCATTCTTCCAGCTCCGTGCCGCTGGTCACTACAAAAGCTGCCACCCTATTGCTGTCGGCCAAATTAATCGGCAGAATTTTACTGGTAAATTTAATGCCGTCAATAACGACATAATCATCACCCTTTTCGTCCACATAGGCCAGCTTATAGGCAATTTGGGGTTTTCCGATCGCCAGGGCCTCTTCAATTAATTTATCAACCTTTTTGGCATAGGAAGCAGTCTCTTTCAGATGTATATGATTAAACAGGTAGGCACGGTCAATTTCACAGACTGCATTTTTTACCAATGTTTCCACGTTCTGAACAACCTCCTTTATGATTTAAAATGTGAAACCTTGAACTAAGCATGTTTAGGTCAGCATACTGATAGAAGTTAACAGTTGCAATTATGATCATAATTATAATTAAAACGGCTTCGACCTTGCCGGCGGAAACCGTTTTTTAATTAAACTACATCAACTTCCAAATCATAGGACTCCAGGATATTAACGGCTTTTTTTACATTCTCTCTCTCCAGGGAAGGTAAGTCTCCCAGAAAATATCTTTGGCCCAATGCCTCATATTTATTGGACCCCATGCGGTGATAAGGCAGAATGTCGATCTTGTCCAGGCCCCATAATTTCATAAAACGACCCAAAGCTTTCAGGTTTTTTTCATCATCATTGTACCCGGGAATCATCGGGAACCTGATATGCATCTCAATACCCATATTTTTAATTTTACCGGCATTTTCCAAGATCAGCTGATTGTCAACGCCGGTGATTTCTTTGTGCTTCTCGGGATCCATGTGTTTGATATCAAAGAGCACCATATCCACCTTTGATAAAACCTTCTCCAATACTTCCCAAGAGGCAAAGCCACAGGTATCAACACAGGTATGAAATCCCATATTGTAACACTTGTCGATCAGCTCGATCAGAAAATCCGCCTGGGCAGTACACTCCCCGCCGCTGAAGGTTACCCCCCCATCGGAATTGGTATAATAAACAGAATCTTTTTTGATGACCTCGAAAACTTCGTCCGCTGTCATCCATTTACCTGACATCTGTCTGGCATTAGCCGGGCAAACATCGATGCAGGCGCCGCAATTTTGACAAATTGTCCGGTCAACAACTACAGAACCGTCTTCCATCTTTTTATTAGCACCCTTGGGACATGCCTCCAGACAAGCGTAACACTGGACACATGTTTGGGGGAAAAACATCATTTGGGGTTTATGAGAGATGGACTCCGGGTTGCTGCACCAAAGGCATCTGAGGGGGCAGCCTTTAAAAAAAACAGTGGTGCGTAGTCCGGGTCCGTCTTCCGTGGAATATCTTTGGATATTATAAATAAGTCCTTTGACTTCTGAAGACGCATCTTGTTGGGTCATTTTCCCGTCCTCCTTTTTTTTTAAAAAAAGCCTCCCGCTCTTTTCCAGGCGGGAGGCTTTTTAATTGCCTAGTTTAGTTTAATTTTTATTTGAAGGTTAATTCGGTTCTCTTGATGATTTCATCTTGAACCCCTGGATCCAGTCTGGTGAAGTAGGCGCTGAATCCGGCAACCCGAACGACTAAGTCTTTATATTTTTCCGGTTGCAGTTTCGCATTCTGCAAGGTTTTGCTGCTCACGATGTTAAACTGAATGTGCGAACCGCCTTGATCCATATAGGTTTTAACCAGGCTCAGCAGGTTTCTCATGCCCCGAGGAGTTTCCACTGCCGAAGGATTAAATTTCACATTAAAGTGATTGGAGTTAAATTTAACGGTATCAAGGGCATAGGCTGCTGAGTTAATCAGAGCGGTCGGTCCTTCATGGTCGGTACCAGGTGTAGCGGAAACACTGCCGTCAGTCAGGGCACGATAAGCAGGTCGGCCGTTGGGTAAAGCACCCATAACCGCACCAAACAGGTTGTGCAAGCTGTTGGAGTATGCATCCGGTTTGCCCAATTTGCCGCAGTAGTTACGGCCGGCTTTATAATAAGCTTCCCAAACTACATCGTAGCATTTACGTACAAACTCGTTAACTTCTTTGATGTCGTTACCATGTTTAGGAGCATCCAAGCACATCTTTTGGATGTCTTCATATCCTTCAAAGTTAGCCAGCACAGCTTCTTTCAATTGTGCCATGGTCAATTTCTTTTGATCAAATACCAGGTCTTTAATGGCCAGCATGGAGTTGGCAGCATCAACAGTACCCACGTTAATCATCAGCTCAGCTGTATATTGTGCGCCATCATTCCAGCAGTCCTTACCGCTTTCCATGCAGCCATCGGTCATCACGGAACGCAGAGTTAAGGGTAGATTGGTAGCCTGATGATCGTTACCGACACGACCATGGCGGCGCATGGTTGCTACTGCCCAATCAGCCTGTTCACGGTAAGCTTCAAACATTTCATCAAAGGTCTTGAAGTCAACCGGGTCGCCGGTCTTAGGTCCAACTTCGATACCGGTCAGAGGATCTACACCGTTATTGAAAGCCAATTCAAAAGCTTTGCCGATACAAACTTCACCTTCTACCGGGTGGGAGGTTTTGTTGGCAATGTCAGTACCAACACAACCAAAGATGGCTACACGTCTTGCATCTTCTAAGCTAACGCCTTCTTCATGGAACATATCCATCATTCTGGTAATAGCTACCGGGGTGTTCATAATCTGGGGATGACCAACACCGGTTTTTATTACTTCTACACATCTAAAGAGGAAATCTTCTTGCATCATCGGATGCCAGAACAGAGCCAATGGGGGCTGAATATTCTTTAAGTCGATATGGGCATCACAGCAGATATAGTCCATTTCGCAGGTAGCATCCTGGCCTTCTCTGGTCAAGCCGCCGATACACAAGGTCTGCCCCACGTGGGAGGACCAAGCTTTAGCAAATTTAGGTCCATGATAGTAACCGATTTCCTGTAATTTAATGAAGGCTAATTTGGTCATGGTGAGAGCATCATCTCTGGTGATTCTGCCTTCGGCAATATCCTTTTCATAGAAAGGCTGCATGTATTGTCCCCAATACCCTAAGGAGTAACCGCAACCGGTAACTTCGATTTCCAGAGCCAGATGAACAAAGAGGAAACTCTGCATTGCTTCTTTCAAGGTACGAGCAGGATTTTCCGGAACCCATTCACAGGTTTCAGCCATTTCCAATAATTCCATCTTGCGTTCGTAATTTTGTTCTTGGGCAGCCATTTCCCGAGCTAATGCCGCATAACGATGTGCCCAGGTAATCATGGCATCCATGACGATAATTACTGCTTGATAGAAATGGAATTTTTCTCTGTTTTCACTGGATACTACCAATTCATGCATACGTTCCTGGGCTTCTTTTTTAATGTTAGCAGCGCCCTGGTTAATAAATCTTTCATAGTTCATGGTTCCGCCGCCGGCCGGCCAAGAGTTGCCGTCATAGAAAACACCGGTTTCCTGTGCAGGCATGGAGCTGTAGCCATAAACTTCTTCAAACATTTTGTTGGCATTGTCGTAACAGTTGCGGGTGCCCCAATAGTTAACAATATCACCGAAGGTGGCACGGTCTGCTTCCGTAACTTCTACTTCGCCCAAGTGGCTGATAATGGTACCTTCATTGTTTTTCATCCAGTCGCAGTTCCATTCCGGGAAAGCATAAACGCCGCAAACATATTGGGTCAAGCTGCCGGCAAAGATGCTGTCATCAATATACAAAGTTTTATTTTCTAAAATATGGGCAAGTAATTTTGCTCTTCTGAGGATCTGCGGCTCGCCATCTGTTAAAGGATAAATTTCATTTAATAATTCCAGACGTTCGTTATCCAGCTTTTGGGGAGCATCCAGTAAAATTGCTTTTAAATTGTGAACTCTTTCATCACTGTACTTACGAGCCTTTGTTTCAACAGCCATTTTTTAATTGCCTCCTTGTTTTTACCTTTAATTTATTTTTTAACTAATATTTATTGCCCTTCTTCAGGGCTTATTACCTAAGCTGAGGTTACCACAAAACCTCTTTCCCATGGTTTCATGTTATAATCAATCTTAACCGGTGTTACCTTCTCCTTGAGATCCTTAGCAAAGATAAATTCGATCCCGCCAATCTCAATTACTTCATCATCTTGATTTATTTCACCTAACGTCAGACTGACCTCCGGGGTTCTGGCTCATCCACACCCATCCTCAATTAATTCCAGCCGCACCGGCTGCTTTTTGCTGCTCATCAGCTCTGTCAGTTTTTTTAAGGCAATATCAGTTACCTCAATGATATTTACCACCCCCTTGCATCTTTATCCCGGTGTTGATGGAATCGTCCGGTTCCAGAGAAATATATCCGCATTTTACCCTAATACTTCGTTCCAATGATCACGAGCATCTTAAAAGTCAATTCATGATGTTTTTAATCTGTATGCTCTTATATTATTGCAAAACCCATGCCAACTTTGTCAGTAATAGTTCTTATTTTTGATTTTAAATGATCCGAAACTCCCCTAACCCGTGTTGATCAAGGGTTTTTTAATAAATTTTTCCGGCAAATTATATTTTCTCTGTTAAAAGAAACTTAGCTTTACCTTAATCTATATTGCAAATTCGATGCCAACATAAGCCGGATGTAATATATTCCAAAACCCTTTCCTTGCAAGGGTTTTTGCTTTTATGGCCCCTCTTTTCCCGCTTTTGGTCGTGAATTTAAGAACAAATTGGCCTAATAATTTTTGTGAAAATGGTTGTTTGATCGTGGTGCATTGCCTGGTTTTTTCTAATTTTAAAACAAAACTGTCTTAAAACGATACATAAGTGTTTTATTTCAAATCATATTCATGATATTTATCCATTAGAGGAATTTTTTTGTTTTATTCTGCAACAAGAAACCATTTTTTAAGGGTCTTCCCAGTGAACTCGTTCAGCTAAAGCTGAACATCGGGGCTTCAGATGGGGAATCTACCCCACCAGAAGTGAAAATAGGAGCTCCCACTTATAGAAGTGGGAGTCTTGGAATTTGATTAACAACGAAAAAATTGGCCATGAAGAAACCCCTGCAGCTTGACGGCAGGGGCTTCTTCAATCACGGGAAATTATTCGGCATCCTTCAATCGTAACATGGAACACTGCCGGCAGATGTCCATTCCGGGCCATTCCTGCCCCCGATCAAGCAAGGAAGCACCCTGAGAGTATCCTGTACACCGCATGCCGGAATCTTCTTCTCTTCAATCCGAAAAAACATCTCTGATATAGGATAATTTTTTTTGGCAGGACTGGGCATATTTTTCACGTACATAAGCTATTATTTCCTCCATGGTACCCACTTTAATTGCTTCACCGCAACAAGCCCGGGCACAAGCAGGGAGTGCTCCTTCTACCAGAGAATGGAGGCACAGATTGCATTTTTCCATTTTTCCGTTGATACCAACCTGAGGTGCTCCAAAAGGACAGGCCCAAAGACATACCCGGCAGCCGATACATTTACTTTGATCCACTACCACCACCCCATCTTCCATCCGCTTGGTGATGGCATTGACAGGACAAACCTTGGCACAGGGGGGATTACCGCAATGCATACAGTTCATGGGGAAGAACTCACAATGATCTCTGTCTTCCCTTGTTACTTCTGTCTCGGTAACAACCAAATATCTGGGACCTGCCGGCAAATTCTGTTCCATTTTGCAGGCAACTTCACAAGCACGGCAATTCATACAGCGGTCCGTATCCACATAGAATATCTTCTGGTTATTTTTCATCTGTGATCACTCACCTTACTGCATTTTTTCAATATCCGCCAAGGTGTTAAAATAGGCAGTGGTATTACCATCCACAAAAGGCTGGTATTCATGCATAATCCCATCAGGAAATTCCCTGGGTCCTCCATAACTTAAAGCAGTCAATTTGTTCACGCTCCAGCCAAGTTTCACCCACATGCCGCTGCTTAATTCCACCACCCCGGCTTGGACCCGATTACTAACCTTGGCCAAAATGTTTTCCAATCTGCCCCGGTCATTAAAAACAGCCACCTGATCCCCGTCTTGTATCCCTCTGTCCAAGGCATCCTTTTTATTGATAAACACTTTCGCCGGACCTTCGATTTCTTTAATCCAGGGCAGGTTGTAAAATTGGGAGTGAGTGCGAAAAGCCGGGTGCTGGGAAATAATAGTTAAGGGATATTTGGCAGCAAGTTCGGGGGTAGCCATCGGGCTTTCGTCCGGCTCGACAAAATGGGGCACCGGTTCAAAATCACCCGTAACTTCTTTACCTCTTTGTTCCATGCCCACAGAGTAGAGTTCAATCTTCCCGGTGGGGGTGGTAAACTGATAATCATGATAAGGAACAGTGGGACACCAGCTTTCCGGCAACAGGGCTGGTCCTTTGGGTGAGACCATTTCATCCACATTACATTCGTATTCAATTAAGACACGAATCCAATCCAAACCGGTAATATCACGGGGAAAATATTCTTCATAACCCATACGCCGAGCCAATTCCGACCAGATCTCAATATCCGGCACCGCCTCATAGTATGGCTGGCATACCGGTACCACAATCTGGTTGTAATGATGCCAATAGGAAGGATGTAACCCATACTGTTCCAGGAAATGGCAGGCGGGCAAAACAATATCCGCCCAATCGGTATCATCGGTCATAAATTGTTCGATGACCACAAAGAGGTCCAGTGCCTTCAAGGCTTCAATGGTGTAATCCACATAGGGCTGCTGAGAAACCAAGCCGCCCCGCCAGGAAATAACCGCTTTCAGAGGAGGGTCCTCTGCTGCACGCATCGCTTTGGCAAAAGCGGC
This sequence comes from Dehalobacterium formicoaceticum, assembly GCF_002224645.1. NCBI lineage: Bacteria > Bacillati > Bacillota > Clostridia > Eubacteriales > Peptococcaceae > Dehalobacterium > Dehalobacterium formicoaceticum. The sequence goes on along the minus strand of NZ_CP022121.1, from coordinate 1,941,360 downwards.
AATGTTGATCATCCGGGTTTTACGGAGGAAAGCACCCTCGGGATTGGAAACCTTGGAACAGGCAACAAAACCAGATAAGGAAGGAAACCCCATGGCATCCATAAAATTATAATTGGCACTCTTTTTGCCGATATGACCGCAAACGGCTGCCAAACAGGCTAATGCTCTCTGGGTCTGATGACCGTTGCTATATCTTTGCTGCCCATAACCGCACTCCATATGAGAATCATGGGTGGCATACATTTCGGCCGCCAATTTTATTTGATCCGCCGGAATTCCCGTTACTTCTGCTGTTTTATCCAGAGTCCATTCCTGAACCAGTTTTACCAGATCCTCAAATCCATGGGTATATTTAGCGATAAAATCCATGTTATGCAGATCATTTTCAATGATGTGACGGATCATGCCCAAGGCCATGGCCCCGTCTGTGCCCGGACGCGGACGCAAATGCACATCGGCCTTGGATGCCACTGCCGTAACATAAGGATCAACAACAATCAGCTTGGCCCCCCGCTCCATGGCATGATATAAGAAAGGATAGAGGTGGGGGTTGGTCGCCGAAGGGTTACGACCGACCAGCATGATCAATTCGGTATGCTCGGACCAAATCTCCGGTGACATGGTATGCTGAAAACCTAAGGTGTGATAAGACCCGGCAACACCGGAAAGCACACAAAAACTGCCCACTGTTTGGCTGGCCCCGTAAAGATTTAAAAAACGTTTGCTCACAGCCTTGGCCATATGCTCCCGATTACCGGAATAAGCATATTCGGCCAGGGCTTCGCCCCCATACTTTTCTTTGATATCTTCCAGTTTTTCTACAATATAAGCGAAAGCTTCATCCCAGCTGATGCGTTTAAATTTCCCCTCGCCTCGGTTACCCACCCGCATTAAAGGATATTTAACCCGATCCGGACTGTTGATTTTTTGTACATTAGCATACCCCTTAAGACAAAGATGTCCCCTGGTTATAGGATGATCCGGATCACCTTCGATTTTGATGACTTTCTCATCCTTAACATAAACCAACATACCGCAGGTATCATAACAATTGTGGGGACAAGCCGTTTTGACAACCCTGTCGGCAAGCACTTTTTCTCCGCCTACCCAGACGGGAACCTGTGTTGCAACAGCATATTTATCCAAATCTTCTTTTAAAGGCCATGCTCCCGTCTTTTCTGAAGTCATATTCTAGCCCCCTCTTCCCCCATAAAGCAGACACTTCGTTCATTTAAAATAAATAATCGAATGGAACGCAGAAAATAAAGAAACTGATTCATTCATGCAAACCATAAAAATTTTCTTAATTAATTATAACATGTCGGTGTTCAAATCAAATCTTTATTTTCCATCCTCAAAAATTTAATTTTTTTAAAAAAACGGTTAAATAAACCGTTTTTTTATAGTCCTAATCTATACGATAAGATATGATTCCAATGCACAAGCAACCAATAAAACAAACCCTAAGACTATTAAACCCCCTGCTTTCCTTATTTATTTAACCACCTCTTGCCCAACCTCCTTTTTGGGAAAAATCATTTCCTTCATAAAGCTGGTATAAAAGGCATCACTGGATGAAAGCTCAACATGGTGCACATTATCGGAGAGATGATCAGCCAACTCTCTTTGTTTTTTGGACAAGAGTGCCATCTTAGCCCCTTCCCCTGCGGCATTTCCCACAGGTATGATTTTCTGCACGTCGATGCCCGGAAACATACCCAGGAGCACGGCATTTTTTTGGTCGATGTAGTTGCCAAAAGCACCCGCTAAAAATACCCGGTCGATCTGAGCAGTGGAGATGCCCAGGTCTTCTGCCAAAACTTTAATGCCCGCAGCAATAGCTCCCTTAGCCAGCTGCAGTTCCCGAATATCCTTTTGGGAAATAATAATATCTCGTTCATTGCCGTATTCACCTTTAAAGGCCAGCACGAACTCCCAGATATTATCATTGCGGCGCATGCGTTGTTTCAGGTTTTCATCTACCGACCCTTCCAATTTGCTGCTGTCAAGAAGCTGCCCCTTAAAATTCATTAGGTTCGCTTTATATAATGCGGCAATGGCATCAATGATACCGGAACCGCAGATCCCTTTCGGCGCCATATCGCCAATGACCTTTAGTTGAACCTTGCCGTTTTTAATGCTCACTTTTTCAATGGCTCCATCCCCGGCACGCATCCCATCATGTATTTGTGCCCCTTCAAAAGCCGGGCCCGCGGCAGTGGAACAGGTGAGGATCTTACCGTCACCGGCTAAAACGATCTCACCGTTGGTGCCGATATCAACCGCCAGACTATACCCTTCCTGATCATAAATTTTCGTCGCCAGCATCACACCCATGGTATCAGAACCAACATAGCCGGCAATGTTAGGCAGGACAACAATTTCTCCCTCCGGATGCATGGGGAAGCCCATTTCTTTGCCTTGCACCGTCATCCGGCCTTTAAAACAGGGGATAAAAGGTGCTTTAACCAGATTCCTGGGATCAGCTTGCAAAAACAAATGACTCATGGTTGTATTGCCCACAACAGCTATATGATAAACATATTTTTCTTCTATGGAGTTTTCATGGAGTAATTCTTTCATTAAATTGGCCATGGTTTCTACAACCAGGTCGTTTAACTTTTTTAAATTATTAAAATCTTCAGACACGACACTGATGCGGGTCACCACATCTGCGCCGAAGGAGGCTTGGGGATTTGTCTCCCCACCGGCACTAATTACTTTGCCGGTTTTTAAACAAACCAAATAAACGGCAATGGTGGTCGTCCCGATATCAAAGACAAAGCCGTATTGACTTTCCCTGGTATCGCCAGGTTCCACTGCTATTAAAGCATTATCCATTAAAACTGCCGTCACTTCATAAGAAGATGATCTGAGCAACTCCGGCAATTTATTTAAAACCCCCAGAGGCGCCTCTCTCTTTACCCCTGTCTTTTTAATATCCTCCACCTGCTGGAGCAACCGTTCCAAATCAGGCAGCTGATCATGAAGATCAGGTTTCTTTAGAGTAACAAAGAACTTTTCCAGATTGGGATCAGTAAAACGCTCCTGACTAAAATTCTGCAATTCGATCTTTCTGTTCACGGCATCTTCAATCTTGGGAATCTCAAGCACGATATCTTCTTTAATCAAGCGCTGGCAGGAAAGGACCCACCCCTCGTCCAACTCTTCCTGGGAAAAATGCTTTAACTCCACGGCTGTGACGGTCGAAAGCTGTCCGGACAAGATCTTGACGCCGCATTTGCCGCAAGTGCCTCTGCCTGCGCAATCACTGTTTAACAAGATACCATGGTGCACCAAAAAATCCATAAGATTGCTGTTTGGCTCGGCCTGGTGACGCTCGGTTTTTTGATTTCTGATAATTTCTACTTGCATTTTTTTCATTCCTTCATATTTTTATTTACGCCAAAACGGCCCTGACGCCGCGGGCTACCATGCGGTCACGCACAAGTATCAACCTCTCCTTGGACAGAGCGGGAACGCCCTCAAGGGCATATTCGAGCCCAAGCCGGCGGTAGGTGATGGTGCCCATCTCATGATAGGCCAAGAGGTCGACTCGGTTGAATTTGTCACCCAGGGTTTTGATAAAATCACAGGTCGCGTCGATGTTTTCTTCTGAATCGTTGTAGGTCGGAATAACCGGATAGCGTAGGATCAGATCCTTCTCATGGCTGATCATTTGAATGTTCTCCAGAATCTGCCGGTTGGAGACCCCGGTGAGTTCCCTATGCCTCTCGTCATCCATGTGTTTCACATCGCAGCAGACATGGTCCAGATAAGGCAGAAGCTCCTGCACCTTTTCCATGGGGGCGAAGCAACTGGTTTCGATATTGGTGTTGATTCCGGCTTCATGACATTTTTTCAGGAGGGCCTTGGAAAACTCGAACTGTAAAAACACTTCACCGCCGCTGATCGTCAGCCCGCCCGGCATTCTGTTCCAGAAAGAACGGGAACGTTCGATCACGTTGTAGACTTCATCCAGGCTCATAATCATTCCGGAAAAACGCAGGGCGTTATTGAGACAGGCATCCTTGCACTTCCCGCAATGCTTGCAGCGCTGCCGATCAATAATAACTATTTTTTCAAGCCACAACGCCTTTTCGGGGCAGGCGGCCACGCAGCGTCCGCAACGGACGCAAAGCGTCTCCATATGCAGCAATATTGGATCTTTCTGCTGGGATTCCGGCGTGGAACACCACTTACAACGCAAAGGACATCCTTTCAGGAACACGACCGTGCGCAGGCCTGGTCCGTCGTGCTTCGAACCCCTGTCTATCTTGAGCACAACCCCATCCATCTTTACCACCTCATTTCAAAAAGGCCGGCCCGGGGCAACCCGGGCTGGCACTAGATTAAGAGTTAAGAGTGAAGGGAATGCTCTTCCCGCTGAAGAACCAGATCCTGTACGGTGGGCGGCAGGGTGACGAAGTTGGCGCTGTAGCCGACAACGCGGACAACCAGATCCTGGTACTTCTTCGGCTCTTTCTGCGCCTTGCGCATCACCCCGGTGGACAGGCAGTTCACCTGCATCTGGGCGATCTTCTTGTCAACGAATGTACGAACCAATCCGGCGAAGTCCCTGCGCCCCTCAGAGGTGTCGCAGGAACCGCCATAGATGCGCACATTCCAGATGGTGTCATGATCACCGTATGAATTGATCTTGCCCTGGGAGTTAAAAACGCCAACCAATCCGTTAGATTCGGAGCCCAAGCTGGCGCCGACGCCGTTGGCCAGAGGCTCGCCGGCCTTACGGCCGGTGGGCAGGGCACCGCAAACCGCGCCGTGGGGCACGAATACGGACATGGACACGCCGCCGGGCTTCAGGCAACCACCGCGGGCGTTTCTGAGCTTGATCACAGAGTTGCTGTACAGGTCATGCACATAGTTGCACCATCTGTCGGCGAAATCGTTGTCATTGCCGAACTTAGGCGCTTCCTGCAAGGCTTTGCGCAGTTCGTCGTAGCCCTCGAAATTAGCGTCAAGGGCATCGCATAGGTCTTTCATGCTATATTTCTTGTCGATGAAGATGACCTTTTCGATGGCGGCCAGGGAGTCGCCGGCATCAGCATAGCCCACGCAAGTGCCCGGGCCGCCGAAGTTGTAGCGGGCGCCGCCCCGTTCCTTGGGCAGGCCGCGTTCAACGCAGTCTTCCATGAAAGCAGACTGCCAGATGGTGGGGAAGTACTCGCTTTCTATGGTTTCCTGGCACATTACCAAGCCTTCGTCCACATCCATGATGTCTTTGAAGACCGTTTCCAGGGCGCCTACCACTTCGTCCATGCTGGTAAAGTTGCGGGCGTCGGGAATGGCCGTAGGAATCATCCGGCGCTCGTAGAGATGGCTCTCTCCCTTGTTCAGGGCAAGTTCGATGAGGGCGCCGTAGTTGATGTAGCTATGCATGGGCGAGCCGTAGTGGAACGGGCCCGTGTGCTCGACGCAGCCGGTGGGGTAGTAATTTCTGACCATTTCATATGTGAGATCGGGATCGTTCAGACCGCGGGGCATGGCCAGCATGCCGGGAATGACGACATCGTCGTTCACGATGGAGGGCTGCCCGCCGCCTAAGGCCACTACCTCACCAATCTTTTCCAATAGCGCCTGGGGGCTCTGACTGTGCACGCGCACCGACATGGAGGGCTGGAACAGGTTGGTGTGGATATAGGCATCAAGAATCATGTAGGTCAGCTCGTTGGTCATGTCAAAGCCGTTCTCGCCGATGCCGCCCACAGTCATATTGTGGAAGGAGCCCGCCCCGGAGTACCAGGATAACACGTTGGTAGTGAAATAGTGGGCCGATTCGGCGAACCAGATGCTGAACTCTTCCAGCATGGCCAGGGCGTCGTCTTTGGTGATGCGGCCTTCTTTTAGATCCCTTTCATAATACGGCAGCAGCCAGCGGTCGACAAGGCCGGGACCATTGGCGTGGTCGGTGGATTCCATGCGGGTCAAGGTTTTGAAAAAGACATAGGCTTGCAGGGCGTCATGCATGCTGCGGGACGGCTTAGCGGGAACCTGGCGGCAAGTATCCGCGATTTCCATGAGTTCCTTTTTGCGCACCGGGTCAGCGCACTCTTTGGCCTGACGTTCGGCTTCGTCGGCAAAGCGGTTTCCGTAGGCAATGGCCCCGTCCATGGCGATAATGGTGGCTTGCCAGAATGGAATGGCTTTCACCTGATTGAGATCGGTCGTGTCGACATTGGCCAGCTTTTCTTCGGCCTGCTTCTTCACGCCTTCCGCGCCCATATAAAGGTAACGGCGCCACGGGAAGTCGAAATGGCCCACGTCGGTGTCGCGGCGATGGTCATGCCCGCAAATGTTGGCCGGCATAGGCGGGAAGCAGCTCGCATCGGCGAAGTTGGTGTTTTTCAAATTTTCCGGCATGTTGTTTACAAGATGGTAAACCATGGTGCGGGACCAGTCGCCGGTGCCCCGCCAATAGGGGAAGATATCTTCAATAAGGGTTTTTTCGTCTTCGGGGCTCAGATCAAAATGTTCATACTTACGTGACTTGCAGGCCTCGATGTCGTCAAGGAATTGGGGGCCGTTCCAATCGGGAAATACGCCGGCGCATTTCACGTCGCAGTCGCGATAACCGACCAGGTAGTCTTCCGGATGGATAATGACCGGCATTTTATTGCAGCAGTTGGCGAATGCCTTTGCGCGGCGTATCATGATGTTTTCGCCTTCGGCGTTGGCGAAACCTTCCGTGTAGGCCTTGGTGCGTTCAATGTTGATACGCCACGGAGTTTCGAACCAACGGTCAAGTCGACGCTGAACCCGCGCGTTTTTGATTTTTCCTTTTTCCATGATCATTCTCCTTTAGATAATGGTTTTAATCCTTACCTTTTGTTACCTTTTTCCATGCATTCCATCAGCTTAAGCAAAGCTTTGTCGGTTACTTCCAACATCTTAAAACCATCCACCTTGAGCTTGAGATGGCTGTTTTCAATCCACATCGTCCCAGGTGCCCGGTGTCTTTTGTCCTTTCCAGAGATACGGCTGTTGGCCGATCCCGAAACAATACACCCAGGAAAATCCCCAGAACACAGTATGCCAAGCAAAGACCTGAGCCTGCCAGAGGGAAGTATCGCCGGGAACGAGGGTATTAAATAATGGTATGATGGCAAGGGTGATTAGATAACACCAGGTTAAAACTGATAAAAGTGCGATCGTTGTGCCCCATGGTTGTCTGATTCGGCAAAAGGGCCAAGCTTGGGTGCAAGCAAAGACGGCAAAATTCAAGCCACAGGTAAAGGCAAAAAATAAATTAAATTCCGCAGAACCGGCACCTAAATTCCAAGTCCAGAACTGAGGCGCATTATGATCAATCGTAAAATGACCAAGCCATGATGCCACTGAAACAAAGATCCACATTAATCCTAACAATAAAGACCAGGAGAGGATACTAAAGGTGGGTTGTTTAACACGCCGAAACAGATATGCTAAGCCCCCGGTTATAATAATGGGCTGCAGCATGGCAAACCAGGTAGAGGGAAAAATCACAATAGTACGTAAAAGAACGATAGTACCACCTACAGCAATGAGTAAATTAAGAAACATTTTTCTGACAGGCGGAATATTTGGCAGGTGCGCATCTCCGCCGATAAAGCTGGTAGCTGCAAGAATCAACCAGGAATTAGATATAATAGGAAAGGCCCACATCACAATATTGACATGCAGGAAACGTACCAGTACGATCCAGAATGCGGCAGCAATAACCTTTGCCAACAAAATCAACAAAATCCCCTTAACCCATCTGTTTTCAACCTTTTGAAAAGGCCATTGCCCGGCGATGCCAAAGATACTGACTAAATAGGCACCCATTGTTGATATGCCAATGGAAGCATATTGAGCAGATTCTGCATCCATAAACATGCTGAGAAATGGTTCCCAAAACAACCAAGATAAGAAAGCGAACACCAAAATCATGATGACCCAGGGAAGAGCTACAAGGAAGGAACGCGAGGTAGGTATCTGGACACTCGTTTGATTCATCTTTTTTTCATCTCCTTTACCCACTTACACTTTTATCAGAAGACAGCTATATGTAACGTCAAAAAGACGTTACATATAGCTGAACTTTGACCTTTATTTATTTGTACAGTTGCTTTAGAAACAATGCACTATTATTGACTTTAGGATTAAAGATTTTTCAATCCTTGTTCTCTTAATTCAGCTTTAACCTTTTCGTAAAGATCAGTGAATTCAGGCAATGGCGTACATGATTCGATATCATAGCATTGATCGAAAGGTTTGCCGCCTTCATGCAACGTACGAGCAAGCATTCTCTCTTCATATTTTGCTAAGCAATATTTAACCAGTCTGTTGGCTTCGGCAAATCCGATTTGAGCTTCACAGACAGCGTCGCATACTTCACTGGCGAAACGAGCACCGATAGGAGTTGCGCCCATATGGCCGCCGCTCTGCCAACCTGTACCGCCGGCGGAGAACATACCGGTAACAGCACAGCCGATAGCACCGGCAGCATGCTCCCAGAAATAGGACTCTGTGCAAGGACCGGAAACCACAACGCCCCAAGGAGCACCGGCCACGGAGAAGGTATTGGTGTTATTGGTCCAGGCAGCACCGGCATGGAAATTGGTCCATAATGCGGTACGGCTGGTGGTGGCGAAGTACATACCGTCAGCACTCCATAATCCCAGGTAGGAAGGATTGTACAGCATGCAATAAGCAAACAATTCAGCAGTGGTAACAACGGCAGCCATATTGGGTGAACCTGAAAGTCCGCCTACATAAGCTTGGCCGATACCCCATTGATGATGTCCGAAAGCGAAGGTGGACACGGTTCTGGTGAATTGTTCATAACTGGTTTTCAGATGGGGCATGATATAAACGTGACGCACGTCACCTTTGCGCATCCCGGAATCAGAGTTCATGGCAGCCATGGCAGCCTGTAAGGACACAGGTGCACTGGAGCAGTCAGCTAAACCGGGACGACCGGCAGCTTTTCTGGCCCATTCCACAGCAGCAACCCTTTTCAATTCACTGGTCATTTCAGCGGGGCTCCAAGGTCTGACATCAGCACCGCCAATATGGGGGATAATGCCCTGGAAGCAGCAATGGTCAATTCTTTCTTCTTGGGCATAAGCATAAAAGACGCGGTCAATCAAAGCAGGATCCTGGCTGCCCAAGACACGGGCTAAAACATTTCCAGTAGGTCTTTTGTCATGAAGGGTTCGTTTCACCATGGTGGTAGCATCTCTGCCTTCCCCAATGGTGGAGGAGGAGGGGAAGACCTTCATAATAGCGTCAACTTCTTCTTCCGTCCATTTAATAACTCTGTTAGTGGTTACATTATAAACACCGACTTCGACAAAAAGTTCTTTGGCAGCTTTATAAATATTGTTGATTTCTTCAATGTCCTGAGGAACGATTTCATCCGGTTTATATTTAATATCATATTTTTTGATCAGTCTTTTTAATGCCGGCCAATATACCTTTAAATCAAATTCCTTTTCTGTCATCATAGGGCCTTCTTCAGCACGATTCCAATAATTAAAGAGCTTACCTTTCACTCAAATCCCTCCATTTTTTATGTTAGATTATGGCAAATATTAAAAATCAATTTCCGTATCTATTTAAATTTAAAAGCATTATTTCCCGATGATTCTCTTAGCTTCAACTACTGCGTCAATGGCATCTTTGGCATATCCATCAGCACCGATTTTATCTGCGAAATCTTGATGTACAACACCGCCGCCTACTAATACCTTATATTTATCCCGAATACCTTTGGAATTCAAGAAATTAATTACATCACCCTGGCTGGGCATAGTAGCTGTCATCAAAGCAGACAAAGCAATAATTGAGGCGTTATTTTTTTCTGCAGCTTCGATAAATACTTCAGGAGCTACGTCTTTTCCAAGGTCAATTACTTCGAAGCCGCCGGTAGCCAAGGTTCCAACCACCATGTCTTTACCAACAGTATGAACGTCACCTTGTACGGTTCCAATAACTACAGTACCAAGTGATTCAGCTTGGCTATTCGTTTTAGCCATTTCAGGAATTAATATATCAGAAGCAGCCTTCATCGCATCAGAAGCCAACATAACTTCCGGTAAGAAGAATTCCATATTGGCAAACTTTTCACCAACTTCTGTCATCGCTTCGCTTAAAGCATCAAATAGATCTCTGGCTGCGGAGCCCTTAGCTAATTCTTCATTCACCAGTTGTACGGTTAATTCCTCATCTTGGTCCAATAACGCTTGTTTCAAATTGTCAAATGCCATTTTATATCCTCCTTAAATTGACTTTTAATATTAATCTTTGTATTATTGTTTGCCGAGCACTCTTCACCTTTAGGAAAGCTATCAAGCCTAATAATAAATATTATCTAAAACCTGTTCCGCCTCCCCCCCTTAGCCAATTTTTCAGCTTTTCCCCGAAGAATGCCATCCCCGCTTTGTGTTGAATGATCATCAATCCCGTTCCTCATTACCGGAACTTTCAAAACGGTTTCTCGCCATGTGAAACTTGACGCTTATTATACCTATAATCAATTGCAAACCTTGTGCCAAGATTGCACATTTCCCTTTGATAATTGTTTTTTTATTTGATGCAAACGTAATTACTTATGGAAACTAAAGCTTTATTGCTTTAATTGCTTAAATGTTTTTTTATAATTTGCTTTTTGAATTAAATCAAAACTTTTTCATATTGCCATTTACCGTTATCTATTCCTATTTATGTAACCATCTTAGCAATTATTTTGATAAAATTACCATTTAGTTTATAATCTTGTCCTGTTTTGCAACATTCGTGTTTTAAAATGGAACAAATCTATTCTTCTAATCAAAAATGGTGTTTTATATTATGACATTCCTAGTTATACACTAAGCATTGAATAGGTTGTTTGTGATCAATATCCCTTATAGATAGTAAAATGGCATCACAGTTTCCGTATTTTTGCATGAAGAAAAATGGAAAATATGATGCCATTAAAATATGAGCATTAAACAAGTATTACTTGTGCTTGGCTGCGTAATCTTCAGATGCCCTGGTCATGGCAAGAAGATTCTCGATGGTAGTTTTGGCCGGAATATCGCATCCGGGCATTAAGATATAGCCCCCATTTAATCCAGCCAGTTCAATTCTTTTATAAGCTTCATCATAGCAACGTTCCGGGGTGCCAAATAACATATCGTCTACCGTATTCATATTCCCCATGATTGTCAACTCATCCCCTGCCACCTCCAGAGCATATTTCAAATCTACCGGAGAATCAATGGAGTAAGCATCGACAAAGCCCAATTTCTTTACTTCGGGAATTCTCATATCTGTTTTGCCGCACATATGCAGGAAGAAATATTTACAGTTACGTAATTGGTCATTAAACTGTTTCATCGCCGGTACAGAATAAGCATCAAATTGCTTGGGACCAATCATATCACCACTGGACGACGGATCACAGATAAAAATGATATCAACACCGTTTTCAATCAGCATATTGGCATATTCCGCACAAGCAGTTGACATATAATCTAAGAGCTCATCAGCCAAGGGATTTTTTTTGCCAACTAATTTCATTAAATCCTTGATGCCCACCAATAAACCGGCGGCTGTAAAAGGACCTGTAATGGCAGCAGACAAAAATTTCCTGTCGCCTACGGCTTTTTTAACACCCGCTGCTTGCTGTAATATTTTTTGAATCAGTTCGCATTCTTCTAATTGTTGTCTGATTTTAGATTTGTCTAACTTTGGTATTTCAGTTTTAACATCGGTAAAGGCCTCTTCAACAGTCACGTCTTTACACGGTTGTGACGTGATCGTGGGGCAGCCGAATGCTTTCAGCCATCCCGTCCAATTACCCACGGAAACTGTTTCGCTTTTTATATCATCAAAAGCCTTAACCGTCATTTCTACGCCTAAATCTTCCATCCCGTAATAATCATCATAAGAAATTCCTGCTCTGTTAATCGTCCAGGTAGTTCCCAGAAGAATCATTACCGGGACACGGTCCACCGGTTTGTGTTCTAAGGTTGCAATCATTCTCTCCGTTGGTGTCATTTCTTTCATTAAATAATCTCTCCCTTTGTATTAGAATTTTTCTTGCTATGATACAAGTGAGATGGATATAGCTATATAAACCCATCTCACTCAATAATTTGTCTTATTTTATATATAAAAAGCAGCTGTAAAATTATTTAATTTCAAAAGGCACCCCGCATGTTTCCTGCCACGCCGACTCAATTTGGGGCAAAATTTCTTCCCATACCTTGGAAATAACGACTATTTTTGTTTCATTGCCTTTGGCCTGAACCGGCTTGATTTCCACCTGGTCATTCACTGCATCCAAATAGAACCAGCCTTCCCCCCCGTTATGAATAAAACCTTTGATGCGAAAGGCATGATTTAAAAGCCTTTTGGCAAATTCTGCTGCTTGTGCCGGGTCAACATTCTCTTTCGTAGATACCACATAATGAACCGGTCTTTTATAAGGAGTCTTCACGCTGCGCCGCACCGCCAGGCTCCTTTCCTGATTCATAAGATCAAGATCCAAAAGTCCTTCCACTTTAGTAAAACTGGTTTCAACGATAGGTGCATTGGGGTTCAAGGTACCCCGATAATCATAGCGCTCTCCCGTCTGGCTCCTGATTTCCTTCAGCATCTGACGGATCGGCTGGGGATTGGCCATCCCGGAGGTTTCCACCAAAAGGTAGTCCAAAGGATAATCGGCAAACCGGACCAGGGCATCCACAAAATTACCGGCCAAACAACTGCAAAAGATCTGCCCGTTATTCAATTCCTGAATTTCGAAGCCATGGTCATGAAACAAACTGCCGTCAATACCTACTTGTCCCCATTCATTCACGATCACACCGGCTTTGATATTCCTTGCCGCCAGGTCATCTAAAATATTATTCATTAATGTAGTTTTGCCCGACCCTAAAAAACCTGTCACCAAAAACAGTTGAATGGGTTTTTGCTCGGTCATTACATTGCTTCCTCAATTTGTACAATCAATTCATCCAGATTGGGAATAATGGATGAGTATAATAATTTTCCGTTCAGATAAAGGCTGGGCAGCTGGGCAACAGCCATCTTCTTGGTGCGGGCAATATCTTCCAGGTTGTTATAACGATATTCCACCACATCAATTTTATCGCCGAAATGCTTCTGGGCATCCTCGGCAACAGCCCACATATAGGTACAGGCAGCACAGGCCGTGGGGTCAAGCAAGAAAGCTTCGATCATGGGTTTTTTCAGGTTTTCATAATCAGGCAGCTCCACTTCCACATCGATATCGCTTAATTCATAATTGGCCACCAATTCACGGGCTTTATCCGTATGGAGCACGGCATGGGATACGGCAATGGTATTCTCGATAGGTGTGGCGTAAGGCATGTCGCAGCCGGGAGCAATGATCAAATTCTTGTTATTGACGTCAATGGAGTCGATCAGGTCAATCGTGGCCTTAATATTATCCTGTTGATTACCAAAAAGCATAATAGTCGTTAAGGGGATGTTCCCGCCCATGACGATATTATATTTATCGGTAATTTTCTTTGCCTCCGGAAGATTAACATTCTCGTCAATGGAAAGAGAATCCGGGCCGGTTTGGCACATCAGCTCAATAATATGGGTGGCATTACCGCAGACAAAGAAGGATGAAAAAGCACCTTTTTCCCGAATATAGTCAAAGATTCTTTTGTAAGGTCCGGATAAAAATTTGCTGAAAACGGGGGGCGATATTTGTGATACGACAGGATCAACGGGAACGATGACATCAACACCCTCATCTAAGTACAGCTGGGCCATCTGAAGGGAGATTTCGGTACAATAAGCCATGATTTTTTCTACATAGTCCGGATTCTTTTTCAAATCCCGGAATAACTTGGTACCCCGCAAATGAGAAGCAAGGGTAAAAGGTCCGCAGAACAGGCCATAGAGTGCCGTTGTATCTCCGATTTCTTTTTTAATGCGCCGGGTTACGTCAATGACCAGGGGTAAACGGCCATCTTCCTTGGAAATCATTTTAGTAGGAATTTCATCGGTATCTGCCAAAGGGCTGTCCATAACGCAAGGAGGACCGTTTTTTTCAAATCTGACAGTACAACCTAAAATTTCCGCTTCCAACTGCAGATCAAAAAGCAAGACTTGACCGTCCGGACTGTATACTTTATTAACTTCCATCAAAGAATCAAAGAGCTTATTCGCATCGGTATAAACCTCCGTGGCATCATAACCCTTTAAAAATCCGGCATGCACACCGGCAAAAGGAATCCAACCGGGACGAGGTACTTCTTCATGCTGCAAAACCTTGTATATCATTTCTTTTCCTGTCAAAGTCATTACTAATGATCACTCCTTATTATTTTTATCAGCTTTTCATATTGGAAAACAGTCTAATTCATCATAATAATTTAATAAGCAAGATTTATGCCAATACTAAGAGTCAGGTTATATAACATCACAGCCAACCGGGGGTTTACGTGAATAATCCCACATGTAAGTTGTGCCTGCTGACTGATAAATCGTCAACAGGCACAAAAAATAAAGGGATCATGTCCCAAAATAATTCAAACCGGCATGATCATGTATCAAATCACTACACATTGATCATCTTCAATAGATAATCTGTTTTAAAAAACTACATCTCCATTTGATCTAAGCCATATTCTTTCATTTTGCGGTAAAGAGTACTTCTGCTGATACCCAAAGCAGTTGATGCATCCACAATACTCTTTTTCTGTTCCAGGGCATGACTGATGGCCATTTTTTCTGCCTCTTGTAAGGTAATAACCTTTGTGGTGCGTTCCTCGATTTGATGGGTCAGATCCAAAACATTTTTGGGTAAATCATTCACTGATAATTGGTTTCCTTCCGCTAACAGGACGCTTCGCTCTAAGACATTTTCCAACTCTCTAACATTACCCGGCCAATCATATGCTTTTAAGGCACGCATGGCCCCCGTTGAAATACTGGTAATGTTTTTCTGGGAATTTTTGGTCACCTGGGGCAGCAAGGCTCCCACCAACAAGGGAATATCATCTTTCCTTTCTCTTAAAGGAGGAATATTCACGGTGATGACATTTAATCTGAAAAACAGATCTTCACGAAAGGCGCCTTCTTTGACGCGATTGACTAAATCCTGATTTGTGGCGGCAATAACCCGGGCATCGATGGGGATGGGACGGTAGCCGCCGACCCGTACAATTTCTTTCTCTTGCAGAACCCTCAGGAGAATGGCCTGTAAATCCAGGGGCATATCTCCGATTTCATCCAAAAAGATTGTCCCATGCTGGGCCCGTTCAAATTTCCCCGGTCTGCCGTTTCGATTAGCACCGGTAAAGCTTCCTGCTTCATAACCGAAAAGTTCACTTTCAATCAAGCTTCTGGGAATTGCCGAGCAATTCACCGCAATAAAAGGACCTTTTTTCTTGCTGGCATTATGGATTGCCTGGGCAAATAACTCCTTGCCGGTTCCGCTTTCTCCTAAAAGCAGCACCGTGGAATTTGATGTTGCTGCTGTAGCGGCAATTTCCTTGGCTTTCATGAAATTTTCATTTTTCCCGATAATCGATTTAAAACTAAACTCCGCTTGCGCCCCGGTGATTTTATTAACCAGATCAAAAACCCGTTCCCTTTTTTGAACGATCAAGATGGAACCTTCGTATTCCTTGCGATTGTTATAATAAGGATGGATTGTGATATTCAGGTTTTCCATTGCGTCGCCATCTTCACAGGTAACCTCCATAGTATCTGCCAATCCTTTTTGTACTGATTTGGCAACGTTCACCATACAGGGAATGGTGTCTTTTAAAAGCATACCGATCACGTTCTCTTCTTTGATTAATAATAATTTTCTGGCCCTGTTATTTAATTGATTAATCTCACCTCTGACGCTCACATTCAAGATCCCTTGGGGCACGCTTTCCAAGGTACTGTTCAAAATGATATTGGCATTGCTGATTTCTTCCATGGCCTTTTCAATTTTTAACTGGTTTTCGATCGCCTTTGCTGAAGCCACAACCATACCCAGGGTATGGGGATGAACATTTTCCGAATTGGCAGACATATTGATCACGCCTTCCAACTCACCATCCACACCAAAAATCGGACTTCCCGAACAAGTGATCCCGTGATGAATGGTGCAAAAATGCTCTCCACCCACGATTTGCATAGGTCTTTGTTCAATAATTGCTGTGCCCACCGCGTTTGTTCCCGCTTCCTGCTCTGTCCAAATAGCGCCTTCCATCAGATTAATTTTACGATTGATGCGCAGTATTTCTTCATCACCTGTTAACAACAGGACGACACCTTATTCATCGGAAAGAAAAATGACAAATCCAGTGCCCGCCACATATTGATAAAGCAAATTAATAAAAGGACGCGCAATTCTGATTAACTTCTCTTTCCTTGCTTCTACCAGAGCAAACTCCTCCGGTGTAAGGATTCTGGCAATTTCATCGATGAAAGGATCCGTTCTTTGCGCGAGGCAACGTTTCCATGATTGAAGAACAACAGGCCGGACGCTTTCATCTTCCTTGCCATAATGAACGAAGTCTTCCCAGCCCTTCAACAGCTCTTTTTGAAGGTTCTCATTATAACTTTTTACCTTTTGTACCATATAACCTACTCTCCTTGGAAAGTTTTAATATTTTAAATACCTCTTAAAATTTCATTTATTGCTTTAATTGTATCATAATTAAACACATTTGAGTCATAAGAAGACAAATATTATTAATTCTCACTATTAAATAATATTGATTATGATTGCGACAACGATGCTTTCGGAAAATGTTGAAAATTTGCCCTAAACCAGATATTTTCTTGACTTAATTTCGTTTAGAAGGTAAAATAACCTTTGTAATCCTGCTGATGTGGCTCAGTTGGTAGAGCAGCGCACTCGTAATGCGCAGGTCGCCGGTTCAAATCCGGCCATCAGCTCCAATAGTATCAATGGTTTCCGGGTTCTTATTGAACCCGGATTTTTGTTTGTGTGCCAAATATGTGCCCAATTTTTTTTAAATTCAAAAGTTTTATTGGCACACGAACAAAACCGATCGGGTAGGAGGCTGACCATTATTTGGTCAGCCGACCTCCCACAGCACCGTACGTACCGTTCGGTATACGGCGCTTCCACAGTTTACACGTTAATTTGCAGAGTAACATTCCATCAAGCTAATGTAACCGGCACGTTTGAATCTCTCGTTGGATAATGTTCGTGACAAAATTGGGCTATGGGCAGTACGCCAATAGCCTTTTCTTGTGTTTGCCCACATCCATGCTTGTTCATTTTTAGCTCCTAGCTTTTTGAGATTTCCAAATCGTGTGCTGATTTTCTTCCATCGTTTCCATGTCACCATCCGTATGCGACTTCTAATCCATTCATCCAATCCTTGTATTAGTTTCTTTGCATCTGCCAATTTGAAGTAGTTCATCCAGCCTCTAACCACTTGGTTCAGTCTGGTTTTTCTCGTCTCCACCCCCATACCGTTACTCCGTCCGGTGATTTCTCGGATTTTATCTTTTAGTTTCCTGATACTCTTGGGGTGTATTCTAAGTCTTCCTTCTTATATTAATAGCAGGGGGTTAGCCTGCCGTAGATAAGGATCACCTCCTTATTTATTGAGCTTATCGTATATTCTAACAGCAACAGCGGCGAGTTCTGCTCTTGTAAGTGATTTTTCAGGCTCAAATTTGTCGGCCGAAGTTCCGTTCATGAGCCCTAGCTCTGCAGCCTTATCTACGCTGGCAGCATACCACTTCTTATCATCAACATCTTTAAATTTACCCATGTGATTTACCTCCTCTTTCCTCTGCACTCCCAAAAAGGCAAACAGGCCTTTAGATACACCCCGAACAAAGTTTTGTTTATTAGTTTCCGTCTTGATCTGATCGGCATCTGTGCTATCTACAAATCCGCCCTCGATCAATATAGCTGGCATACTCGTTTCCCTGAGCACCTGGAAATTAGCAAACTTGACTCCGCGATTTTTCATCTCGGTGTGGATCACAAGGGAATCCTGCACCGCGTTGGCCAGTTTCTCTGCTTGTCCCCCCGGCGCAAGGGCAAAAGTCTCGATACCAATACCTCCTCCGGCATTAAAATGGGTAGAAATAAAATAATCCGCCCTTGCGCGATTTGCCGCTGGACCGCGAATACTCAGGGGCACGGATAGATCCGTAGTCCGGGAATAGTCCACCACGAACCCTTGTTTGGTCAGTTCCTCGCCCAATGCCAGTGCATATTGCAGGGCGTAATCAGCTTCTCTGATTCTGCCGACCGCCCCGGGATCACTTCCGCCATGGCCTGGGTCAATAAATATTCTTTTAGCCATATCCTTCATCCTCTCCTCCTCTGTAATCCATTGATCTGGTCCCGGGAATCTAAATTTGCCATAACCAGTTTTATTATCAAATCCCGGATCTCCATAATCCTCTGCCCATGTTTTTAGAAAGTCTTTGAAGTCATAAGCGTTGCCTGTCTGGAATATTTCTTTCCATAAACAAGCCACCCCCGATATGGCAGGAGTGGCGCAGCTTGTTCCGTTAAAATTTATAGCTGGCTTTTCTTTATTCCAGTGGGGTATATCTACATATGTAGGAGCAATAATTTCAATCTCAGGTCCCGAATTCGACACTCCCCACCATTCCCCAGTGCTTGCTACATATGCCCCAACGGATATTACCCCGGGCTGGTCGGCAGGAAAATTAAGTTTCTCTTTGCCATCATTGCCGGCAGCGGCGCAAATGACTGTACCTTTATTAATCAGTTTCTTGATTAATGCTATTCTCTCATGCGTTCTAATACCACTTAATGACATATTAATTACAGCTATGTCGTTCTCCAAGCACCATCTAAGCGCGTCTTGCATCTGCCAGCTGCCTTCTGACGCTTTACTCAATACATTAATCCCAAAGCCTTTGGCATTAGGTGCAATTTTTTGAATGATATACTGACAAGAATAGGAATGATAGTGAATAGCACTAAAAGAGTTGACCGGGGTGACTATTACATTACCTGGGGCGTAATCCAGTACAGCGTATCTAACCCCCTTACCTGTAGTATTGCTCCACTGTGGCGGTATGTTTAGCTGATCTAATACCTTATCCACCTTATCCACCTTTTACCCCTTCCTATCTTTTAGTACCTCTAATGCCTTTATCAGTCCATTCGGCATCGGCAATCCTGCCCGGCCTGCATTTTCCATAATACTCAGCCCCTCATTTGCCAAGAAAAAGTAAATCACCAAAGCCCTAATAGTACCATCTCCGGCGTTAACACAATCGATCTGCACCGCCAGAGCAACCACCATCAATATAAATACTTTTTTGGCGATACCCTTTAAACCGGTTGTAGAGTTTAATTTGCCCTCGATTCCAGCCGCGAATATTCCGGTCAAGTAATCCAGTACAACTAGTACGACTAAAGCAGAGAGCAATTTGTCCCACCCCCCAAAAATAAATGTAGCGAATATCGCAAAACCTGATGCCACTGTATCCAGCTTTAAATCCATTCCTGACCTCCTTATACTAAGTTATAAAATAAAAAGAAGAGCCTCTTTAGCCCTTCTGCTCGCAATCTGCTTTTTTCTTAAAGCACTTGCCGTAAATGTTGTTTTCGCATTGAAGATTATTGCACGTGAAGAACTCCACGTTTCACCTCCTGATCTAAAAATTAAGTAAAACATAATCATTTTCCGCGCTTATCGCATACGCATAATTCACATCGTTGTTTGCAACCGCTGAATACGCACCCAATAAGTCAAAACTGTCTGTTAGGGTATACAGTTTCTTATGTGCAGCGTTTAAAAATCGAGGTAAGACACCAAAAAACAAACCACCATGTAGGCTGCTACTGGCAATAGCTGTTCCGGCTGCCTTATTGTAGACTACCTGCGGGTATGTTGTTGCTGATGTGCTGACAAAAATGATCTCCGTGGATTTTTCGTACCTATATGAGTAGGTATTACCGGTTGCAAGTACATTAACAAAAGCTGCACCATTCCATTTTAAAATCCCTGTACCAGAAACAGATGAACTAACAAATATTTCTCCTGATGAGCTCTCAAACCAATATCGCCAACTATTGCTTGAGCTATAAATGCTAACAAAAGCTGCACCATTCCATTTTAAAATCCCTGTACCAGAAACAGATGAAACAAATATTTCTCCTGATGAGCTCTCAAACCAATATTGCCAACTATAGCTTGTGTTATAAACATTAACAAAAGCTGCACCATTCCATTTTAAAATCCCTGTACCAGAAACAGATGAACTAACAAATATTTCTCCTGATGAGCTCTCAAACCAATATCGCCAACTATTGCTTGAGCTATAAATGCTAACAAAAGCTGCACCATTCCATTTTAAAATCCCTGTACCAGAAACAGATGAAACAAATATTTCTCCTGATGAGCTCTCAAACCAATATTGCCAACTATAGCTTGTGTTATAAACATTAACAAAAGCTGCACCATTCCATTTTAAAATCCCTGTACCAGAAACAGATGAAACAAATATTTCTCCTGATGAGCTCTCAAACCAATATCGCCAACTATAGCTTGTGTTATAAACATTAACAAAAGCTGCACCATTCCATTTTAAAATCCCTGTACCATAAAAAGATGAAACAAATATTTCTCCTGATGAGCTCTCAAACCAATATTGCCAACTATAGCTTGTGTTATAAACATTAACAAAAGCTGCACCATTCCATTTTAAAATCCCTGTACCAGAAACAGATGAACTAACAAATATTTCTCCTGATGAGCTCTCAAACCAATATTGCCAACTATAGCTTGTGTTATAAACATTAACAAAAGCTGCACCATTCCATTTTAAAATCCCTGTACCAGAAACAGATGAAACAAATATTTCTCCTGATGAGCTCTCAAACCAATATTGCCAACTATTGCTTGAGCTATGAACCATGTCCCAGATATTAGTAGCAATGTTGAGTTTGTAAATTCCCAGCGCAGAACTATTATTACCGCTGATATATGTATCTCCATTCCTGGCACGAAAAGCATATAGCGTTGTAGCTGCATTCAAACCGGAAGGGGGAGGGATTTCTAAGACAGACGTATCTAAAAAGCCGTTAGTTTTAAACATTTTGTAATTATTTCGGGGTTGAGTTGTTTGGAAAATGCCGTTTTCGTTTTTTGTAAGTACCCACAACCCATATGGCGTATCGACCTCAAGGTCAGTAAGAATATACTCTTTTGTTGTTGACGAAACATCAATAAAATCTTCAGTAATAGGAAGAGACGGTAAGCCATTTTTCTTAAAAGCGATTCGTTGCCCCGCATTTTCAGGTGGTGTCCACCGTAGGAGGATACCGTTAATCCCATGGTAGGTAGTGCTGAGATTAAGCACAGGCATAGTAAGGATTTCGCTTTGGTTAGTGCCTCCCCCAGAAATCGCCGCAATCCTGCCAGGCATATCCTGATGATTAATTAAGGCAGATGTACCATCTTTTTGGCGAATTGCATCACCAATGCCTTTAAATAAATCCGCTACAGTTTCATATGCCATTAAGAAGTACCTCCTAAAATAACTACATCGATATAGTTATTGATATAAGATTCCATACCAGCTACATCTGCAGAAGTCCAGTAATCAGTCCCGCGTACAGGAGTATAGCCGTTAGTACCATTAACGCCGTCGATACCAGGAACACCCTGCGCTCCGGGATCTCCTTTATCACCTTTTGCGCCAAGCTCCCCCGGAGCCCCCTTTAAATCAACAAAGGTATATTCGGCAGTTCCCACAACTCTTATGCCCAGCTGGGTGCCATTCCATAAAAACTCAATAGACTTCCCGACAGCCCCTGTATCACCAGGATCACCTTTGTCCCCTTTATCTCCGGGATCTCCTGGTGGGCCCGGCTCCCCTGGATCCCCTTTTGGACCAGGCAGACCGGGCAAACCTATGCGTATATCACCTATGTTCATGGGCATTGCAGATGCATTTATCGTAAGCAGTATATCAGCCATGGGTTATATCAGCCTCCACATCTACAAAGAAGGTTTCGCTTGATGAAACTACATTGTCATAGGTATATTCTATGTCTAAAAGCAATCTAAAACCAGCCCCCCAATCATCGGTCTGGCCAGCAGAGAATAGATACGTTCCGGGGGTTATTTCTGCTATAACCATTTCGTCTATCAGCTTGTGCGTTCCATTAGTGCGGCATTGGCATCTTAATTTATCCGCTATGCCTGTTAAAACATCACCTGTTACGTTGTCTTTTAGTTCGGCGGTAAATGAAAACGTATCGCCGCGTTTTATTTTGCCTAAAGATTTCAATCGACAACCTCCTTCATACTGCTATTGAATCGCTTGTTTTTAAACCCCACTAAGATTCTTCTGCGCCCACGCTCAGTTTAATCCACACCCCCGTCCTAGG
Source organism: Dehalobacterium formicoaceticum (assembly GCF_002224645.1). Classification (NCBI taxonomy): domain Bacteria; kingdom Bacillati; phylum Bacillota; class Clostridia; order Eubacteriales; family Peptococcaceae; genus Dehalobacterium; species Dehalobacterium formicoaceticum. Next base: position 1,918,982 of record NZ_CP022121.1, on the reverse strand, counting down.
CCCTAAATCTGCCATTACTTTAATCCTACACCCATACATCTCCGGAGGCACACCCGCGCCGGGGAAAGGTTGCCATGTTGCATTGTCTACCGAAATTAAAAATTCCCATGGAGCAGCTGTTGACAGTACCTCTGATATTAATTGCGTTCCCGCTTCGTCTGCATAAGCTCGTACTGCGAAGTGTAATAGCCATTGAGGATCCACTCCCGCCGGAGTCGGGCAAGAAAATACTATCGGGCATTTGGCGCTTGTAGCCTGAAAAGGTTCCAGTAATTGCGGGGGGCTGCACTCAAAAGGGGTAATGGCTGAACTACCTAGTGACACATCAGAAAAAACAGTATATCTATATTCTTTGTTTAAATAGCCCATAACAGGTGAAAATATTCCCTGCGTTAAAGTAACAGTGTATACACTTTTACTTTTTAGTTCAGGAATAACTATATCCACTATTTTGGGATCAGATGTAGGCAGGACGGTTATAGCCAAAAAGTTTTCTACATTATGATAGGTTATATTAGAATTTAGTTTTATGGCTCTTTCATTATGAACAGAAGGATTATCTAACCCCCTAACAAATAATCCTATACTTTCTGGATTATTAGCATTTTGAAAACCTATAGTGCGTCCGTTCCCGTAGTCCTTAGTCGCATCGCCTACAAGGACATCTTTATAATTAAAATAAATTGTATTTGTGTATTCAACAAATACACACTGAAAAGTTAATCCTTTTTCTATTGTGTCATTTTTCCCATAGAAAAAAGTATTTTCCCATGTAATAACTAACTCCCTGGGGCTAGTAGCTTTGACACAATAAGTAATACGGGTTACATCAGGGACGCCCTCAAAATCTCCCGCGAAAGGACAGATTAATGTTTCATGACTCGCATGAGGTAAGGCACTCCCATAGTCGTAACTCACTGTATCATCGAATCCCATAATACCGTTAGTGCCCACGTATAAGGTAGATCTAATAATGTTGTTAAACATTAGATTAAATCCAAGGGCCGATAAATCAATACTTTGAGCCTTATCGTCCTCCGCACTAATCAGTTCTAATAAGGTCCCTTCCCCTTCACGCCAAACATAGGGGGCCTGTTCCGTAGTATATCTGTGCTGGATCTTCAGTGTCTCTTTTGTAATAGATTCAATATCAACGTCATCTTTAAATTGAAATCTTAGCTTGCTGCCTAACTGTACTTCATTATATTCTAGGGAGTATTGTGTATCATTTGGAGTAACGCTGAATGCATTAAGTAACTCTAAATAATAAGATACCGCAGGATTGATTTTGCTGTATTTGGTTAACCGGGAACTAACTTGAGCGTATAGAGCATCTCCCTCAGCAAGGAGATACGCACCATAACCGGGAGAAGGGCTATTGACTCCAAGCGTTTGAACTACAATACTAAGATCGTTTACATCTAAAATATCAATTCGAATGGGGGTACTGTATAAACGATGGTTTCGAAGTACGGCAAGATACTTTACACCGGCCGACACAAATAAAACCATATCCCTAACTACCAGAGTTTCAGTATCTTCAAATCTTTGAACTGTGGCACCGTCGCTTTTTCTGGTTTTCACCAGAATATTAGGGGTTCCGGTAGACCAAGAAGTATAAATGTATTCTTCGTCTGCAGCCCAGCAAACCACGCTCATATTTACGGACGTTGTCGGTATTATCGATGGCGCCGGCCATACAAGCTCTCCTAAATTATCAAAGGCATAAATTTGACCATCAGTCTCGTTAATAGTATTACCATAAAGATCTATAGTAGATAAGACTGAAGGTGGGGAAAGAAAATAAACATGCTGGTTACTTGCATCTAGCCCTAAAATTTTACTGTATTGCCTTACTTGTCGGCTCCATAACAGCTGACCTGAATTAATATCAACACCCGAAAGGAAAGCAACTTCGTTACCTGGTTCGTACCGGTGCCCAAATCGAATACATCGCCCCCAAGGAGTGACTATGCATTCCCCCTCAGATATTAAGGGCTGAACACTATCTCCTTCATAATTATAATCATAAGGTATTTTGTAATCAATTTGCCCGGTTACCGCATCCATCCTTATCCTAAAATAAGGTCCCAATGGATCCGGGTCATTGCTATCATACATATTGAAGAAAATAGCATTGCTTACGCTATCATACGTATAATTATGAAGTGATCCCAAATTACCTGCGGTCCATAATACAGTTCCATCTATCCCAGACAGTCTTTGTATATATATGTTATTTGAAGGGTCTTCACAATAAATCAATATATCCCCTTCATTTGTTAAGGCTGTCGAATAATAATAGAGCGCTCCTAAACGGACCGTTTTAGTTTTCTGCCATAAGATGTCGTAATTCGTAAAATTATAACATGTGATGGTTATCGTTGAGTATGTTGAGGAATCAACGCGTTTTATACCATATAATTTGTTATTTAAAAAAAGCGTTTGATAATTCTCGCTTTGTGGTATATCAGGAAAATAATTTGGATGGCGGAATAAAGGAAATTGTATTATTGAATCATTAGCGAAAGATGAGAGATATTGATCTCGTACTCTAATGCGTGTCCACGGCATAATCTAGCCTCCTCTCCGAATGTATTTTATTATGCATAAATACGTGTTATGCCAGATTCCATTCAATAACCAAAAGCAGCAGAGGTAAAGATATGCCGCTGCCAAAATCTTCTTTCTCGAAGGCGACTACATCTCCATAGTCCATAATCTCTTCCATTATGCCGCCCATGGTGGTCATTTCAAAAGCATTTGCATCATTGCCCAATTTAAAGGTCTTGGTCCCCAGCAATTTATTCTGAGTCTTGTTCACCAACTTTAATTGGCAATAGTCATTATCATCACCGGTTATATTCTCGTGAGGGACAATATGCGCCGCAACAATAGTGCAATCTTCTTTCACGCTGGCGAATACAGGTATTTCAAATTCTCCAGATGATGGCTCTATGAGCAAATTCATCACATCTGAACCATTTATAATCTCATTCGTCCTATTTCGGCTAAAAAACAGATTATCAAAGTATCCATACCCTTCCAGGCCTACTGTCAGCACCTCGAAGTCAGAGGACAGCAGCTCCTGGTCTAGGTCTACCTCACATATAGCCTCTATTGCTGTCCAAACTATGGGTAATCCATGCAAGTCACTATCAAACCATACAAATGCCATCAGACGGTCACCTCTTCAACTACCCCGCCGGCAGCTTCGACGCAGGGTATCAGATGTTCATCTTTACTGTTATCGCCGTAGTGATGAATTACCTTCATGAATACTTTTTTTTCTGGTTCTGTTGTCGGATATTCGGGCAGGAAGAAACCGCCTACTTTCACATCAGGCGGTTGGGTATTTGACGATACAGACTGTTTCATAGATCCCGTTGATGCAATCTGAAAGCAAAAAGTGCTATCTTCCTGGCCTCCCGGTACTACTGCTACATTAAGGTATTCCCAGTATTCCAATGTCCCGGATTCGGCATTGCTATTTCGTAGTTTACTACGAGAATACACAACGGTCATAAGATCGTCCTACTGCCTTCGATTGTTCCGGATAGACCCCCATCATAAGCCAATTCAATCCGTTCAATCACAATATTCGTTAACGGAATCCTGTCTGTTGGATCATCTACTGTTACGACATCACCAATTTCCAGTGCAGGATTCCCCCTTACATCGAGGTAAAAGTTTTTAAAGGGATCACTCATGATAGATAGTATTTCTTCAGCATACTCCTGGGCTACTGTCCTATGCTGCAACAGGTAGTTTTCGACTTGCAGCTCTTTCCGGCCCCAATCCGCCACCAATGCCTCATTAATTACTTCCCTGTGACGCGTCTTCACGGTGATTGGGAAGCCGGTTACCGTTATGTCAAGCTTTTCGTCCTCCCCGGGGTTTTCCGTATTGATGATAATTGACCAGGCATCATAGGCCACTGTGGACATGTAACATTCTTCCGGCTTGAGCAGTGTCACTTTTTCTACCTGCCCAATTGGGCCGCCGGAAAAGTCTGTTTTGTCCAATACGCTTGTACCGGATTCAATCTCTGCGTCCTCGATCTTTAAAATTTCTTCTCTTTTACGTCCCATTCGAACCCCAGAGTAAGTCAGCTTTATAGCATTATAGATACCCAAATACTTCTGAGGGTTTTCGGCATGTAAAATCTGATTAGAGTCCTTTAATGTCGCAACTGCCACACCGGATGGGGTATTCTTTTGCGCTTTAATTCTACCAAAACGGTCCACGTTTACAAAACAATTACCGGCAGCACATAACAATTGCAGTGCTTGATTAACCGACCCTTTCGGCAGCCATCCGATGCTTACAGATTGGATTAACCTTGGATCAACATAAAAACTGTCTACTTCAAGCGCTTCAAACAGATCGGCAAACATAGTGCCTATTGTCGTGTCTTCCCTTGGCTTGACCATCGGAACGTCCATGGCGCCAAGAGCACATAAAGCATCATACCCCGTTACAGTTCCCTCTTTCCATTCTGCCGTATAAAAAATACCTAGCGGTATATCTTCATAAACCCCGGTAGTAATTTCTAAAGCTAAAAAAGCTTCAATTTTTACATTCGGCTTAAGTCGGTTGTAGTATGGGCTTGCTGTATTTGTTGGCGTGAAGTGATGGTTTGTATTATCTAAAGTAATAGTTAATTCATTTGACGATACCGCTCCCAGGGGATTACCGGTTTCCGCTCTTGCTTCTTCCAGCAAGTTTAGGGAGATAACTTCATCCCCCGAAAATTCCGCAGGGATTGTATTAAAATAAACCAGTACTTTAGGGATAATATGTCTGCGATTCGCGTCAATGGCGGCCTTATAAGCTTCTGATACACTAATCACTTCACCACCCCCCTTATTCTTCTTCCAAAGTAATATTAACGTTTTGCGCTAAATCACTATGATACTTTGGTATGTCCTTGGTTAATGCAGTAATGTAAACCGAAACGATATGCTCGCCTTTATCATCGTTATAAATAAAATCAACCGCCTCTCCCGCTTCATAGGCGCTTCTAAAGACAGCCATACTTTCTGGCTTTAAGCCCTTGTAGGACAGGCTGTATTTGTTTTTTATGGCTATTACATCCTTGACATACTTTCCGCTCGCTGTCCGGTTAACTTTGGCAATCTCGAAAGGATCTATTGACATCGTGATAGGTGCGGGTATATCATATCCGTTTAATTTCATCGCGTAGCACCCACCCTCACATCTTCCACAATCCTCATGCCTTTTAATTTTCTTTCCAGCTGCTTAAGACTGTAATCGTCAGCGATTAATGTGCCCACCTGAAGAGCAATACTGCCGCCGTCCTGCCGCTGCCCAATACTCCCGATTACTTTTTCTAGTGCGCTTGCTATAATTCCATCCAGCTTTTCAATCGGGATCACTGCCTCTTGTCCAGACTCACCAACTCCGATCAGCGAAGGTTTATCAAATATCCCTCCTTCCTTATACCATTTCACACCAAATGACGGCACGCTGGGCGGATTAAGACTAAACTTACCTTGTATATCAAAGTGCGGCAGCTTTATTTTCGGCAAAGACCACTCAAATTTAAAAAAGCCCTGGATCTTGTCAATAGCTCCTTTTACCGTATCAACGATGCCGCTCCAAATGCCTTTCAGGCCATCCCAAAGAGCCGCCGCACCCTCCTTAATTTCATCCCAGTTTTCATATAATGCAACACCTATTCCAACCAGCAAAGCGATGGCTGCCACTGCCAGACCGACCGGGCCCGTCAATAGTCCGAAGGCCGCGCTTAATACGCCGGCCGCGGCACCGCCCGCGCCAAAGATACCAATCAGGGAACTTACCCCCATCGCGATCTGACCAAAAACCATTAAGGCAGGTCCAACTGCCGCAACAAGTAATACAATCATACCAATAAAATTTTGAGTTTCCGGAGATAAATCGTTAAACCAGGACAACAATCCCGCTGTCAACTCAGTAATTTTAGTTATAACCGGCGTAAGGGTTTCTCCCAGCTCCGCAATGGCCATTTGTAAGTCAAATTGCGCATTAGCGCTATCAACTAATTCTTTATTAAATTCATTATAAGCGGCATTCACATCTGTCTATGGTAATCTAATAGTAGGCCACCGTAGTCATTGAAAAACCGGCCACAATAGATTAACCTACTTGAGAGGAAATTCAACAGGTAGGGGCTGGGAGAGATGATCACAATGAACATCAAGCAACAAATTTTAATGATGCATATTCATGAAGGGAAATCGCGCCGGGAAATTGCGAAAATAACAGGGATCAATCGGGACACCGTAGGAAAGTACATTGGACAATATGAGGAAGGGAGACAGCAATTATTGTCGAGCGGGTCGGCAGATATCCAGGCACTAGTCGACACCCTCACTTCTGCCCCCAAGTATACTGTGGGCATTCGACCCAAAAGAAAAATGACTGACGAGGTTGTGAACAGGATCCAGTTCTATCTTGACGAGAATGAAACTAAGCGAAATCAGGGGCGGCACAAGCAGCAAAAAAAAGCCATTGATATCTTTGAAGCACTGGAAGCCGAGGGTACTCAACTAAGTTACAGTACCGTTCTTCGAACCATTAGAAGCTTGGAACGGAAACCAAAGGAAGCGTTTATTAAGGCTCTGTATGAACTTGGAGACATTTGCGAATTTGATTGGGGTGAGGTTAAACTAAAAATTAATGGAAAATTTCAAGTTTTTCAGATGGCCGTATTCACAACGGCTTACGGGAACTATCGCTTTGCTTATCTGTTCACCAAACAAACAACAGAGTGTTTTCAGGAAGCACACGCCCTGTTTTTCCAGCATATCGGCCAAGTGTATCGTACCATGGTGTACGATAACATGAAAGTCGCGGTGAAAAGGTTTATTGGAACGGAGAAGGAGCCGACGCAAGGATTGCTTCAATTGTCGCTCTACTATGGTTTTCAGTATCGGTTTTGCAATATTCGCAAGGGCAACGAAAAAGGTCATGTGGAGCGAAGCGTCGAGGTCGTTCGCCGAAAAGCCTTCGCTTTTCGGGACGAATTTGAATCCCTGGAGGAGGCAAATCAATATTTGCAGGATGTGTGCACTAAGCGTAATCGTAAGTCCCATGATGAGTACAACGGCCAGACGGCGGAGGAACGATTGGAAGAAGAGCGCCCCGCATTGCTGCCCACCCTTCCACCATTTGATGCAGCTCGCGTGATTTATGGACGGGTGAACAAATATTCCACCATCATCGTTGATCAGAATCGTTACTCAGTACCGGATCATTTGGTAGGTGAATCGATCATGATTAAAGCATATGCGACCCGGGTGCGATGCTTCCATCAGGAATCCTTGGTAGCGGAGCATGTGCGATTAACCGGCAACCACGAGTGGCGGCTTGATCTGAATCATTATTTGGATACGCTAAGGAAAAAACCTGGTGCATTTGCCGGTAGTGCGGCATGGCAGCAGGCTCCTAAAAGGATAAAAGAAATATACGAAACATATTATACCAAACAAGACAAGGAATTTATACAGCTATTGCAATATATTCGAGACGATGTCCCATTTGCGGAAGTCGAGCAAGCTATTCGGGAGCTGGAGAAAATTCATCCGGCTCAAGTGACTACGGATAAAATTAAAGTGCTTTGTGCTAGGAATCGTGACGCGATGCCTGTTGTTCAACCAAATCTCTCGAAAACGGGAAAAGAGATTGTAGAGCGGTCAGCACAGCAGCTTCGCATGTACGATGACATGTTTGATACCCATACACCAAAAGCAAAGGAGGACGTTGCATGAGTAACGCGCCGCGCAAGGCGTTTAAGGAAGCGATATTGGAATATAGCAAAGAACTGAGACTCCCTATGATTCGTAAGCATTTGGATGAGCAAGTTCGGGAGTCAACGCAGCAGGATGCCAGTTATGAAGCATTTCTGGCGCAGTTACTGGAGAAGGAATGTGATGCTCGTCGGGAAGCCTCGCGGCATAATCGCATTCGTCTGGCTGAATTTACACATAAAAAGTACCTTGAAGATTTGGTCATCGCGGATTTGCCAGATGATGCCCAAAAGAAGTTAAAGCAGCTGAAAACATTAGAGTTTATTCAGGAGGGGCGCAACATTATTCTGGCGGGGAACCCGGGAACAGGCAAGACGCATGTGAGTATTGGGCTAGGCTTAAAGGCCTGCCTGGAGGGATATAAAGTATGGTTTACAACTGTTCCCCTCCTCATTAACCGGATTAAAGAATGCCGAGCAGAGCAAACTCTTCGAGCCTTCCAGAACCGCTTTGAAAAATATGATTTGGTTATTGCCGATGAAATGGGTTATATATCTTTTGATAAGGAAGGATCTGAATTATTGTTTACCCATTTGTCGCTGAGGGCTGGTCGCAAATCGACAATCATCACAACCAACTTATCCTTCGAACGATGGGGTGAAATTTTTCAGGATCCCGTGATGACGGCGGCCATGATTGACCGGTTGACGCATCAGTCATACATCGTCAACATGAATGGAAACTCGTACCGCATGAAAGAAACGAAGGAGTGGTTACAACAACAGCAACTGGCATGAAGAAAAAAACAATAACCCTGTATAAAGGTTTATCATGTTTTTGATAAACATTTATACAGGATGTAACAAGCGATAGCGCGTTAGCATTCATCGTGAAACAATGCTCTTTGAAAACTAAATATGCTTATGAAACGACTAAATTTTTTTTTCTTAGTGGCCGAAAATTAAATGACTATATGGCCTAATTTTAAGTTGACAAATACACACATCAGCTAGGCCTAAACTCGCCAATTGCTGTAAAATGTAATTTTGTTCTTCCCCGCTCGCACTAGCGGCTGTTAACCCTTCGTTAAAAGTATCCAGATCAACGCCCATGCGTTCCAGCAATTCCCCAAAAGGACCGATCGCCTCACCTGTGGCAAGGGTTTCCTGTAACCCATCAGCTAATCCTTCTATTTTAAGGGTGTCTGGGAATTTAATCACTGCACCGGATAATGCGTCCACAGCCTCAAGCAAATTGTTGTTAGTGAAGCCTGCTTGCATGAGGTTTGACAGCGCTTCCACATTACTATCCGTTTCCCCGGATACTGTGTTAAGATTTCTTAATGCCTTTTGGGTTTCCTCAACCCCTGACCCGGCCTGCGCAGCGTTTGTTTCAAGTTTTGCCAAGTCCTCTCTTAATTCCCGGGTTCCTTCCACCGCCGCTACTGCACCGGCAACGATAGGGGCGGTGACTCTCGTACTCATCGTACTGCCGATGTTCTTCATTTTTTCACCGGCATTCCCGATATTTGCACCTGCTTCTTTCCACTTACTGCTTGTGTTGCTTAGCTGCCCCTCCAGCTCCTTTAATTTCTGTGTTGTCCCGATAACTTCCCGCTGGATTGCCCTGTACTGGTCCCCACCCATATCGCCCTTGGCAAATTGGGCCTGGGCTTCCTGCTCGGCCTTCTTAAGCAGGTTTAGTTCCTCTTTAGTATTTTTAACAGATTCCGTTAGTACCTTTTGTTTTTGCGCCAGCAGTTCCGGGCTTTTACTATCCAGCTTTAGCATGCGATTTACGTCTACCAGTTCATTTGAAAGTTTATCACTTTCTTTAGCAGCTTCCGCAAGACTATCCTGGATTACTTGCAGATTGCCTTTCGATACAGGGCCAATGCTTTTTAATTGCCCCTCAAGTTTTTTTAGGTTTTGTTCCGTCGCGATAACTTCCCGCTGGATCAGACGGTAATGCTCCTCGCTGACTTTACCTTGGTTAAACTGATCCTGAACCTGTTTTTCAGCGGCCTTTAATGTTTCAAGCTTTGTCTTGGTGTTGTCAATTGACTTAGTTAATAAATCCTGTTTTTGTGCCGAAAGCTCAACATTTTTCGGGTCAAACTTCAACAATTTGTCAACGCTTCTGAGTTCTGATTGGAGATCTCGTGTTTTTTTGTTTACGCCTTCTAATGCTTTATTTAACGGCTGAGTATTCCCGCCGATCTCAATAGTAATCCCCTTGATCGTTCCCGCCACGATTCCACCTCCAATCAAAAATTATCAAAGTCTGCCTGGGCCGCATCTCGCACTATATCGATGCGTTCATTATCTTTAAGATGTTCATTATTATAAGTGATGATAAAGCCTGCTATCGTTCCAAAGGTTAGATCCTCAAAATCACGTAAAGTTAGACCTCTTTCAATTGCCCGGAGCATCAGTGTTTCCGTGGTCAGCTCAAAAGAGGTCTCATCATCATCTACGCTTTTTTTTTACTTGATACCGTGCTGGATAAACATCTTTGGATCATTTCCTGAAGCTCAGGGATGATGTCATTGAGCGGAAATTCACTAAAAGTATCCAACCATTCAATTGGCGGGGGCAAGGATGGATCCGCCGTCTTTGCCAAGCTCCACGCGATATTATACATTACTTCCAGGTCAAGCGCCTCAACATTGATTATTTCATTGTTTTTATCGATAGCGGTTTGCAGCTTATAAAGATCTTGCAGAGCATCCCTTCCAAATTGCGCTTTGTACTTTAACAGAAAGGCGCCGGTGGATTTAAACTTCACCTGGCGCCCGTCTATTGTTAATATTTTTTCCATTAACAAATCAACTCCAATTAAGGTGTAATAACCGCTTCAAATTCATACACATTAGTATACCAAGCTTCATAAGCCACAGCTTGTGCAGGTTCTGCCTTCGCTTTAACATACCCCGTATCAATCGCGGGGCTGGCGGTAATAGCCAGGGTTTCCGTTTTGACCTCAATGGTCTGTCCTTTGGTCGTGCCTTCCTCATTAGGTCTGGCAGCAGTAACGTTATAAAATACATGTCTGATTGCATTTGCGTCACCGTTGAATTCATACAAAAGCGCAAAAGGCTTTGCCACGGCAAAAGTATCTTCAAATAACACCCCGTTTTCATCTTCCTTGTAGCCCAGGCAATCCTTTTTAAATTGATCCGGGATTAAGGCCAATTCCAAGGTGCCTTCATAGCCGTTATTGGCATTCTGAACAAAATAAGCAATGTCATCAGCATAAAACTCAGACTTATCACCTTGTGGGTTTGCTACCAAATTGACCGCTCCTGGGATCTTTACCGGAACACCATAAGTTATCACGCCAGCTGTATCTGTAATTGGCGCATAATGCACGTTCTTTAAACCGTATTTTACTTTATTACCCATTTGACATTCCTCCCGATTTTAATTTAAATTGTTATATCATAAAACACTTGATACAGGTCTTCGCTTTCGATGTAAGCTTCCAGCTTTTCATAAATGATTTCATTAGCATCAAAAAGAGCCTCAACTGATCCTTCAATTAGCGGGCTCTTTATCACGGTATATAATTCGACCTTGTAATGGTTAATCGCATGATACGTCTTGTTATCTGCTTCATAATTATCTGATTCATCGAACATATAGACAAGATAGGGCGGTGTTTGTTTCTCTTTAAAATGGTGATAAGCTACAGGCATTCCGGTTTCCTGCAACAAAGAATATAGATCAACCATTCTTTATCACCCCCTCAACTTCACTGACAAATTCCTCGACAACCATCCTTTCTACCGGTTCAATATGCGGCCGTCCCTCAACCCTCCCTCCATTTGCTTTCGCATGCCCGTGTTCCAGTAAATGAGTCAGCCGATAAAAAGGCTCTTTTGAATGTATAATCCTTCGCGCCGTGATCTGTGACCCCTTACCTTTTTCGATACTCGACATGCGCCAGCTTTTTGAATAGTCACCTGTGTCTTTAGGTGATGTATCTTTTAACGCCTTAACTGCTTTCTTCCCAATCTTTTCACTGGATACATCAATTTTTTCCACGATGTTAGAGGAATATTTTTCTAACTCACTTGCAATCTCTTTTGCTAATTTATTAATACTAATCTTACTCAATCATTTTATCCTCCTCTCACATATCAGTTCAATTTCCTCAAAATCTACCTGATAGGTCCTGATTACATGATAACGTACCCCCTCAAACTCAACTAACCTTTCCCCGTTATATTCATAACCGTGCATGATAAATACCTTTTCGGGTTTAAAATTAACTACTGCGGCATTATAAAACTCACTTCTCCCGGCTGATTTTACGTCACAAAGAACGGTTGTCTTAGTCTCATCGGGGATTTGATTTCCTACTGAATCGCTTTGCTGGTATGTCTGATTAATCAGAGTTAATTCATAATCATACGTCATCAGTCTACATCCCTCGCATGGATAAATAGATTATGCAGCCTGTATTGCAGATGTCTTGGCATCCCGGTATCTTTGTCCCTGCTCTGATACCGCCATGTCGCGTAGTCAACAGTAAACATTAAATGATAAGGGTTAGCGTCATCAAGTGCTAACCCTTTCTCATCTTCAAGCTCCTTAAGTACGCCGTCAACAATGGCGGTCAGATAAGTATCGCGTACATTTGACTTTATACCCAATCTCTCTTTGACCAAAGCCACCGTAATTGATGCGTCCATTTAACTCACCCTTTCGGATTAAGCTTTAGCTACAACAGAACAGCTACCTACCTTAATTGCTCTGTTATCATCATTAAGCTCAACCACCGTAATAATCGTTCCGGTTGCAGCGGTGATCTCATCGTCACCATCCCAAGCTGTAAAGCCAACAAGTTTAGATCCGTTACTAACACTGATGGCCTTACCTGCCACTTTATAAGCCAGTGTAGTGCCAGAGCTTTCCTTTCCAGCAACTGTAATGATGGTGTCTCCGGATTTAGTTGCAGACGCAGCAGAAGTCACTGCCAAAGTACCGATATCAACATTGGCATAGTCAACATGGAATGTACTGCTTGTTGCCGCATCTGTTTCGTCGAATGATACCATCACAAAAGCCTCCCCAAATACCGGCATTCCGTCATATCTGGCATAACCCTTAAATCCGGTCTGATTCTTAACAAATCTTGCATGCTCCGAACTTTCAACCGCGGATCCTTCTCTTTCGGCTAACAAGTATAAGGATCCAAAGCCGCCGATTATCTCATTATCACCCACGATTTCTAATTCTTCGATAGTGCCCCCTAAAATAGGCATCTGACTACTTACACCAGCCACGAGAGCTGCCCCCGCATCAAACGCTAATGCCTTAGTCATTATATTGATGTGTGTCTTGCGGTTCATCACCCAAAATACGCGACCATCAGAATATGCGGGGCTGGCAATACCAAGAGCTGCGATCAGGTCAGCGTAAAATCCCGCGCCCGTTGCGCCGTTGATATTAAGTTTTTTGATGTTTGTGCTATGCAGATCAGTCCAAGCAGGAGCATAAGTTCCCCAGTCAGATGGAGCAGATGTCTGGGCCAGTCGGGTAACAATGCCAAGAGGCATCTTAACACCGGTACCAAAGAGGACCCCTCTGTCAACACCTTTGCCGATCGCTTTGCCGAGTTGGTCCATAATCTCGCTTCCAAGGGCAATGTCGCTGTCTTTTAGCAAATTATTATGTACCCAGATGATCCCACCGACCATGTAACCGTCAACCTCGATCTGATTAAGCGTCATGTCCAGCTCATTCAGTTCTCCTTCAGCTTCCATCCAGATACCTTCCGGTGCTGCACCCATGATATTTTGTCTTGCGATACCTCCAACAGATTTTACATTCACATACTTAATTAATTTACTGTACTGCTCCATATTGTTACGCAGGATTTCCAGCATGTCGTCCGGCACGGTCAAGCCTCCATTGGAGATACCCCTCGTTTTTATTGCTCGCACTTCATCAATGAAGTTTCTTACATCATCGCGGGCAAAAAAGGCATCCCTCTCCGCATGGTTCATGCCGTAAAAGTTAATTCTGGTCGTCATTCTTTTATCACCCTTTCTTTCTTCCTGTTCTTCGGTTTTTGCAGATAGCGTTTTTGCTCGGCTATCGATTTCATCTAACTCTTTTTGTAGTGTCTGGATTTCATCTTCCAGCTTTTTCTTTGCTACTTCATTCTCGGCTTGCTCAGTTCCAAGGGCTTCCTGATCAGCTTCAAAGGCAGCTACAGACTCATCAACGACAGCCTTATCTTCTTCCGGTGTTTCCTCAGTGATTTCGTTTACTGCTACTTCAAGCTCGGTTTCGCGGACCTCCAGAGCTGCCTTTCTTGTCGCAAAGTCAGCGTCTTTTGCCCTCAGAATTTCAAGCTGACTTTTTAAGTCTGACATACGCTTGTTCAATATCAGTTGTTTTAATGCCATTTTTTCAACCTCACTTTCATAGATTCCCGCCATACTTGTATTTGGCGGTTTTTTATCTGGTCATAATCATTTTTCCGGGCGGCAATGGAAGTGTCTTCATAAGCCGGGAAGGTTACGCAGCTGACCTCATAAAGTTTCACTTTCTTAATCGTCCAGTGGATAGATCCATCATCTCTCCACTCCGTTTCCTCCTCCAAGATATCAAAGCCAAAACTGCACTGATCAACATCACCACGCTCGACTCTTGCATAAAGATTCATTGCATCCACATCTGATTGGTTGATCTTGATTTGCCCCCATAGCCCCCGCTCATCAACCTTTAGTTCAAGGGTTCCAGCTTTATTTCTGCCAAGTACCAGCCAGGTTTTGTGGTCTATTAAGCCCCTGATATCATCGGACAAAGCACCATCAAAAGCATGTGGGTCGATGCTCTCAGATGCTCCCGGCCATAACTCATAGTTGGATCCAAAAACCGCAAAATAACCTTCGATATATTTTTCACCGTCAGCAGCTACCGCCCGGAATTGAGTCTGCAAACTCCGGGCCTGCCTAATCGTTCGGTTCACTTATTCATCACCCCCATTCAACTTTTTCTGATCACCCAGTTTGTTGGTCGGCAAATAATTTTCCAGCATAAGCAGCTCTTCCATGTCTTCCCTGGGTGACATGCCAATCCAATCCCGCCACTCATTCCTACTCATGGCGCCCCGGTCATTCATGGCCCCTCCGGCTGAGATGATATCACTTAAGCTGTATGAGTATAAGCTTCGGGAGTTGAATTTCCAGTAAAGATCAGGCGAATATAGCAGCTTTCGTGTCAGTTCCTGTTCAATTCCTTTCGCCTTCGACATGATCCTGGATCCAACGAAATTATTGTACTCCTCGGCGTTAAAATCACCGACACCAACTAAAAAAGGTGGCACACCGAAGATTCCGGCAACCGTCCTTTTGTCAATCTCTAAGTTTTTGGCAATTGCCAGATCGTTTAATGTCAATGGCTTGATTTGTTCAATTTCAAAAGCTTCAGATGGGATAAACCATGGCCTCCCATTCTCGCTACTATCTAGATATTGGGATGATAGCTTTTGCCGGCCTTCTTTGCTCGCAAACTCTTCAGTCAATCCGTCAACCTTGACGATGATAGATGGTGCAGGGCTCTCCATGAGCGCTTGCTTTGTCTCCCCAGCTTGGCGCAATCCTTTAATTACGTCCTTTAAGACCGCTTTGTACCCGGTACCGATCCAAGGTCTATCCGAATCAGGATTAATAGTAAAATGCAGTACCTCATCCGGGCTAAAATATTTATCGCCATACCTGATCAGATAGCCGTCGTCAGTATCCATAAAGCTAATCCGGGATGGTCTTAATGGTTCTAAATTGTCAATCAGGTCATCTCTAAATCTTGGATAGGTAACCTGATTCCCTTCCCCAGCCAGCATTAGCGTGTTAACCAAGTTATACATAAATGTTTTTCGGGTCATTAGTCTATTGGGCTCGATGTCCAATTTTTTGGACATCTCATTGCGGATGCGGACATCGCCTTTAGCGGTGTTTTGCATCAGGTATAGCGTCATATTGCTAATGAGATCAGCGTAAACATTTGCACACATGCGTACCTCAGGGCAATCAGCCAGCCGAGTATACGGCCCCGCTGTCAGCATGTTATAAGCATCAACAGAGCAAAGCCACGACGTTGTGCTCCTTTTTTCTGCATGAGCATCTCTCATCTTTGTGCTCATGCGCCATTTTCCCATCTAAGCCCCACCTACCTTTAATCAAGCCACTTCCTGGCCCTTTGTGATTTCTCTAAGTTTTCTAACATCCTTACACACGCAAAAACAGCGGCATCAAAAATATCTATCCGCTGTTCAGGCATAACCTTTTCGTATTGGATCATGTCATCGGTCTTTTCTATCGCTCGAACGTTCTGGACGCAATACTCAAAAGCATCAGAGTGTAAATAGTACAATTTACCGTCTTTTGCTTTTTGTTCTATCCTCCGGAACCCCTCAGATTTTTTATAAAAATACTGTGGCTGGTCAATTATCGAAAAGCCGGCCTGCTTCATGCCCAAGAAATATTCCCGGCAAAACTTCCGGTCGTGACCAACTTCTTTAATCTTATGCCCCTTTGTTCTCATGGACTTAAACCAGTTTACTATTTCGGCATGATTGACTGTTGGGTTATTGCTCATATCAAGCCATCCATCATCTTTCCAGCCAAATAAAGGTATATTGTCTTCGTCTGCTTTCCGATGAGCAGCTACTACAGGAAACCAGGCATGAGAAATGATTATATCAATGTCTTGGTAACACCCATAAAGCGCTGACGATGTAAGATCATGAAGTTTTGATAAGTCAGCTCCACCAAACCAAGTAATTGGCATCTGGGCTAATTCTGCCAGCGTCCAGTTATACTTTCGGTCCGAAGCCCTAAATTCCTCAATGTTGAAATAAGCCCTCATAGCCGATGTATAAACATTTAGTGACTTAGCAAAAAAGTCTTTTCTCTGTTGCGGATCATTCTGCGCTTGCATGGCATCGTTCATAATATCTTGGGGCCGAATAGAAACCCCATAAGCAGGATTGGCCATTTCGTGGATCCGCGGGTTAGTGTATTCGACATCGCCATTTTCGTCCTGATCAGCTTTGCAGATAAAAACAAAACAAGCTTCGTCCTTCACGGTACCATCCAGGATCTTTTTGCAGTATTGGAGCCGTTGATAACAAAAGCTTGTCATGTCATCGCCGGCGGTGGTGATGCCTATCATCAGCTTATTGGTGTATGCCTTCATGGCCTCCTTGATGATGTTGTACTGCTTAGGTGATTTATAAGCATGGATCTCATCAGCAATCCCTATGTTGCAGTTAAGAGAGTCTTGCTTATCCGGGCTGGCGGCTAATGCTTGGATAAAAATTGATCCATCACCAAGGCCCCCCTGGATGCTGTGCTCCTGGTTATTGTCAATCACCCGGAAGTTTTGCTTTTCCCCCATTTGATCAAGATTGAAGTTTATAAAATTAAAACTCTCAAGGGATTGTTTTAGAGCAGCCGCCGTAATATAAACCTTCGATCCGCTTTTTCTTTCTAATAATCCCAACGCCCAAGCAAGAGCTGCAGCAAAAGATGTTTTGATGTTCTTTCTTGGGATATAAATAAAACCTTCTTTAAACCGACGGATTCTCGTTCCCTTGTGATGAAAACCCAGCAAGTTATACACCTGGAATTTATGAAACGGCTCCAATAAAAAAGGCTCCCCTCTAAGTGGTGTGCCATCTAGTCTCTCGCCCTGCATGTGGACGAAGGTTTTTTCAATTATCCCGATAACAAATTCTGCATCTTTCGGGTTAAATTCATAATCGGGATTTTTTAAGTCTCTATAAAATCTTTGGCATCCTTGAATTTGTTCTATACATGCGATCTTTCGGCCTTCGACAATACTTTTGGCATACTCAACAACAACATCGTAATTCTTATGTTTTTTATCCAAGGCCACTCAATGCTTCCGCCAATTTAGATTTCTTAGGGACTTCAACAGTGACCGTTTCTAGGGATTTTGGATTGAGGCATAGCCGGTCGGAGTATGCCAAAATATCTTTGCGTAAATTTTCCATCGTACTAACAATCCCAGATTTCTTCGGGTTACCTGCAGCGGTTTCAGTTTCGTATTGATAACCACTCTCCTCAAAATCCGCAACGGCTCTTTGGTATTGATGGACTAATTCTGCGTAGATATCTATAAGTCTGTTAAACTCAGGTTTATGAGTTCCTAATTTTTTCATATCCCTTATGGTAGCTCTTTTAATAGTTTCCTTCGCTGCAATTGCCACGCCTCTCACCTCTCCAAAAAAGTTTTTGGAAGACCGCTCTATTGGAAAGAGTTCCCCTTACCGGTCCCCAGCATTTATTTTATTAATTTTGGGATGGGGGGGATACCCTTTGCATCCACTGATCTCCCGCTCCCGTAAGCTCCCTGCTTGTGCGATCGTGCATTGCGTCATGGCAAGTCGCACATAGACTTATTAAATTGTTGCTCACTAATGCAAGCTCTGGGTAAGAATCAAGCGGATGAATATGGTGTACCGTAGTAGCAGGAGTAGTCTTTCCATATCTTTTGCATTCCCTGCACATATACTCATCGCGCTTAAGTATCTTTGCTCTTTTACGTTTCCACCGTGGCTTTTTGTAGAATGGAGTGTTCATTGTTCCCTCCCAATCCCTTAGTGATCCCGGAAGCGGGTTTCCCCCGCCGTTGTGCCCCAGCCGAATAAATAGAAAAAGAGCCCGAAGGCTCCTTTTTCAAAACTGTTCTTTAATTATTTGTTTAAACCTAGCTTTAGCTTCTTCGTCTTCACCGCGTTCAATAAAACTAAAAATTTTATTTTCATATTCTTCCTTGCCAATAATACCTTTTTCAAGCAATAAGCTAATAATTGTTTCTAGCCTAAAACTATCTAACGCTATCATGTTAGTTAATTCTTCCATCCCATTCATCACGCACACCTCCTTTTTGCTACACAATTCGCCAAAAGGAAGTAACATTCCTTGATAAAAATTTCGACAATTTTCGATATAGCTCCATCCTTATTCGATATCAATAATCCTTAGTCTTGATACTTTAGTCTCTAATGTTCCTGAATCAAAAACTGTCTCCTTTAATGCGTAAACGGTTTTCTCCTTCATAAAGGATTTAGATAGTTTCTCAACATCTCCCCTGTTTAAAAAATCAAAATTATATTCAGATCCAACCATAATCTTTTGATCCTCTGACTGGGTCACCTTTAATCGACCAAAAAATTCTTTGCCATCAACTCTAAAGATTGTGGAGTGCTATAATTAAAGTGCAGTCCAAAATCGCAAGGAAATGATATACTAAAAATACAAAGGAGCGATTTTGGATGGCAAAAAGTTACACAAAAGAGGAACGCATTGAAGCTCTAAAACTAGCTAATGAAATAGGGGCAGCGGCAGCAGCCCAACGATTTAAACTAATATTTTATCCTTGCGCTTTTTTACTGAACCAATATTGACAAATCCAAAGTGCTCTGTAAACTTTTAATTAATAACATAATATATTATTAATCCGAATCATACCATGACATGTTTTTGACATCACATTGCCCTTAGTGCCTCTATTCCAAATAACCTCACCGCGAATTTTCTTATCGCCCGATCCTTAATTCGATAGACATGCCTCTCACTAATATGCATCTCTTCCCCTATCTGATCCTTAGGCTTGCGTTCAATGTACCAATCATGTAGTAATTTCCCATATAGTTCGCACCCATCATCCTTGCTGATATCTTTAATTATAGCATTAACCTCATCCATTGCCTTTTCAGTTTTTAATTTAATATCACTCAAAACCTGAATCTGATATAGGATATTAATCGTCTCATCATGCCCATTACCGGAAGTGGCTGCCTCGCTAATGGCGATAGCCGTCAAATGTTTTGGTCCAGCCTTGACAATCAACCTGCTAATATCCCTTTCATTTTGCCTAATACTTGCATAAAGCTCCCGGTAATATCTAAGCCTTTCTTCCGCTTCTCGGATGTAATTCAAGTACTCACCTCCACCTCGCATCTTTCCTCATATTATCTTATTACATCCAAATTTCAACAATCACGGGATCATCTTTTTCGTCCCGACCTATCCGCCACATAAAATAAGGGATTGCTTTTCTAGCTTCCTCTAAAGTATCTTTTACTACCGCGTAGCGTGTGGGCTTATTAACATCCCAAAGGCGTGCAACGAATTTCCCTGGATAATCTGCCGGATTATTATAGATTACAATAATAGGAACCCGCACCAGTAGGTTAGGTTTTACTTTTAAAAAACTATCTAACCGTATATCATCTTTGGCTTGAAAAGTAGCTGATTTCAAAATAAAAGCCTCCTTATTTCCTTATGTATTTGTTTGACCGCTTCCCTCCAGCCCAGCCAGATAATCCAGCACTATTCCATTCCGTGGCAGGACTTCAATCATATCCGCTACATCGATGTAATTATAACCGCGTTTACCCTTGTTCAGCTGCCAGCGGTCCCAATATTTCAACACTGCCTGACCAGAAATTAAATACCGTTTGTCCATTAGCTTCATATAGCAAAGGATATGCTTAAGCGGGAGTCCTCGTTCATCCTCAGACTCTTTACAATCAAAACTGATTGAAATCCCACCCCGGACCGTACCCCTGAAGTCTAAAGTTGATTTCGGCCGACATAATCCTGGAACCATCTCGGACCACTTGCCAGGGCGTACTGATCTTTTGGACCATGGCTATGCCTCTGGTTTCATACTTTGCATTGGTCATAATAATTTCTTGCTCAAAAACGGCACCCTTATTAGCATATATTCGGTTTTTAGGCGTTTGCTTTTCCGACTTCATGAAATCTTTTTAACCTCTCATTCTCCCGCTTCACATTATCTTTGTTTTAGCCGCTCCTGCATTTTTGTAATCATCACAGACACTTAATATTTCTTCTTTTGATTTATTACGCTCTTTTTCTAAAGTATCATGAAGTGTTTCTGATTTTTTCTGGACATCCGAAAATATCTGTTCCAAAATTCGAGCATTAGTTTCTAAATTTTCTTTTTCCTCCATAAGTTTTGAGTTAGATTCGCAAACCTCTTCAGCTGTCTTTTTAGCATTTTCTAATTTTTTAAGAGCTTCATCCCGCTCCTTTATAGCCTTTTGTAACTCCCGGGTAGACATGCTATCAAGATCGTGATCTTTAATAAATTCTTCCCGCTCCTCTTGGGGGATTCCTAGCAGGGCCACGGCCTGGGTATAGCTCAAATTCCCAAGCGCTTGGGATTTTGCATTGTTATCAAAAAGACTCAGCTGCTCGGCACCGTACTCTTCAAATATCCGCATAAGGTTATGGGCCGTACTGGGAGAGTACTCTACCGACTCCTGGAGCCACGTTCCCCATTCCCCGTGGGGAACGTATGATTTAGCTTCCCATAGGCGTCTGCCTATTTCAATGCTGTTATACAGTAGCATTGCTCTTGTTTGTTTTTTTATGCCATTTATCTCTGCAGCTATCTGTTCTGCATTTCTATAGATATTAAGGGTTGTTTTTATTTCCATATCTCTTGTCTCCTTCCAGGTTATGCCGTGGTAGCTACTCGGATTCTATTATCTTTACGAACAGGCAGCCTACTCAGAAATTCATTAGCGAACTTATTTACTTCTGGCGGAGCGGCTCGATCACTAAATCCATAAAGTTGTAATATCTTTAAATTTTCCATATCAATTTCTAATGTGTAATATGGTTTTTCTGGTTCCCTTGCTCTCCTGACAAAAAATATCATCTTGGTGCCGGCTATATGATTTTGATAGTATCTATCCACGCCAACACAATGTTTTAATGATTGCCCCTCAGCAATAAAATCACTGCGCGAAGCTGGAAATACGATGCAATAATCTCCTTTTTTGTATTCTTTTATGCCATAATAAAGCTTTCCGTAATTCTGCTTAAATGTCTCATCTTCCTTTGCATACTTAATCTTATTAAACCGTAATAAGATTAAATCGTGTGCCTCTTTGATGTTTTTAGGAAAATATACGGATTTTCGTGACATATCAACTTTTAATGATTCCGACATGCTCAGATAATCCTTATATAATATTAAAATATATTGAAGCGCTTTCTCATTATTTAAAGCCTTTTGTTTTGAAAAATAGTTCACAAATCGTTCAAAAGAGACGTTTTTAAGAATATCCACAATATCGTTGTAATCCGTAGTCTTTGGAGCAAGCAAACGAAGTTTTTCAAAGTTTGTTTCGCTAACGTATGTCTTTGCCGCCTTAATAATTTTGTGCTCAAGCATGGTGACGTTAAATTTACTGTATAGCGGGAGATATTGTTTGCTGACACCAAGCACTTCTGAAAACCCCGCACGATTACCCGGTTCTAACCAGTCACATCTGGCCGCCAGAGCAGGCATTCCCAATTTAAAAAGATATTCTGCTGCTGGAATGTTTTTGAGGTTGTCCAGTAATGATGTGAATGATAAACTGCCGGCATCTTTAAGTCCCGCTTCCAAGTCAACATGGTAATAAAAATCGCCAAAAACCTCTTTTAGATTGTTCGTATAAACGAATGATTCCCCATAATGCACAGAGCCATTCTTTTGGCGGTACCAGTTTTCGCCCCAATGTATAACCGGTTTGTAATCGTAAGCGTAAATTACCGGACCTTCCGAGGTGTGGAGGTAAAGATTTCTGTAGTAATCATCGAAATGATATATTGGTTTCGTGTCATTAAACGTACGGACTACTTTTGTCCATCGGATCAGCAGCTGCCCTTTAAATTTATGAGTGATGCAGATATTACTTTTTTCTTTATAGCTGCCCTTGGCCCATATGGCACGATATCCTGCAACCATTTCGCATCCCGGGCAAATCCCATTTTGTCCCGGTTTTACATCTTTGCTTACAAAAAATTTATGTCCACAGTGACCACATACCGCTTCTCTTTTCCCTTTCTGAATCTTGCTTAAGAAAATATAAGTGTAGCGGAAGACATTAGTATCGCAATAATCTGCCAGATCATCAGGATAATCAGGGAACATATTAAAATGCTCAGTCATCTTGGAATATTTTCTTTCCATCGTCTGCTCTTGTTTTTTCTCATTTATACCTCTGATAAAAGATGTCATCTCGTTTTTTATTCCGGACGTATAATACCATGGCGGTTGCTTATCCTTTAACATTTGATGTGCAAGTTCTATGTCGCCTTCTGCAGCTTCAATATACTCAAGATACAAAAATATACTGAGACTCTTGTCCCATCTTTCGACTGGCCACTTTTCGGTAATCAAGAATGTATTTCCGTCCGAGAAAAAGCGGAACAGTAACCCTTCGTCAGCTCTTCGGAAAACATCAATAACCAAAACTTCCCCGCATCTTTTTAATTTTAATACCTGAACCGCTGCAACATATTCACTCATTTTTCCCCCTACAGGAGGTGGATTCGGAAATTCTAGAATGTCAGTTCGCTCTATTTCTCTTTTTATAAGCATTTGCCATTATCCCCCCTTATAGCAAGTCTTCAAGGCGGATATTAAAACTAGTGTCCTCCTTTACCGGCTCCGGAGCGGGAGCTATGATTGCTGATGTGGCCTGAACAGGGGTTCCGTTAATATTATAATATTTTAACACAACCGCGAATCCTTCCTGATCAGTGAGTACGGCAAAATCCCCATGCTTATGTTTTTTTGCCTCAGCTCTCATCGCGCCCATGCTCATTGCTAATGTTTTATCATTCTGCATGATATTCTCTGCGGCACCCGGGTTGCTTTCCAAATATCGCAATAAAAAATTCCCTACGGTTTGCATAAAAACATTATTTTTATTCTTGTCTATGTCCATTTCGGACTTAATTTTATTAATTGCTTTTTCTAGCATTTTATCACCAACCTAATCGTTTATAATTAAATTTTCTCGATAATTTTAAATTCTCCCCGGGCTACTACGTAGCCCGGGCTAATGTCATCCATCTGGCGCCATGGCTTACTGGGTATATCAACTTCGACGAAAAAATCAGGCTTTATTTTTATTTTCTTGTTTTGCACTCTCTGCCGGGCGTTTGAATTCTTACGAGGCATATGACTCACTCCTTCACAAAATTACAAATTTCCCGGAGCAGACATTGATTGGCCATCCGCTGCATCATCATCTTCAATGCTAATATCTACCCTACATTTAGCCATCAAAAGAAGGTAATTTTCTACCGACATTTTCACTTTTAATAAAGCCAAATCTATCACCCCTCTACATTATGACTCTTTCAGAATAGTAATCATTCTCAAAATGGCAGATCGTCATCCGCGTGATCTATTTCCCCTACAATAAATTCATTTTCTACAGCATCTTTAGGGCTCAAAAATCTAACTGACTCCGCAATAACCTCAGCCACCCACCGTTTCTGTCCGTCTTGCCCATCGTAGTTCCTGATCTGCAAACGTCCATCCACAGCAGCGACCTTGCCCTTGGCCAAATAACTAACACATGCTTCCGCTTGTTTCTGCCAAGCAATAATTTTTATAAAATCAGCTTTTTGGCCCACCTTCCTGAGTCCGCAGCCTGTCCACTGCCAGTGTAAAAGTGGCAACGGCTACTCCATTTGGGGTATAGCGGAGTTCCGGATCCCTAACCAGTCTGCCAATTAATACAATACGATTGAGTATATACTTATCCCCCTCTTACAACTCGTACAGAAAACTCATATCCTTCTTTGGCGATTCAATTTTTCTGACACTAGATGACGGGGCTTTCCCCCGCTTCTGTTTTTTACTTTCATAGTCATCAATCCCTTGAATCGTCTTAATATTTGCCTTTTCCCATTCGAGTAAAATTTTATCTGAGTAATTTAAATTAAAGACACCACGTAATACCGATCGTTTAATAGCCTCCCTGATAATTTCAGGGGAATGATTTTTCTCCCATGAAATTATCAGATCACTCTCGATTGGGCTTAAAGCGCGACCGTATTCTTTTTCGATCAGATCAAAAATGTTAATCGATTCATCTCGCGCGCGCGCGTTTTTATTATTATTATTAGTTTCGTTTAGTTTAATAATAGACGCGGTTTGCGGTGCAGTTTGTGACGCGGTTTGCGCGCGGTTTGTGATGCGGTTAGCGTCTTTTAAAACGTCACAATTACTTTCAAAAAAAACAATTGAGTAAAGTGCTGATTGTTGTCCTGATCTGCTTCTGAATGATATTCTGCCAGCTTGTTGCAGCCTTTGACGCGCCCTGTTAATCGCATCCTTCTTCAGCCCAGTCTTGGCTTCCAGGGTAGATATGGCTACAGCGAACTCCGGTACCCATCCTGCTTTATTGCAGATGTGCATTAAGGCATGCCATAAGACAATACAGGAGTCAGATATAGAGTTGGTTTCGAGCCAATCGTAAAAGGCATTGATTTCTCTTATGTAGTTAAAGATGATTTATCCTTGCTAACAAAACTAATAGCACTCACTCCAATGGATCCGGCAAATCGCCATCTGACACCGGGACATTGAGACTGTCTCCCGGGTAAATAGTTTTTGCCTTACCCATAGAATTAGCTTCCAATAACCAATGCACACCCGTCCTGGGGTCAATATCAGGGTAGTAGTGTTTTGCTATCTTCCATAAGCTATCACCCTGCTGAACGGTGTATATCGTGTATATGGTGTATCCCTCTGGTTTTCGTAATTGCTGCCTCTTTGCATAAGAATCAAGTATCCCGGGAAGGGTAATAAATAATAGGGTTGCGATCAGCACAAAGGTTAAAATCTTGCGCATTTCAACTTTCATCTTCACTACCTCCGATCTCAATCACCAATAGGTTTGACTTCCTTGTAGCCGATATACTCCAGCCACTTAATGTATTGCTCCGGACTTTTGCCTTGATCAGCCGGCCGGCAAGATCCTAAATACATGATTTTATCTAATGCTAATCCTTCGAGGCTAAACCATACTTCCAATTCTGGAAGAGTGTCAATAATCACTGCCCGATGCGTCATTCCTTCAGTTAGTATCATTTTAAAGTGCCTCATAAGTGTCCCCTCGTTATTCGGCTTGCTCATCTTTTTGCTCTGATTTGGCAAATGCTAGTACTAGCTCTGCCGGGTCCGTTTTTTGTAGAAACACAATAAATTGCCCCGCTTCCTCGGATGTTAAGTCATTAAGCGCTTTATCATGCTTGATATGGAAGAGGTCCTCTACCATATTTTCATTCAGGCCTCTGTTTTTCCCAATCTCGATAATTGCCTTTTTCTGCTGCTCTAACCGGTTAGGTTGATCCTTTTTGCCATGTGAAGCAGAAGCGGTAGGATGATTTCCATGGTTTCCTTTGTTTCGCTTACCCTTATCGCGCTCATCATTACCGGTGCCGGCGATCCATGAATTGAAATCGTCATCATCCTGGGAGAATAATCCGCTCAATCCCGTAGCGGAAAGTATCGCTGCCACAAAGGCTCTTTTTGTGGCCATCTTCAAAACTGTATTCCATTGGCTAAAAAGATCTTCGTTCTCTACACGGTAAACTTTGAATTGACCATTTTTGCCGATCTTCTCTTTATAGTCCAATGAATCTTTATCAATACTAGAGAGCAGCTCCCATTCCGGTACCCAGCGGTAGCGGTATTTTGATTCGTATGTACTGCAGCTCCCCTCACCTTCGCCAGCTATAATTTGCGATCCCCGGTGGATCAGCCGTACTTTTACCGTTACATCATAATGGCCTGTGTCATAATCCTTCTTTTCTTGCTTTTCTTCAATCATTTTAGAGAACCCATACAAATTGCTGAGCTTGTCCGCTCCTGGTTGAAGCAAAGATGGCTTCTGAGTACCCGGGATAGTACCATAATCAACGTCTTTTTCCATTACACTTTCAAAGAATGACTTTGTTAATATTAATTTTGCTTTTGTCTCCTCAAGCCTCCGGGCCATATCTAATGCACTGCTGCCACTATCTTGAATTAAAATACCGCTTTGTTCTGCTGGGATAATATTCATTTGATTTTCCCTCTCCTTTTTGTTATATTTTTATTAGATAATTTTTTCTGGCCGCTTCAGTAGCGGCTTTATTTTTTAAAGTAATCAGAATAACTTATCCGCTCTGCAAAATATTGACAAGCAGCAAGAAGCGGGTTCATTCTTTTATTCCAGATATCACAGACCATCTTGCTGCTAAAGTGTTGACATATTTGACAGACTTTGCTTTTTCCACTCATATTACAATCTCAATGTTTCTCAGCTTATCCTCGATCTGAGCGATTTTCCTCTCTGTTTCGCGTTGCTGCCTTTCAATAAGCAATCTGATCCGGGGATGGATTTTTTTAACCTAGTCTAATATCTCTGTAACGGAGTATACCTCTTCTTTATAATCTTCCATAAAATCCAGCGCGTCTAAAGCTGATATCTTGTCCCCGGCTTTTACATCTTTTCGGTCAGGTGTATCCACTTGATCCGCTTCCTCCGGCCAGGGTTCCGGATTTACCAGCTCCACCTCGGGCATGGTCGGCTCAACGGCAGTTGTATTCATTTCAACGATCATTTTATCAACCTCCTTTTCAAATTCTTTATTAATCGAAGCAACTTTGGGTTTTTTTAAAATACTAATATCGTCGGCATACATTTTAAAAAGGGTGGATACACTTCCCTGAGAAATTCCTAGTGTCTTCCCTATCTTCCGATATGTTCTATGTTCCCTATAAGCTTTCAAAAAATCATCCTTGGGGATATTTGCTACTTCTACTCCGGAATAATTAGCCACGGAATCACCCCGTTTTTTCATCCTCTTTTCATCTGTTGTAATGCCGACTACCTCACCAAGTACTTCCCCGGTTTCAAAATTTACCGAATAAATCGCTTCACTGCTTAATGGGTTAATTGACTCCTTATTCTTGTCGCGCACCGGTTTAGGATTGACATTGCGATAATACTGGCCGCTCTGTTTAATCGCCATCTGCCTCTACCTCCTCCTTTTCACACTTCCCCCTTCGCTCTATTTATCAGATCCTCCAAATCTACGATTTCATCATGATAATTATCTGCAACTCCCTTGAAATATCGGTCATTTAATTTTTCATGGCTTTCCAAGGCTTTAACCTCGCATCTGCGAATAATGTTTACGTAATTTTCAAGATTACTAATAAGTTGATCTTTAGTCATTTGCTTCACCTCCCTTCAGGTAAAACTCCCTAATGAAAGCTCCACTTATTACATATCTCTCAAGTTCAGCCTTATGGAAACGGTACCCGTGTCCGCATATACGGGCCCTAATTCTTCCTGCCTTTACCTCATCGTATAAAAACTTTTTACCGCATTTCATATAGGCGCATGCTTCTTTTGTCGTTAGTATGGGAGACATCTTCATCCCTCCCTCTTCAATTTTATATGAATTTCCTGACAGGTTTTCCTCCCTTTTGTTGAAATTGGAATTGTCTAAGTACTATTTCACGAAAGGAGGTGTGAATATTGAGTTCAAATAGAGATGCATTTTTCTTTTGAACATTTACTGGGTTGCCCATCATTGTACAGCCAACAGGTTGGACATATTTCGCTAATTTTTATCCCGCAAAATTCACAAAAATTCCCATCATTATCACTTATCCTGTCACAATTTGGGCATACCCTCCTCATTTTGGTTTCAACACTTCTCTTGATTTTTCCCATCCTCGTGCCTTCCCCCTCCTCGTACTCACAGCTACAGCCGCATGAATCCGGTAACCACCTCTTACCCTGACAAAAGCCACTTTAACAGGATTTTCCTCCCTTTTGTCGAAAACGGTAATTGTCCAGACTACCAAATGAAGGGAGGTGTTTACTGTGGCTAAAACTGATAAGGAACTAACTGTTGAGGTCGTCAATTCTTTTATATCTGCCTGGTTTGGCAAGACTAACACAAATATTCTTACTGGTAATGATTTAGCATCGTTGATTAAAGACGTATATACTTCTATTTCTTCACTTGATAAGTCTCAGGAGAACAGTTAATTTTAATCTCTAGGGCACAGCAGCAGCTGTGCCTCTTTTCTATTTCGACAAGTCGTTCAATAATTTCTTCAATCGCTTGCAAATGGTCAACTCTCGCTTTTATTTTTAATTCCATCCTCCCCCGCCTCCTTTTTTTGTTTGATAGGTTTCCCTTCGCCTTTGTCGAATTTATCCAGCATAAGGATGTGATTAAAATTAACAATTTTGTTTTAAGTGTTATAGCCGGGATAGTGGCCTCTATAATTTTAAAATGGCTTGAATTTGTCTTTCGTAGGATTAAGAATAATGATGATTCAGAATCTATAGCATGTTCGAAAAACTACGTGGACAAATTAATTAAACAGTTTTATACTTGTTTCCCATCTGGTATGGGCTTTTTGGTATGGAGGATTTTTACTCCGGATGATTCATTTTTAGCCACACTCCAAGTAACTTTTGCGGCCATCTTATTAATGTTTTCTTTGTTTGCGTTTATGTGCGCGGTAGAAGTAATAAAAACTTTCAGCAACAACGAATCCGAGAATAAAACCAAAGATACTCTCTAATTTCAATCTCCCTCACCCCCTACCCCTTGTGAAAATTTGGGGATTTATCCGAAACTGTGAATAATGTTGCTATAGAAGATATTTCTTTAGCTTCTTCTTTGGTAACCGGTCTAAGCGTTCCCTTGCTTTCTCCCATTTCATTTACAAGCCTCATACCTGCGATAAATCTTTCAACGGAAGCAAAAGCAAAAACTTCCTCACGGTTCCAGCTATTTATTTCGTTTGGTGTATAAATTGCATATAGCAACATGATTTTTCCCCCTTTTTTATGCTTAATTTCCTTCCGTTATTGATTAGATTGCTTCTGAATCTTGTGGAGTTTCTTCCTTGTCGTTAAAGAATTTAATCCATTCAAAACTTAGAACTTTTGCTATAGCTTTTGCTGTTTCTATTGATGGATTTCTTTCTCCATTTTCGATCCAGCTATAATGGTTTTGGGAAATATTGCTTTTATTTGCTACTTCTTGTTGGGTTTTATCGCCTCTTAAATTTATGAGCCATTGCCTTTGCTTCAAATCAGTCACCTCATTTCAAGTTGTTTATATCTCTTAATGAGATATTAATATATATATTTGCGTTTGTCAACTCTTTTTGAGATATTTTTTAAATATTGCTTTATTCTTATCTCATTGAGTGATAAATTAGTGCTAGAAGGGAGTGTGTCTTGAAATGAGCAAAGATAGTGTTGGAGAAGTAATAAAAGAATTAAGAAATGAATGTAGTTATTCACAAAAAGAATTATCTGGTATGCTGAATATAGCTCAAAATACTTTAAGTCAGTATGAAACAGGCACGCGAGAACCAGACAATAAAATACTAATAAAAATAGCCGATTTCTTTAATGTGAGCACCGATTATCTTTTGGGACGCACAACCCCAGAATCTGAACTCAAAAAGCTATCCACTTTAAAAATCCCAGTCCTGGGCACCATCCATGCAGGGCTGCCGGTGCTTGCTGAAGATAACTGGGAATATGAGATAGAACTATCATCTGAAATCATAGCTGATTATGCCCTGAGGGTTAAGGGAGACTCAATGTCATGGGCAGGGATCCATGATGGGGATCTTGCCCTAATGCGCCAGGCTGACGCCGCCTCTCACGGGATGATCGTAGCTGCCGGCAGCCAGGACATGGACTGGGAAGCGACACTGAAATATTACATACAGGAAAATGGGCATACATTACTTAGAGCTGCTAATCCGGCTTATGCTGACATAAAAATAACTAATCATCGAATAATCGGGCATCTTGTAAAAGTCATAAAAGATGCCCCTTCTTTGTCTCTATACAGAGATCACTTAGTTAATAAGCAATTGGCTGATGAAGGTTGGACTGATGCGATTACTACCGCAGTGGGCATGGGGTTCGATCCGCAGAATCTTAAGCAGCAGCTAAAAATTATTGAAATGCTACAAAAGAAATAAAGACCTGCCCAGGTGGAGCGGGTCTTTGTAGTTCACAGACGTTTCGACAAAATATAACAATAATAGACATATTATTTCGTACTTCTTACGTTATAGAATATGAGAGGAGCAGAGCCATATTGCGAGAATTCACTCAAAATGAAATTGATATTTTAATTAAATGCCCCAAAACTATTATAACTAAGCCTAAAAAGCAACTATGTTTAGAAAACGGGCACTACAGAGATAATATAGAAATAAAATCTATTGATGATATTCATAGATTTTATGTATTCATGAGAAAGCATGAAGCGTTTGAAGAAAATTTCACTATCGGGTTAGATTATATTCAGAAAGACGGTTCAGGTAAAATTTGTTTATTACGTTGTAACGGCCCCCATGGAGATCATATAAATGATATAGAAGCCGATCTACCTCATTATAATTATCATATTCATCAAGCAAAAGATTATAATATTAATGCCGGATTAAAAAGTGATAGGTATGCCGAAGTAACAGAGGAGTACGCTACATTTGAAGATGCTCTTGTGTTTTTTTTAGAATACTGTAATATTCAAGATAGGGAAAAATATTTTCCGAAATATCAACAAGTAGTTCTTTTCCCAGAACAGGGGGGATAAAAAATGAATCTAGTTTATCTAGACCTATTAAAAAAACAATTCAACAACAAAATATCTTTCCGGGAAAAACGTCCTGGGATAATGCAGCTTTTTGCACCCTTTTATCATGAAGATGGTGATATGCTTGATATCTTTCTTCAAGAATCAAAAGAAAATCATGGGAAAATACGCATATCTGATTTTGGCATGACTCTCATGCATTTGTCTTATTCCTATGACATAGATTCACCTAACAAAGAACGGATATTCAACAAAATTGTAACTGAAAATGGTTTGATCACCGAAAACGGAACAATCTATACCGATATTGATCCTGCTAATTTATACGCCGGCATTTTTCAATTTTCACAAACCGTGGCCAAAGTATCAAGTATGAGACAATTTAAAAATGAGGTTGTCCAAGGTTTGTTCTATGAAATGCTAAAAGAATTTGTTTTTAAAGATCTCCTTCAGTTCAATCCTGTTGCTTCAGTAAATCCTTTGCCAGACAGGGACGACTTAGAAGTAGATTATGCCTTAACAACAGGGGGAAAACCCATTTATCTATTTGGGATTAAGGGCTTTAATAAAGCAAGATTAGCTACTATTTGTTGTCTTGAATTTCAAAAAGCTAAGAGCTCCTTTAGAAGTGTTATGATACACGAAGACTTTGAAGCATTACCAAAAAAAGACCGGTCAAGATTAACCAGTGCTGCGGACAAACAATTTATTGATTTGGAGGACTTTAAAAAGAACGGCAAGGATTACTTAGAGCGGGAAAGTGCTTAACCCTTGGTGTTGGGATGGCGACACCAAGCAAGAACATATGTTCTTGCCTTATTTGTTCTATGAAAACAAAAAAAAGGGGGTTGTATCATGGCAGGAACCATTAACCCATATAGGGGCAAAAAGGACGAATGGTTAATCACAGTCGAAGCAGGAAAAAATCCCGGTACTGGAAAAAGGCAAAGAATTAAACGCGTTTTTAATGGTGGGATCAGAGCTGCTGAAAAAGAACTTAAAAAACTAGAACAAGAAGTAGAAGATGGTATTTATATTGACACACAGAATATTACATTAGGAGAATATCTGAGAAACTGGCTTGATGATTATGGCTCGTTAAGACTCGCGCCAACTACACTTCGAAGATACAGACAAATTATTACTGGCAGGGTTATCCCTAAGATGGGAGCTATCCCTTTAGCCAAATTAAGCCCTGTTCATTTGCAAAGGTTTTACCGCGAGATAATTGAAGAAGGGCAGTTGCCTAATAAAATGAAAATAAAAAAGGAAGCGAGAAAGGAAAATCAGGAAAATAAGCCCATCTCACATGCCACCATTGTTTATCATCATAGAGTCATCCATAAAGCATTGGACACGGCCTTAAAACAGCAGTTAATACTAACTAATCCAGCTGATGCTGTCGAGATCCCTAAGCCACCCGCTGAGATCATAGACAGCATCGATGATGATTGTGACCTCAATGAAACTGTTAAGGTCTTGTCATCGGCAGAGGTAACTGCCATGCTGGAAGCGGCTAAAAACACCCCTGACAATAAGGTTAATCCTCACGGTAAAATAATACCAAAAACGAGGGTAAAAAACAATGACTACTACCCTATTCTTTTTACTGCCATTCGCACTGGGTTAAGACGTGGGGAGTTACTTGGGCTAAAATGGTCTGATGTAAGCTTTAGAGAAAAAACATTAAAGGTCGTTCGTGCGCTGGCATATGTCCCGGAAAAAGGCATATTTTTTAAAGTACCAAAAACCAAAGAAAGCCGCCGTAAAATTGATATATCAGATGAAGTCGTTAATGTGCTAAAGGAGCACAGGAAAGATCAGGCGGCTGCAAAATTGTTTTGGGGTGAAAAATATAGTAAAGATGATCTTATCTTTTGCCAGGATGACGGAAAGCCAATGCACCCGGATACTATTTCCGGATGGTTTCCGGAATATCTTGAGCAGATCGGATTACCTAGGCTAAACTTTCACTGCCTGAGGCATACCCACGCCAGCCTGATGCTGCATGCCGGTGTCGATGCCCACCGCGTATCTAAGCGCCTTGGTCACTCATCCATCAGAATCACTTTAGATATTTATGGACATTTAATGCCCGGGCAAGGTGCCGATGCAGTAGAAAAATTCGAAAGTCTTTTCCGGTGACCTGCGCATTTCACGTAAAAAATGCGCAGTCCGTGTGCCCTTTGTGTGCCCAATTTTTAATAAATCTCATTTCAGACGGCATCTATGTTTTACCAGATAATAGACCGGAAACCCTTGTGGCGCATGTCTCCTACCATCTCATATGATTTCATTTGGTCTCATAAGAACTAGTGTTATAGACACTCGTAATGCGCAGGTCGCCGGTTCAAATCCGGCCATCAGCTCCAATAAAGTCAATAATGGCAAGGGATTCCTAATTGGAACTCCTTGCCATTTTATGTGTCTATGCCGTTTTGCTAACATTTTACTTACTTATGTTTTTCAGCAAATCCTCTAACTAAAGCGATAGCAGCCATATAAAGAAGTGCTTTATCACTAACATACCCACATAAAGATGCCCAAGCCATCCAAGAGGCGATGGCATAGCCAACCCAGCCGGCTGCCCCTGCATCTGCTATTTAAACATTGTTTTCAGTCATGAAACTGATCATTCCTTTCATTACCCCAAGATACAACACGGGGTGAATTTTAATATTTGAACGTGAATTATTTAACTTATGAAGTGTCAACAAGTATCCTATATCCTATATACACTGTATATAACCTTTTTATTTCAAATGACTCCCCCTCGTAAATTGACTTTTAATATTAATCTTTGTTTTATTGTTTATCGAGCACGGCTTTTTTATTTTTTCCGAAAAATGATATGATCCATAATTAAGACTGAAATTACTCCTACCACAAAACCATTACCTAAAACCGGTCGCAGAAACAAGGGGAAGGTGATTAATACATCTTGGGGTAAAAACGATATCAAAATGCTTAGCATTAAAGAAAGTCCCATCACCAGACCGTCCTCAAAGGCAAAACCTTCCTGGGCATGAAAAGCTGTCATCAGCCCAGCCGCAATTTGAGAACACATTATATAGATCATGGTAGTGCCAATAATAACTGAAGGTATGCTGCCCATAAACGCAATTGCTTTAGGCAGGAAAGCCAAGATCATCAAGCCCAGCGCTGTAGGCACCAGGGTGAACCGGGAGGCTACCCCGGTAGATGCAATTACGCCGGGACTTAAAGAGAAGTTAACAGTACCCACTACCCCAAATAAACCTGCCCCGACATTCAGCAGACCCGTTAAAGTAATCCCTCTGGTGACTCTCTTTTCCATATGGTCGGTGTGAAGCATTGCACCCACAGACTGAATAGAGCCCAGGTCGTTTACGGAAAGGGCTAAGAAACAGATTAAAAAAGATAATAATACACCTGGATTGACAGAAAAATCAAAAGAAAGACTATGAAAAAATCCGGCAATAATTTTGGTATCTTCCCCTATGTAAAAGTGCTCACCAAATATCAACAGATAAATGATACTGCCTAAAATGATGACCCAGAGTAATAATGTAGATTTCCAAAATCCTGGCGCCAGTAATTTATTCGCCGCAAAAATGCCCAACAAAAGAAGTAAAGAGAAAACTAGATTTTCAAAAGGACTGATGGTGCCAAAAGTGGAGGTAATCAGATTAAGAATCATCGGGGTCAGGGTAAAGGCAATTAATATTAAAATTGTGGCCACTACCCGGGGCGTAAAGAGTTGTCTTAAACGGGCAAATAATCCCGTAGCTGCTAAAAGGGCCAGGATTAAACCGCTAATGACAATGGAGGTATCGATGACGCTTTGTCCGAAGCCCTGGCTTGCTCCGATGGCAACTAACAGGACCGTGGCCGGTCCTACGATTAAGGGCATGCGGTGTCCAAAAAGTATCTGCACTAATTGGGATACACCAACCACAAAAAAGAGCCGCTGCAAATAGAGAATTTGCTCCTCCGAGCTTCCTCCGCTTATCCCGGCCACAATCTTACCCACGATAATAATTATTGGCACCGTGATAGCCAGCCACTGAAGGCCAAATGCGATTAATTGGAAAATAGGTGGCTTGTCTTCCAGTCCGTACTTAAATTTCATTTGTGTCAATTAGTATCACTCCCAGGATTCATTCAAACGATCATTTTTTTATGATCATTCCGTGATATTTATTAATCATGATCCTCATGTGGAAACATATGGATGCAGGACTCTGGCATAAGCTTATCAGATTCCAATATTTATTGCAATATCCATCAATATGGTGGTTGTTATACTTATTTAAAAGAAGAGCCAATTATGAGAGATATCTGCTGCTTTTATAAAAAAACACATTGACAATATTTGTAGGCATGATAATCTAATATTAAGGGAAGTCATGGCAAAAAGATCCTTATTTTGACTCCAGAGAGGTGGTTTACTCAGATACAGTCCATATTACTTACTCAGAACCTTTTTAGCCAACTGCAAGCAGAAAAAGCTGTTAGCTTTATTAAATTTTGGTAGATGATTAAGAAAAGGAGTATAGCGATGAATAACGATGAAAAGATCTTATCCCTAATTGAAAAGATGTACATCGAATTTTCAGGAAGATTTGAGAAAATCGATGAAAGATTTGAGAAAATCGATGAAAGATTTGAGAAAATCGATGAAAAATTTGGGAAAATCGATGAAAGATTTGAGAAAATTGATGATAAATTTGATGAGCTTAATAACAAACTAGACCAGAAAGCCAATAAAAATGACATTGTGAGATTGGAAAATGAGCTTAAGCCTAAGATCGAAGCCCTGTTTGACGGTTATAAGCAAAACTCCGACAAGCTGGATAGTATAATTACTCGTCTTAATATAATTGAAGAAAAGGTAGAAAACCACGATATCCATATCGCGGTTCTAAATAAGAGAAAACCGGGTTCCAGATGAACCCGGTTTTTTGTTTGCGTAAAAATTAGACACAATAATAAAGCTCACCGATTTACCTAACCAATGTGCTCAAAATTCACATTTTTATAAAACTTAGATACCTGCTGTTTTTTTCGTTTCCCGATTTTTATTCAGATACCTAAAAAAATATTGACAATATTTAAAGGCGTGATAATCTAATATCAAGGGAAGTCATGGCAAAATAATCCTTATTTTGACTTCGGAAAGGAGTATAAAGATGAGCATCTTTTGTTCCGACTGTGGTTTTCAAAATCCTGATGGCAGCAAATTTTGTCAAAGCTGCGGCAACAAACTGACCCCCCCTGCCCTAACTTTTGAACCTCAACCCTTATCTCAACCCCAGCCCCAAGGAGACTCCTTTCAACGTCCGGACGGCAGAGCGTCTTACACCATCGAAGGTCATGAAATGCAATTCGTTGAGATTGACTTGGAACCAGGTGAATCCATTATTGCTGAAGCCGGTGCCATGATGTATATGGAGCAGGGCATCCAGATGGAAACGATCTTCGGCGACGGTTCCGGCAAAGAAGGGAAAGACCTGGTGGGTAAACTTTTCTCCGCTGGCAAACGCGTCCTGACGGGAGAAAGTCTCTTTATGACCATGTTTACCAACCATGGGCAGGTATCCGCTAAAGTTTCCTTTTCAGCTCCTTATCCGGGCAAGATCATTGTCTTGAATCTGGCAGAATACGGCGGTCAAATCATCTGTCAAAAGGATAGCTTCTTATGTGCCGAGAAAGGTACCCAAATAGAAATTGCCTTTCAGAAAAATATTGGAGTCGCTCTTTTTGGGGGAGAAGGCTTCATCATGCAAAGATTAATTGGGGAAAGAAACATCTTTATTCATAGCGGGGGAACCATTACCAAAAAGGAATTAAAACCGGGAGAAACTTTGCGGCTGGACACAGGCTGTCTGGTGGCGATGACTTCTACAATTAATTACAATATTGAGTTCACCAATGTAAAAACAGCCTTTTTTGGCGGCGAAGGACTGGCTTTGGCTACTTTGACCGGACCTGGCACCGTATGGCTCCAGTCCCTTCCCTTCAACCGGATTGTCGGTCTGGTTTTATCCAGCATGAAAGGCAAAAAAGGAAGCAAGGATGAGGGGAGTCTTTTGGGTAATATCGGTATCGGTGATTTCTTTGGCGGTAACAAATAAGTAAAGGCGCCCTATTACGTTAGGTAATTCATTTGGTACACATAAATCAATAAAAACAGAAAGGTGGTTGTCTTATGAGTTTTTTAAAAAAGTTAAGTGAAACGGTAATGGACACGGCCACATCTATCGGGAACAAATCTGCCGACTTAGTGGAAATAGGGAAATTAAAACTGCAGAAAAACCAGCTGGAAGGTGACATCACCGACAAAAAAGCCGCCATCGGTGAACTGGTTTACTTCGCTCATAAGCAAAGTGTTCCCCCTAGCGAAGAAGATTTAGCCAAAGTATTCGCAGAAATCGCTGAGTTGGAAAACCAAATCCTGGTCATTGAAGAAAAGCTCCGTGAGGATAAGCTGCACAAGGAAGATGAATCACCTGCCGAGACAGGGGGAGATACCGGGGAAGCCACGATTACTTGTCCCGCTTGCGGACAAAAATCGGCTTCGGGAGCAAAATTCTGCAATAACTGCGGCCAGGCACTGTAAAAAAAACAGCATTAAAACAGCACTGGAAAAACACCAGAGACATGAACCGATCCTTTGTCCCTGGTGTTTTTTTTCGTTTTTTTCGATATGACGATCATCATCAATCGTCTGATTTCAAGTTTACCTGATCGGGAACCTCCACCTTGGCCGCTTCCGTCGGTTCAGAAATTCCATCCAAATTTTCCTTGGAGGCAGAACCTAATAAATTGCTCACCAGGTGCATTCGCTCGGAAAATCTCTTTTTCCCTGCTTTACCTTTAAAAAACATCCTCTTTTCCTCCCTTTCTCATGTTCTAGATGATCTTATTCTTTCCCGACAAAGGATAATTATCATAGAATCAAAAAAAATAGCCTTCCTGCAAGGCTATTTTTAATAATGAAAGCAATGTGCGCTTCTTATCTTTATTGCGGGCTGCTGGTTCCCTGACTACATGTTTTTTGCGTCTTCCTTCAGTGCTTCCACCTTATCCAGACGTTCCCAGGGCAAATCCAGATCAGGACGGCCAAAATGACCATAGGCGGCAATTTGCTTATAAATAGGACGCAGCAGATCCAACTCTCTGATAAATCCTGCCGGTGTGAGGTCAAAATGCTTTTGAATCAGGGCCACCATTTTTTCTTCATCCAATTTCCCCGTGCCAAATGTTTCCACAGCAATGGATATGGGTTGGGCCACCCCAATGGCGTAGGACAACTGAATCTCACAACGTTCTGCTAAACCTGCGGCCACGATATTTTTCGCCACATGCCGGGCACCATAAGCAGCGGAACGGTCCACCTTGGTGGGATCTTTCCCGGAAAATGCGCCGCCCCCGTGACGGGCGTAACCTCCATAGGTATCAACAATGATCTTCCTGCCCGTTAACCCGGCATCTCCCATGGGTCCGCCGATTACAAAGCGCCCGGTGGGATTAACATAGTAGCGGGTCTTTTCATCCAGAAGTTCCGGGGGAATCACAACTTTGATAACCTTTTCAATAATATCCGCTCTGATCAATTCCAAAGACGCCGCCGGGTCATGCTGGGTAGAAACCACCACAGTATCGATCCGTACCGGTTTATCATTGTCATACTCCACTGTAACCTGAGATTTACCGTCGGGACGAAGGTAAGAAAGCGCACAGCTTTTTCTCATCTCGGATAATTTTTTCGTTAGCCGATGGGCTAAACTTACGGCCAAGGGCATATATTCCGGAGTCTCATTGGTGGCATAACCAAACATCATCCCCTGGTCTCCGGCACCAAGGCTATCCATAGCTGAACTCTCTCCATCATCTGTTTTTGCCTCTAAGGATTTGTTTACCCCCATGGCAATGTCTGGGGATTGTTCGTTAATAGAGGTGAGCACAGCGCAGGTATCACAATCAAAACCAAATTTCCCCCGAGTATAACCAATCTCCCGCACCGTTTCCCGGACGATAGTGGAAATATCAACGTAACACTTGGTCGTGATTTCTCCGGAAACTAAAATCAAACCTGTGTTGGCAGTAGTTTCACAGGCTACCCTGGCATAGGTGTCTTTTTCAATAATCGCATCTAAGACTGCATCTGATATTTGGTCACACATTTTATCAGGATGGCCTTCTGTGACCGACTCTGAGGTAAAGAGTTTCTTCAAGGATGTCATCTCCCTTATTTTATTCAGCCAGCATTCTAAGGTGATCAAGAATAGCATGAGCTGTATCAATCTTTGTCATTTGGGGTAATCGGTGCATCTGGCCCTCTTTGGTAATAATCGTCACAATATTGGTGGTGGTGCCAAATCCCGCGCCCTCTTCCTTAATATTATTGGCCACGATTAAATCCAAATTTTTCGCTATCATTTTTTCCTGGGCATATTCCAAGAGTGATTCTGTTTCTGCGGCAAATCCCACTAAAATCTGATGTTTTTTCTTTCGTCCCAGCTCCAGCAAAATATCAGGGTTTCTTGCCAATGATAGGGACAGGTCCCCATCTTTTTTCTTGATTTTTTGATTGGCCGTTATTTTCGGACGATAATCCGCCACCGCGGCTGTTTTGATCACAATATCCATCTCCGGAAAGATCTCTTCCACAGCCGCCTGCATTTCCCGGGCCGACTCTACCTTGGTGATTTTTATGCCCAGGGGATCCGCCAAACAGGTAGGACCCGTCACTAAATGCACTGCGGCCCCGCGGCAAGCCGCAGCTTTGGCCAGGGAATAGCCCATGGTTCCGGTACTGCGATTGGTCAGAAAGCGAATCGGATCCAGATATTCTCTGGTGGGACCGGCGGTAACTAATATTTTCTTGCCGGCAAAATCATGCTTCCCCAGAAACAGATCCATGATTTTTTCCTGGATCACCGCCGCCTCTACCATGCGTCCTTGTCCTTGGGTACCGCAGGCTAAATGGCCGGCAGCCGGTCCGATAAAATAAAACCCGTGTTTTTCCAAGGAACGAATATTTTCCTGGACAATAGGATTCAGATACATATTGACATTCATGGCCGGTGCGATCAGCACCGGGCATCGTGCTGCCATAACGGTTGTGGAAAGCATATCATCGGCAATACCTTGGGCGATCTTACCGATGATATTGGCCGTAGCCGGAGCGATGACCATCAAATCGGCCTTTTCCGCCAGGGAAATATGACGCACGTTCCAAGTCCCCGGTTCGGAAAACAAATCTGTTGATACCGGGTTGCCCGAGAGGGTGCGAAAGGTCAAGGGACTGACAAACTGAGTAGCTGCCTCGGTCATGATCACATGAACCTGGCATCTGTCCTTGACCAAACGGCTCACCAGATCTGCCGCCTTGTAGGCGGCAATACCACCGGTAACACCCAGGACGATGGTTTTCCCATCTGCCATGATGATTCCTCCAATTTTTATTTTATCCCGGATGTTTTCGTCCGTTCCCAGGTAACATAGCCGTCAGCTATTTCCCACAGGGCTGATGAGACCGGATTCATCCTAGGACGGTTATTTTCCTGTTCCATTTCCTCTTCTGTAATGCGCCGGGCGATTTGGGCACAAATCTCTACCAGGGTATATTTGGAATCCACCTTTTCCATTAATTCATCTAAAGACGGTTTAATCACAAGTGTTCCCTCCCTTCCAATACTCAAGTTCCTTGTATCTTGAGATACGGCATTTTTCTGCCGATATAATCGCCTTGATTTCTGAAGCTGCCTCTTCCACCTGTCCATTAACAATGGCATATTGATACTCGTTTATAACGGCTAACTCCTGATCCACACAGGAGAGCCGGTAGCGGATGGTATCCGGGCTGTCCTGAGCTCTTCCTTTGATTCTTTTTTCCAGTTCATCTTTGGAAGGAGGCAGGAGAAAAATAAAAACGCCCTCCGGAAAAATTTCTTTGACCTTTAAAGCCCCCTGGATGTCAATTTCCAGTACTACATCTTGCCCTCGGGCTAAGGTTGCTTCCACTGCCCAGCGGGGGGTGCCGTATAAATTTCCATAAACCTCAGCCCATTCCAGAAAATCCCCATTTTCCCTCCGTACCATAAACTCTTCCCGGGACATGAAAAAATAATTCTCCCCGTCCACTTCGCTATTACGTCGAGGTCTGGTTGTGGCCGAGATAGAAAAGGCTAATTCCGGATGTTCCAGTCTTAAGTATGAACAGACCGTTCCCTTGCCCACACCGGATGGTCCGGAGATCACTATCAGCAGTCCTCTATCTTTTAAGGGAAGCACTTTAATCCCCCGATTCCTCATTTTGATTAGTTGAAATTTCGTCTTTGCTGGATAAGCGGTTGGCCACCGTTTCCGGCTGCACCGCCGATAAAACCACATGATCACTATCAGTGATGATCACTGCTCTCGTTCTTCTGCCATAGGTGGCATCTACCAGGGTACCCTTATCCCGGGCCTCCTGAATCACCCGTTTAATCGGTGCAGATTCCGGACTGACAATGGCGATAATCCGATTGGCCGAAACAATATTCCCAAAGCCAATGTTAATCAGCTTAATATCCATCTTGCACGCCTCCTCTTTTCTTTATTTAATATCTAATTTTTCCAGCAGGACTGCCTTCTGTTTCGGACCTAAGCCTTGTATTCTTCGGGATTCGTCGATGCCGATTTCCTCCATGATTTTCCTGGACGTAACCTTCCCTATTTTGGGTAAAGACTCCAGAAGATATTTCACCCTCATACGGGCAACAACATCATCCCCGGCATGATCTAAAACTTCTGCCGGCTTTAATTGGCCTGATTTTAATTGTTTCCTGATTTCCATCCTTTTGCTGCGCATCTCCTGGGCTTTCGCCAAGGCATTGTTCCGATCCTCGTTCGTTAGTTCTGGAACAGCCACAAAATTCACCCCCGTTTCTTACTCCAGATTTTGTACCTGTTCCCGGACTTTTTCCAGTTCGCTTTTTACTTCTACCACGACACGATTAATGGCCAGATCATTCCCTTTCGACCCGATGGTGTTAATTTCCCGATTCATTTCCTGCACTAAAAAATCAAGCTTCCGGCCTACTGCATCGTTGCTGTCTAAAAATAAATTCATCTGACTCAGGTGGCTCTTCAAGCGCACCAGTTCTTCCGTAATGGAAGCCCGATCGGCAAAAAAGGCGACCTCAGATGCCAGTTTACTCTCATCAATCTGAATTTCTCCTAATAATTCCTGCACTCTTTGGGTCAATTTCTCCTGATATTCCTGAACCACCAAAGGACTTCTCTCTTCGATCTGACGGACATAGTCTAAAATGTCCCTGCCCCTATTTTTGAGATCCAGGGCTAATTTCTCCCCTTCCCCAGTCCTCATAGTCACCAATTCCTGACAAGCCTGGATGACGGCTTCTTCTATCCCCGGCCATATCGCTTCCAGATCCTCTTTTTCTTCCTCGATCATAATAACACCCGGCATTTGTGCCAGCTGTGCTAAATTAATTTCTTCCCCAATCTGGCAAAGGGATGATAATTCCTTTAAGGCCTTATAATACGCCAGTCCTATTTCCTTGTCAACCTTGACTAAATTTTTTTGATCCCCGGTTTTCTCCAGGGTCAGGAACAGATCCAACCGACCCCGGGTGACTTTCTCCTGCACCAGTTTTTTAATGCGCTCTTCCAGAGGAAGGAGCTGTTTTGGCATGCGCACGACAATTTCCAAATATCGATGATTCACTGATTTTGCTTCCACCGTAATCATTTGATTAGCGGAAGACCCTGCACCCCGGCCATAACCGGTCATACTTCTTACCAAAGCCGTCATCCTTTCATCAGAAACCTTCTCTAACAATTGAAAGTTTTGCTTGTTTTCTCCCTTATTATTTCCATACTCTTGATCATTCTACTCCTACCCATCAAAATCCTCTTCTTTTCGCATAAATTCTCGGCTTTTATTATTTTTTTAACTGCTTTTGATTACCCTGGAATTGGATTTCCGCCTATGATATACTATCTTTTGAATCATTTATTTTCTTGGAGGGAAATTTTATGCCTTTTGACGGCTTAGTTATGTGCACCATCCAAAAAGAACTGACGGATAAAATTATCTTTGGTAAAATCGTGAAAATCTATCAACCGGAGCGGCACACAGTGCTCTTTAAGATCCGCAAAGGTGCCGACAGCCACCAATTATTGATATCGGCCCATCCACTGGCAGGCCGTATCCACCTCACCACTGATACGAAAGAGAACCCCATGACCCCGCCCATGTTCTGTATGGTGCTAAGAAAACATCTGGAAGGCGGACGCATCATCGCCATTGAACAACAGGGACTGGACCGGGTGCTCCATCTTTCTGTTGAAGCCTACGACGAAATCGGCCAACTGAGCAAAAAAACCCTGGTCGTTGAAATCATGGGCAAACACAGTAATATCTTATTAATCGACCCGGAGAATAATTCAGTCCTGGACGGCATTAAAAGATATACCCATCTAGTCTCCCGGCATCGGGAAGTTTTACCGGGCAGAACTTATATCGCTCCTCCGGAACAGCAGAAACTGGATCCCTTTACCATCAATGAAGAAACTTTTGCTCAAACCCTGCTGGCTTTGCCTTTAAACACCAAAGTAAAGAAAGGACTGGTGCAGATTCTCGCCGGTTTTTCGCCCCTTTTGGCCCAGGAGATCATTTATCGCGCCCAGCTGCCTGAAAGCACGATCATAGACGAGCTGGGAGAATACGAATTAATTCGCCTTTGGCAGGCGCAAAATGAAATCACCGCCCCTTTCAGCAATCAGCAGTTTCAGCCCAATGTGGCCCTGGATGGGGATAAGCCCATCGATTTTTCCTTTATCCCGCTCCTGCAATTTGGTCAATACCGCCCGCTGGAATTTCCCCAGATGAGTGAAGCCCTGGATTTCTTTTTTAGGCGCCAGGAACAAAGTGAGCTTTTTTCCGCCCGGCAAAGAGAGTTAATCAAGGTTGTGGGCAATGAAACCGAAAGGGTAGAAAAAAAGCTGGCCCTGCAAAGGGAAAAGCTGCTGGAAACAGAGGAGATGGACTACTATCGTCTCTTGGGAGATCTGATCACTGCCAATATGTATCAATTATCCAAAGGAATGGATGAAGCGGTGCTGGATAATCTGTATGAACCGGGAAAGACCCTTCGGGTGACGCTGAACCCCACATTTTCACCGGCGGAAAACGCTCAATTCTACTATAAAAAATATAATAAGGCGAAATCATCCAAGATATTAATTGAGAAACAAATGGAAAAAAACCAGGAGGAATTGGATTATCTTTTTTCCGTGCTGACCTCTCTGGAGCAGTCTCAAAACACTAATGATCTGGAGGAAATCAGAAACGAGCTGGTGGAAGCCTCTTATCTCAAAGAAAAACATACCAGGAAGAAACCAAAAAACAAGAGCACCCCAGCCCCGCCTCATACCTTTTATACACAGGACAATTATACCATTTTAGTAGGGAAAAATAACAAACAAAATGATTTATTAACCTTAAAAATGGCTCGGAAAGATGATCTGTGGCTGCATACAAAGAATATTCCGGGGAGCCACGTAATTATCCGGCGTAAGCCCGGTGAAGAAATTCCCTTTGCCGTCATTGAAGA
Organism: Dehalobacterium formicoaceticum; assembly: GCF_002224645.1. Lineage (NCBI taxonomy): Bacteria > Bacillati > Bacillota > Clostridia > Eubacteriales > Peptococcaceae > Dehalobacterium > Dehalobacterium formicoaceticum. The sequence continues at coordinate 1,874,112 of NZ_CP022121.1, read as the reverse complement.
GGCGGCGAGACTAGCGGCTTACCACAGCAAGGCTCGAAATTCCGCCCAGGTTCCTGTGGATTACACCCTGGTAAGTCAGGTGAAAAAACCCAGTGGGGCCAAACCGGGGATGGTGATCTATTTTGAACAAAAAACCTTGTTTGTCACCCCGGAGCAATCTGACTCCCTGAAACAAGAGCAAGAACAAGATGAGCAGAATTAGAAAGTCCGGATTGGAGTACTACAATAAAAATGCAATCTTGTGAATTAATAAAATATGATGAAAAAGGGAACGCAGGTGTGTATTAAATGGCTGAGAACATTATGTCATTTAAAGAGGTACAAGAAAAAACTATTCCCGTTTTTAAGGCGTATCCGGTCAAAAAAAGCCGTTTTATTTGGTTCTTACGCTAGAAATAATGTAACAAACAATAGTGATATTGACTTATATATTGATACCGATGGACGATTGCGAGGGCTAGATTTTGTTGGATTACTGGAGCATCTTGTTAATATCTTGAGGAAGAATGTAGACTTAATTGATAAATCACATATAGAACCAAATTCCTTGATTCTTCAAGAAATTGAGCATGGAGGGATAGTTTTATATGAAAAATCAAATGATCTTCAACAAGATAGTGAACTCGTTCAGCTTTAGCTGAACGAGTTCACTTTTTCATTTATGCTTTTATTCCATCCGCTCTACTTCAGGCGCAAGCTTTGCAAGTCTACCGGTTACCGGATCCATCATAAAGCCATAAACACCAACATCTGCCGGGATAAATGGGTGTTTTCTGATAATGTGAACGGTTTCTTGGACAGATGCTTCAGCGTCATCAAAGCCTTTCAGCCATTTATGGAGATCAATGCCAGCATATTGAACCATATCGATTTTATCTTGGGAAATATTTCTCTCCTTCATTTTCTCGATCAACTTGGATGCCCCAAGACCCTGCATACCGCAGTCATAATGACCGATGACCATAATTTCCTGAACGCCCAATTCATAGATAGCTACTAATAAGCTGCGCATGACGCTGCCGAAGGGATGGGAAATCATCGCTCCGGCATTTTTAATGATTTTAATGTCACCATTTTTAAAGTTCAATGCTGCCGGCAGTAATTCCGTAAGCCTGGTATCCATACAGGAAAGTACCGCTATTTTCTTATTGGGGAATTTTGTCGTAGCCAAAGTTTCATATTGCTTGCTTTCGACAAATTCCTTATTAAATGCCAGTATTTCATCAATATATGACATGATTGCCCCTCCCTGATCAAAAAATTTCTTGTCTTCGTATTTTAACCCTTTAATAAGAAAATTACCAGCCTAAAAGATATGACTTCTTTTCGACTGGTATTCTGATTAACTGATTATCTGATTAAATGATTCAATAATTAAATGACTAATCTATTTTCTTCGGTTCTTTAAATTCAACGGAAATTTCCCGGCAGAATTTATAGACATGGTCGGCAATTCTCTCCAGGTAGTTGACGATATCAATAAAGATGACACCGGCTTCGACAGTACATTTCCCCGCTTCCAACCGCTGGATATGCTTTTGCACTAGCAGGGCAGCGATTTCGTCCACTTTCTCTTCCAGTTCATATACTTCCAGAACGATGGTCGGATCGTTTTCATTCACTGCCTGAATGGACTTATCATACATTTCCATAATGGCGGTTTCCATCTCTTTTAACTCCTGGACCGCTTTCTCGCTAAACTGAAGATGGCGCTCATTTTTTGACGTAGCGAGACTAATAAAATTCTCCGCATGGTCCCCCACCCGTTCCAAATGATTGATACTGTTGATCAGAGCAGGAATCATGATTGATTGGGATTCATGCATGGGACGTTTGGATAATTCCACCATATAAGCAGTAATATCATGCTGAAGCTTATTGACTTTTTCCTCATCCCGTCTTAACTGAGCAAACTTACCGGTATCACCGGTATAAAAGCTATCCATAACATTCAGCACCATCTTACGGGTAATCTCAGCTGCCCGAATAATCTCCGACTGGGTTGCTTTAATTGCCGCAACCGGGGTATCCAGAAGCAATTTATCCAGATGCACGGAAGTACCTTCATCCCTGCCGCGAATGACCGTTTCCAGAAACTTTACATAATACTTGGTCAAAGGCAGAAAGACTAAGGCGCTGAAGATATTAAAAAGGGTATGGGAGTTGGCAATCTCGGCGCTGATATTTGCCCCCGGCTGCATGTATTGGGTGAAACTATGGATAATCGTCAAAAACCAGGGCAGCATCAATGCCACCACAGTCACACCAAAAATATTATAGATGGTATGAGCCCAAGCTGTACGGCGCGCATGAATATTTCCCGTCATACTGGCCAGCTGGGCAGTGATACACGTCCCAATATTGTCACCCAGCATAATTAGAACTGCCGTCTTTAAATCTAAGATCCCTGCCATGCCTAAAACCATCACCAGACCCACCGTGGCACTGCTGCTGTGGACCATGGCAGTAGCCGCTGCGCCCAGAAATATTCCCACTATCGGAATGGAAGCATAGTTAGCAAAGAAATAACGCAGGGTTTCACTTTCTCTCATAATGGGAATCCCGGAATTTAAAATTTTCAGGCCCAGAAACATCAAGCCGAAGCCCATCAAAGCATTCCCTAAATGCTTGACAACATCCCGGCGGGCAAAATATGATAGGGCAAAACCAATGCCCACAACGGGCAGGGCGATATCCGTTAATTTAAATTTAAAACTGAAGGCCATCAGCTGAGCGGTGAGGGTTGTACCGATGTTCGCGCCGTAAATGATACCTACCGCCTGTGGCAGCTTCAAGAGACCGGCATTGACAAAGCCAACGGTAAGCACCGTGATAGCGGTACTGCTTTGCACCAATGCCGTTAATAAGGTTCCGACCAAAAAAGCGCTCCAGACATTACCGGTAAGAACAGCCAAGATTTTTTTCATTAATGGACCGGATGCCTTTTCCAGACCGTCTCCCATCTTATCAACACCATACATCAATAAAGCAGTTCCGCCAATCAGGCCGAAAATCAGTTCCTGCATTTCTGTCCTCCGTCCTCAATCATTGCTGAATCTTTTTGCACGAATTTTGTTAAGATTTGATGAATATTGATGCGTATTTGTTAAGAAATGTTAAGATTTAATTAACATTTAGTTAATATTCGACGGATTCTCTTATTTTCCTTTATTTAATTAATAACAAAAATCATTAGTCTATGCTTATTTCAGCCCCCTGCTGCCCGGTTTCACTGCCGGTGTCCCTTCTTTGCAAAGAGGACAGCTCTCCGGTTCCCAGGCAGGAACTTCCATGGTAATAACTCCAACTTTTCGTACGCCAAAATCTGCTTTGCCGCCACTCCTGTCAACCAGGACGCCAACGCCGACAACCACACCTCCCTGTGCCTGAACCAGATCAATCACTTCTTGCACAGATCCCCCGGTGGTGATGACGTCCTCAACGACCAATACCCTTTGTCCCGGTTGAATGGAAAATCCTCGGCGCAGAGTCATAGAGCCGTTTTCCCGTTCCGCAAAAATATTCTTCACCCCTAAATGGCGGGCGGTTTCATAGGCGACCAAGATGCCGCCCATGGCAGGTCCAATCACCAGGTCCACTTGGTCATCCTTGAAACGGCGGGCAATTTCCTCACATAAGGCGGATGTATCCTCCGGGTACTGAAGTACCTGGGCGCACTGGACATAACGGTCAGAGTGTTTGCCGGAGGTGAGCAAAAAATGGCCTTCCAGCAAAGCACCTGATTTTTTAAATATTGCTAAAGCTTGTTCCTGATTAAGCATGAATCCCTTCCTCCATTTCTGCAACGATTTTTTGAGCCGCTTCTCCCGGCTTTTCCTGGGCTGTAATAGGACGACCAACCACCAAATATGTAGCACCCAGCTGCACCGCTTCCTTTGGCGTCATGATTCTTTTCTGGTCATTGGAAGCAGCCCAGAGGGGTCTGATGCCCGGGGTGACAATGACAAAATCCGGTCCGCAGGCCTTGCGGATAGCGGAAATTTCCTTGGGGGAAGCCACCACCCCGTCAATCCCTGAATTTTGGGCTAATTTTGCCCATTCTACCACCTGGTCTTCAATGGGTCTTTGAATGCCTACTTCATTTTGAAAAACCTCCTGGCTGATACTGGTTAAAACCGTAATCGCCAGGACAATGGGGTTGGTAATCTTCATCTCCGCAGCTGTTTCCTGCACGGCAAGGGCGGATTTTTCCATCATTTCCTTCCCGCCTGAGGCATGAAGGGTAAACATAAAGGCTCCTTTTCCCGTAATGATCCGGGAGGCCTGACTGACGGTATTGGGGATATCATGAAATTTTAAATCCACAAAAACCTTGCCTCCGAGGGCTTGAATATCCTTGACAATATCCGGGCCTACGCTATTATAGAGCTGCATCCCTACCTTGAAGGCCCCGACCTTGTCCCATAGCTGTTCCGCCAAACGAAGGGCTTCCTCACGAGTTGACACATCAAGGGCAACAATTAATTTTTCTTTCATTTTCAACACCCTTTCCCTTGAACTTCTATATTTCCTTAAACTTCTGCTTTCCTTGTCTACTTTCCATTTTCCGCTTTGTGCCTTCTGCTTTCTGCTTTCTACTTTCTACATTCTGCTTTCTGCTTTACCCTTGCTGCCTTTTCCATGCCAGCCCGACGATTTCATTCACATCCTGATAGCCATGCTGTTCCAGGTAGCCTTCGATCCCTTGGATGATCTCTATCGCGGCACGGGGATTGATGAAATTAACGGTCCCCACGGCCACACCGGTAGCCCCGGCCAAGATCATTTCCACCGCATCCTGCCAATTGGTAATCCCCCCCATTCCGATAATAGGCAAAGATACCGCCTGACTGACCTGCCAAATCATACGCACCGCCACCGGCTTCACGGCCGGTCCGGAAAGCCCGCCCATGATATTGGCCAAAATCGGTTTCCTTTGCTCAATATCAATGGCCATACCCAGCAGGGTATTAATCAAAGAAAGGGCATCTGCTCCTCCGGCCTGAGCCGCCTGAGCCATAGCAACGATATCTGTCACATTGGGAGAAAGCTTGGCAATCACGGGCAGGGAGGTATTCTTTTTCACGCCGGATATCACGTCTTGGGCAGCGCAGGGGTCCGTGCCAAAAGCCATGCCCCCTTTTTTTACGTTGGGACAGGATATGTTCACTTCCAGAGCGGAAATCCCCGGTACCCCCTCCAACCGTGCTGCTAATTCCTGATAATCTTCCAAAGAATTTCCCGCAATATTAACAATCACCGGTACCTGAAAATTTCTTAAATAAGGCATGGTTGTTGTGATCAAGGAATCCACGCCGGGATTCTCCAAACCCACGGAATTTAAAATACCCGCCGGAGTTTCCACCAACCGCGGAGGCGCATTTCCGGGCCGGGGTTCAAGGGTTGTTCCTTTTACCGTAATGGCACCCAGCCGGTTCAAATCCATAAAAGGAGCATATTCCGGCCCAAATCCGAAGGTGCCGGAGCAGGTGGTGACCGGGTTCTGCATCTCTAAACCGCCGATATTGACCTTAAGACTAACGGCCATGAATCTGCACCTCCCCAAAGGAAAAAACCGGTCCGTCAGAGCATACCTTGGCATATTTCTTCCCTGTTTCATTTTCATCTTTTCGGGCGCAGGAACAGCTGAGGCAAGCACCTACGCCGCATCCCATCATGGCCTCCAGGGAGACCTCGCCGGGAATCCCTCTTGCGACTCCCAGCCGATCCACATGAGCCAGGACAATTTCCGGACCGCAGGCATAAAGAAAGTCCACCGGATGATCTGTAAGATATTTTTTCAAAAGTTCAATCACATTCCCTTTTTCCCCCAGGCTGCCATCATCTGTGGTCACGAGCACCCGGCAGCCCAGGCCAGAAAACTTCTCCCTGCTTAAAATTAATCCTTCGGACCTGGCCCCCAAAAGCACGGTGACCTTTTTCCCGGCTGATATCAAGCTTTCTGCCAGGGGAAAAAGAGGGGCGACTCCTATGCCGCCTCCCAAAAGCACCCCATGATCTCCGGAAAAATTTAAGGAAAAGCCTTTCCCCAGGGGACCCAAGAGATTAATCTCCTCTCCGGCCTGTCTTTGACTTAAGAGTTTAGTCCCCTTGCCCACCACTTGATAAAGAACCCCCAGTGTTCCCTCTTGACCCTTTATTTCATGCAAACTGAAGGGCCTTCTGAGCAAGGGATCAAAACCCTCACTTACTTTGATATGTACGAACTGTCCTGGCTGTGCCTTTTCGGCTATAGACGGAGCTTCTAGCTCCAGAAAAAAGATGTCCGGTCGCAGGGCACGATGGGAACGTATTGGAGCAGAAATCTGAAACATTTCACCATTCCTCTCAGTTTTAATTAGTATTCACTTTATGATTTCTCCGGTAAAACTAAATTCAGAAAAATACCGGCCAGGGTAGCATAACCGACTTTGCCTGTCCCTACGCCCAGAATCAAAATCACCGCCACAATGATCAGATTGCGGGTAGAAGATAAGTCTGTTTTTGCTTCAATCATGGTGCGAATCCCGGCGGCAGCAATCATCCCGAAGAGCAGGATGCAAATCCCGCCCATAACAGAGGTGGGGATGGTGCTGAGGGCAGCAGCCAGCTTGCCCACAAAGCTCAAAGAAATAGCGATGATGGCCGAGATACGAATTACCCAGGAACTATATACCTTGGTGATTGCCAAGACCCCAATATTTTCCCCGTAGGTTGTGCTGGGTGGTCCCCCAAAGATGGACGCCACGATCGTAGCCAGACCGTTCCCCATCAGTACCCGGTCGAATCCGGGATCCTTGATCAGATCCTTTTCCGTCACATTACCGATGACAAAAATATGTCCCAGATCTTCGATGATGGTGACAAAAGCAACGGGCGCAATGGCCAGCACCGCTACTGCCGTAAATTCCGGGATTGGAAGATGAAAACCGGCAAAAGAAAAGAGCTGTCCGGCAAAATCCTGGGCATATGCCGAGGTAGGATTTGAGAACCAGTCCGCAATAATAATCGGTGTCACATTGATCAGCTGATCGGGGCCGGCCAGACCCAGTTCCTGAAGCTTGGGTAGAAAACCGCCGTATTGGATGACCAGGGCAAATAGATAACCGGAAAGAATACCCATCAGAATGGGGATCACTTCAAACATGCCTCGCCCCAAAATGCTGTAAAACACCGTAATCGCCAGGGTGAAAATTGCCACCACCCAGTTGGTGGAAGCCATGCCGCCCACAGCAGTCTGGGCCAGGGCCAATCCGATAATGATCACAACAGGCCCTACCACTACACTGGGTGCAATACGGTGAATAAAATCTGTGCCAAAAGCCTTAATCAGTAAATAAACAATAAGATAGACAATTCCGGCAATCATGGCGCCGCCCATGGCTTGTCCCAAAGAATGTTTCTCCGTGACAAACAAAAACAGGGGCGCGATAAAGGCAAATGAGGATCCTAAATAAGCCGGAACCTTACCCTTGGTGAAAAAATGGAAGATCAGGGTACCGATCCCCGAGGTAAAAAGAGCGACCGCCGGTGATAATCCGGTGAGAAAAGGTACCAGTACGGTGGCGCCGAACATGGCAAAAACATGCTGCAGAGCCAGGGGAAAAGCCCTTGAGAAAGGCAGCTTGGCTTCAATCGGAATAATTTGCTTGCTCATCGAAAACCTCCATTTTGCAATTTATTTTTTTTAACCCTGACCCGGGGCATGATCAGGATTGAAAAACGATTTTGATCATAAAAAAGCCTGCTGCCGAGAGCTGAGCAGGCTTAAATATACACCGATCAGGAGTGGGTGCATCTTCCTTTGTAGTCTCTCCGGACTATCATAAAGGTCGCTTTTTGTCGGTTTAATTCTACTGGAAAACAAATATGAAGTCAATCAGGATTTTGCCTGGTCCTTTGGGCATGTATTCCTTTCACAAAACCACTATCTTGCACAAGGAGTCCAAAAGAATGCAAAGAAATGTGTTCAGGCTGGAAACAAAACAAATCTTTGATGCGTCTAAGACATAATATCCAAAAATATGCAGAAATCTGTTGACCCTAGCCTTTAAGTTAAAATTTAAGAAGTCGAAGAAACGAAGAATGACCCATTATGTTAATAAAGGGTGATTGATTAATATGATTTTATTATTAGGCAGCATATTGAAAAGCCTCCTGTGTGTGTCTTTTTAAATGAAAGCATATAATGGGATGTTTACGGGAGGTTTTATATGAAAAAATGGTTTAAGTCGTTAGCGTGTTTAGTTATAATGTGCTTCGTTTTTACCCCTGCTGCTTTTGCCGCAGATAATTCAGAAAGCAATTTTAGGCAAATCACTCCATTCTATATAGGCATAAACTATTTATATGCAGGTATAAAAATCGATTCAAGTGGTTTAGCTACATGCAGTGGGCTTGTAACCCTCTCTGATAGTAGTTATTCCACCGATCTTTTAGCTGAACTGCAGAAATGGAACAGTAGCAGTCAATCCTATGAAACAATTAAGTTTTGGACAAATAGTGGTTCGGGTTATTCTGGAGCATCGATACAAAAAAATTGGTATGTAATTAGAGGTAAGTATTGTGTAAAAACAACTGCTAAAGTTTATAATTCCAGTGGTAAATTGATAGATAATGCTTCGGCATGTTCTTCTGAATGGACTTACTAAACTCTGCAATTTCAGTTTATTTAGTAAACGGAGGTGGTGCTTATGAGGGTGTAGAGTTAGTTATGGGATAGAGGAATGAACTTAAATACGTTATATTGATGAATAAAGAAATAATGTTGGCGGGATTTAAATGAAAAAGTCTGTACTGACTAAAATCATTATTCTTACCGGTATTTTAATGGTTTCTTTAAGTGCAGTTGCATTTGCTGTCAGTTTTACCATGAAGGGCAACTCGTATGTATCAAGCGTCATGATGAGAGCAAACACTGAAACCTCAAATATGGTATACAGTGTTTATGTCAAGGGCGATTTCTATAAGGATGGCGTTCTTTTTTACAACCAATCGGAACGTAAAGCTTATGATAGTACTGCTTCCTTGCAAGTAATAAGGCCTTCTGGCATGGGGCTGTACAAGACAGTTGGTTTTCATTCTGCGTATGATGCAACTGGGAGTTTAACAGATAATAGTTCAGCTAGTGATTATTTCAATTTCTAAATTAGGGGGGAATAACTGATGAAAAAGCGGATGATTGTTTTATCTGTTTTGGTTTTGTTAATATTTTCAGCTAGTATCGCAACTTATGCCAATAACTCAACAAACCTGGATGTCCAAGCTCAAAAGCATATCGCTAAAGTAAATGAAAGACTATCTATTGGCTACGAAGATATTGTGAAGACCTATGAGATTGATAAAAATAACTATATTAAATGTGGACCAGAGGATATAGGTGATTTAGTGAATGGAAAAATTGTCGCAATTGATAATCTAGACAGTACAAAACTATGGGATATTCTGGTCTATGATTTTATGAATCAACATACAATTGGCTCCCTTGAACCCGTCATCTTAGCAAAAAACGATGGCAAGGAAATTTTGTTTATGTTCAAGGATAAAGATGGAAATAACATCTGCTTAAAAGCTAGTAAAAACACAAATAATCAATGGGAAACCGGAAAGGAAATAAGGAAAGGTCAGCCAATATTAGCTATAACGACAAATTAATATTAGTTGAAAGGCAACCAGTACGCAGTTTCAGGATAATGGTATTATTCAATCCCCCGGTCCAAATCAATATGATGGAGATAAGACGTGGAAATACTTAAGAAAAGGTCAATACTACTATCCATACATGCAGCCGCCCGGTACAGGAATATGTGTCAATCCTTATGTGACCTTCTTTATCAAAGCTAGTGTCATAGGTATCGAGAGTCAAGGTGAAAACTATTAAGTAATCTAAAAATAACGATTTCGGGCCCTTTTTTAAGGGTTCGAAGTCGTTATAATAAGATAAAAGGAGTTGATATGGTGTTTCATAAATCGAGTTAATTTTTTATTGTCTTGGTCATGTTCATATCTCTGGCTATTATGGCCGTAACTTGCTAGCCCCCAAAAACGGTTAGCGATAATATTGTTTTCAATTTTACAGTAGCCAGGCGTAGTTTTGCTGACAATCTACCATCGCGCCAACAAACACATTTTCACCAACAACCTGAAAAAGCAGCATATAGTGCTTTTCAAAGAGCAGCTTCCTGTATTTGTGTTCGGGTATCAGCGGGTCAATTACCCAAGGGCAGCGTTCCGGCATGGTTTCCAATGTTTTTGCCTGCTTGATGAATTCCGTAACCAAGCGGTTCGCAGCCGTTTCGCTGACCTGAGCAAGAAAACGTGCGTGATGCACAAGCATTTCGGCGGCCGGATCCTGAATCGTAACGGTATATCGCCTACCCTCGTTTGGCATCCGTAACCTCCCGAATTGCCCGGCTCATCATTTTTGCCGATTCATCAATAGAGTGCCCCGGTTTGCCGGCAATCCTTTCTTCCTCTGAGCGCAGCAGCGTTTCCCTGAGCTTCAGCATGCTTTCGCGTCTTGCAAATGCCTCCACATCCATCACTACAAGGTCGCCGGTTCCATTCTTCGTCAGAAAGACAGGTTCTCCTGTACGCTTGCAGAGTTCAGATATCTCGTTATAGTTTTTACGGATTGCTGCGGAAGGTCGTATATTCATCATCAGACTCACCTCCATGAAAGAGTAATTTTGTAATCATATTATATGCTTATTATACTATCTCATGTGTCCGTTGAAAAGTCTATCTTCTTAGTCTCCTTAACTATGCTTCCTTTCTTAATGTCAGTAATAAATCTTCAAAATAATCCGGTAAAGGCGCTGCAAATTCTAAATATTCCCCGGTGCGGGGATGATGAAAGCCGATGACCGCCGCGTGGAGGGCCTGACCCGTAAGGCCAAAATTACCTTTGCGGGGACCGTAAAGGGGATCCCCCACCACCGGATAGCCTAGGTAACTCATATGTACCCTGATTTGATGGGTACGTCCGGTTTCCAGTCTGGCTTCCATCAGGGAATAATCATGAAAACGCTCCAAAACCCGATAATGGGTGACGGCGGGCTTGGAATTCTTCATGACCACAGCCATCTTTTTTCTCTGTACCGGATGGCGCCCGATGGGAGCATCGATCACACCGGCCGGTTCGGCTACAGAACCGTGCACCAGAGCATAGTAGATGCGGGTCAAGGAATGGTCTTTGATTTGACGAGCCAATCCCACATGGGCGAAATCGTTTTTTGCCACCAGCAAAAGCCCCGAGGTATCCTTATCGATCCGGTGTACGATCCCCGGCCGGATCACCCCATTTATCCCCGAGAGATCCTGGCAATAATAAAGGAGGGCATTGACCAGGGTGCCTTCATAATTACCTGCGGCGGGATGCACCACCATGCCCTGGGGCTTATTCACCACCATCAGATCCTCGTCCTCATAAACTACTTGAAAAGGAATTTTTTCGGCCTTTACCTCTAATTCCTTGGGTTCTGGGATATTAAGAGAAATTTCATCCCCCCGGGCCGGGCAAAAATTCGCCTTGACCGTCTGCCCGTTAACAAAAACATCCCCGTCCTTAATCAATTTTTGGATCCGGGAACGGGAAAGGCCGGGCTGAAGCTTTGTCAATACAAGATCCAGACGTTTTGCGGCATGTTCTTCATCTACCGTAAAGGTCACATTTTTTCCTTCTGTTGCTGCCAAGTTATATCACCTGTTTTTTTAAATTTTTGGATCTTCTTGTTTTATTTATTCTTTGAACAAGCTATTATTTTTTAAAACTAATATCATTCTTAAGCACAACCCAGGCGATCAAAACCGCCCCCAGGACAATGGCACTATCAGCTACATTAAAAACAGGAAAAACGCGAAAATCAAAAAAGTCCACCACATAGCCGTGGCGCATGCGATCCAGGAGATTACCCAAAGCACCGCCCATAACCAGGGCTAGACCGAAACGGAGCAAGACCCATTTTTGATCCACCCGGAAATAAACATAGAGAGATACCGCTAAGGCAAGTGCCGTTATGATAATAAAAAAACTAATTTTCCCCGTTAAAAGGCTAAAGGCGGCCCCGGTATTCTCCACATAAGTAAGATGAAAAACATCTAAAATCAGGGGTATGCTCCCCACTTCCATGAGATAAGTCTGGGCCAGGTACTTGGTGATCTGGTCCAGGATCAATACCCCGCCCGTGATCAATATTAGCATCAACATTAAAATTATTCTCCCGCTTTTTAAATACTTTTATCTTTCAATTACTTCTAACATTTCCATCACTTCTATCATTTCTATCTCTGCTATCTTATCACGAAACCGCCGTGCTTCACAAGGAGTCAGGCGGTTATTAATTGCTTTACATCAAGAAAAGAATGCCAACAAATTTGCTTTGTTGGCATTTTTTGGCGCCGGTAAACAGGTTAAATAATCTTATCCCAGCTCAGGAACCTTTTTAAAATGATACTTGACGATGGCCGTCAATCCATCAAGGTTTTTCAATTGGTCAGGTTCCAGGGATAATTTAAATAATGTATCCAGGGAAATATCAGTGCTGGCGCCCAGGCTCATTTTCAGTTCATCTCTCTTTTCCAGTTGCACTTCATTTTCGTCAATTTTAATGGTCAGCGCCATATGGTCCTTAACCTGAGCTGCAAACACCACATTTTCGATTTCAATCTCCCCATTAAGAGCCTGCACCGGATAGGGCAGCCTTGATTTTTCTATCATTAGATCCACAGTTCCCTTGTTCTTAAGGAGATGCCACTGATTGGGCAGATCCAGCTTTAGGTTTAATGCACTCATTAATCCTGTTTCCTGAAGCTCTTCTTGCAGGGTCTTCAGCCATTTGCCCAGATGCTTGTTTGCCTCCCCTTTAATTTTCTCACCGCCTTCACAGGCCGTATACCTGAAGTGGATCACACAGTCTGCGATGCTATGATAGTCAAACTGTCGGAATTTCGGGAGTTCCAGGCGCCATCTGCTGATGACTCCCGCCCCTTCAAAGGGCAGATATCTCTCATCCCTGAAATTCAGTTCAAACATGCCCGTGTCATTTTGACCGGAGCTGGCGGCAATCCCATTGATCGGGATGGCATAGGAACTGAATCTTGGATCTGTTTCTTCCTGGTCTTCCTCATAAGCCTTCCCGCCGATGGCCGTATTGCGGAACTTATTTTTCAGAAGGGTCAGGGTTGCGTTTACGCCGGTGTAAGGTCCCGCGATACACGGAATCGATAAAGCTACAGCTTTAATGCGTCGTTTATAATGTCCGGGATAATCCATATCGAAGAGCACCTCAGGAATTTCAAATTCACATTTTCCTGTTTCCCTCAGCTGCATGACAGCTAAAGGATTTAACTGGTATAAAGAGATCTGTTTTGATACTTCATAGTCATAACCCCGTTCGTTTTGGTATGCTGCCTCCAGCTGCTTTAAGCCCACATAAAGCTGCTCTCCGGCTAATAATCCGTCACGTCCGGCATCAAAATAACCGGATTGGATAAAGTTGGCACTGCCGATACCCCTTTCAAAGCAATAGGTTTTTTCCGCTTTCTTAGCCAGCTCGTAAGCCTGGTTATAAACCTGATGATATAGGGTCTTCAGGCTTCCCCTTATCCAGGTATAAAGCTCTTCATTGGTGTACTTATTTCTGATAAACTCTTCTGCTTCATAGGCATTGTCGATGGCCTGCTGCTGGTTTTTTATTTCCTGCTCCGCAATATTGATCCGTATTTCCTGGGCCGTAATCTGCTTGTCGATCTGTTTAAGCTCGTACCCGGCCAAATTGGCTTGGAAGACACGCTCCTGAAGGGCGCGGGTAAAGCCGCCCTTTTTACCTGCCGTCTGGGATTGATAGAGCAAATGATCTGCATAGATTTTTAAGCCCCGTCCTACAGCAGTGGTGGCATTTGCTAAATTGGGGAAGCCCCAGATCACGCCGGCTCCCACCCCAAAAGGTTTTCCATCAACCGTCATGGAAGGAAGGGCATGGAACACTGAAGCCAAAGTTTCTACTGCGCCGATGCCGGTCTGCCAATCTGCTGCGGCACTGGCCTTATCCATATCTTCTTTTTCGAAGGGGATCAGCTTTAAGCCGCTCTCCCCGTCAACAGTGACAATATCATTAGGGATGCCGTTAAAATCAGCCGTATTATCCGGTACCAGGCTTTCATCCAGACCGCTGAGTTTTAAGTAGTATTTCATTTTGGCCTCAGGTGCCAAGCGGTTTTGCGTTAAACTGTCCAGATTCTTCTGGGCTTCCTCAAGCTGCTTTTTCTTGATTTCCATAAGGAGATTTTGCATCCCCCCCTCGTGTTTGGCGCGAATCTGGTCGATGGTTTCATTATCTTTTTTCTCGAGGGCGGCAAGCAAAGTGCTTCCTAAAGTCTTTAGTTCACTGCAAAGCTCCAGGGCCTTTTGCAGCAAATAGTAGAAGCGGTAGTTGGGCATCGGTGTATTAAGATCATTTAAGACCGATTCAATGCTTAAGCCCTGAGCGGCAGCCTTAACCAAAAGAGCCGGATCAATGGGCGGCTCAAAGAGGGGCAGCTTTCTAAACACACCTTCAATATTCAGACAGTGGCGGATCTTGAACAACCTATCCGCCAGGGTATCCCAGTAGCCCATCAGCTTCGGATTATTCGGGAGGCAGAAGTATCCTGCCGAAGCGGTGCCAAAGATATTGGCCATGGCAATTTCACCATTAATCACATTAAAAGGCAAGGTCGTCTGGTTGCTGAAGGGGGCGGCCAATTCCAACTCCACCATGGCATTGCCAAAAGCATCCCATTTATCCAACAGGCCCAGATAAGTCTCGGCCCTTTTTTTACCCCGCTTGGGAATCATCATCGGCTTTCTGCCCAGGATGTGACCTGCGTAAACGTACAACTGGATGGCCTGGTTGATGGTTTCGATGGTATCCTGACGGAAAAGATGGTCTGCCCAGGCAATCAGGTTATCGAGATATTTCATAACCACCCACTTCATATAAGCGACTGGTCTGCTGCGCGCCACCATGTGCGGCATAAAAGGTTTGTTGCGCCATTCGCTGATGGTTTTATCCCCGGTGTTAGGCTTCAGGTTATTAAAAATACTGTCCAAAATTCTTTGACTGTTGATTTGCTTAAAGGGATTAAACTGCCAAAAACGTGTATCCTCCGTCCCCTGGGCAATGGGATTGAAGACAAAATGGAACCATTTCATGGCTTCTTCATAATGCTGGCCTTTGCTTAAGGCATTAGCCAGCAATATCGGCGTATGGAAGAACAATTCCCAGTTGTATAGGGAGTAAGGCCTCTTTAATTCATGGTAGCTATTGGGAGTAATGGAGCTATCGTCATGGTCAAAGGGGCCAAAGCTGTCCAGGTTGAGAGCCAGGTTTTCCCGGAAGAAGGTCTCCAAAGCACCGATATTGATCATGCCCAGGAGTTTATGGGTATCGGGATGGTTAAATTCACTTAGATAAGGATCCAAGCCCTGGATTTTTTCCCGGGAAGCCTGATCATAAAAATAGATCTCCTTATTTTCCCTGGTTAAGCTGGAGGAATTAATCTGCCAGGAATACAGTCTTTTCGATTGACCCGTTGCCGTTTGCTGATTAAAGTAATCAATGGGCATTGCTTCCGTACTGACTTGAGCCGCGGTTTTCAAAGATGTTCCGTCAAAGACAAAAGCCCCTTTGTTGCCGCCGTCGCTATCGAGAAAGTCATCCACATCAATTAATACCTTATCAGCATAGACAATCTGCACGAACTTAAAAAACTGAAGATCATGCTTGTTATCGATCTGATTTGAAAAAACAGCATCCTTGCTGACCTGTTTCTGCGTCCACTTGCCGTTTCGATACTCGCTCCAGGCCATTTTAATCTCGTAATATTCAATTGGTTTTGATTTACCGATGCCATCACTGTCTTTACCCAGGGTTTCAAACCTACCGCCGGCAGCATCAGAGCTGGGTTTTGTCTTTTTGATGATTTGGGGAAAGAACACCAGCAAGCGATGGTTCCAAAGGGCCGGGATTAGATAGCATCCATTGTCCACTTCATCCTTAATGGCAGTGCCCACATTGGCAGCATCCGGTTTGAGCGCATCATAGCTTGGGATATCAAGCTGCATCTTTTCCCATGGATACCAGTTCCTTTCCTCGGCCTCAAAATAGCGGTAATAAAACATATAAGGTGCATTACGGGTACGGGCGAAGATATGAAGCTTCCGGGGAGCATTGGTTTTATTGCCCCATTCATCAGACTTCATTTCGATATAAAGCCCCACCACTTCCAGATTGGCAACCTCGTCCACCTTATACAGGTAAGACTTAAGGGCATCCGTAACATTTTGTCGGTTAATGTCCTTTTGCAAGAGTTCGCTTTCCAGCTCCTTAAAGAAGGGACTCTTATCATCACGGAGATTGCTTTCAATCCAGTTTTCCGGATAGAGGAACACCTTGCGGTTGGCTTCCCAAACCCTGTAACGCTGCATCCAATCCCAGCGCTTCCTGTCTAAAACATCCGGCTTGATACCGCTCTTTTCTTCCTCTAAGCCAAGGAAGCAGCGCTGAATGAACAACTGCACCGATGAGATGGCCTGTTTGATGCGGGAGGTTTCCATGCAGGCATCCATTTGTACATCGATCAGGAAGTATTCAAACAATCCGTCCGCATCAATCACGTTCCAGTCCAGCAATTCTTTTTGCTGCAACAAATATCCGGTGAGAGCCTCCTTTTGGTTATTGCGCAGCTGATCGTGGAGGGGTTTTGCCGCCTGTTCCCAGTCGCTTTGATTATATTTTGCGCGGATCGTAAATTTAATGCTCTCCGCAGTCTTGCGGCAGGTCTTGAAATGGGAAGTAGGCACCGCCCACTCAAATAACCGGTCAATATCGACGCCTGTTTTATCGGCTACCTTTAAAGCTTGCTGAAGCTTTAGGAGATTTATCTCATTCTGATAATCCTCCCGCCGGTGGATATTGAAATGTTCCTGGGCGATCAGCTTTTCGATGCGCTCTTTTTTCCATCCTGTCAGAGCGGCGATCTTTTCAGATAGCTTGCTCTCCTCCGCTCCCGGGTCAAAGACCCACTTCCAGAACTCCAAGAGATTGAACTCTCCCTGAGGGAGAGAATTTCTCAGTCTGACATAGGCTTCCAGGCGCAGCCACTGCAGCAGGGTAAGCGCGTTAAAGTCCAGGTGATCAAAGCTGCTTTTGTAACGATCTAAAAATTGAATTTCAGCAGCATTCAAATTAAAGGCAGATACGAGAAGGGCAGCTTTTTTCAGCATCACCAGCGCCGGTGCACATCGTTCAGATGCAAAGTCAGGGATCAGGGCTGATGAAGGAATCGGGGCCGCCGTTGAGGCCGGGGTTTTCCAGAAAATATTTTTCAGTTCAATGCCGGTTGTGGTCAGTTGATATAATTTTCCGGATTGCAGCGGTCTTGCTTCGCTCCACCATTCATTGGTGGGGTCTTCAAGTGCCGTAAAATCGAGAATTTCCCCATCGATGGTGACAGTGGGCTGATTGTCCTGATTTTTAACAATAAACCGATAGTTTTCTCCCTTTGGGGGGACCAAATATCCGCTCCAATGCTCCGTATCAGGTTTGGCACTCTCCTTGATTTTTTCGAAAACATCGTAAATGGGCGCTTCGGGAGTACCTGTTTTCAGTACATGTGCAATCAGAACATCGGTAACCTTAAGATCAAGACCGCTGAAATTGGCCAGGCTTTCCATGATAAAACGGCGACTTAACTCCTGACGTAAATAGGGCAAAAATACGGCCAGGAAAGCTGCCCTTTTCTTAGGAGCTGTATTGGGATCCTCTTCTCCCTCCGGTATTTCCTCGATGAGTTTGGTGATATCACCTGATTTGATCACCTCTTCCAGCTGTGTTTTTTCGGCCGCCGTTTTGGTCTTTTCATTTTCAAAGATGCCCGAAAGCAGCTCTTTAAATAATTTATCCTGCTGCTTTTGGATGCGGGTGAGGGTATTGACCCAATCGGCACTATGGTCCAGATTCTGATAGTCAAAAAGCTCCCCAGGGGTTAAAATGCCCGTGACCTGAACTGTTCCTGACTTATCATACTTCAGCTTGCCTTGCAAAGTACTGCTGTCCGGAATACTTAAGATCAAATTCTTGGGTGCATTGGTTATAAAGGTGTTGGTACCCTCTAAGATGCCGATAATTTTTTCTGCCGTTTCGCTGTCAAATATTAAGCCGGCTTTTGTCCTGATCAAATCACCGGTAGCCTGCTCCAGGATATTGATCTTTTGCAATGAGGGGTCATTAATTGCTGCATCGGCTTTGAGGTCCTGATGTGCTGCATCAATGGCATTTAAACCGTCATAAAGATTTTTTGCCGTGAGCAGCATGCTTTTTTGACTGGGCGCCAAGGGTTTCTTTTCATCGTCCTTGTCCATAATAATATAGCTTAACTGCTGATAGGTAAATCCCGCCTCCTCCATCCTTTGCCAGCGATCGATAAATTCCAGGGAGGCATGGGCATTTTTAAAGATTTCCTCTTGACCAAACAAAGTCATAATCTTGATCAAAGCAGGAATTTTTACGCCCAGCACTTTTGACAGTAATCTAAAGCGGTATAACAGGGACAGGTTTTCCAGGTTCAGCTGATCCCGCTCCCCATCATGCTCTAATGCCGCTTCCAGGACCGTCTGAATATCATCTGCGGAAAGATTAAGGGCGGCCATCACAGCCGGCAGATGCTCCCCTAGTTTAGCATTACCCCCCAAAAAATTACCCTGATCATCAGCTTTGAACACTTTATCGATGCCCAGCACATTGTGGGTCAGAAACAGTCTCTGATACAGGGATCTTTCTCCTCTTGTACTGATCTCATTCCAGAAGGTCAGGAGCTTAATAAGTTCCAGACCTGTTCGATCCAGGAGTTCCTTCACAGCTGCCAGCTGATGGATGAGCTTGCTATCAATCTCAAGCAGCTGGGCGGGCTGATCCTCCGGGCATTCGCTGCAACCGGTGTCAATGCACTCATCATTAAAACAATCAGCACAAATGCTCTCCTCCGGATTAGCGTTTCCATCATTCTTCCCACCCAATCCTGCCAGAGCCTGATCCGTTTCATCTATGGTCCAGCCAAGTTTTTTCCATAAGCGGATAAAACGATGGATCCGATCGTATTCATCAGCCGTTAAAGGGGTGCCGTCAAGATGCTGGAGCAGGGCGGTATCAAGGTCGCAGCTGTCTTTTTGTTCGATCATGACCAGATAGAGTTGGCCCTCGATGATCAGGAAACAGCCCTTTTCACCTTTCACCCCGACAAAAAATAAATCCTTGGCAATACTTTTAGCCTGATCATGATATGGGTCCTTTAAGGATACTGCTCCCGTGTTTTTGTCGATGCTACCGATTTCCTCTTGTTCTTTGTTATTAAGAACCAAGTAGATTTTACACTTCTCAACGATAATCCTGCTTCTACTTACCATGGCCATGGCTGTGGTCATATGGGATATGCCCTGCTGCCCGATGATAATTTCACCGTCGACACAGCCTTTGCCGCTTTCAATCACGATCATCCGGCCTGCTTTTTCAAAGCTGCATTTAACCCAGTGGATGATCTCCTGATCCGAAATCTCAGTTTCAGCACAATATGACTTGGGACAGCTCAGGGTGCTTTTACCGGTCGGAAAACCAATTTCATCCTTAAGGAGCGGGGCCAATTCCGCCAATTTTTCACCTTTCACCAAATCCTCTGCCATTTTGTCCAATCCGTGGGCTGCCGCATAGTTCTGCAAAAACCGGTAGCTGAAATGCAAACTCTCCATAATCCTTTTCCCTTTGCCCTTGGGTAGATGGGGATTGATGTATGCTGTTTTTAACAGCTCCACCAGGTGCAGATAGTCGATCCCCGTGCGGCGCAAAAATTCTTTTTTAATCAATGTCAGCCCATTGTCCCCCAGCATAGTTGCGTCATCATCAAAACCGTAGTAGCGGCAGACAGGTTTAACGCCGATCAACTGTTGATATTCGTCATCGGTATGGCTTTTGTTTTTAAGCTTATCCATTAATGCTCTGCTTTCAAAGCATTCCTTAGTCAGAATAACGTATTCTTCCATGGTAAGACCTAAAAATTCAGCATCAGCAGCTCGATCAAGCTCCTCATCCTTGAAACGGGTAAGGTCTTGATCAGGGCTCTCGTTATTTTTTCTGAAGGTTTTAATGACTTCATAACGGCTGGTATCCAAATAATCCAGATAAATCCTGGCCGCATCAACAGGCTGGTGATAAGGGAGGGTAAAAGGATAAACCGCATTTTTCAATATACAATAGGCCTGGTACTCGGTGTGCTGCGGCTCCGCAAGGAGTTCACCGCTGGTCTCATCCTCCACGTTAAAGGTTTTCAGTTGTTTAAAAGCCACATAATTTTCCATGACCTCATTAACCAAATCCACATAGGGCAAAATAGTGTTGGTATTTTTGCAGGTCAGCTCCAGACAGCCCAAGTCCGGCCGGCGCTGAAAAAGCTTTTCCAGGGGCGTGCCGGCAATGTCCTTGGCATTCGGTTTAATTGCCATCTCTCCCCCAAGGTTCGGATCCAGATTGTTGTTACGCAGGTATTGCAGCAGCTCCACATAGTATGAGGCGGCGCTGTAGACGGAATCACACTCTTCGCATTGGCAAAAATCAGCATCCCCAAAGAGCAGCTCCCAGGAAAGATTATGCTTGGTCAAGGTGTCTTTGAGCAGGGCTTCTAACGATTCCACCTGGTCCCCACCCTCAAGCATATGCATCTCATTCCCAGCATCAGCCTTGTTCATGCTTTTGTCGATCATGGCAATGCCGGTGCCCCGGCCTGCTTCTCTTAAAGCCATGATCGCCTGTTCATTTCTCACCCGAACCTGTTGAGCATTGCTGTGGATCTGTAAGAGCATAGTCTCATCTAAGCCGCTGCCCCTCATGGCGGAAACAAACTGTGCCTCGGGGAGAGCGGAAATCTCCAGGGCAGAATGAAGATTTGCTTTGTAAAGAACCGGCAAAGCATCGGTATCAGGGCTGAGGGCGGTAATGCGCTGCAGAATTTTCAGGTTCTTGATCACGCTTTCCCGATTTTCCCCAGGTATTTCCCCTAAGTTCTCTTCATTTTTAATGATCTCATAGACTGATGTGGTTTTAATATTGAAATCAGGCTGTTTTTCTAAGACCGCTGTGAGATTTCCCCCGATCGCGTCATTGAGCAGAGGAACCTTGGGATCCTTGATCATGTTAACCACCATGGCCGTCGGTTCGATGGCAAATAAACTGCGGTGCAGGTTGACGGCGTAAGCCTTTTTATCTTCCTTTGCTGCAACCGGCGCAAGGTCTTCCACCTTTTTGATAAAATCCTCCTTGCTTAATGATAATGCGATCTCATTCATGGAATTGAGCTTCCTGTCTTTTTGAAAAGCAGAGATCAGTTCCTCGTTGTCATGGCTCCAATCAGCAAGCTTTTGGGTAAATTCGATATTTTGTATAATTTTGGGGGTAAACCCCTCTTCCCCTTTAAGTTTAACAAGGTCAGCTTTTATTTGGGGCCAATCGCCTTCGTTTTTTTTGAAAATTACTTCAAAAGTTTTCTGTTGCTGCTCGGATTTTAAATCAGCTTTGAAGAAATTGATCTTCAGGTCCATTAATTTTGGGTTATCAATTCTATTTGCCATAAAATGTTCCCCCCTTGTTGGTGATTATTTGTTTGATTATCGAGACGGTACGAATAACTTCGATCGTATGGGACCTCTTCGCAGGGATTATTAATTTTATTATCGGGACGGCACTCTTACCGGAGGGTTTGGAAGCTGGTTGCCGGATCGGCATACTAAGTTATACACATCATCCACACTTGTAAAACCCGGCGCCTCGGCTGCTGTCATTGAATAAAAGGCTTTTAAATCTTCAAAAGTTTGACTTGGCGCAGGTGGTAATGTGCCCTCACCTGAAGACCGGATGGTCACAGGCCCTATCTCGGCCTCACCAGAAAAGCTTCCGCGCACAGATCGATTCACTATTCTTTGAACCGCGGTGGCCCGGCCATGCTGAGAGAGGAGATCAGTTGAGTGCCCCTCAAGAGCAACCGTCACGGCACTGGCATGGTTTGGATTTCCCGTCGCCGATGGACCTCCCGGAGAATATG
The DNA here is from genome assembly GCF_002224645.1 of Dehalobacterium formicoaceticum. Lineage (NCBI taxonomy): Bacteria > Bacillati > Bacillota > Clostridia > Eubacteriales > Peptococcaceae > Dehalobacterium > Dehalobacterium formicoaceticum. The sequence continues at coordinate 1,851,987 of NZ_CP022121.1, read as the reverse complement.
ATGCTGATTGGTGCACATGGTGACCGCCTTGAGAACTATATGTTCCTTCCGAAACCGGTGGTTCTGAGGATACAGGTTCTGACGCGGCCGGCTCACTGCTGCTGGGCGTTGATTCCTGCTGGGAACTGCCGCCGCCTCCCGATCCCGAAGAACTCATGGTTGCCAAAATCGGCAAGGCTGTTGCCGTTACGCCGGATGCAGCTTCAACCAGCACCGGGGTCACAACAACGGCTTCTGATAATAGGGGTCCTGTTGCCGGTGCCAATGTGCGGCCGCCGATCTGGGAAAGCCCCGCACTGGTAGGACCGGAAAAGGGAGCGGCAAGCAAGCCACCGAAGGCGGTTCCCATCTGGAAATCAGCCTGTTCCTCACTGATGGGATTATTAAACAGGTCCCGTCGGCGCGCAGATTGAACCACAGTAGCACCCGTTACCGCTACGCCGGTTACGGTAAGCCCCACCGCCACCGAAGTCGGAATCGAAATCGGTGCCGTAGCCACGACGGCCACCACCACTAAGGCGGTACCTAATCCCACCGCCACTCCTTTAACAATATCACGCCATGATTTTCCCGTAAAATCATTTCGGCAAATCGGATTGCCCCTGACATATTGGTAAAGATTCACTCCGTCCGCGATGCCAATGGGGTCCGGACTCAGCCATCGGCCCAGCCAAGGAGAATAATACCTGGCACTATGATACTCTAAGCCACTTTCCTCATCCCTTTCCATACCTGTATACCGGTAGCGTTTGGCCGCGCATTTTATCGACGCGTCTTTTGCCTGGTAGGCCGTTGTTCCGAAAGGATGATACTCTTCGTAGCTGATCACTCGGGCAGCAGCATCAAGTTCCAAGGCCGCGGAACCAAGATGATTATGCAGCTGGTAGCGCACGGTACGCTCCGGAGCACTTGCACCCATGGGTATCCCTAATAAAGAACCTGGGTTGGTTTCCGTATCGATCATGACAAAACGGTGCTGCTGATCCATCAGACTGAGGCTGGTACGCTCAAGGCCCGCATCGGCTCCGCTGTGCTGCTTGTAAAGCTCGAAGCTACCCAGATAAATGCGCTCGTCTTTTTTACCGGGGGTGATACCTGGATCAGCTTGATTTTCAGTTATTTTCCTGAGGCGCCGGCCTTGACCGTCATATTGGTAGTACGTAGTCTCCCCAGTGCCCCCGTCGGTACGTTTCTGGCGCGTTGTTCTGATTAGCTCTTCCTTAAAGTTCCAGCCCATCTCCTCTAAATGGGGCATGGCCGTAAGATACCCATGCTGCTTATGGTGCTGATAAGTGTAGATCTGGCCGCCCACCTGAGTGCTGATCAGCCGGTTATTTGCCGGTTCATAACTGTATTCCCTGGTCCAGTTGTTACCAGCGGCCTGATGCCTCATTTGCAGGATATTGCCCGCCCCGTCATAAACATAGCTTTGGGTGTAATTTCTCATATTCATGGGATCACCAGAGTTAAACTGCTTGAGATAGGCGCTGTCATTCCAGTTGTCCTTGCTGTCGAAGGTGAGCGGCTCATTGTTTTCCCTGCCGGTAGCCTCGGCCAATCGGTAAAGGGCGTCATAAGTATAGGCAGCTGCCCCGGCAATTTTTTGGTTATCAAAAAAACGCACCGGAATATTGTGGTCTTCAATATGGGTGATATTTCCTACCGGGTCATAGGTATAGTGCAAATCCTGCAAGGGATCTCCATTTTGCCGTTTTGTTGCCATCCCCTTCAGCCGGAAGGTTTTTTCATCATAATTAAACAGGGTAAAAACATCATTGCCATAGGTAATCTTATTGCGCTGACCCTTTTCGTTATAATCAATATCCTTGATATAAGTTGCAGCAACACCGGCATTATTATGAAGAACCCTTTCCCTATTCACTAAGCCGGTCTCGTTGTATGAGAACATGATAAGGCTGCCATCCGGCACCGTTTGCTGCACAATCCTGCCCAGGGCGTCACTTTCTGTTTTCACAGGATAGCTTTCCGTTTCCAGGTCATTAACCAGATTGGCATCGGTCCAATCCACAATCCCCTGATAATTTTTATAAAGCATGCGGATTGTTGATTTTGGCTGACCTTTAAAATCATATTCCGGCATTATCAAGAGTCCGCCGCTATCGTAATGCTTGATCACCTGACCCCTTAAGTTCTTATCTTCCGGATTTTGCTCTGTTTCCCCGTAAAAATACCGCTTAAAGATATTGTTCAGGGGAGCGGCCCCATCGCCCCCGATCACCTTACTGGATAGTGGGCGCTGCAGGATATCATAGAAATATTGAAACTCATGATTGCGCTCATCCCAGGTACGTAAGGGATGCTCCAGGATATTCAGAAGGAGCCGGCGCTGTCCCCCATCCATGCTTTTCTGATAAACCTTCCGGCCCAAGAGATCATATTTGAACTGCATCGCCGTATTTCCCCGAGGATCGATTACTTTCCGCAGATTGCCTTCGATATCCAATTCAATCCGGGTCAAGTAGAATTCATCTTCCCCGGCGGTGAGATGCCGGTTATGTTCTACGGAGAGAATCGGTCTGCCCAGATTATCAAAATGCTGGATATTAGGCGTATGGGCATGTTTTGCTGCCTTTTCCGCCGCTGTTTTTTCCTTTTCCGGATCCTTACCCTCATTGATCAGCGTAGCATCGATCAAACGACCGGCACGATCTTGATACCAGGAGGACTCCAAAACCGTATCGTTTTGGTCAGAAAAAACTTGTTTCCAGGCGTCAAACTCGACCCGAGTAAATGTCCCGTCCGGTAATTCAGTTTTTATCAGCCTTCCTAAGGCATCATAATACATGATGGGCGTGACACCCGTTTCCACCAGTTCTTTCAAGTCTTCATAACCGTGGACTGCGGAAAAATAGGGCTCATACTGCTTCACCGTATTGCCTTTGTTGTTAAGGACCTTTCTGCCGCTGCCGATCCAGCGAAGCTGCTGGGGGACAAGTTGAGCCGTGTCCACTTCGCTTACCCCGTAGCTATGATCAGGATTGACAACTGTGGTCTTGGCCTTGCCCGGTTCTGCCTGAACCTTCTTCATCACCATCTGACCCAAACCGTTGGAGAATTCAAAGCTGATCTGAAGGGATGCGTCATTATTTTTCACATAATGCTCTTCCCTGGCAATGGCAGCGATGACAGCGGGCTTGCCGGATTTTCGATAAGCGTCAAAGTCGTAGACAAAGCGCACCGTGGCATGGAAGAGCAGATTCTTGCCATGCTCCGTCAGCTCCATGGAGTTTGGGGCATTGACAAAAGCATCCACCAGGGTCTCTTCCGCCGGAGTTGAAAACTCCTTTAAACCAAGGAGATCATCTGCTTCCGACCCCTTGCCCATGACCGCCATAGCCTTCACCAAACCCAGCTCGTCGAAAATTGTCTCCGAGAGATTATGGTTCATATCCTTCATTCTCTGCGGTGCCAGGGTCCTAAAGTTAAAAAGATCCACCCCGGTTTTGTTTCCTAAGGGGTCCTCGGTTTCTTCAATAAAAAGATGATAGCTGCCCAAATACCTGACCTTGGTTTTCGCCCCATAGGGGTCGGTATATGACACCGGCCGATAAAAGCGGTTTTGGGCCTGGATCCTGGCTTCGCCTACCTCCAGATACTGATTTGTTCCGGATCTGATCCACCAGCTGTCCTCCCCTTCTCTTTTGGTGAACCTGCCTTCCAGCATTAGATCTTCGTTAACCCGTGAGCCGAAAATGTCCTCAAGCAGCTGGGGCGTATAGGCCAGCTGATAGCTTTCAAAAGGCAAGGCCATGGATTCCAGCCGAGATAAGGGCAGGGCATCTTTTAAATTATTGCTGCGGTAAAGGGTGCGCAGCTTTTCAACCAGCCTTTTCTGCACGGCTGATGATGGCGGGTTTTTATTGATTTCATGGTAAGCCGCTTCCCCCGCCTCAGCTAAAACGTCCTCAAAATCAGCCACGGTATATAAAGCTTCTTTTTTGCCCAGGCCTTTCAACTCATAAGTTGCCGCTTCTGCCGGGAGCCTAAGCCTATATGAATATTGATCATCAATATCATTGGTATAGCTGTTTTGGGTATAAGTGATCAGAGTCTTTTTCTGAGCTGACTGGGTTTCAGCAGGCAGGGAAGGGTCCGATTTGCTCCTGGGATAGACCACTGCAGCTGATTCCAAGATATTGCCGTATTCGTCCAGCTTAATGTTCAGGTTATGGGTAATTCTTGGATCCTCGGTATTACGCTCATAGTCGTAGGTAAGGGCTTCCCTTTCTTGCACGGCAAAGACGGCATGTTTGTTCCTGCCCTTGGGCTGGAGCAGCTGGATAACACAGTTATGGGCAGCCACAGAATAGGGTGTCAGCTGTCTTTTTAAATCCTCGCTGGAGGGATCATGAACCGGAGCATCGTAGGCGAAGATTTCCCGGTGCAGCTCCATGCCCTTACACGCCCTTAAGGCTTCCTTCCATTCCTGAGCTACCAGCTTGTCCAGAAGGGAGGGGTCAACTCCCGGTGCCGCCATCAGTTTGGCCTCCGGCAGGGATGACTCCCGGCTTTCCACCTCAAAACCCTGGCGTGCCATTTCCCGCTGCCAGTATTCCCCGGCAAAGTGATTCAAAATGTTTTCCCGGTCCAAAAAAGCTCCCGTATGAAACCAGCTTTTAGTGACCACCGGCTCCTGATGCAATACCTTTTCTACAATGTTGCCGGCCGTCCCTTGGACCCAATGTTCAAAATCCTCGGTATCGGTCTGTTCCACCATGCCAAAGCCTCGAAACTCCCTTTCCCCATGATCATAATAGCCATGATGGTAGCGATATTGGCTCACAAAGCGGAGTCCGGAAATTTTGTCTCTCGTCTCTATCTTGGAAAGGCAGTAGACCGGAAAGTGCAGCTTGGTAACCCATGGCCTGCCTGCCAGCTTGTCATCAAGATAAAACCTGGTGGACGGGGTATATGATAAGGTCACTTCTTTGCCCAGATTGTTTTTATAGAAAGTCATCAAATGGGGTTTCTTGCTCTCCATTAAATCGATATATTTCAAGGGTGCTTTCTTATCCTTTGCTAAAGGGCTGGACCAGGTAATGCAGGCAAGGCCATTACCCAGCAAATCGACCACAGTGACCTTGGCCTGATCATGCACCTCAGGAAATGGGTCGATTTCAAAGGGAAGAGAACTAAAGCCATTCCCGCTTACATTCAGCCAACAGCTGAATTTGTTTTTTCCCAGATAAATCACATCTGTCGTTCCTGAGCCGTCGATATCCGCTAAGCGGATGTATGAAGGATTAAAGGAAGCATCATGGTCAAAAACCGGGGCATGATCCATCCCCACCTTGGTGCCGAATCTGCCATAGCCCAGATTCGGCCAGTAACAGATGGCGCCGTTTCTGATCCTGACGATGTCCGACAGTCCGTCACCGGACATATCCGCCAGAAAGATGCTTTGCTCCAGGTCTGAGAAAAGCAGATTAGGTCCTTCTTCTTCATTAAATGATTGGAGGGTTTGATAAGGAATCTCAAAGCCCTTCCGTCCTGATGATTCGTAACAGACCAAAGCTTGATCCTCTGTAATTAAAATATCCTGCTTGCCGTCATTATTGATGTCCATCAGGCGCAGATTATTATCTTCCAAATTAAAGCTGGGCATCTGCCGAAAGGCTTTAAAGGTTTGCCAGTCTTCATTATCCCCTAATTCAAAGTACCCCTTGGGGTTGGCGCTCATGCTAACCAGTTGTTTAGTGCCGTCACCATCCAGGTCCAGCAAGTGCAGCCTGGAACCCAGACCGGCAAACGAAGGTTTAGGCGAAACCTGCTGAGCATCTGCAAAGCTGCCGCCTAAATTCCTTTTATAGAACAAAGCTCCCCCTTGCTCCGTGAGGATGCCCGCTAAACCTTCTCCATACAAATCCGTAAACAGATATTGAGGCTCATCTAATCCGGCCGGAGCATCGAGCAGTTCATCCGGGGCAATGTTTTTTACTTCCTTGCTCCAGCTATGCTCCTGATATTGAAATTCTAGGGGCGGCAAATGCTTTTCCGTATAGGTTCCGTCAGCCTTCTTGATGTAGCCGTGGCTGGTGATGGCAGTGAGAAACGTAAAACCCTCCGCCGCCGTATCGTATTCCAGATTCAGAGATTTTACCAATGATGAGCCTCCGGGCAGTTCATCAAAATAATGAAAGAGCATAATTCTTTCACAGCACCTGGTCGTCCTGATTTCAAAGCCGGCTTGATACTCTGAAAAGGCATCCTTCCGAAAGTTCCACTCCCTGATCTTTTTAAAAGGAGCCCCGCCCTCGTACTCACCGTAATCAAACACGGTTTGGAACATGTAATCTTGCTCATCCGGATATTGATCATTTAAATTCTGATAAGGAGTTTTATTGCCATAAAGGATCTTTGCTAAATAGAGATTGGTATAGGTAATAGCTCCCTGGTCCATCCTATTTTTGTGATGCAGCAATGAGCTTTCAAACCCGGCAGCATCTTCCCTCTGATAGATATAATTAAGGCAGTTTCCTTGATCATCAAAAGCGAACTCCGGTTTCCATTCATAGATCCTGTTCGGGTCTTTGGGGTCGCAGATTCTGGAAGCTTCGCTCCAGCCAAAAAGGGTTGTCCTATTATCCTTAGTGATAACTCTCCATTTGATTTCCCCGGAATTAATGTTGATCCATTTTTCGATCCTGGCAAACAATCCTTCAATTCTCGGCCGGTAAAATCGTACCACATAATCCGGGTGAGGAGAGTCCGGCGGATGCAGCTCTTTATACTGATAGTTTCCTTCATCATCCAAGGCAAAGCCGCCTTTTAGATCCCCATGGCTTTTCTGAAACTCCGGAACCAGGTCTTCGGTTTCTGAAAAAAGGAAGGTATCCGATTCGATATCGTCCAGATATTTGGGCAGACCCTGATCCGTTTTGCGTTTTATTGAGGGGAGACCCAAGCTCCATCCCAAGCCAAAAACGTCATTTCCGGCGCCTGAACTATAAGTTAAATTCAGCGCCGGAGTAACTCCTCCCCTGGCCGGAGAAAAAGGCAGCTGGACAGTGAAGGAAGCTGTCCCATTGACCGGGTTAACAGAAAATTTTTCATCAATCCCTTTAATGGCTCCTCCCCCTTTAGGCAAAGAGATCCCAGGAATTTCGATGGCGTTGGATTTGGTTTTGCCCCCATCAGTTTTCATAAATTGGGGGGATGAATTATTGCTTATCCTTTCATTACTCACCTCATTATTCATTTTACACCTCTTTTCCTCCAAACTTTCGATCCGGCAAACCGTATAAACAATATATTCGTTCTGAAATTTCTAAAATAGTCCGTAAACCGAAAATTTGGTCGGGAAGACCTTTTGAAAATTTGTTTTTAAGGTATTAAAGGATTATGAAAAATTTTCTCGAAAAGTAAACTTATTTTATCAATGGCAAGGGTGATTGGTATGATTGGTATCGTACCTGAAGTTTAAACAGCTTGAAAATAAGATGGAAATTGCCAAAGAAATAGGGCGATAGATATCATGAAATCAAGATAAAAAGGATTGATGAGATTATGCAGATGAAGAGAATTTTGAAAACGACTTTGACAATTGCCTTTATCTTGATAGCTGCTTTGATAATTTTGTTTTTCATGAGGGAGTACCTCTCCAACTATTTTGTCAGATCAAAATTAGATGATATTGTATTGCCTGGTAAAAACGACCATGTTCTTGTCTTTGCTCCTCATAATGATGATGAAGTACTTGGTGCCGGAGAATTGATCGGCAAGACCATAAAAAATGGGGCTTCTGTAAAGGTAGTTATGATGACGAACGGAGATGGTTTTAAAAATGCTGTACAGTTAGATTATTTCAAGCTAAATCCACAACCCTTTGATTATATTAAATTCGGATACCAAAGACAAAATGAGACGACTGCAGCACTGAATATGCTTGGGCTGTCAAGCAAAAATATCGTATTTTTGGGCTACCCAGATCGGGAACTGTCTGTTCTTTGGAGTTCCCACTGGGATAATTCCGATCCCTATATCAGCGCCTATACCCAAGTGAGCCGCTCTCCTTATTACAATAGTTTCACCAAAGGAGCTCCGTATGCCGGAGCAGATCTTGTCAGGGACATCACAACAATAATTAAGGATTTTCAACCTACACATATCGTAATGCCCCATCCCAACGATAAGCATCCTGATCATTGGGCGACTAATTGTTTTGTCAAATATGCATTGACTGCTCTCGACTACCATCCGGTAAAAGAATGGCTTTACTTGGTACACAGGGGGGATTGGCCGACACCGCCTAAGGAAAATATCAATATGTATTTAGTACCCCCGGCCAAACTGATCGGGACCGGTACAGATTGGCAAGCTCTTGATTTAAACGATCAGGAGATTCGTGAAAAAATCACGGCTATCCATTTATATAAGACACAAATTAATATCCTCAGACTGTTAATGATCGCTTTTGAAAGAAAAAACGAACTCTTTGGGGAATATCCGAATGCCAGGATCTCAAGGCTGGACAGAGCAGACAATGCCATCGCACCTGATAACAATAACAGGGTGATCATTGATCCGCTTCAGGATGCATTAAATCTTGAGATCAGCCGTGAAACTGACATTATTGGCGTTTATACAGAGCTGTCAAAGAATAATAATTTACACGTCTTCATTAAAACAGATGGAAAAATAGGCAAGCTGCCAAAGTATTATTTGAATATGATCCTTTTTTATGATCAGAAAATAGCGAGGCTAAGCTTGGCAGATGTTGATAATAAAATTACTTTAAAGCATGAATCAGCATTATCGATAGATAATTCAAGCGGTATCGTATCCGATACCAAGGGACAGTACCTGCATATTATGATACCTGGTAATATTATCGGAGAACCTAACCACATTTATATCAATGCCATGAGTTCCATCAGTGGCTACAGGATGGACAAAACAGCATGGAGAATGCTGGATAAGTGAACTCGTTCAGCTAAAGCTGAACATCGGGGCTTCAGATGGGGAATCTACCCCACCTGAAGTAAAAATCGGAACTCCCACTTATAGAAGTGGGAGTCTTGAAATTTGATAAATAAAAAAATACTTGCTGTTGTTGTGCTTAATCGGCTCTGACCGGAAACAAAACAGATCTTAGATGCGTCTAAGATAAATAATATCCAAAATTTGCAGAAATACATTGCATCAGCGTTAAAGGTCAACTTTAAAAATCAGGGGGTGCAGCTATGAAAAGTTTATCTTTGAAAAATGTATCTAAGAAAAATGTGAAAAAAATTGGTTTCCTTGTTACTTTATTATTGGTTATGGTCGGTGCATTTTGTCTATTTTCAACCTTTGACACAGCCAACGGACAAGGGGAAATTAAAGTGATCTGCAACAATAAAACTTTAAAATTTGACGTTCAACCCCGGATTGTTGATAATTATGTCTTTGTCCCATTCCGTACTGTTTTTGAAGCCTTGGATGCCCAAGTCACCTGGGATGAAAAAACCGGCACCATTAAAGCTGTTTCCGAACAAAGTGTTTTGGAAATTAATCTTCATGAAAACACCGCCATTATCAAGGGAAATAAGGTCACCTTATCACCGAAACCTATCATAGAAAATGGGCAGACTCTTCTGCCCCTGAGATTTGTCAGCGAGGCTCTTTATGCCCGTGTTTCCTGGGACGGGGCTCGGAAAACCGTATATATCGAAAAAATAAGCTCCCGGTGGTGGGCAGCTACCAAAATCTCAAAAAAATCCTGGAATCATCAGAAACAGCACGAAGAGAAGAATATCAAATTACAGATAATGAAAATGTTTCAGGCGGCGCAGGCGCAGGAGCACAGGTTCCCGCAAGCCAGGACATGAGTGAATCAAGGAAATCAGCAGACTATTCTACGACCAACATCCAGGTGGAAGGTGTTGACGAAGGTGATCTGATCAAAACCGACGGCACCTATATCTATCAGGTAAATAACAACCGGGTGGTAATTACCCGCGCCGTACCGGCAGAAAAAATGGCTGTTACCGATATTATTAATTTTACCGCCGGAGAATTTTCTCCCCAGGAATTATATGTGGATGACAAGCACATGGTGGTGATCGGTTCTTCCTATGATAACCGCCCCATGGCTAGACCCGGGATTTCCGAGGATATTAGAATTTACCCCCCGATGCCCAGGAGCCAAACAGTAAAAGCTGTTATTTATGACATTAGGGACAAAAACAAGATCAAAGAAATAAGAGTGGCCGAATTGGAAGGAAGCTATATCTCCTCCCGGAAAGTAGGCAGCCTGGTTTATTTAACGGCTAATAAGTATTTAGACTATTACCGCATCATGAATGGTGAGGAATCAGCAGCTCTTCCAATTTATCGCGACTCCATGCTGAAAGACACCGACATAAAAATCCCTTATAAGGATATCTGCTATTTCCCGGGCAGACCTCAACCCAATTATCTCTTGGCTGCGGGATTGGACTTGAACCATCCGGACAAGGAAATGAAGGTTGCAGCTTTCTTGGGAGCAGGACAAAATATTTATGCCACAGCAGACAGTTTATATGCTGCTGTTACCGGTTATCAGACCGGCGAAAAGGTTGCCCCTGAATTAAATACCCTTGTTTATAAATTCACCCTGGATCAGGGGGAAGTGAAGTTTGCCGCCCAAGGTGAAGTCCCCGGCACGATTCTCAACCAATTCTCCATGGATGAACATCAGGGGTTTTTCCGGATTGCCACAACCATCGGATCAACCTGGCGGAGCGGAGATACCTCCAAAAACAATGTTTATATCCTGGATGGAAAAATGAAGCTTGCCGGTAAAATTGAAGACATTGCTCCTGGGGAAAGAATATATTCGGCCCGCTTCATAGGCGACCGGGGCTACATGGTTACATTTAAAAATGTTGACCCCCTCTTTGTTCTTGACCTGAAAGACCCCAGAAAGCCGAAAATTCTTGGTGCTTTGAAAATTCCCGGATACAGTGATTATCTGCATCCCTATGACGAAAACCACATCATCGGTTTCGGAAAAGACACCGTGGAGCTTAGTCAAAAAGATGGGCAGGGAAAAGATGCAGGTACCATGGCTTTTTACCAGGGAATGAAAATTGCCCTCTTTGATGTCAGTGACGTGACCCATCCCGTGCAGAAATTTCAGGAAATTATCGGAGACCGGGGTACGGATTCCGAACTCCTCAGGAACCATAAAGCCCTTTTGTTTTCCCGGGAGAAAAACTTATTGGCCTTCCCTGTTACCGTGATGGAAATTAAAAACAAGAATCCGAACCAGAGCCAAAACAATTTTCCTGACTACGGAGAATTTACCTTCCAGGGAGCCTATGTCTATCAGCTTGACCTGGCAAAAGGTTTTGACCTGAAAGGGACCATTACCCATCTGAGTCAAGAGGATTATACGAAAGCCGGTTTAAATTGGTACTCCAACGCCAAAAATATCGAGAGAATCATCTACATCGGTGATACCTTATATACGCTCTCCCCGGGGATGATCAAAGCAAACAACTTAAACAACCTTACTGAAATCATGAGTTTGGAAATCCCGCAATAACCGGCCCTGTGGCAGTGCTCGGGAGTAGATCGTATTCCCCAAGGGGAAAAGAAAATATCTGACACTTTTAAGAAAACAGCGTATCCATTGTAGGCCCAATGGATACGCTATTTTCTTAAAAGTGTCGGGGTGTCATGCTTCTATTTTTGCAGATACTGTATTAGACTAACCAGAATAAATGCTGCGCCCAGCAGCAGATACATGAGAATTCAAGGAGGGCAATTCTTATACCAAGGTTTCTTACTCATCATATATGCTCCCTTCTATTCTTTTTTCATATGTGTTTATAGGCTATCTGCTTTAATAGGACTGATCGTAAATTCCGGCAGCCCCATTTTTTTGAGCACGTCAGGAGTTACAAATAACTGCCATTTATAGTTTATATATTCGCCCTCTGAAAGGGTAAACTTCTTTTCCCGATAAGAAACTTGATATTCCCAAACGAAACTACCCAACTGATTGATGTTAATCTTGATCCCCAATGACTCCATCAAAGGACGAAGGGGAATAAATTCCTTGTTTTCTCTTTTAAAAACATAAGGAACCGGAATAACCTGATCACTGATTCCAATTTCGTGCTCGTACCGGACAGTTTCTTCCGGAGTAATTACTTTTAAACCAGCCATCTGCAAATCCTCGGGAGAAATCGGTACTTTAGATGCCTCATCGGGTGAGAGATAAAACCTTTCCCAATTCATTTCCCGTTTTTCCAGTCTGGTTGAAAGATCCAGTGTCCAGTTCTCCCGTTTTGGTTCGTTTTTTACAAATAATATTTGATTGGTTTTTCCATCATAGGCATACAAGCTTCCCGATATAACTTTTTTAAATTCCTTTGTCTCTGGGTAAAAGATATAAATTACGTTCTGTCTCTCATTTTGACTATATTTATAAAACAAAATTGTGCTATCAGGAAGCCAGTAAAATCTACTGTAATCACCGGGGTTTACCAATTCCGGACGTTCTTCAATAGTACCATTTTCCAGATTCTTTAGCAGGAAACTTTTTGTTCTGCCCCCTGATCCATAATAGTCATTATACTGAAGACCCCACTTTTCATCCGGTGAAATTTGATACTGTTTTCCTAAGATCAACCGGTTATTCCCAATGTCATAATAATAATTTATATAGGGGTTGAATTTTTCACCTTTCTTTGCAATCCAAGCTTCGGGTAATTTGACATCATATGGCTTTAAAGGCTTGTAAAGAACACAAAATCTTTCTTCCAAGCGCACCCATTCATCCTGATCCAGGTTATGCATAATCACTGCGTTGTCTGTTACCTTCTCGTTTCTTGGCCGCAAATTATAGATATCGTAATTGGAATTATCATCATGCCAGCCACTGACCCAGTAATTATCCCAGTCTGCGGCAAAAGATGTTATGGGAAAAAGCATCACCGTAAACAGAATTAGTAAAATTCTTAACATTAGATCCACTCTCCTTTTTACTTTCTCCAAATCCTAATTTTCCCTGAAAATATTTGGGGGAGATTCATTTTTTAAATTCTAAATTAACAGACGCAAAATGGAAAATTTTGTTCCCGTTTTAGTCAAGGATCTTTTCTTTTACTTTTTCCAACCTCTTTAAAATTTAATTTCAGACATTTACATCAGATTTAACGACTGGATTAGGTAATGGTATAATGAAAGCATAGAAGCTCGATGAATAGCTGCATTGGATGATGTCATGAAGCTACTCACTACTGTTATGGGAAATATCAGTGTAGATCAGACAACTAATAATATGTTAAAACTTACTGAGCTATTTAATGTAGCTATTCCTGTGGCAAAAGGAAATCAACTTCCCTTACTCTGCAAATATGAAGATGCGGTTGAAGTTCACGGTGAAACCGGAATGAAGGGTTATAATTTTCCAGAACCCTCCCGCAAGGCACTTGAAAGGCATGCGGTTGCAGAAATGAAGGATTGTATTTTAAACAGCAAAGAAAAAATCACGATTGTTGCCATCGGTCCTTTGACGAATCTCGCATTACTCTTATCGGCATACCCGGAAGTAAAACAAAAGATAGCCGAAATTGTGATCATGGGTGGGTCAACATCCTTAGGAAATATGACCTCCTCTACGGAATTTAATATTTATGTGGACCCACATGCTGCACAGATGGTCTTACAATCCGGTTTACCGATTACTATGTTTGGTCTTAACGTAACGGACAGCGCCTTGCTTAAGAAAAAAGACGTTAATCAGATTAAGACTTTTGGAAAAGCAGGCGAGATGCTTTATGCGATTCTTACTAATTATAGAGGGGGAAGCTTAGAAACCGGGCTTAAAATACACGATGCTTGTACCATTGCATACCTTTTAAATCCGGCTTTATTTAAGTTTAAAGATTATTTTATGGAAGTGGCCTTAGAAGGTCCTGCCGCTGGGACCACAGTAGCCGATTTATATATGAAATATCATGATAGTCCAAATGTTAAGGTATGTATAGAAATTGATGCTAAGAATTTCCCCAAATGGATTGTAGAACAATTAGGGAATATAAACAGGTGAGCCGAAGGTACCATCGCCCCGGTTCATCAGGGCATCAGGTCATCAGGTCACCCTAAATCCCTATTCGGTTACCAGTTTTTTGAAAAATCTTTCCGTATCATTTAAAAACCTTTTCGTTATTTGATAGTGATCTGTATCCATATAATTGATTTTTTCCACAGGACGATGATCAAAATTGAGAATAACCCCCTGGGGAAATCCCATTAAGATCGGCGAATGAGTGGCAATGATAAATTGGGCATTGCCCTTTTCAATTAACTGATGCATCAATATTAAAAAGGCCAACTGCCTTTGGGGTGACAAAGCTGCCTCCGGCTCATCCAACAAATAGACGCCTTTTTGATTAAACCTGTTCATAAATAGGGAGAGAAAGGCTTCTCCATGGGACTGTTCATTCAAGGATTTTCCTCCGTAAGGCACGTACACACCATGCCCATCATCTTCAGCTAATTGATCCAGATAACCGGCAAAATTAAAAAACGTTTCCGCTCTTAAAAAGAATCCTCCTTTAATCTTGGGCATCCATGATAAGGTTAAAATATTTTCTAATTCTAAAGGACAATCCTCATCATCCATTCCAAAAATATTATTTTTCCCTCCACCTTGGGGAGAAAAACCACATTTATATGCAATAGCCTCCAGTAAAGTAGATTTTCCGGAGCCGTTTTCCCCCACAAAAAAAGTCACATCACTTTCAAAGGCAATCCCCGTTAACTCAGAGAAACAAGGAATATTGAAAGGATATTTATTTTTTTTGACGCCTTGGACCAGTCAAAATGAATTTCTTTTAGAAATGGCATAGGAACCTCCCCGAGAGATCTAACCCATGTGTGCTATTAATTCGAGAAATTATGCTTCTTTTTTATCCTTCATCCGCTGGGCCAGGGTTTCACCACCGATTAGAAAATCAGTAGTGTGGAGTTTTTTAATTCGCGTTTTGAGAAAAATATAAAACGTTACCGAGGGAGTAAACAGGGGACGGTTATTAAGTGTCATTTGGAAGTAAACAGGGGACGGTTCTTTGTTTGATATAGATATCCTGACTTAACGGGTTTACTTTTAATAAGATTTATTAGGTTAGAACAAAGAAACGTCCCATGTTCTGCCCTACTATTTGAGCAGCTTTGGATAGTCTTTCTTTCCGTTGACGATACGGTAAATGTACACGTCGTCATGAAATACTTTATAAATGCAAACGTATGTGGAAGTAATAACCAGCTTCCGATATCCATTTTCGGAAGTAAACAGGGGACGGTGAAGTAAACAGGGGACGGTTCTTTGTTTGATATAGATATCCTGACTTAACGGGTTTACTTTTAATAAGATTTATTAGGTTAGAACAAAGAAACGTCCCATGTTCTGCCCTACTATTTGAGCAGCTTTGGATAGTCTTTCTTTCCGTTGACGATACGGTAAATGTACACGTCGTCATGAAATACTTTATAAATGCAAACGTATGTGGAAGCAATAACCAGCTTCCGATATCCGTTTTCTGCAAGCACAGGGTCGGGATGCGTCTGACCCATAAGCGGAAACTGAGACAGACGGTTAATTGTTCTCTCTATTTCCACTGTAACCTCCCTCGCAGAGTTAACACCGACCTTTTCAAGATGGTATCTGGCTATATCCAGAATGTCCTCTCTTGCCGGTGCGAGATAGATCAGCTTATTTCTCTGCGGCGGCATAAAGATCCTCCAATTCCTCATGAATCTGCTCCGGCGTAAATGTGGGCATGCCGCTCAGACGTGCAACTTCCGCCTCGTATACCTTATCTCTGTGACGAAACATTTTTTCCCTTTCTTCAAAGGCATCTACACTCAAAACAACGAGATCCGCCTCGCCTTTATTGGTGATGATGATTGGCTCACCAGATGTTTTTGCAAGCTCAGATATTTGCGTATACTCATTTCTCAATGCTGTTGACGGTTTGATATTCATAACGCCACATCCTTCCTCTGATATTATTATATCAGGGATATGATAGATACTCAATGTGCTATTGGGTTTTTTAGTATACGCCGTAGCCACAGCTTGTGTGCCAAGCTATTGGTTAGTTTAGGTGAACCGCAGGGACTGTCCGGTTTGTCTCCCGGTTCACCATTCTGGTCGATTTAAAGTCAAGATTAAAGTCCAGTGTTTTTAAGCGTTTAATATGCCACTGATAAAATCATAGAAAATGGGAGTATCGCATACTTCTTCATACTATTTCGAAAAAGCAGTTCTGCATCACCCCTTTAAAAATGGAACTATGTATTTGCCGTTGATTATTTTTTCCAAATGATTCCAACCCCGGGGCTTCCGGCCCTTTACATTCAACATATACATCACGAGCAGCATTCCAATCACCTGGTTTTACCCTTTCTGCTAAACCTCCTTCCCCAGGTGTCTGATGAGCATGTATTTTTTCATGGAACAGTACAAAGGCTCAACAATCAGTGATTTCCTGACTGTTGAGCTTTTATTAAGGGGATAAATAAACGAAAGTGCAGTTTAATGAGAAGCGGGAAACAGGAAGAAAGGTTCACCTCTGTTATACCCCTCACCAATACCTGGGCCATAACCCCAGCCGATAGATTCATAGCTGCCCCCGGAATTAAACGTAGAGAACATCTTAATTATCATCAGAAAAACATTTCGTATAGATGTGCGGAATAAATTGGTTTTTATAAATGTAAGTGGTGATACGGTAACCCACACACCACATCACCACTTCATGATATTAGTACTTAGAATATTGATTACGAATAGTTTTCATCTCCCCGGCAATACTGTCGACATCAAGTACCATTTCCATCATACCAATCTGTTCTTCATATAAGGCTTCCGGAATTTCTGCTTTTATCTCCGGCTCACAAATATGATATACCTTAAGTCCTAACTGGACTCCTGCCAATGGACCTGCAAAAGTTGGGTCTCCGGCTGTCACTGTTTCGGCGGCAATCCCTGCGGCTTCACCCTCCGCTGCTCCAAGAACTACAACAATGTTCTCAGGGTCGTATTTTTCGGACAGTTCTTTTACCCTATTCTGGTTTTCCAGATCCATCGCACCTGCGGCAGTTCAAACAAAACATTCTGTTGAGGAGAATACAACTTCTGCTCCCGCCTCCTTTACACAGTCTTCAATAGTAGGGCCGGGAATGCCGTCTCTGTCGCCTACAATAATAATCTTCTTTCCTTCCAAAATACTCATTGTTTTCCCTCCTTCCTTAAGTATTCATATATACCAAACCGTTTGGTGTAACGGAGTTGGTGCCTTTTTAAAGATACTTATTAATCATAGCTTCAATATTTTCCCGGGAGGCATCTTCCTTTACCAGTTCCTCCACCTTTACACCGTTCTGATAGATAGCCATAACAGGCAAGCCCATGACCTTTTGCCCAATAGCAAGGCGGCGTGCTTTTGTGGTGTTAAGGGAGGTAAACTTCAGCTTATCTCCGTATTTATCCGCCATTTCATGAACAAAAGGCATCAGCGCCTCACAGGGCACACAGCCATCACCAAAAAAGTCTACGAAAACGCTACCATCCGCCTTTAATACTTCAGATTCAAAGTTTTCTTTTGTTAATTCCAGCATTATTTTCATCCTTCCATAAATGGTTCTTTAAATGGTTCTTATTTTGGTTCTTATTTTGGTACCGAAACTTCGCAAGGCACTCCCACCTGACATTTTCCACAACCATAGTAAGGACTGCACTTTTTTGTAATGCCATCTATAAACTCTGAACAAATTCTATCGTTTTTACCCTGTTCTAATGTAATTGCTCCCACCGGGCAATTATGTGCACATACACCGCACATACTACAGTAGTCGTTAATTCCTGTATATTTCCTTTTATCAGTCGGCAAAGGTATTGCAGTAATTATACTTCCAAAACGACCGCAAATGCCCTTTTTCGTAATTAATCCATTGGAGAGACCAAATGTACCTAATCCGCAAACATAGGCAACATGACGTTCCGACCAACAACTGGCAAAACGCAGGGTACTGCCTTCAATATATTTTTTAACAGAAAACCGTGGATCTAAGATGGGGGCAACACTGTCAAATCCAGCTTCAACTAGATTATTTAGCAAATAGATTGTCAATTTAACAACAAATTCTTGCCCTTCAATTCGGCCGTGAAGCCATTCCGCAGAAGGCCACGACATATCCTTTTTATTTCCCTTGCGGATCTGTTCGGTAAATGGAAGGAAAAATGATATAACCGTTTTTGCGTTGTTAAGCCACTGTTCAGGAATCATGAAATGTTCACCAACTGCAAAAGGTTCCTTTAAAGATTCAAAACAGTCATCTGCCGCATCACCAAAAGCTAAAATAGGAGGCTCAAAAATTCGCATACCTGACATTTCCGGCAAAAGGGCTTTTGCCTCCGGAACAAAGTTGTGTGGTGATATGTTCGTAAAATCTGTTGCTAACCTTATAATTTCATTACGTTCCATTGGCAAAAAACCCCCTGATTTAATTTAATTGTCTTTTTCATCAGATAAACTTTATTCGTCTGCCAATCACTAAATAAAACTTGAATAATACTAACCAACAGTTAAGATTCTTGGCTCAGTAACATCTTGCTGCAATAATTCCAGTGCTTTTTTAACATATTTCCTACGTAATTCTTTTTCCTTTTCCGGAGTCAGTTTAGGATTACCCACAGGATGGGGAACGGCCTCTCCTACAACGACCCTATTTACACCAAGCATTTCAGCGATATTAGGAATAGCCGTAATTTGTACTACCGGGAATCCAGCCTTTTCAATTTCTCTTGCTATCGTTGACCCGCAACGAGTACTGGTTCCTCAGGTGGATGTTAGGATTACAGCATCAACGGTACCCCTCTTTTTGAGTTCGGCGGCTATTAAACTGCCATTTTCAGCACATTTTTTTGATACAGTCGTACAAGCAGGCATAGAGTAAAATGTGTCATGAATTTTGCCAACCTCGCCTTCATTTACCAGATCACGCATAATATCGTAGGGGACTAACCTGTCTGGATCCTGCAAAACATAGTCATTAAAATATCCGGCATGCACAACTTCATAACTTTGGAACATCCCATCCAAATTGTATGCTCCCCAGCGAATGTTACTTCTTGTTGTCATTCTGTCGGGATTTCCTTTAGGTACTAAGCCGCCGTCACTAACAAAGGCAATTTCAGCTTTGCTTAAATCTTTAACAGCAGCCGGAATTTCAAATTTTTCAAACCTATCGGGAGTAACTTCACTGACAAAGGGTTCTCCTTTAATTTTCTTCAGTAAAGCTTCAACGCTTCTTTGGGCAATAGACTTATCACAATACTCATTTCTTAGCTGATCACGGGTAAAATAATCATATTCCTTGGGATCAGGCAGATTTTCAAAAGAGATTAACCTTATTCCATCTTCTTTGGCGGTAAGAGCGGAAGCTAACCGTGCCATTTTTTGCAGAACCTTAATCATATCACGGCTTTGATTTGCTGTCTTGACAATATGAACAGACTTTCTATACAAATCCATACCAGGGGCGGACTCATCCATACCAGATACAACGGGGATACCAAATTCATCACCTACCGCTTTACACATGGCACCGCAGGCAACGCTATAACGTCCGGCAGCAAAAGCAGGACCTGCAAAAAATAGGTCAGGTTGATATTGTTTTACTAATTTCAATCCTTCTGCCGCATTTTCTTCCGAATTAGCGGAAAAATAGTCATCACCGCAAATAATTGTGGCAACTATTTCAGCGTCATCGCCAAGTGCTTTTTGCAAAGCCAAGCCAGGCCCCACTGGACCTTCCTTAACGGAAAAACCAACTGCTGCTTGTTCTTCTCCGCCAACTTGACCAAAAAACTGATTTAGATAGTGAACTACTCTTTTCTTAGCCATTATAGGACACCTCTCTTTATAGACTAATATTCTTTAACGATTATTTCTCTGTTTCCGGTAAGATCGTGAACCCCGGCAAGCAAATACTCCTCAATATCAATAACCGGATCCCCTGCATATTGTTCAATACCTTGACTGTATAATCGGGTATCGGCAGCACCTCCCAGGAACTTTTCCGCCTGAAAATGTATTTTAGTTTTTTCAAATTGGTTGCCGGAAATAGTAATCAAATCAAGAAGCTCATCATTAAACAATATGGTATCTCCAAGCGTACCTGTTGAAGTTAAAGGCGTAGTATAAACGCAGGTTTTAATTCCCAGCTTTTCACATTCTATTCCTGTAGTCGAAATATCGATGTGAGGCATCCCGCCTAATATTTTTTGAATGATCGCTGCGTCGGCACCAAGAATATTCTTAATCAGGTGTGCAGACATGGAAGCACCGCGATTCCTTGAATCGGCATCCATATTTGCCGTTGCTGCGACAACCCCTACAAAATTCAAATCCTTTCCATGGTGCTTATAAAGTTCTTTTATGACACCATGATTTTGAATACAATAGGAATCAATACCTTTCAGGGCATTCCAACCAACAAACCCCCCATCCAGAACCTCGTTGGGATGTACCACGATCGGCATATTGAAGCTGATGTTGTTCCCATAAACAACTTTATCCGAAACAGCAAGATAATCGAATTGGGGACTATATGTCTGATAATACAGGGCTACCCGAGGAAGATCAGATTTTGCGCATTCAGTCAAATCGGATTCAAAAACTTCCACCTCGTTGACAGTAAGTCCTTCAGCAGCCTGCGCCATATAAACTGCCGCTTTATATCCGGCATTTTTTACAGCATCTTCAAAGTCTCTTTCCCCAACCCCTTCTGCAACATAAGGGGCAACAACTAAATTTTTCATTTTGCCATAAGGACTTAGCTCCGCTACAGGACCGCTCATATCAAGAAGTCCGCTTTCAGCTCTGTTTGTGCTCGGGTTGCAGACAACAACAGCTGTACCCCTTAAAGATCTGGTTTTCCCACTTCCGGCAATTTGCATCTTCCCAATAAAACCCGGGAAATCGGCATCCTCTTTATCCACCTTGCACCGCGGTTGTATAACGTCTTGAACATTTAATATCCTAGTCTTATCACCCGGGCAAGCCAGATTTATATCCACAGACTTGATTCTGGCGTCTTTAAGTATTAGCTCCTCCAGCTCTTTAAAATTAATTTGCAACACACCTTCTTGGGCGCAAGTTTTTAAACCTTCTTGAACATCATTAATGTCTATCGATTCGATCACAAGCCTCATTTGATTCTAACCTCCTATTATCAAATTTAAAACATAACCATAAACCCTGACTTATTCCACTATGTCTCCATGGGTGCACACTTTTTTTGCCTACTGCTCTTCTCTACCCTCCTTGAAAAACGCGAATAGGATCACACCCAAAATTAACCCGCAAGCCGGAACAGCAAAAGCTGCCTGGTAAGCCGCCACTGGATACACATTTTTCGCAATCGGTTCAAAAGTACCAACAACCGCTCCCATAACATACTGATAAAATGCCCCGCCGCCAAAGAGAAACATGTTTAATGCCCCTACAGCGGTTCCCGCAAATTTTGGCTCGTAGATTTCTTGTGAGCAGGTAAAGCAGGAAACAAACGTACCTCCCGTCAATCCATACCCAAAAAACAGTGCATATAACATTGTTGTAGACAAACTGCCTGCTAAAAAGATTAATGGAATATAAAACAGAATGTGCAGAAGACAACCCCAGAACAGAACTTTTTTACGGGATTTCAAAATTTTGTCCGACATATAACCTGCTATAGGACAACCAAACACCATACCCAGAGGGAACATCATAAGAACGCTTCCTGCCAATTCTTTCGATAGACCATATACATTTTGCAAATATGGACCTGCCCACAATGATCCCACACCCATAAAAGAACCGTAATAGGAGAAAAGCAATATAGCGAGCAAGTAGAACTTTTTGGTGCCGAACACTGTTTTTAAAGATTCACCTAATGAAGGTTTCACTACTTCGGTTTGCATCACAGCGCCGTTCACTTGGTTAGGTGAAGGTAACCCCATATCACTTGGTTTATTGCGAATAACCCCGTAAGAAATTGCCGCCGTTACAAAGGTCAATATTGCTACCAAGCTGAAAGAATTTCTCCATCCGATATTCCCCATAAGAAAAACTAAAGGAGTAGTGGATATCAACGCCCCAACATTTCCAACAGCTAGCAAAATACCTGAATACGTACCTCTTTCATCAGATTTGTACCAGTCAGCCAGAATTCTCATAGCTGCCACGTATACAACTCCAACACCTAAACCGACTATAAATCTTCCCGTAGCAAGCATTATCATACTGGTACCCAAAGAGAAAATTAATCCTCCGATACCTGCAAGAAATACAAATGCAGTGATCGTTTTGCGTGCTCCCCAGGAATCAGCCAATAGACCCCCAGGTACTGCAGTTACCGCATACGCCCAAAAATACATGGAACCGACCAGGCCCAGTTCAGATGGCGTTAAGGAAAATTCCCTCATAAGCTCCGGTCCCACAACAGCCGGAGCTGCTCTTTGGAAATAAGAGAGTATATATGTAACAGAAATGGCAACAAAGATCCAGAGCCTATACCTCTTTAGTTTGACAATCAACACCTCATCTTGTGGAGTACTACTTTTTGGCTCAACTTTCATGTTTGAACTGGCATCTCCTTTCTTTAATTTTGATCTTTTAATTTATATAAACTGGCATTCTGGAATGCCAGGGAAATTAAAAAATTTTAATTATTTTTAGTTTGGAATTCCGGTATGCCACTTAGATTAAAAAAATTTATGAAATGTTGAGCTATATTTTTTTTGAATTCTGTTATGTCAAGATGTAATCAAGAGATACCCATTTTGCTAAAGTCCTGCCGATGGTTCTGCATAAACAGAGTTCTTGGCATTAGGGGAGTTTTTACTCCATCGGATGCTTAGAAATCGTTATCCAGAAATTAAGTGTCACTTTCCACTTATCTCGCCGATAAAAAGTTCTTATGATAATATGTACAATTAACCCAATTTTATTGGCATTCTGGAATGCCAATAAAATTGGATATTTTTTAAGTTACAAAATTGGAATATCAGAAATAATAAAAGGCTGCACAGTTACTCTTTTATTGCATTGTGCAAGTCACATAGATGTTCGTGCATAGCTAGAGTAGCTTTTTCCACATCTTGTTCTTTGATCGCTTGAAAAAGTTCTTTATGGTATGATAATGCCGTGTTTTGTTGCAAAATTTCTTTTAATGATAGCTTTCGTGAATACTTTAATGGCTCCATCAAAATTTCATTTATCTTGATTATTATATCATTACCGGAAGCAGCGATTATGGCGGAGTGAAAACGGATGGATGCATTACCCACATCTTTTTTCATAATTATATTTCTTTCCATCTCCATTATAGCGTCTTCCATTATATCCATATCTTTTTTTGTGCGATTCTGTACAGCTAATTGAACTGCTTTGATTTCAATCGCATCACGTGCTTCAAATAAGTCATGCAAGCTATTCTCGGGATCAAACAATAAAAAACCAATATTACTTAATAAATAATTAATATCTATCTTCTTAACAATAACCCCTTTTCCACGAACATATTGTATAGCACCTAAAAACTCCAAAATTTTTAGGGCCTGACTAACAGGCATTCGACTAACATTTAGCATTTGTGCCAGTTCCCGTTCCGACGGAAGTATATCTCCTTCTTTTAAATACCCTTTCATTATCCACTCGCGAATTCGTTCGACAACTTGGAAATAGAGCATCTCTGAGTTCTTTTTTGTCATTTTGTTCAATTCTAGCTCTTCATCTGGAATACTTATTTTAATCATCCTTTTATGGAATGCCAACATTCCGGTTTATGAATTGAGTATATTCCCAATGTATTTAATTGTCAAGCATTTTTATAGTATTTGTAGTATTTGTAAAACCGCTTTGTAAATAAAATTTCCTCCGAAGAAAACCAGTAATCCGCCAAGTACTGCAATGATTATACGATAAATATTCTCTTTAATGAATTTACGGGTGGAGCCCACGACCGTGGAAACTAACCCATACCAAATAAAATCAGCGGAAATATGACCTACATAGAATACCAACACTCCCAAAGGGCCAAATGACTTGTATGCCTCCAGAAGAAAACCCAATCCGATAATTACCCACCATATAAGAAAATAAGGGTTGGCCGCACTAATCACAGCCCCCGAAAGGAGCATATTTTTTGTATCTGAGCCATTATGTTCCATTTCAATTTTAATTTTATTCTTTGCTGAATTGACAATCATTTCAATACCCATGAAAATTAATAATAATCCACCGATAATTCCAATAATGATCTGGGCCATATCCGATTGCAGGATAATGTCAAACCCCAAAAAAATCAAGGCAATAAGAATAACCTCCAATAGAGCATGTCCAAGGGTAATAATAAAACCTGACAAGGGACCGGTATTTAATGACTGCCTGATTGTGTACGTAAGTAAGGGGCCAGGCATCATGGCACCGGAAAAGCCTAATGCCAAGGCAGTTGTAAAAATAAGAAGCATTAAAATATACACCCGCTTTCAATTACCATAGGAGCAAACAGGGCAAACAGGGGACGGTTCCTTGTTCTAGCACCGGTAAATCTTATTAACATTAAAAACAGTAAGTATGGATATCTTTGTCAAACAAGGAACCGTCCCCTGTTTGACTCCCCTGTTTGACTATTAACCGATAACATTGAACCCCCGTCAATGTCTTTGATGGCTTCTCACGGCTTTAACCCGCATCCGACTAAAATCATGGATCCTATAACCAAAAGAACACATAGACTCTTTTTCATATTCATCCCCCACTTATTTAAAATCACAATTCCGGTTCGCCTGTTTGTGACCAATTTATATCCATATCCACATCTACATATCCACATATCATTTCAACATTGGCAAACTATTTCCTGCCGAAAATCAGATTACCTCCTTGGTTTGGTTTCCGATTTGGATAATTCGCTGGTTAAGAGTATTCTCATGTAAGCGGTGGGAAATAGAAATCACGGTTCGTCCTTGGGAGGCACGTTTTAACGCTTCCAAAACCCGGCCCTCGGTATCGCTGTCCAGGTTGGCGGTGATTTCATCCAACAGCAGGATTTTTGGAGAAGCGGCTACCGCCCGTGCAATGGAGAGCAGCTGAAATTGACCTTGTGAAAAAGCAGCATGTTCAGCCTCTGTGTCATATCCTTTTGCCAGAGCCAAAATACTCTCGTGAAGACCAACCAACTTGGCCGCATCCTCTACCTGTGTGAAGCTGATTTCCGGGTCAAACAAAGAAATTTGATCTGTCACCGTACCGGCTACCTGGTGAAAGGACTGCTCCACATAACCAAACAATTTTCTTTTTTGTGTATCGGGGATTTTATCGGCATCCACACCATTTATCAGCACTCTTCCTTCATCGGGGCTGTACATGCCCAGAAGCAAACGGAAGATGGTGCTTTTCCCGGCACCAGTTCTTCCCGCGATGGTAACTGCTTCACCAGATGCTACCGTAAAGCATAGATCATTGAAGATTGGATTTTCTAAAGTTTTTTCCTGATCATAGCTAAAACTCACATGGTCAAAGTGAATAAATGGACCGTTACCTGGGTTAAGTTCCCTATTAGTGATCGATGAATCCGTTTTCTTACGCTCCGGTTCCTGTAAAAACTCATTAATTCTTTTTATACCGGCCACAGCGGATTGGATGTTCTGAATCTCCATCCCGATACTTTCTATCGGTTCAAATACCCTGCTTACATAAGCAATCATCGCTACCGCCGTACCAACGGTAATTCCAAAAAACTGCTGTACCTGACCGCCCAAGGCTGCTAAGATCATCATTGATGCAATGATACAGGCGCTGATAAAGATGACAATGGGTGAATAAATAGAATCATACAGATTGGACTTATCTGTGGCACGATAGCTTTCCTCAATGTAATCATCATATTTTTGCTCCATGTATTTTTGGCGAAACAAGGTGTGAATCATGCGAATATTGCCAATGGTCTCCGGTACATGGTTGTTGACCTTGCTGATGGCGATGCGATTGGCCAGCTGAGCCTGGAGTATCTGCTTTTGGAATTGGCGTGTCATGACAAAGATCAGGGGTGTAATCAGGATCATGATCAAACCAAGACCTTTGCTTTTGTAAAAGATCACCGCCAGAATACTGAGGACCTTGAAAGCGTCGGCAAACATACTAATGATCCCGTTGGTGAACATGGAATCCACCGCATCCACATCGTTCACAAAGCGGGAAGTTATTTTGCCAGGTTCATGCTCTGTGAAATAAGCAACTGGCAGATATTGAAGCTTGGCGCACATTTCACTGCGCAAACCCCTGGTGACCTTTTGTCCAAACTTCGTAATCATGACATTCTGCCCCGACTCAAATAACCCTGAAATAGCGAGCAAGCCAAAGTAAGCGAGGGGGAGATTAAGGGGAACCTGCTCTGGTGCAATCAGGAGATTGACGATTCGTTCTAAAACCAGCGGCGGGAAGAGGGCGGTCACAATCGCACCTGCGATGATAAATACCATCGCAAGAGTCAGCCCTTTAGAGGACGAAATAATTTTGAAGACCACAGATTTAAGACCCCTCTCATGATTCATTTTGCCCGCCCCCTTCCGCTTGCGCCTGATAGAGCTTTTGATAAACGCCATTTACCTGCATCAATTCCTCATGGGTAGAAAATATGCCGGTGCCCTTGTCTAAAAAGAGCACTTTATCTAATGATGGAAACAGGTAGAGACGATGAGAAATAAGCAGCACAATTTTATCTTTGGTCAGCATGTGCAGGTTTTTAAATATTTCTTGCTCCGTGATTTTATCAACTGCGGAAAAGGGATCATCTAAAATCAAAATTTGCCGGGCGTTATAAAGGGTGCGGGCTAGGGCAGTCCGTGATTGCTGACCTCCCGAAAGCCTGATACCGCTGCTGCCAACTGTTGTGGCAGCCCCGTGGGGCATTTGTGCTATTTCTTCATCAAAACATACTGCCTGAAGATAAGGTGTAATGTCCCTTTCTTCTCCCAGCCGGATATTTTCCTCGATACTGTCGCTCATCAGTTCCGGCTCGTGTCCCATATATGAAATCAGTCTGCTCCGTTCGTAGTCACTTAACTGGGATAATTCCCGATCCCCCACTCGGATGCTCCCATGATAGGGCACTTCACCAATAAATGCTTTGCCCAGTGTGGATTTGCCGCAGGCAATGGGCCCTGTGACACCGATGATCTGTCCTGGATCGCCAGAAAAAGAAATACCTTTCAGCACCTGGGCACAACCCGGCCAGCGCAGTGACAGATCCGATACCATAAGTTTTGCCGGCTGTGAAAAATCAATTGAGGTGCGGGTATCCGGCTCCCTATATTCTTTCATCAACGGCTTAATCCTTGCCCATGATACCTGTGCCTTTTGCACTGAATTAAACAGTTTGGCCGCCTTTGAGGATTTAAGGGCCATTTTTGTAAAGGCGGAAAGAAAGGTGGTAAAGGCGGCGATATTCCAGCTGGTCCAGCCTGTCCCCAGCACATTTTTTGCTCCAAAATATATAATCAGGACAGCACCGCTCATAGCTATAATGTTGTAAAGGGGCTGCATGGTGTTTTCCCATATATTTGCAGCCACAGCACGTGTTTCGTAGTCCTTGAGATGGGATTCATAAGCAATGTCACGGTTGGTCTCGCCGCCATAAATACGATAGGTAACACCATTGGAGATCCTGTCCATGGTGGCATTGTTCAGGCGGCCCGCACTTTTTTTGTATTCCCCATTATAATAAGCGATGCGGGTTTTCAGCTGACCGGCAATGAAATAGGCAATGGGTGTGAAGCTGCAAGAAAGCAAAGCCAGCCGCCAGTCATAAAAGAAAAGCAAGGCGAGATAGGCCACCAGCACCACACCGGTATCAAACACCTCTGTGGTAAATTTGCGCATGCCCTCCACGCAGGCATCCACATCGGCGATTGCTTTGGTCATTACAGGACCAAGACCCTCCTGCTCCAATTCGTCCTTCCTCATGTTGACCAGACTGTTATAGAGCATATGGCGCATATTGCGGCTGGTATTATTGGCGAAGCGGCGCACATAAAACCGTTTGATGCTGCGCATCAGCTGAACCATGAGGATGACTGCCAAGTAGAAAAAAGCAAGTCTGACCATGGAGTAGAAATCCTTTTCTCCTTTAAAAATGTCCAGCAAACGCTGGGCCAGCTGCCCTTCAAAATAGGGCCCGGCCAGCATGCCCACGTTATAAAGGATGCCGGAAACCGTTACCAATGTCAGTGGCCATAATTCCAATTTGAAATAGGACAGGATACGATTGGGTTCTGTGACATTTTTAATCTGTCGTTTTTCGTCCCGTTTTCTGCCCATCTTATCTGCCTCCTTCTTTAAAAAGCCTTTTGTTAGATACTTTTCAACGCCGTTAAAATTTTTCCTGCCAAAAAATAAAAGCCGGTTCAGGGCAGTTTTGCCCCACCGGCTTTTGTTGAAATTTTTCACGTTCTGTTAAAGTTTTCATGCCTAGCTAAAATCCTGATGAATAATCCCATCCCGGGAACGAACATAGGGGATCTGATCCACATCTGTCACCCCACCCCGATCCTCTTCCCAATGCTCATAGACATTAGGATATTGAGCATCGCTGCCTTCTCCCAGATCCTGAGGCGTGTCGGCGGTACCAAAGCGGGCCACAGCCTGCCAGGCATCTTCCCCGTCAAAGGCGTTCTGTTCGGAAGAACCATCGACATGGTTTCCGAAAGGCGGTTGAATCACTTGCTCTTCTATGGGGCGGGGAGTACGGTCCGGTCCTGTTTGCTCCTTTTTACACTGGAAACATAAATCTGTTGAAGGCATGGCTTCCAGTCTTTCCCTATCAATGGGCGTCCCACACTGAGCACAAATGCCATAAGTATGGTTATCGATTTTTTCTAAAGCCCTCATTACATTTTGATACTGGATTTGGGCACTATCTCTCAGGGAAAGATCCTTGCTCCGTTCAAATAATTCATCTCCAATATCTGCCGGATGATTATCATACATGGATAATTCACCGATGGAAGAAGCCATCGGGTCGTCTAATCCCTGGCTGATGCTTTCGATACTCCTCTTAAGTTCTTCCTTCTCCTCTAAGAGTTGGGCACGGAAACATGCTAATTTATTTTGATCCAATTTGGGTTTCCTCCCTTTAATTAATAACAGAGTAATCGGAAAATTAGCGCACTCTTAACCCTTTGCTTTCCTGGACGTAATTCATTAATTCTGCGATAAAATCCCCGATTAATGGCAGATTTAAACCGACCAGATGCTGCAAAATCAAAAAGGCAACGGCACCTAAAATTGTAAAACCAATGGCAATGCCAAATCCCCGGGCTACTCCGGAGATTAAATTGACCCAAAGCAATCTTTTGGTATCATGCAGCAGGTCTACGTATTCCGCCAGCTTCATTTTTTCCATATACAAGGACAGTTGATCCAACTTTTTTTCTAAATGCTTATCCAAAATCCCGCAACCTCCCCCATCATTTTTATCTTTTCCTGCAGAAAAAAAATTATCCTCCCGGAAGGGACAGTGCAATTTAACCTGACGAATTTGCTGCAAAAATAAAGGGTGTCTCCTTAGCATAATAAAGATCCACCCTGATTATACCATATTCATTTTCCTAAAATTCCATAATATTTTCCATAATATTTCCCGGCCATCGGCCAAACAGGGTCCAAACAGGGGACGGTTCTTTGTTCTGGCACCAGTAACTCTTATCCAAACAGGGGACGGTTCTTTGTTCTGTTATCCAAACAGGGGACGGTTCTTTGTTCTGGCACCAGTAACTCTTATTAGTTGCAAAACCGGTAAGTCTGAATATCTGCATCAAACAAAGAACCGTCCCTTGTTCTATACCTTGTTCTATATCCCTTCCTGCTAAAGGACGCTGCCTGTAACAAGGGCCAAAATCGCCATGCGCACAAATAACCCGTTATGGGCCTGCTGAAAATACAGCGCCCCCGGGTAAGAATCCACTTCCAAGGCAATTTCGTTGACCCTGGGCAAAGGATGTAAGATGATCATGCCTTCCTTGGCCTCCCGAAGCAAATCCTGATCCACAATGAACAGATCCTTGACCTGATCATATTCAGCTACAATGGGGAAGCGTTCTTTTTGCACCCGGGTGACATATAACACATCTGCATCAGCAACGGCTTCTTTTAAAGAATCGATTTCTTTGACATTGATGCCCCCTGCTCTCAGGTTCCTGACAATCTCCGGCGGCATTTTCAGTGCTTCGGGAGAGGCCAGAATCAGATCGCAGCCATAAAGAGCAAAGAAATCGACTAAAGAATGAACTGTGCGGCCATATTTCAAATCACCCACCAGAGCAATGGTTAATCCTTCTACCCGGCCTTTTGCTTTCATAATAGTATAGATATCCAAAAGTCCTTGGGTGGGATGCTGCCCGGAGCCATCGCCGCCGTTAATCACCGGATGCAGGGCTGCCTGGGCTGCCCGGTCCGCGGTGCCGGTAACCGGGTTTCTGATCACGATCACATCGGCGTATCCGTCAATGACGCTAATGGCATCTTGAATGGTTTCCCCCTTGGCAGTGGAGGAAATTTGATTGGTTTCCGATTCAGCCACGGTGATAACAGCACCGCCCAAGCGCAGCATCGCCGTCTCAAAAGACAGACGCGTCCTGGTACTGGGCTCAAAAAAAGAGCCGCCATAACCTTCCCTTCCATATCCTTAATCACTTTCTTGTCTATTAAGAGCTGCTCATAATGGCCTGCCGTATTCATAATCGTTTCGATATCTTCCAGTCTAAATTGAGCAGCATTCAAAATATCCTTGTTGAAAAACGAAGCTAATTGTTCCTGCTGAGGTTTTTTAAATAGGACTGCCATGTAACACCTCCCAAAATCATTTTTTCTCTTTTCTATGTATTTTCGCGAAAAAATGACCAAATGTCAATTCTTTCGAGCTAAATTCTTTTTAGCAAATTGTCCGGGCACAATTTCCGCATGCTCCCTGCGGGACAAGGATCGAGTAGCCGGGTCCTTACGGCCCCAAGCCCTCCCAGAACCGGACGTGCCCTATTAAGGCATCCGGCTCTTCACTCCACCATTTACAGAACATAGCCTTGACCTGCTCCTAACTCGAATATGTTTACATAGGTTTGCGGTTTCGGTAATGGATACTTCCTAAGAAATAGGTTAAATTTGTCCCAATTGAAACTCTTACGTTGACTTCTCCGATTTAGCCATTTGTATACCAATCTCTTGACTTCATCGATGTAATTTGAGACTGCTTCCCTATTGCCTGTAATACCATAATATCGACAGTATCCCTGTAGCTTAATTCTTAGCTTCTTCATGAAGTCTTTACTGGGCATATGTCGATTGTTTCTTATCCATTCCTTACACCGAAGGAGACTAGCCCTAAATTTCTTCTTACTCGTCTTCCTTCGAATGTACTTAACGCCTTTGTCACTGACCCAAAGATAATGTGTGAATCCCAGGAAATCAAATGAGCTATTGGTATGTTTTCTACCGGGTCCCCCATCATCCTTATCGTTGTGTTTATTACCCTTACGTTCATTGAGACAAACAATCTTCGTCTTTTCTTCTGCCACTTCTAAGTTAAATTTCCTCAACCGTACTATCAACTCAGTATAGAATGTCCTGGCATCCTCTTCGTATTCGAAGCAAAATACACTGTCGTCAGCATACCTTACCATGTAGGCTTGTCCTTTGCAGATTTTCCTGACCCGTTTCTCAAACCATAAATCTAGTACGTAATGCAGGTAAACATTCCCAAGAATGGGGGATACGACTCCTCCCTGAGGGGTTCCCTCAGGTGTATCATAAGTTATGCCTGCCTCAACTATACCGGACTTTAGAAATCGTGCGATGAGTCTTAATATATTAGGGTCTGCTATCCTATGCTCTAAGAATTTCATGAGCCATCCCTGGTCAACATTGTCAAAGAATCCTTTTACATCTGTGTCAACTACATAATTGATTCTCCTCTTGTTGACGATTTTATTCAGCACTTTCAAAGCATCATGACATCCTCGATCAGGTCTAAATCCAAATGAACATTCTAGAAAATCTTGTTCATATATAGCATTGAGTATCTGCGCAAGGACCGCCTGTACTAGTTTATCTTCATATGCTGGGATTCCAAGGGGTCTTTTCTTGTCACTTCCCGGCTTAGGGATGTAAGTTCTCCTTACTGGTTGAGGTTTGTAGGCTTGCCGTTTCATTCGTTCTATGAGATCTTGCACATTAGCGTCCAGATTTAATTCATAATCCGCTTTCGTCTTCTGATCTACTCCGGCTGCCTTCTTACCATTCATTCCATCATGGCATTGTTTGATTGTCTCTTCATTAATAAGGTGGGCCAGTGATGTAAACTTTTCTTGCTGATGCATTTTCGCTACTTCTGCTATCCTTGCCAGTTTCGTTTCCATAGTTCTTCTACCTCCGGGTGTAGTCTATGTTTCTCTTTTAAGGTCGATGTTGTGTTACCGCCTTCCCTCTACAGGCATTACCCTGTTTCATCAGTACTATGCAGTAATCTGACTCCCTAAGGCGTTCGGCCTCCTAACTTTCTTATCGCTTGTTAGCCTTACTTTCTCTGTGTAAAGAGCGCTTAGGGCCTCCCACGTTGACGCATCATAACCATGTATAGCATGCCAAGGTCACCGACCCCGGGGAAGCTAGGCTATTCTTGCATAGCGAATAGACTAGTGTTGTTTTCTACTCAGGTAAAAGTATCAACCTTCCCATTTGGGATTTCGGGGCTCCATCCCTTCACTTGCGTTTCGGCCTACTACCTTGCTGTCTACGCTTAACATCATAAGTTACCCGATGATGTCCAAGACTCGCTATGAGTGATTTGCTAAATCTTACTCAGTGGGATTCCCACCCACTATATGATGCGCCCCTGCGTGGCGCACTACCTGTCCCCCTGTCCCGCCTGAAGCCCCGATGTTCAGCTTTAGCTGAACGAGTTCACTAGTGATATTCAGGAATGAATGAATTTCCCCCCGGGTATGCCCACAATTTCTCCATCTTTCGCCACGGTCTTGCCCCGGACAATGGTTTGCACCGGTGCACCCTGCAGCTTCATCCCCTCATAGGGAGTGACCTTGGTTTTACTATGTAATTTTTCTTTTTTGATCCTGGTTTCAAGCTTTAGATCCACAAGGGTTAAATCGGCATCAGTGCCTACTTGCAGGGAACCCTTCTCCGGATAAAGACCAAAAATTCGTGCAGGATGCTCCGATAAAAGCTTGGCTAATTGATTGACGGTAAGCTTCCCTTGGTTAACACCGTGAAGCATCAGCGGCACCATGGTTTCCACGCCGGTGATCCCCGCAGGAGCCTGCCATAAGTCCAGTTTTTTTTCTTCCTCCGTATGGGGCGCATGGTCGGAGCTGAGCACCGGCAAAGTGCCTTCATTCAAACCCCGCCAGAGCATCTCCTGATCCTCCCTGCGGCGGATAGGAGGATAAACCTTCATCAGTGACCCAAGGCGGGGAAAATCCTCATCACATAAATACAAATAATGAGGGCATGTTTCCCCGGTGATGGGATAACCTTTAGCTCGCGCCTCCCTAATCAAGCCTACCCCTTCTTTGGTGGTGACATGCAAAATATGCAGCTTGGTTCCTGCCTCTTTGGCAAAGGAAATCCCCGTCTGAATCGTGGTTTCCTCCGCAAGATTGGGCCGTCCTTTAAGAAATGCCTCATAATCTTTTGCTCCGCTCTTTGCCACTTCCTGGGTTAAGGCTTGAATCAAAGCAAAGTTTTCCGCGTGAATGGCCAGCACCTTGCCCGTTTGGGCCACCTTTTGAAACACTTGATAAATTTCCCCTTCATCCAAAGGGGGAATCAGATGCTCCATAGAGGGATGATAATTATAAACCAGTTGAAAGGTTTTAGTGTCAATGGCATAACCCCAAAAAAACTTAAAAGCAATGGCTCCGGCAGAACTTAACTGCTCTAATTGATCCATGTTCAGCTTTCCAAGACAAATCCCCCACAGAGCGAAATCCACAAAGGCTTTCGGAGTGAAATTTTTAACCTGGTTTTTCAAATTTTCAGCATTGGAAATGGGCGGATTAATATTAGGCATATCAAAAATCGTGGTCAAACCACCAATAGCGGCAGCCATGGAGGCATGATAAAAATCTTCCTTGGGACTGGTGCCCAGAACTCCCTCCCGAGAGTGGACATGGATATCAATAAACCCGGGAAAGACATGGCACCCCCGGGCATCTGTCACCTCCCGGGCTTCCCCGGGCAGATCGCCTTGGGTAATGGCCGCAATTTTTTCATTTTGGATATAGATATTTCCCGGATAGGTTTTTTCCCCATCTACCAGGAGTCCGTTTTTCACCACATGATCCCACTTCATCACAGAGCACATCCTTTCTGAGCACAATCAAAGCGCAGGTCAAAGCGCAGGGACGGTTCTCTTGCTACCTTGCCTGGCTTTTAATTGCTTTGATCTTTCCCGGGCTTTATTCCTGTTAAAAAATCAGGAAGCAATTGCATGTTGTCTCCAAGGGTTATTTCAATATATTTGTGCATATGTTGCTGGAATTCCTCTAAAACAATCGGCAATTGTTTTGTTTTCAATGCATTAATTATCCGTAAATGCTCCTGTGCCTTCTCCTCAAAGGAGCCCAAGGACACAATATTTTGGTTCATCACAAGCAGAAGCTGGTAAAACAATCCCTCCAGAATCTGCATACGCCGGCGGCTTTCAGAAGCATTCCATAAGTAGCGATGAAAAGACAAATCCAATGTATTCAATAAAAATACACGTTCTTCATCTTTACTGCATAGTTGTTCGCCATCCAGCAACTGCAACGTAAGATTCTCTAATTTCTGGTAATCCCCCTCTTGAAGTATATTTTGAGTGACAAGTATATTCAATACCTGTATTTCCAGGGAGATACGGATCTCAAATATCTCCAAAATCTCTTTTGGGCTCATTTCCAGAACCTGATTGCCCTTTCTCGGTGAAAAAGAGACACTCCCTTGTTCATTCAGAATTCGCATCGCTTCGCGCACGGGCGCGCGGCTGATTCTTAACTCGCTGGAGATTTCGGATTCAATCAATTTGTCGCCGCTTTTTAATGAGCCGGACAAAATTCTGTTTTTTACATAAGAAACAACGATATCGCTCAAGCTCTTCTTCTCGTATTTCGGCATAATCGCCATGGTTTCACCATCTCTTCATCAATTTATCTATTAATTATACCGCCTGATATCCTCTCTGTACAGATCGGCCGCAATTGTCAGGCGAATCAGAAAACGCAAAAGGGGACCTGCCTGGTCCCCTAAATTTTTACTTTCTGATGTAACAAGGAAATATGGGTTGAACCGAGCCTCTGGTGAAAATGTAAGGAGTGGTGCTCTTAAAGGGGTTCTTCACTCAGTGCTTTGTAGATGCTGTAACACATAACAAGCATAATCAACATGAATGGGAAAGCTGCCGCAATAGAAGCCGTTTGCAGGGTTTTAATT
Source organism: Dehalobacterium formicoaceticum (assembly GCF_002224645.1). Classification (NCBI taxonomy): domain Bacteria; kingdom Bacillati; phylum Bacillota; class Clostridia; order Eubacteriales; family Peptococcaceae; genus Dehalobacterium; species Dehalobacterium formicoaceticum. The sequence continues at coordinate 1,816,459 of NZ_CP022121.1, read as the reverse complement.
GCCGCAGTACCGCCCACCAAAATCAACATGATGGTAACAGCCCCTTGTGCAATACCCCAGAAACTGCGCAATTTTTTGCTGGGGTTCATATCCCCGCCCGAAGTCAGCATGCCAAGAACATAAGTAGCGGAGTTGGCTGCACCGACAAAAGATGCCACAATCAGGACAATGGCCAGGGGGGCAGTAATCGCATAAAAGGGCAATTGTTGAAGCGTTGCAAACAAAGCTGTTGTATAATCAGTATTAACGGCTGCCTGGATAGCACCATTGGAAAGCGCATCCAAATTGAAGGCGGCTCCGCCGAAAATCGCCAGAAAAACGAAGGAGAAACCGGCAGGGAGCAAGGTTACTGCTAAAATGAATTCGCGAATGGTACGCCCTCTGGAGACCCGGGCGATGAATTGGCCTACAAACCCCGCCCAGGCAATATACCAGGCTCTGTAGAATACCGGCCACGCTTCAGCCCATTCAACGTTGCCCATCCACAAACTCTGGCCAATAAAGTTTTGCAGATAATCGCCAAGAGTATGGGTAAAAATATTCATGATGAAAACCGTGCCGCCGAACAGGAATAAAAACACCATAAAAGCAATTGAAAGCCAAACTTTGGCGTCGGCAACAACCTGCATGGCCTTGTGCAGCCCGGAGACAGTAGCCAGGGTAAAGATAGCCGTCATGGCTGCGATAATGACAGCAGTCAGCCCCGGTGACGACTCAATCCCCCAGATATACTGCAAACCGTTGGCTATCTGACTGGAACCCAAACCCAAACTGGTCGACACACCAAATATGGTGGCAAACACTGCCAGAATATCAATGGCTTTTCCGATAGGTCCGTAAATGCGATCCCCCAAGAGTGGGTAAAAAGCCGAACTGATCAAACAAGGAAGATCTTTCCGATACTGGAAGTATCCCAAGGCTAAACCGCAAATCGTATAAATGATCCAAACATGGATACCGAAATCATTAAATACGAGGCGCATGGCTAATAACATGGCCTCTATGGTTCCGCCCTGACCAACGGGAGGAGATACGTAATGTATCATTGGTTCAGCAACCGACCAAAAGACCAGACCGATCCCCATACCGCCGCCGAAAAGCATGGTAAACCACTGGAAGTTGTTGAATTCCGGCCGTTCATCATCTTTTCCCAGCTTGATTTTGCCAAAGCGGCTAAAGGCAATGCTATAGACAGTTAATGTAAAGATAAATACTGACAGAAGATACAACCAGCCAAAATTGGTAGTTAAAAATGCTAACACTGCATTTGCCGCTTTGCTCATTTGAGTGGGCAGAAATATACTAAATGCTACAAACAGTAAAGCTAGAGTCGCCGAAACGTATAAAACAGAACGGTTTTTTGAGTCTTGACCATTTGACATAAATTTTCCTTCCCCTTTCTAAACCCCAGAACTTTCAATTCTGATCGTGAATAGCTTTCATCTCCATGACAGGCTGTCCACATTCGCATTTTTTAATCATATCCATCATACTGATATGTTGTCCATATTTCTGTGGATCTACCCCGACCTTCACTTCAGTCTTGCATATGTGTTTAATCCCAATCCCGACAGACTCCTGCCAAAGGATAACACTATGTTTGCGCCGTAGTTCTCACACTCTGTGCAATCGCGGGATCGGGGGTGCCATCCCTATCGCCGCTGATAATGACTTTTCTGTCTTTCATCAACTTTGTGTGATACCTCCTTTTTGCTCCTTTTGTCGTTTGTCGACAATTCAATAATCTTTTCTTACTATATAGTTAATTTATTATCAAGATTAATTTTAAAACAACCTGTGTCTTTCCTCAATTGGATATGCTACCAATTAAGCTTGCCAAAAACGTTACCAATGATATAAAAAAGAAGGAAGCACGGGGACAGTTCCGTGCTTCCTTGCCAAACTTTAAATATTAAATTAGGGAAACCCCAAAAATGTGTAAGATAAAGCTATTAATACCTTTTAATACCCTTTAGGACGGGGCCAACGACCGATGCCGGCTTCAATAAATTTCTTTGTATCCATAAATTTGGATCGATGCATGGTAAACCACAAAGAAGCTAAGAAATAGAAGACAAACCCGGCAAGCATGTTGCTCCAATACCCAAGGTACATACCTCCCAGAGTATCCAGTGCTAAGACAAATAACACCAAAGCAGGTACAGGATGCCATGGTGCTACATATCCTCTCTCAATGGTTCCTATGGGATACATGGCCCGGAATTTAAACATCATATAGGCTGTAAGTACATAGACTAAAAGGGCTGATAGAATAGAGAAAGTAATTACCTGATCCAAGAGGCCGGTAAAACCAAAGGCAATGGAAATGGGCAAAAGGAACAAAATAGCCCGATAAGGTGTTCTGTATTTGGGATGGATCACGGCAAAGACTCCGGGAATTAGGGTATCTCTGGACATGGCAAACCAGGCTCGGCTTGAATCGTTGATACAACCATTGGCACTAGCCAAACAAGCTAAGATAGTGCCTATGAAAAGGGCTACTATCACAAAAGGTTTTCCTGTGGCCAAGGCAGCATCATAGAGAGGGTATACAGATTCCCCCAGATTTTCAGCACCCACTAATCCAGAACATACAAACCAGGTAATGGTGGCTCCTATGAGTAATGTTACAAATCCGACCAATGCTCCTATAGGCAAGGCCCGACTTGTAGATCGACATTCTTCTGCAGCCAGGGCAGTTCCTTCAATTCCCAGGTAAAACCAAATGCCAAATTGAAGAGCGGCTAAGATACCAATCCATCCATAGGGTAGACCATTCGTCAGTTGGTTAATCTGCAGCAGACTTTCCGTAGGTGAATAAAATTTAGTTCCAAAGAGCAAGACAAAAATCGTAATAAAAGCGACAGCTGTGATAAAGAAATTTAAGGTTAGGGTAGCGTAAACGCCCCGATAATTTAAAAATGTCAAAAATAGTAGACTCAGGATTATATAGGGCAGGGCCTGAACATCCGGATGGAGTGACTGAAGAATTTGCCCTACAACTAGGGCATCTGCCGCTTCCAACATTACGTATTCAAAAACTAACATCAGTCCGACATTAAAAGATGCCAGCGGGCCTAGAAGGTATTTGGCCATGGTATATTGACCTCCGGCCTCAGGCATGACAGACCCCATTTCTGTATTGATCATGACAAGTGAAATATACAGGATCCCGATCACCCAGCAGGCAATAATAGCCCCTAAGGACCCTCCTTTGGCGATGGTGAAGTTCCAGCCCATGAATTCGCCGACCAATACGATCCCTACTCCTAATGCCCAGATGTGCATGGGTCCCAGCACTTTCATCAGATGGGATTCCTTGGTTTTTTCTTCTAATTCATTAGGGGGGGTGTTTTGTTCCAAAGTCTTCACCTTCCTTTCCGTATCCTAATTTTATCTCCATAAATTTATTAATTTTTACTCTTTTTTTCTTTAAATCTGTTCCTTTCCACTATAACAAAGTCTACGGCAATCCAGGTGAAGAGTACCCCACACAATCCCCAGGCAACCCAGTTCATTACTGCCCAAAAACTCATAGTTTTGCCTCCTCTTTTTTATTTTCTTTTTCACCAAAAATATGATTAACCATCTTCCTTAGTTCTTTATCGCTGTGGGGTATGATGTAAACCATATAAATGACTAGTCCGGCTACCACCATGAGGAAACTGGCAATATTAAAGCTATAATGCATGCCTGAGGCCGAGCCTCCGACCAATACAGCACCCTGCATCAACATGGTAGTAAGGAGGGTGGCAAAACACAAGATCATGACGAACAAGACATCAAAAGCTTCCATAAACCAACTGCCATTTTTCTTTTTAGTCATTTTTCGCTTACCTCCTCTTCCTTATTTTTCTTCTCCCATCGCTGGGGCGCAGGTTATGTCCTCAGTATAGAGTTCAGTTTTATTGTTTTTCAAATGGCTGATTAACGCCACTAGTCCTATTGTCGCTGAGACTCCGACAATGATCCCGGCACCTAAAGCCACTATTTTTTGCGCCGGGAGGATATCGGTCATCCCCGCTACTACTGTCATCACATAAACCAACACCACCCAGAGAAAAGCGAGAGACGTTATGATCAATGTTCTGTCCACGAAAAACATTTTTCTGATCTTCGCTTCCATTTGTTTCCCTCCTTGCGTTCCCGGTTTTGGTTTTTCCAAAAGCTAAAGCCATCTGTAATAGTTGCCGCCCGTGGATGATTGCCACGGGCAGCAATTGTCATTAAGGGAACCTGTCCTATTACCAATTTGCCAACTTTTTGGCGTCTTCTACCATAGCCAATAATTCGTTTATTTCCCTAATTTAAGACCCAGTTTTTCCATGATAGCTGCTGCTTCGTCATAAACCTTGACATATTCATCAGAAGGGGTCAAGGTGACAAGGTCATAGCAATCGTCGAATATTTTGCCTGCAGGAGCTGTCTTGTAATCTTTTTCATACATGCCGATCAACTCATCCAGGATTGGGTTAATAACATTGAGATCCACACCTGCGGAGGCACGGGCAACTTCCGCCATAAAACGTGCTTCCATTGGTGTATTGCAGTTGGTCGTTACCCCTTTAGCGGCGGCAACACCGGAGAGCAGCTCACGGCCGCTTGCCGTATCGGTGATCGCCTGGGCTGCCGTTTCCAGCAAGCACATAACAGTACAGGGACCAGCCATGGTATAGTATTGGTTAGCAAGCATCAGTTCTGTATTGGCGTTAATTGCCATGGCACAGTGGCCTGCCACTGCCAGAGCCTCTCTGGCGGTAGTAATTCCCCAGCGCACATGAACGGGACCATCCAACACATAATTAGCTTGGGCCATCACAAAAGCATTTAGCGTACTGGCTACGTCGCTGATGGTCGTCTCCTCGAGACCTCCGGCATAGCCTCCGTAGATGGGCATATGCTCACACATGATAGTTTGGTCACTCAATACATAATATGAACAGAAGGTGAGTGCACTGACATCAATCTTCAGTTCATTCAATTGAGAGACTTCATGGCTATCGGTGCGGCGCATTCCACCTTCGAAATCTGATGCAATGACACCTGCTGCGGAAAGAGATGTTTCACTCCCCTACAACCCCATGCCGCTGCGTCCGGCACGAGTTTGGGCTAAGCGCAGCATTTGAACTTCAGAGCGAACTGCCGCAATTTCCCAGGGACTGTTGGGTACAGGGTCATGGCCGTGGATTTTCTGGAGCACACCGTTTACAATCGTATCCACGAGAGGTTCTTTGGCATAAGCTTCATGCATATTAAGAAATTGTTCTTCAGAGACAGGTGCGCCGGTGGGGCCGCCTTGAATGATGGGCGGGCGGCTGTCGGTATGTTTACGGTCCTTCATCAAAACAGCATCATTGCCCTCGCCCAGGTAGAACTCTTTGGGAGCATCTTTAATGGCGGTAAGGATTTCTTCCTCGGTGTATTTGATCACGCGACCGGTATCAATGCAATAGACGCCGGTTGTGGCAAGCATTTCAAAACCAGCTTTGTACAGATTATTAATCAGTTCCGGATCTGTGGGGATAATCTGCTTTTTGTCCATTTTAATATTGTATTTTTCTTTCAGGCGCGTAAGGTTCTCGGGAATAATCTTGTTATCCCACTCCGACTCACTGACCCGGGGACCTGTGATAGCACGGTGGTAAGCTTCGAATATTCCTACTCTTTGCTTATAAGTCATGGTCTCAACACCTTCCTTTTTATTTCACTAATTCTTTAGCTATTCTAACAGCATCGGCAGCATTGTCACCATAAGCATCAGCACCAATTTCTTTACACCATGCCTCTGTTACAGGGGCGCCGCCGAACATAACCTTAAACTTGTCGCGCACTCCGCGTTCAATCAGGCCATTGATTACATCACGCTGGGCAGGCATGGTTGTGGTCATAAGGGCAGAGCCTGCCACAACATCTGCGCCCCACTCAATGGCAACGTCAATGACGGTGTCAGATCCCACATCACGGCCCAAATCTTTTACTTCAAAATTATTGGCCATCAGCATGGTCTTGACAATATTTTTGCCGATATCGTGAATATCACCGGCAACTGAAAAGAACAATACCTTGCCATTGCTCATTTTGGCAATATCTTCTTTGGAAATTCCGCTCTGTAATATTTCACAGGCATTTTGGAATGCTTGAGCAGCAATCAAGATCTGGGGCATGAACAGTTCCCCTTCATCAAAACGCTCTACAATCACACTCATACCTTCCGACAGTCCCTTATCGATCCCGTCCACCGGATTTATATTAGCTGCCATAGCTGCTTTGGCGGCAACAATAGCCGCATCCGGATTTAAATCTATTACAGCATTTTTTAAATCCTCAAATATTTTATCTGACACAATAACCCCCCCTTAATTTAAATAATGATACACTGCAAAAAAAGGTCTTTGCCCCTCCTTCCTTTCAGGGTTAGAAATCTTGTCTTGTCATATGAATAATAATAGCAAAATTTTTGCATTGCTTATTGTATTCTGTTTAGAATCTATTGTATTCTGTCTAGAATATTTGTTAGAATATTTACACTATATATAATGTCTTAATTATTATCGCATAAAGCATAGTAATATAAGCATACTATCAGCACTTTAGACCTTTTAAGATGTTTTAAATAACAAGAGCTTGATAAATTAATTACAGAGTTTTATACAACATAGCAACAAAACAGGGTGTCTCCTTAAGATCATAAGGATCCACCCTGTTTTTGATTTTAATCTATTCTTTTTGTTTTTCTCAAAGAACCTTTTCTTTATCTGCTCTTTATCTGCCAAAATAGCACTGGGGATACGTACATTCCTTGCAAGCAGAGCAAAGACCCCCTTCGCCCATCTTAATAAAATCAGCCTTAACTAATTCTTCCCCGGCAAAGATACGGGGCAAAACCACATCCAGCACCGTGGTGCGGTTAAACATGGCACATCCGGGCACTCCCACCAGCACGGTTTTTCCTAAATAAGCGCAAAGAAACATGTTTCCCGGCTGAGCAGGAACGCCATAGGTGACAATACGGGCGCCGCTTTTTTTAATGGCGCCGGGAGTAAGATCATCTGGATCTACCGACATCCCTCCCGTTAAAATAATCAAATCCGCCCCCTGATTAACAAAATTGTGAATGGAGCTTTCGATCATATCCAAATCATCGTCACAGAGCACATGTCCCAGAAGCTCGCTCTCGAAGGCAGCGATTTTTTCTTTCATCACCGGGCCAAACTTGTCTTCAATCCGCCCCTTATAGACCTCGCTGCCGGTAGTGATAATCCCGGCTTTCAGCTTGTGATAAGGCTTGACCTGAAATGCTGCCCCCTGTTCCCGGCACAGCTTTTCCACCTGAAGCACCTGCTCCTCGGGGACAACCAAAGGAATGACCCGGGCCCCGGCCAGCTTCTGATCTTTTTCCACAGGGAAATTCGTGGGCAGGCTGGCAATGGATACCATATCCACCGAATTGATCTCATAAAGCAACTGGGAATTCACCTTGAATAATCCCTTGACCTCAGCCGTCAGGGAGCATTTTCCTTCATTAGGTTCGCCAAAGGAGATATTTTGCCCTGCGGTGGCCTCTGCCAATCGTAAAGCAGCATCATTTTCATGAATTTCCCCCGGTTCCGGTGCCCATACATAAATATGCTCCTTGCCAAGATTTAACAATGTTTCTACGTCTTCTTCCCGTATGACATGGCCCTTTTTAAAGGCCCGGCCTTTAAATTCACCTGGGATAATTTTGGTAATATCCTGGCACAAAATTGTCCCTACGGCATCCTGAACCGCAATTTTTTCCATAACAGCACCTCCGCTAAAATAACGCCAAATCAAAATGGTTAAATATATTCAATTAAGACAGAGCCCTTTCCACCGCAGGCCATGCCCAAATCCTCCAAATCACATTTCCAATAAACAGACTGCTTGGTCTCATAAACCTCCCGGGCTTTTTTGATGGCCTGGAATTCAAAAGCTCCTCCGCCGATAGTCCCGATAATCGAAGCGTCAGGATAAACAATCATGTTGGTACCTGCTTTTCTCGGCGTGGATCCGTCTGTATGGGTAAGGGTAACCAGAACGATATTTTCTTCCTTGTTCAGGGCTTCCCTGATCCCATCCATTACTTCCTTATTCATGGCAAAATCACCCCTTTCAATTCCTTGACAGGCTTTCCGCTGGCCCCATATTGAGATGCAACAATCTCGGCCAGAATACTTAATGCAATTTCAGCCGGGCTTTGTCCGCCAAAATCTAATCCGATCGGGGCAGAAATTTTGCTTAGTTCTTCCCGGGTAAAACCGCTTTCCAGCATCTTTCGGAAAGTACTTTGCACCTTGGGTTTACTGCCAATCATGCCAATATAGGCCGCATTGGAGCCGATCACATATTCGGCACAGGCTCGGTCCTGAAGATGTCCCCGGGTCACGATGACGATACTGGTGGCAGGATCAATCTCACCCGCCAGGAGATCTTTTTCAATCAGCTCTGAAAAATTACAGCAAATTGTTTTCTCCGCTCCGGGGAAACGCCGGGGATTGGAAAACTCCTCCCGATCATCTACGACAAATACCCGGAAGCCTAAAATCAAAGCCATTTCCGCCAGGGGCAAAGAAATATGTCCGCCGCCAAAGATAATGATTTTTTTCTGGGAGACCACCCATTCCCGGAGGATCTGCACCCTTTGGTCTGAAGAAGATCCGTTCAATCCGGTCATTTTACTCCAGGGCAGAGGCCAGGGGATCATTTCTGCTCCTTGGGCCATCTTATCTTTGCTTTGACCCATATGCAGCATATCACGATCCAAGGCAGGAAGACCCAGGGTACCGACACTTGCCCCGCTGGGGAGCACCAGCATTCGTGCTCCCGGCTCCAGTTCTTCCAAATCATCTGCCTCCAACAAGGTATAAAGAACCCCGCCTTTTCCTTGTTTCATGCATTGTTCCAGCTGAGAAAAAAGCTCCCGCTTTTCCTCTCTTGGCGACGGGTTGTTTTTCTTCCTTAATGTCAAAATTGCCCGTAGCACTCCTAAGCCAATGATCCAAGCCTTATCCGTGACCTGATCTGCCACAGCTACGCCTTTTTCCGGATGGATATCCCCTGCTTTCATCCCAGCTTTCACCTTTAAGCCAGATTTTAAAAGACCCCGTATCGTCCCGGAAATCTGTGCCCTGACCGGCTGGTCCTCCACATAGGCCACAATATCTCCTGCATCCACCTCATCACCGATAGCTTTAACCTCCTGAAAAATGCCGTCTGCCGATGAGCGGATCAGCCTTTCTGCGGTATAACCTAATACATCCCCGGGAATTCCGCTGTCCGGAATCGCCCGGCCGGAAAAAATGATTTCTCCTAAATGGGGTCCTCTTTGCGTCTCAATAACAGCATGAGAATCCTTGCCCGCCTCAAAACCGGGCCCTAAAGCAATGACAATTCGTCCCAGGTCCGGACGGCATCCCCTGTTTTTCTTCATCATGGACGCATCAATGTAGATTTCCGGTGGATGCTCCTGGGCCGTCTTGCCCTGAGGGTCAATAATGATGGCAACTGCTCCCTTTTTTGTTACCTCCATGGCCTCGGAAAAAGATTTCACTAAAATACCTTGCACCCCTTCCACCTGGGTTTCACCCTGGTAAACAGCATCGGCAAATGAAACGAGTCTCCGCACACAGGTAGGCTGATCAAGCTCCGTCATAACAACAGGGAACCCTGCCTGATGCAGCAGAGATGCCACACCACTGGCCAGATCCCCGGCTCCTTTGATCAATACATAGTTTAAGTACACTTCCAGCCCTCCCCTAATATCTCCTTAATATCTTTAATGTCTCTGATTTATCTAATATCAAAAATGTCCTTAATTTCCTTAATGTCCTTGGGATTTAACCCTGAATCGCGCCATTTATCATATTCCTCCGGTGCATCCATATCAATCAGAATCCCCGGATCATCTACCTCCAGAAAAAAACATTTTTCCGGATTGCTGCGAATCACACCCCGGGCACCCATGTCTCCGGATACAGCCAAAAGCTGAGGCATGAGTTCCTTAGCAAAAAAAACAGGATGTCCTCTTCTCCCTTGATAAACAGGAATAATAATAGGATAAGCAAATTCCCGAAAGATCTTGATAATACCATCTACGGTTTTGGCCTGAATAAAGGGCATGTCTCCGGGGGTGATCATCACCCCATCCAGATCCTGATCCCCTTGCAGCTGCTCTATGCCTGCCTGCACAGAAGTGCTCATACCCTGTGAAAAACGAGGGTTTTCGATGAATTGCACCGGATAAGGGGTTAAAACCCTGGCTATTTTTTCTTTATCATGGCCCAGTACCACAGCCACACCATCTACCTCTGACTGAAGAAATCCCTGGAGGGTATTTTCGATAATCGTCATCTCCCCCAGGGGCAACAGCATTTTATTTGTCTTCATACGGCTGGAGAAGCCGGCCGCTAAAATCATGGCTTTAATCTTACCCAATTTCCTTACTCCCTTATTGATATGACCGGTTTAGCCCGGGCAGCTTTTTCCTGAATCAGCTCACACCACTTCCACCGGATTATTTTCCCGCCTCAAAGAGCCAAAGACCACCCTTGCCACGCCTTTTTCTTTCAGGATCCCTGCCAACTCCTGTGCTTTTACCTCATCTTCCCCCGTATCCGCCTTATTAATAAAAGGGATCCAACGTGCCGAGTCAGGAACCCCTTTTTGATAACCGTCCCCGTGTAAGAACACCTGGGCTACATCCTTCCCTCGAATGATGCCTCCCCGGGGAACGTCGGTTAAAGCAGAAATTTGCTCCCAGGCATGAAAATATTTATCATCTAAAGGTTTATCCAAAGCATCGATCCCGACAACCGGAACCACAATAGTGGCTTTTTCCGGGATCACCGGTTCATAATCTCTGGGTGCTTTAAAGGGCTTGCCGTTGGCCCCGTCCCCTTCCACTAGAATCACCAAGTCCGATGCCGCTCCCATCAGCCCATTGACTTGATCTTTGTCCAATCCGACGATCTTACCCATTGAGTTGATTTCCTTGCCCAGGACCACCATACTGCCCGGTTGGGGCACAATCCTTTCCCATAGCAAAGAAGTTTCCAAATCTCCAATTAAATGAAGCTCATTAGCAAGTTCTGTTGGAAAAATTTTCGTTGTCGTAGTATAGATGACTCTTTTCCCCAAAGCCATTAATTCTATGGCTAAACGATTCATGGAGCCGGTCTTGCCCCCGCCGCCCACAAAAATCACCAGATCACCGGAGGATACAGAGAAGGCTTCCTGCAATGTTTGTTTTACCCCAAAATGCCACCACCTCATATTATCAAGTTTGCCTAAAAATAAATTTTATACTTTCAGAAAGGATAAATTTAAAAAGTTTGCCTTTGGCCTGACGGAAGCCAAGTTTTCTTTATGATCTACGCTATATTCATAATAATATATCGGGTGCGACTAAGAATCAATGTTTTATTAAAAATTCTTTGGGAGCCTGCCTGTGCTTTCCCCTTCCATTTTTAAAAGCAAACCGTTAGAATAGGATTAGCTTCCAACAATTTTGACTGAGGTGATCAAACGTGCAAGTAAAATATAAAATCTGGTTAGAAAAAGAAGGTAAGGCTTTTGGACTGGGACCTTACCTTCTTCTAAAGGGCATTGAGGAAACAGGTTCTTTAAATCATGCTGCCCGGAGGATTCATATGTCTTATAGTCAGGCCCATAAATTGATTAAGGACATCGAAAAACGTCTGGGCTTTCCTTTAATCATCAGTCATGCGGGAGGACATGATGGCGGCGGGTCAAAGCTTACAGACGAGGCGAAAACGATCATGGATAAATACCTGGCCTTTGAAAAAGAATGCGGTGCAGCCATTGAAGCTGCATTCCACAAACATTTTGACTGACAACTGACTTCTTCCGAACCTTCGCCCGGGACCCTGTTATCCTATAACAGCCTCTTCAACTGCAGCAAAACCGATTCTTGAGACCATTTTACCTAACCGTTCACCAGGCAGGCTATGCTCCCGATAATAGGAAATTATCTTTTCCATGATTTCCATAGCCTGATCCACGGTATAAAGTCCTCTTAACTCCTGTCCCGTAGATTGTTCGTTGCCATCCATGCCCCCCATGATGATGGCTACCTGATCCGTTTTTTTGCCCATTAAGCCGATACAAGCCATATGAGTCACGGAACAATTATGAGGGCAGCCGGTGATACTAATCCTTAGCTTGGCGGGCAGGATCTCATGGTAATGTCCTTGATAAAACCTTTCATTTAATTTTGCTGTCAGTTCAAAGGTATCAAACAAACCAAATCTACAAAGGGTTCCTTTGCAAGAGGTAATCGGTCTGACCCGATTGCCTGTTCCGCCAACGGCCAGGCCTGCATCTGCCAGCTCTTTTGTGACCTGGTCCAAATCCTCATACTTTAGCCCCGGAATCTCGATTTGCATTCTTTGGGTTAAATAAATATCACCTTGCCCGTATTTTTCGCTGATCTCCGTTATTTTTTTCGCTTCCCCGGCCTTAAGTCTCCCCGACGGTGTAACGATCCGACAGGAAAAATGAACATCGTCTTTATTAAGGATGTACCCCTTCCCTTTTAATGCTTTGATTTGATCATTTGATAATTCCATTGTCAGGTCTCCCCCTTTATTTATCAAATTCGAGACTCCCACTTCTATGAGTGGGAGTTCCTATTTTCACTAATTTGTTAAGGCATTGAGGGGTGCCGGAATGCGCCCCCCTCTTTGCACAAATTTAGCGGAATCATACTGATGCACGGCCATCACCGGTCCCTTCCCTAAAAGACCGCCAAACTCAACATAATCTCCCACTTTTTTTCCCGGCGCCGGGATGATGCGCACAGCCGTGGTCTTATTATTAATCATCCCGATGGCTGCTTCATCGGCGATGATGGCGGCAATGGTTTCCGCCGTGGTGTCTCCCGGTACGGTAATCATGTCCAGCCCCACGGAACAGACGCAGGTCATGGCCTCCAGCTTATCAATGGACAAGGCCTTGTCCTCCACCGCCCGAATCATCCCTGCATCCTCACTCACGGGGATAAAGGCGCCGCTTAACCCGCCTACATATGAGGATGCCATGGAACCGCCTTTTTTTACGGCATCATTGAGCATAGCCAAAGCGGCGGTGGTGCCATGAGTGCCGCACCTTTCCAGACCCATGGCTTCCAAAATATCCGCAACACTGTCCCCAATGGCCGGGGTTGGGGCCAGGGATAAGTCAACGATACCAAAGGGCACATTGAGTTTTTGAGAAGCAACCCGGCCCACCAGCTCGCCGGCCCGGGTCACCTTAAAGGCTGTTTTCTTAATTACCTCCGCTAATGTCCCCAGATCTGCCTCCGGATGTTTGCGCACGGCATTTAAGACCACCCCCGGTCCGCTTACCCCCACGTTGAGCACTACCTCCGGCTCGCCAATGCCATGAAAAGCACCGGCCATGAAGGGGTTGTCCTCAGGAACATTGCAGAAGACCACTAATTTGGCACAGCCCAAGCCCCCGTCTTGGGCCGTCAAATCAGCTGTTAACTTCACCACACGGCCCATTTCCAAAACCGCATCCATATTGATGCCGGCTTTGGTCGTTCCGATATTTACAGAAGAGCAGACTCTTTCCGTGGCGGCCAAAACCCCGGGGATGGAGCGGATCAATTTCCGGTCGCCCTGGGTAAACCCTTTATGAACCAAAGCCGAGAAGCCGCCAATAAAGTTCACCCCCACGTCTTTGGCCACCCGATCCAGCACCTCGCCAAAGGCCAAATAATCTTCTGTTTCCGCCCCTTCTGCCACCAAGGCAATGGGGGTCACGGAAATTCGTTTATTAACAATAGGGATGCCATAATCGGATTCGATGCTTTCCCCCACCGGCACTAAGTTTTGGGCATAGCGGTAAATTTTATCATAGATTTTTTGACAGCTTACCTTTACCTGGGGATGGACACAATCCCTTAAACTAATTCCCATGGTAATGGTGCGTACATCCAAATTCTCCATCTGGACCATATGGATGGTTTCCATAATTTCATCGAGCTGAAAAGAAATGGGCATATTTACTCCTCCCTTCAGAAGCTATTTCCTGTATACAGTATCTTAGTTAAATCCTGTGCATATACTGGAAAATTTCTTCATGCTGCACCGTAATTTTGACGCCGATGCGCTCCCCCACCTCATTCAAAGCCTTTTTCAAACCGGCTAAATCCACCTGAGCGGCAGACATATCACAAATCATAATCATGGTGAAAAAATCCTGCATAATGGTCTGGCTGATATCCAGAATATTAACTCCCGCATCAGCCAAAGCGGTAGTAACACGGGCAATAATACCTACTTTATCCATGCCGACTACCGTTACGATGATTCTATCTTTCATCCCTTTGCTCCTTTCCCCCATTATTGATCAAATTCCAAGACTTCCACTTTTGCACTTCAGGTGGGGTAGATTCCCCATCTGAAGCCCCGATGCAGAGCTTACTTAACTTAGTTCACAAATTTAAAGCTGGTGCACCACCTGGGAACAGCGATGGCAGATGGTAGGATGCTCTTGATCCTCCCCGACAGAAACACTATAAGTCCAGCAACGTTCGCATTTCTCTCCGGCAGCCGGGGTAACGAGAATTGCCAGATCCATATCTTCCGCTTTTCCTGCCTCTGCCGGTGCTGCGGTACCCGGATCATGCAAAGTGGCCGCAGAAACAATAAAGATCGTGCTCAATTGATCGGCCACCGGTTTTAAGATCTGATAGATTTTTTCATCCGGATATAAATCCACGGCAGCATTGAGAGAATGGCCGATCACCTTATCTTGCCTTGCAATTTCCAATTCTTTGGATACCTTTTCTCTCACATCTAAAATCCGGTTCCATTTTTCAGCCAGCTGATCATTAAGATATTTCTCTTCCACCTGGGGCATGGCTGCCATCTGAACACTCTCGGGGGCATCCCCTTCTTTGGGCAGATAAGGCCAGATTTCTTCTGAGGTAAAAGTCAGAATTGGGGCAATCAAACGCACCAGGGCATGGATCGTATCGTACATCACCGTTTGCGCGGCACGCCGTCCCTGATCCTGGGCCAGGGAGGAATAAACCCGATCCTTGACAATGTCTAAATAAAAGGCACTCATGTCCACCACGCAGAATTTGTGAATGGCATGGTAAACAACATGGAACTCATAATCTCGATACGCTTTTAAAGAACGATCAATCAAATTCGTCAGCTGGTGCATTGCCCAGCGGTCGATTTCCTCCAAGTCCTCATATGCCACCCTGTCCTTTACGGGATCAAAATCATAAAGATTGCTCATTAAAAAGCGGGCGGTGTTGCGGATTTTACGATAGGCCTCAGCAATCTGTTTCATAATTCCCGGGGAATTGGCCAGATCGGAACGGTAATCAGCGGAGGCAACCCAGAGCCGCATCACATCCGCCCCCATTTGGTCGATAACCTTTAAAGGATCCACCACATTGCCCATGGATTTGGACATCTTCCGCCCTTTTTCATCCACGACAAAACCATGGGTTAACACGGCCTTATAAGGAGCTTTGCCTCTGGTTGCCACAGCGGTGGAAAGAGATGAATTAAACCAGCCCCGATGCTGGTCGCTTCCTTCCAAATAAAGATCTGCGGGCCACCTTTGGTCTTCCCTTGTTTCCAACACAGCGGCATGACTGGAACCGGAATCGAACCAAACATCCATAATATCCGTTTCCTTCCTGAAATGATCATGACCGCACTGATCGCATTTTAATCCGGGCGGCACCAAGTCTTCCGCTTCTTTGGCAAACCAAATCTGAGAACCGTGTTCCCGGAAAAGATGCTGAATGTGTTTGATGGTATCGTCATTAATCACCGGATGACCGCAATCCTGACAATAGAAAATGGGGATGGGTACGCCCCAGGTGCGCTGTCGCGAAATACACCAGTCACCCCGGTCCTTAATCATATTATAGATGCGGTCTCTGCCCCAGGCGGGAATCCACTGTACCCGATCAATTTCTGCCAAAGTCTGCTCCCGGAACCCGTCAATGGAAGCAAACCATTGCTCCGTAGCCCGGTATAAAATCGGATGTTTGCAGCGCCAGCAATGAGGATACTGATGGTTGATGGTGACCTGTTTCATTAAGGCACCTTTTTCCGCCAGTTCCTTAATTACTGCCTTGTTGGCTTCCCCGGTCTTCATGCCCTGAAATTGAGCCCCTTCCGCCGTAAATACGCCCCGGTCATCCAAAGGGGAAATCACGGGCAGATGATATTTCTTTCCCACTTCAAAGTCGTCCGCTCCGTGTCCCGGCGCGGTGTGGACACAGCCGGTACCTGCCTCCAAGGTTACGTGCTCACCTAAAATCACCAGAGAATCCCGGTCCATAATAGGATGACGGCACACAATGTACTCTAATTCAGCCCCTTTAAATTCTTTCAGGATTTTATAATTTTCTTTTTCCAGCAGCTGCATGAAGCCGGGTAATAATTCCTTGGCCAGAACAATCTTTTCCCCTTCAACCTCAGCCAGACAATAGTCAAAATCAGGATGGACGCTGATCGCCACATTGGCGGGAATCGTCCAGGGCGTGGTGGTCCAAATGACAAAACTAGCGTCTTGGTCCAGGATACCCTTACCGTCCTTGACCTGAAACTTGACATAAATGGAAGGTGATTTAGCATCTGCATACTCCACCTCGGCTTCCGCCAAAGCAGTTTCACAATCGGCACACCAATAAACAGGTTTCAGCCCTTTATAGATATATCCTTTCTTTGCCATTTCACCAAAAACGCCGATCTGAACGGCTTCATATTCCGGCAAAAGAGTGATATAAGGGTGTTCCCAATCTCCCCGCACCCCTAAGCGTTTAAATTGTTCCCGCTGCAAATTAACATATTTCATGGCATAATCGGCACATTTCTGGCGGAATTCCACAACACTCACTTTGTGGCGGTTTAAGCCCAAATCCTTAATCGCTCTTTGCTCAATAGGCAGTCCATGGGTATCCCAGCCGGGGATATAAGGGGCATCAAAGCCATCCATGGATTTGAATTTAACAATTATGTCCTTCAACACTTTATTTAAGGTATGACCCAGATGAATATCTCCATTGGCATAAGGGGGACCGTCATGCAAGATAAATTTGGGCCGTCCTTTAGTTTTTTCCTGTACTTTTTCATAAATGTTTAAATCTGCCCAAAATTGCATCATTTCCGGTTCTCTTTTGGGCAAATTTCCCCGCATGGGAAAATCAGTTTGAGGTAAATTCAGTGTTTTCGAATAATCCATTGTGAAACTCCTCGTATAATAGTATTAGATCCACCGGATAGCATAATTTCCAGTTGAAGAATAGCGATCCGGGGAACCGGTTCCCAGTTTTGAAGAATCTCTTCATTCGCAAACTTGTAGTCCATGTTTAATCTGTAAGGCGCGCGATTATAGATTGTGGTCAAATCATTTTGTTGTTTGATTTGTTTCTTCAAAACTAGATGGTAAAACTTTTTAATTGAATATAGAGCACTTTTGGAAATCAGTAATCCTGGTTACTATGGCGTTTAAATATAATACGCTCAGGGTATATGACCCATAACAGGATGCTTGAATTCCTTAGTGATTGGAAACCAGCCAGCCAGAGTAGAAATACTAGCTGTTGCTTGGCTGGTTTTTTGTTGCCTTTTTGTTCTCTTTTTGCTGTCTTTTTTATTGCTTTATTCTGTCTTGTTTCTTGGACCTGCTCATGGGACAATGGGATCGACAGGTACTTTTCGGGAGATTTCTGTCACTCCTTGCGGATCCTGCTGGATACTGCTTTATAAAGCCTGCCACCCGTGGTCCATCATCGAGTATCTAACCGCTAGTTGCACCGGGTCAGGAATTCGGGGGTAGCACCCAAGCTGTCGTTTTCCTGTTCATGAGTTCTGATGACGAGGCTGCTTTAGATGGTTCCCATGGGCACCCAGGTCTGAGAAGTATTTGATTATTTATCGAAGGGAGGTGTGGATATGGCAAATCTTATGGTAGGAATTGACGTGAGCCTCCGCTCTCATTCTGTGCAGTTCATGAATGATTCCGGTGATGCTCTTGCTTCCTTTTCTATTCCCAACGATTTAAACGGGGCTGAAACTTTATTGCAACGTATCCTTCAATCTGCTGTCAAATATCAGACTAGTCTTGTTCGTGTTGGTATGGAGGCTACTTCTAATTTGGGCTGGCATTTAGCCCATTTTCTCAATGCCGGGCTCCACGAAGTTACTGATTTTCAGTCTCAGGTTTTTGTACTTAATGCAAGAAAGGTAGCTCGTTTCAAGAAAGGATATGATTGTCTTCCTAAAAATGACCGTATTGATGCCTGGGTGATTGCGGACCAACTTAGATTTGGCCGTCTTCCTCATGAATTGACTTCGTGCATTCAATATGAAGCTCTTCAGCGACTTACACGAACCCGCTTTCATCTGATGCAAAGTATCGCCCGAGACAAAACCTACTTTCTCAATCAGGTCTTCCTTAAATTCAGTGGTCTGCGCCAGGACAACCCTTTTTCCAATATGTTTGGGGCTACCTGCCTGGCAGTTTTGCAAGAACTTGAGCCTGAACAGATTGTTTCCATGTCCATTACTGAATTGGTGGATTTTCTAAAGGAAAAAGGGAAAAACCGTTTTGATAACCCTGAAGAGTTAGCTTTATTCTTACAAAAACTGGCTCGCTCTTCATATCGCCTTGATAAGGCCATGGCTGATCCTGTTAATCTTTCTTTATCGGTCATGCTTACTGTAATTCAGACCATGGAAAAAGAAGTCACTAAGATCGATAAAGAAATTGGAAAGATCATGAAATCTGTCCCTGAAACTTTGTCTTCAGTCAAAGGCATTGGTCCTGTATTTGCTGCCGGTATTATTGCTGAAATTGGTGATATTAATCGCTTTGACAATCATAATGCCCTGGCTAAGTATACAGGCCTTGTTTGGTCCCAATATCAATCCGGAGAATTTGAAAGCGATGAAACTAAGCGATTACGTACCGGCAACAAGTATCTGCGTTACTATTTGGTACAAGCTGCCAACCTTGTTCGTCGCTATGATAGTGATTACGCCGCCTTTTATGCTAAAAAGTATTCTGAAGCTTTGAAACATCAGCACAAACGTGCTCTCGTCTTAACTGCCCGAAAATTGGTACGGTTGGTCTTTATGCTACTAAAGACCAACAAACTGTACACACCACCAGAAAGGAGAGATTAACTCTTTTTCCTAACTGGGTCTTCTTATATCCTTTCACCGTCTTACATTTATTGGTATTTGGTGCGAGGTTTATTTGGGTTACCCTTTTTTAGCAGAACTTTTCATGTTCCCTTATTTTTTTTCCAATTTCTCATTTTTTTAATGTTGACATTTTACCGCTAGGCTTTCAACATAACAAATTGAGTAGATAGTGTATAAAAAAATCTCTCCAATCCCCAAAGGGACGGAAAGATCCGCGGTACCACCCTAGTTGCGCTAATTACACGCCACTTACTTTTTCGGATAACGGCCGAACCCGTAAAACCCTACTATTTTCAGGTTATCGCTCCCGGGTGATCATTTCAACAGTGGGCTTACCCGGCTTCCACCTCCCCGGATTCGCTGATCAACCTCTCTGCTTACTTATCCCTATCATCGCTTTCTCGTTATTTTAAAATCTTGTATAATCCTGAGCAATCATGTCAAACCAGAACAACAAACAGAGTTCTTGGTTTTCGTACAGTTTGCAATCGGACAATTAGTTCCGCACTTCTAATTCAGTATTATTATATCCAAATTCAGCAAAATTTCAACCA
Source organism: Dehalobacterium formicoaceticum (assembly GCF_002224645.1). Taxonomy (NCBI): domain Bacteria; kingdom Bacillati; phylum Bacillota; class Clostridia; order Eubacteriales; family Peptococcaceae; genus Dehalobacterium; species Dehalobacterium formicoaceticum. Next base: position 1,796,676 of record NZ_CP022121.1, on the reverse strand, counting down.
TAAATCTGTTTGTGGATCTTTTTTTGGCAATATTTAACTAAAATTTAACCATTAATCTGATCTTCTACCTCTTTCAAGGTGACTCCGGTCAATTCCACTACCTTATTCCGGGAGGTGTCCCCTGAGATAATCTGCACACTGGTTTGGGGAAGCTTAAATAAACGGGCAAAAAACCGGATCACTGCTTTATTCGCTTCCCCCTCCACCGGGGGCGCCGTAATCCTTAATTTTACAGCATCGCCCAAAATCCCGGCCAGTTCATTTTTGGAAGCCCGGGGCTGCACCTTTACTTTCAGGATTACGTTGCCGTCCTTTTCGGTCAAATTGAGCATTTCTATCATCCTTTAATCAAATTCCGAGACTCCCACTAACAATACCGGGCAATGCGCACAAAAAACCGTCCCTTTTGGGTGGGACCTGAAATTGACTCCATCTCAATGCGCCCTTTGCCCCGACAGGAAATGTGATCACCCTCTTTGATTTGATAAGCAGGATCCGTGATTGTTTTCCAGTTGACCCGTACTTTGCCGCCTTTAATCTCCGGCAAGGTCTTTGTGCGGGAACTGGCAAAGCCTACACTAAGAACCGCATCCAGACGAGGTGAGGCCACTGTTGATTTAATCTCCTTTTTTTCCCCCTGGGGCACTGTCAGATCCTCCCGGGAAATTTCCCGGACCTGAACAGAGACCGCGTTCACCTGTGTCCAATTGAGCCGGATATAAGACAAAATATCCTGCTCCAGAATCACCTGACAACCCTTTTCCCCTACTAGGAGATCGCCGATTTTTTCCCGCCCCAGGCCCAATGATAAAAGGGAACCCAAATAGTCCCGGTGGCTGACCTCGCGAAATTTAAAATGGCCCTCCACCTGGAGATAGGCCAATTTGAAATCCTCATCCCCGGCCGAAGCTTCCCCGGGAATGATGGCAATTCTTTTTCTTTCCGCCTCTTCATAGCCGCCAAAAGGGGCAAAAGACATCTCCGGGAGACCCCGTAGAATATCCATGGCCATCTGCTGGGTATAGGGATAATAAAAATCCGTAACTTCAGTGCGGTGACGAAAAAACGCCCGTTCCCAGAGATCCAACAGGCGCATCATCGATTGCTTCAATTCCTGATCTCTAATATGAGACAGGCATTTTTCCCGGTCCAATTTTCCTCTCATTACAATAAAAACCTATAAACAAATTGCTCTACCAACATGAGCAGTAAAATGGCCACAAAAGGAGACCAATCAATGGGCATCCCCGGCCGTATAGGGATCAAACGACGGATGGGAGCCAAAATTGGTTCCGTAATTTCATAAATAAAGCGAATCAGCGGATTACGCGGATCATGCCTGATCCAGGAAAGTATCACTCTGATAATAATCAACCAGTTTAAAACCTCAAAGGCCGTGCGCACAATAGAATAGACCGACATCGTCTTCCCCCTTTTTTATTCTGTGCCCAGTTCCCGGGATCTTTCAGCTGCTGCAATCACAGCATCCATAAAAGCTACCCGCACACCGGCACGTTCCAGAACATGCAAGGCAGCAATTGTGGTTCCGTCAGGTGTGATCACCTGATCCTTAAGAATCGCAGGGTGGGTTTTGGTGATGTCCGCCATGGTGGCCGACCCAATCATCGTTTGCACCGATAAATCCAGGGCAATATCCCGGGGGATACCCGCCCGGACCCCGGCATCACATAAGGCTTCAATTACTAAAAATATATATGCCGGCCCGCTGCCCGACAGACCTGTCACGGCATCGAGCAGTCTTTCCTGCAAAATATGAACATTACCTACCGAACCCATAATATTCAAGGCGATCTCTTTTTGTGCTTCACTGACATTATCCGAAAAAGCCATACAGGTAACACCTTTCCGGATCAGGCAGGGGGTGTTGGGCATCGCCCGAATGACACTTACTTTTTCAGATACATATTGATAAATGGAATCGATGGAAAAACCGGCGACAATGGAAATGATCAAGTGTTTTTCCGTAAAATCATCTTTCAGAGATGATAAAACCTCCCGAATATTCTGTGGCTTGACTGAAAAAACAATGACCTCACATTTTGCTACCAATTCACGGGGGTCTTCATAAGTTTGGATGCCATATTTTTCTTTCAGATAAAGCAGCCGCTTCTCTTTGATATCATGAACATGTACCGTTTGAGGAGAATATTCCTCCGTCTTCAATAATCCGGAAACAAAGGCTTCCCCCATTGCACCGGCACCAATAAACCCGATATTAACTGTCACATTGCGCCTCCATCTTATTTCTTGTTCCAGGCAAATCCTTTAAAAAAATTGTTTTCCTTATATTCTTCCACATATTCCGCCGCAATTTGACCCACCACGTCCAAATTGGTAGTCGCAAATAGGAATGTGCCCATGGAAACCTTCTGCACCGAGCCATCCAAAGCAAAAACTGCGCCGCTTAAAAAGTCGATCATGCGCTGGGCCGTTTCTTTATCCACGTCATCAAAATTGACAATGACAGGACGCCGTTCTTTGATATTCTGTCCGATGGATTCTACCTCATCATAAGACTCAGCCTTAACCAGCATCATCGTAACCGGCCGCTGACTGGGCAAGCCTAAAAGGTTAGCCTTTTTCTGTCTTTTTTCCCGGTCATTTTGAGCGTAGTTTTCTTCTGTGGTCTCAATAATTTCCTCTTCTTCAGCTACTTCAAAACCAATGGCACCCATCATTTTATCTAAGATTTTACTCATGGAAATTCCTCCTTATTGTATGTCACGGGGACGTTTCGTTTGCCAGCATTATCACGGGTATCTTCGTGGGACGTTGTTGTGGAGACGTTTCACTTGCCACTATCCTTTAGCTCCCGTATATATTGGGGTAATTTCCCCCAGAGGCTTGTCCCCAAGTTAGTTAGGCAATCTTGCTCCGAAAATCCCGCTGCCAATGCGCACGATGTTGGCACCTTCTTCAACGGCGATTTGATAATCATTGGTCATCCCCATAGATAAATAATCCATGGAAACACCGGGTAAGTTCATTTCCTGAATCTGATCCCTGAGTTCCCGTAATTGCCGAAAAACGGGACGAACTTTTTCAGCCTCATCTACCAATGGCGCGATGGTCATCAGACCGGAAATTTTCAGATGGGGTAATGCCCGGATTCCTTGAATCAAGGGGATCGCCTCATCCGGCGTTACGCCGAATTTGGTTTCTTCATCCGCAACATTAACCTGCACCAGCACCGGCATGACCAGGTTCACCTGCTGCGCTCTTTTATTAATTTCCTCTGCTAAAGCTGTACTATCTAAAGAATGAATCAATGCTACCTTATTAATGATGTATTTTACCTTATTTTTCTGGAGATGTCCAATTAAATGCCATGATGCCTCTGTAGGGATCTGGTCATATTTCTTTTCGATTTCCTGAACCCTGTTTTCCCCAAATGCCGAAATACCTGCGGTCATGGCCTCCTTCATACGTTCGGCATCTACATTTTTGGTCACAGCCAAAAGCAAGACATCCTTTGCCCCATACGGGCTTCTTTCTTGTGCGCTTTTAATCTCATCTTGAATCCGGTTGATGGCCGTCCTAATCTGAGACAAATCTTTGACCCTCCGCATCTAATTTATTATTTGACCCTTCTTTATGAAGGAAGGATTGATAATATATTGTTCCCCAACTTCTAAACCGGAAACAACAGTTTCGTTACCTATTGATCCCATTATCTCTACCTTTTTCCACACGCAGACCTTTTCCCGGGAAATAAAGACCCCGTCTTCATCATTTTCCTTAACCAAAGCATTCTTTGAAATCACAACACCCTCATAAGAATCGAAAATCAGCTCTATGGGAAGTTCTCTTGTTGTTAAATCCAGATCCGGTGCATTCAACGCTTTGACCAGAATAATAAATTTATGGTCACTTTTTTTCACTTCCTGAACCACAACCTGGGAGGCCAACCCATTAGGAAAGCGCACACTAATTTTTTCTCCTTTTTCCACAAACCGCTCCAGATTCTGATGATCCGTTTCGATGTAAAAATAGGGGTTAACAAGATTATCAACTATTTTGCAGATTGGTTTGCCCTGGGCAGTTTGGGGCAGGTGCACCGTCTCTTTTTGTTGTTGAGAGATAATAGAAGCAATTTTGTCAATATGTAAATTATTGAGCAAATCCGGTTTCAAAACATCCTCCAAACCATCGGTATGGTAGGATAAAAGTCCTGCTTTAGGTGCTTTCACAGGAATCTTCAGGGCATCAGCCTGAGCTGCAGCTCCCCGGGTTTTGATGTAGCCGATAATCTGACCCACTGCCACCTTCCCGTTATCTGCCGCAACCGTTTCAAAGGTTCCGTCAGAGGGTGCGGTAATCACATTTTCCTCCCGGATTATAAGCGCCTCTTCTTGGGTGGATTGCTCCAAAACTTTCCACTCTGCCGTACCGAAGCGCACCATTTTACTTACGGCAAAGTTTTTCAAGGGATGATAAAGAAATAAAACAGCGATCAATAACAATGCCCCAGCCAGCACCTTTTTTTTATCCGGCTGGACTTTATGGCGATGCCACACTCGCTTATGATTTTTTTGAGGACGTTTCTTCATTTAACCAGACTCCTCATTCAGCATGATCAATGCAGCCTGCCGGCCGGTTCTGCCTTGTTCCTTACGATGTGAAAAAAATAAATCAATATTGCAGGAAGTGCACAGATCGCTTTTTGTGATATGCTCTGGCTGCACACCGCTCTGGATCAAAAGTTGCTCGTTGACCCCGGGCAAATCAATGGTCCATTTATCTTCACCTTGGGCCTTAGTGTATTGTTGGTAAAAATCAAAAGAGGAAGCAAATACATCCAATACCTTTTGATCCACCTGAAAACAGCAGCTGCCAATGGAGGGACCAATGCCCACCAAACATTTTTCCGGCCTTGTCCCATATGTTTCCGACATTTTTTTAAGAGTAATTACTCCCATATGCAGCACGGTGCCTCTCCATCCGGCATGGGCCAGGGCTATCACCTGATGCTCAGGATCAAGAAAGAACAAGGGAACACAATCCGCATAATAAGAGCTTAGCATCACCCCGGGAACATCTGTGATTAACGCATCGGTGCAGGGTATGGCCGTTTCATAGGTATCACTGCCCCGTCCCTGATCCGATGCTCCCACCACAAAGACCTGATGATCATGCACCTGCTCTGACGCGACCAGGGATTCCAGTTTTCCTCCTAAAAGATGCACAATTTTCTTCCGATTGGCAATAACATGGTCAGGATCATCTCCCACATGAAAAGCCAGATTTAAAGATGAAAAATCACCCTGGCTGACGCCGCCCAAGCGGCAGGTAAAACCGTGTTTTACCAATCCGGAACGGGAAAAGTCGGGAATGGTAAAAATATATGTATCTTGGATAGGTTCTTTAACAAAATTTTTCATAGAATTTCTCCTGATAAAAAACTTATAATTTATTATACCATTTGTTGAATTTTGGTACAATAGGTGCCTTTTTCTCCCCTCTTTTCACTGCTTTAGGATTTCTCATAAAAATCCCCTTCTGTACGCAAAAAGGGTAAGCATAAATTCAAAAAAGCTTAACCTTGGCCTTAGTTGCACTTATATTTTTAACCTTTTAACCTTTTAACCTTTTAAAAGTTATACTCCCTCATTAAAGTAAAATAACAGAGAGGAAATGCACCTACATTTCCTCTCTGTTAATGGTTTTTAATCTCACAGTGCTTGTGCTGCGGAAAAAGGGATCCTACCCTCTTTCTGCATTTCCGGCACTGTTTATTAATTTAATTGCATTATGGGGTATTTTGAAATCAAGCTTATTTTTCTAAGCTTTCTACGATCTTTCTCATTTCGGCAGCAACGTCCTTATCCAAGGGCTCCGGTTTGTATTCGTTTAAGATCTCTCTGGCTTTATCAGCAGCACGTTCGCCGGCATCTTTACCACCGGTTTCTGCTTCCCAGGTTAGACGCATTTTACGGTCAAAGAGTTTCCCTCTGGATTGTTCTGTTCTGACATGTTCCATGGTGTGCTCTTCTAATAAATAATGTTTACCGGTGCCGCCACCGACCTTCCTGATCAGATCAACGGCTAAGGTCGCATCATTTATATCCACACCGCGCACTACTCTCTTCACCATGCGGGCAATTTCATCATCAATGAGAAGTTGAGCATAGCTGAAGGTTACCCCTAACTCCAACATACCCATACCATAAATCAGGTTCACACCTGCTAAAGCAGGAAGCAAAGCTGTGATGGTTTTTTCAAATCCGGCTTGTACGTCGGTTAATTTGCTGTCAGCCTATGTCCCTGCGGTAAAGCTGGGCAAGAGATAGAATTGGGCTAAAGCAGCAACTCCGGCGCTGCAGATCCCCAGTTCCGGGGAACCAACAGGAGCGGTAGCAAATTGCAGGTCAAAGGTGGTAGTGGAGCTTCCGTACATAACCGGGGCTCCCCTCTGTGCCAATTGGGATAAGGTGATTCCCGCAAGAACCTCCGCATTATGGATGACTAAGGTTCCGGCAATGGTTACCGGTGTGGTGGCGCCGGACATGGCCATGGATAAAATATTACATGGAATACCTGCTCTGGCAAACTCAATGATAATTCCGCAACATTCCGAATGCAGCTGGAGCGGACTTTGAGGACAAGTTAAGGCAGAGATCACAGGCCGTTTTCTCAGATTATCCATCCCGCCCATAATGGCGGCACCCATTTCGATATATTTCTTGGCATGTTCACCGGATAGAAGGTCAATATGCATGCAGTGCTTGGTGGTATTGCTTAAGAAAGCTTCCGCTTCATGCATGTCAACGGATACTGAGGGACAATCCCGCGCTGAAACTGAATGGGAGTAAACATCTACACCCTCCAGATAGTCTGCAACCAATGCAGTCCCGGCCACGTCAGCCTTAACGGTATTTCTGACTTCTCCGGTATAGGGGTCGATCATTTTCACACCGGCGCCAAAGGTCGTAAAGTTGACTCGGGTGTCTTCCAGAACACAGTCATTTTTGGGATCCCGCCCGCCTAAGACAATGGAGCTGGGAGCTGAACGGATGGCATCTTCTACCAAATAAGAGGGAATGCGTACTAAGGATTCTTTGCGGTCTACCACAGCACCTGCATCTTCGAAAAGATCCAAAGCTTCTTTAGATGTGAAATGAACTCCTTCCAGCCACAAAACTTCTAATGTCGCATTATGAATTTGTCTCAGTTCATCATCGGTGTACATGTTAATGCTAAAACCGCTTTTTTGTGTGTAATTTGATCTGGGATTTCTGATTGTCATTTTTTAACCACCTTTCTGAAATAATTGATTTATAATCCTGGAATGCTTGTACCATCCCTTAACTGGGCAATTTTTACAAAGTTCACCGACTGAAGATGCATCCGGTTTTAATTAAATCCTAAATCCCTCCTTCGGTTTCAATATTTCTCACCAGGATTGAATTTAAAGATAAACCTGTGAAAAGCAACCCTTGTTTCCATGGGAAAATTATAATATAATTGAACTAATATAATACATTTATTATACTTTTTGTACTTTTCTGAAAATAGGATCTGTCAATTAAGTAAAATCAATCTTTAATACTATTTTTACGATTATTAGTTCATTTATACTATTTATACATTTATTAATAAGCAAATATCATGCCATATTCATCATATCCCTAAAAGCCTTGAAATATCAGTGTTTTTCATAAAAATATTTGCCAAAATCGGAGAAGTGGACGAGCATTGTAACAATATTGTTACACGCATGGCTTTGAACTTAATGAAAATAGGCGTCATAAAATCTTACTCCGAAAAATTTTGTTACACTTTTTGCGCAAGATATTACTACCTCGGTTTAGATCATGACAAAAAAATTAATCTTTTTTCGAAATGAATATGAAAAGATTAACAGAATTGATGGGGAGGTGTTTAAATGCCGTTAACCGGGCATTCTAAGGCGGAAATTGCTGATCAACCGGATATGCTGGAGGAAGAGAATCTGCTCTTTAGAAAAATAATTGACAGTATCCATGAAGCGGTCTATGTGGTTCATAAAGATGGTAAAATCACCTTATATAACCGAGAGTCAGAACGAATGGAAAACCTGGACCGCAAAGAAGTGTTGGGAAAAACTGAAAAAGAGGCCTTTTTCCAGCCTTATTATTTTGCTGACGAGGTGACAAAAAAAGTTTTTAACACCGGCAAGCCTATTCTGGAACAGCCTTACTGGTACTATCTAACCAATGGCAGAAAAACCAATATGATCTACAGTGCCTTTCCCTTCTTTTATAGGGGCGAGGTTACTTCTGTTTATGTCATCTTCCGAAATATGAATCAAATGAGTGATTTTATCGCCAATACCATGGAATTACAAAAGAAATTTACCAAGGAAACTAATTATTACCGTAAGGATGCCCTATATCTTCTGGACGATATTGTCGGGAAGAGTGTTCAAATGAAAAAAATTGTCCGGGAAGCCCGGCAAATTGCTCCCCGTCAATCCCCTGTTCTTATCTTTGGTAAAACCGGCACCGGGAAGGAGCTTTTTGCTCAAGGGATTCACAATGCCAGTTTGTTTGCCAAGGGTCCTTTTATTGGGATTAATTGTGCCGCGATTCCGGAAACATTATTAGAAAGTATGCTTTTTGGCACGGTAAAAGGTGCTTTTACCGGAGCGACCGATGTGCCCGGATTATTTGAGCAGGCGGAAGACGGTACTATTTTTCTGGATGAAATCAACTCCATGCCCCTGTCCCTGCAAGCAAAACTTTTAAGAGTTCTTCAAGAAAAGAAAGTGCGCCGATTAGGAGGCAGTGTGCCCATTCCAGTAAATTGCCGCGTCATCAGTGCTACCAATGTAGACCCTACCCAAGCGGTGCAGGAGCAAACCATACGCTCCGACCTATACTTCCGTCTGGCAACCATCACCATCAATATTCCGCCCCTGGTGGAAAGACAAGAAGATATTAAAGTATTGACCATGCATTTTATCGAAAAATTCAACTTGGAGTTCGATCTCTTTGTTCATGATCTTTCAAACGAATTACTTTATGCCTTTGAGAAATACGCTTGGCCGGGCAATGTCAGGGAATTGGAGAATTTTGTGGAAAGTGCCATGAATTTTATTCAAAGGGAGGATACCATCCTGGAGCTTGACCATTTGCCGGAATATTTCCGAGAAAGACTGGAAAGCAATAAAGACTGCGCCCACCCGGCAACACATACCGGAACATTACAATCAATTTTGGCAGAAACAGAAAAAAATCTGATTAAACAGTACCTTGCCCAAAACAGGAACAATATTACCAAAACAGCCCAGGATTTAGGTATCTCCAGACAAAATTTATACTATAAGATAAAAACCCTGGGTCTTGATAATAAGTGAACTCGTTCAGCTAAAGCTGAACATCGGGGCTTCAGATAGGGAATCTACCCCACCTGAAGTGAAAATAGGAGCTCCCACTTATAGAAGTGGGAGTCTTGGAATTTGTTAAATTGCATATCGTAAAGAGTAAAGAGAAGACCCCGACAACGTCAGGGTCTTCTTTTTACGGGAACTTAATTACTGCCACCCAGGTTCTTTTGATGATCCATGATCCTCCGGTCTCTGGCTTCGCATTTAGAATAATACCATAATGGAACATAGAGCAAGAGAACGATAAGTCCAATTAAAGCTGACTGTAAGCCAAAATCCAAGATGTTAATCATCGTAATACCGATAAAATATAATGGAATATTTAAGATCCCACAAGCAAGAGCCAAATACTTCCAACCCTTGGGTGCTTTAAAATATTCATCATCTTTTACCTGAGGAGCAGTTTTGCTTGCTTTAAAATAAGCAAACAGACTGATACCATTGGCCACGGAATAACCCAAGGCTGATGCCGCTAAAATGGTGGAAGGATTGCCTAAGCCAATTAATACCAAATTAAATAATGAAATAATTATCATCGCTACAATCGGCACATTATGTATATTAGATTTACCTAATATTTGAGGCAGATTACCCTCCTGCGCCATAGATTGCATCGCTTTGGACGAGCCCAGAAGCCCGGTTTGAATAATTAACACCATTGATGCCAAAAGCATCGGAATTGCGATCAGAACACCGATATCACCTAATGATATCTGGGCCAGACCTAACATTGGGGAATAAGGTTCGGCAATAATTGCCTCAACCCCCAGTGTGCCAACACATGCCATTTGGACCACAACAAAGGTAAAAATGCAAAAGATACCACATACGAATAAAGCTTTGGGAATATCCTTTTTAGGATTTTTATATTCGGGTGCATAAATAGCCGCTGTTTCCCACGCACATGCGCTCCATTGAGCCATAGCCATCAGACCAAGTAAGATAATAATATGCGCTGAATCCCATTGCCAATCTAAAGGCAGCATATAATTGGTAATATTACCCACATGGAAACTGCCGGTAAAAAAAGTAGAAATCGAGATGAACATGAGAGGTGTAATTGAAAACACGGCAAGAATATATCCTAATTTAGCTCCCCCCGCAACCCCCTTCCAGTTAATTAAAATCAGGAAACCAAAAATAACGATGCCGGAAGCTAAAGACAAGAAATAGACAGGAACATTATTAAATGCCGGAATCAACCCATGAAGATAAGTGCCAATTAATATGGAATATATTGCCAGTACAGGGTTCCAGGCAAACCAATATCCCCATGCACTAAAGCCACCGATAAATTTGCTTGCGCAATATTCATTATCTGTATTACCTTTAAAGATTACTTGAACAAAACCCGGTAAACCACTCGCCTCCGGATACCTTGAGGCTAACTCACCATAGGCAAAATTCTGAATAAAACCCTGGGTAATCGAAAGAATCCAAATAATAATTGAAAACCCCCACACATAACTTGTAAAATAACCGATAGAAGGCAAGATCAATAAGGGTACGCCCAGAGCAATTGCCAAGCCTTGTTTCCAATCTAATGTTCTTTCCAATATATACACCCCTTTATCCGGTTTAATAGAACCGCTCATTACCATCCATAACACTTGTCTCTTCCCGTCTCTTACCGACTCATCCTAAAAACTAACAATCCTCAACCCTCTTCTTATCATTTAATCCGGAGCAATAAAATATCACCTCCTTAAAATCAAAAACAAGAATTCAGCACACCTTCCGCAAAATTTAATTTTTAATTAATATAAATTAATAGTTTATTTTAATAATCAAATAGTTTTCAACATCAAGCAATCATCTACCCTTGTAATTTTTTTTGGATATGAAAAATTTATTGTTCAATTGTGTTTAATATCTTGTCTTATGTATTTTAAATCTATATTTTCATATAAATTTTCTTCGATTGTAAATATTTAGCGGACATCATATAATAAATGCACAAGAAAATTAATGATTAGTATATTTATTCTCGTGATTATGAAACCGGGCTGATGTTTGGAGGTAATCGATTTGAATAGATCAGATGATGGTGATCGGGCCAAAAGACTGGAAGAGGAAAACGAGGCTCTGGGAAGAGAAAATCAATTATTGAAAACAATCCTGGATAAAGTCCATGAATCGGTACTCGCCGTCAATGAAAGGGATGAATTCATTCTCTACAATCGGGAAGCGGAAAAATTGGAAGGTTTCAACAGAGAGGATATATTGGGAAAAAAAGAGGATGAGGTTTATCCCCAACCTTTTTATTTTTCAGATGAAGTGACAAAAATGATCTTGAAAACCGGAATCCCCGTCACTGAACAACCTTATTGGTTTCGCTCCAAAGACGGCAGAAAAACCAATATGATTTTCAGCGCTTATCCTTTTTTTGATCAAGGTAAAATCGCAGCAGTTTTTGTCATTTTCCGCAATATGAATCAAATGGGTGATTTTATTGCCACGACCTTAAACATCCATAAACAATTCTTTGATCAAGATCAAAAGCTCTCCCTGGAAAATGGGTATCATCTGGAAGATATCATCAGTGTCAACCAGAAAATCCAGGAAATAATTGCAGAAGCGCGCAAAATTGCGGTACACAATTCCCATGTCTTAATCGTAGGGGAAACAGGAACCGGCAAGGAGCTTTTTGCCCATGGCATTCATAATGCTGCTCTTCATAGCGGGGAACCATTTATCCCTATTAATTGTGCCGCCATTCCGGATACGCTCCTGGAAAGTCTGCTCTTTGGCACTGTAAAAGGAGCGTTCAGCGGTGCGACGGATATGCCCGGCCTTTTTGAGCAGGCAGCAGACGGCACCGTTTATTTAGATGAAATTAATTCCATGTCCCTGCCCCTGCAATCGAAATTATTAAGAGTTCTCCAGGAAAAAACCGTACGCAGACTGGGGAGTGAAAAGCAAACCGCCCTCAATTGCAGGATTATCAGTTCCAGCAATACCGATCCCCTGGAAGCGATAGAAAATCAAACATTTCGTCCAGACTTGTACTTTCGTTTGGCGACCGTTACGATTAATATTCCTCCCCTCAGGGAGCGCAAAGAAGATATCGGTATCCTGGCCATCCATTTCATCCAGCATTATAATCAGGAGTTTGGTCTGTTAATTAATCAGATTTCAGACGATCTTCTGCAACAGTTTTACCAATATGACTGGCCGGGGAATATCCGGGAATTAAAGAACTTCATTGAAAACGGTATGAATTTTGTCCAAGCCGAAGATAAGGTCTTAAACATAAGCCATTTGTCGGAGTCCTTCCGGGAAAGGCTAGGTCAATCAGATCGTCTTCCAGAAGCCCCGGTCCATCAAGGAACCTTAAAAAGCACATTGCTGGAAACAGAAAAAAACCTGATTAAGACCTCCCTGGTCCAACATCAAGGAAATATTACAAAAACAGCCTTGTCCCTGGGCATTTCTCGGCAATACCTGCATCAGAAAATCAGAACATATCATCTTGCCGGTTTAAAGGGATAATTCCTTTGTCCAGGAAAGGGATACCTTTAGCCTAAGAGTTCTCTTCCATAATCCAATTCGGGCCGGACCAAACTTGTTCTTTGATCGAGCCAATACATGTATTCATCAAGGGAGGCGGGTGCTAAATTCAGTTCTTCCAGAATGTTTGTGACCCGATATACCGTTCTGTTCCCATCCTCAATATCCAAATCGGAGTTTGACACCCCAGCCAGTCCCGACTGGGAAGGGATAATGGAGGTTACAACATTGGCCCCTGCTGCCAGCCTTTGTTTCAGGCCGTTGATGCCATCCACATCCAGGGAGGCGGGAATCAAACGATCGGGAAACATAATTCTCATAATAGCGATAATCAAAGACTCCCGGACCCGGGGCGGGGAGAACCAATTTTCCATGGGTGTCCTTTCCTGAGGAATAAAACTCATCACCCTGACCTGTTCCGCCCTTAAATCTTCCATCACGAGTAGAGAATTTACCACATCCTCACCCTGATCCCCAATACCCGTAAGCAATCCTTCTTCGATAAGCATCCCGATTTGATGAGCTGTTTTTTTTGCCTGGAGACGTTGATCATAATCCTGCTGCAACCTTAATTTGGCGTACAATGAACGGGTATGGGTTTCCTGATATAAAGCATACCAATTGACACCGATATCCCTGAACCTTTTAAGCACGGTTCCTGAAACTACACCGGGAGAAACCATTAAAGGTAAACCGGTATTTTTTTCACCTTTTCGATCACGCCGCAAAGTTTGTCCACCCCTTCTTGATCCCGGCACAAATATTGAGGATCTTCCCCCATGGTCAAGTCAAGCAAATGAACACCGGACTCTTTTAAAGAACAGGCAATCTCCAGGATTTCTGCCTCACTTTTCCGATAGCGCTGTAAGCTATGATTTGATTTTCGATAAAGGCAAAAGGCGCAATCCTTTTGGCAATAGGTAGAAAAATAGACAAACCCATACATAAAGATTTTATCTCCGAAATACCTTTGGCGCAGGGTCTCTGCCATCTGAAAGACCTGGTTCATTTCTTCCCCCTGCTTTAATCCTAATAAATAAGTAATCTCTTTTTTTGATAAAGTGATTTCTTGATAAGCCTTTTCCAGTATTTGTTCCAGATACCTTGCTCGATGCGTTGACATCATCCCAATCACCCACTTTGTTTTTTATAATCTTTTATACTCTATTTGTTTTATGATCTTCTATACTTTTACCGGGATATCCTTTGAAATTTTAGCTTTTAATGTAAACAAAACCGAGTGTTGATGTGTACTTTTTAATCAAAAAATGGCTTAAAGATCGTCTTTGTTAAGACGATCTTTAAGCCAAGTAAACAATACCTCTGTTAACTGCTTGCCAAACCTTATTTAAGCAAATTAAGCAACCTGAGATCTTCTTGAAATAATTCCTTTCAGTCTGGCTTCTTTTTCCCAGAGTAAGAATTTGTTCAAAAAGAGATCGTAGAATCTTTTATGAAAAACAGGTCTGTCAATAGGAAATCCTAAGAAACCGATGTTATTGGCTCCTTGACCGGCCAGGAGCTCTTTGTTAAGAAGATTTCCTTGCAGGGCAGTTTCCAAACTGATAAACTGCCAAAAGATATTTTTGTGGGAACTTTCCAGAAGGAGTTCCTGATAACGATCCTGGTCATAAGCATTGCCGTTGGTTACGATGAACACCAATCGGGTACAATCCTGATTGTCCGCTTCTTGATCTCTGGTGAAAATATCATGCATCAAAGGATAGAATTCTCTTCTGCCGCATAAGGGGAACTTTCGATTTTTAAAGATTTCATCTAAGGTATAGTTATATAAATTGGACTCTGTAACCGACTTATGCTTTTTTACATCATGGGAAAATGTGCATAAATTTAATTCTTTTTCTTGATTAAAATATGATGCAAAGGGGAATATTGCCTCAATGATTGCTTGAACCGTACCGTTTCGATAGAGGGGAGGCATGGATCCTGAACTATCAAAGGCAATTTCCACCTGAACTTTCAGATCAAGGGCATTCTTTTGGGCTGCACTTGTTTCAAAAATACCTTTTCTTATATTTAATTCAGTGAGCACTTTTTCTTCAAGCACGTTTTTGTTTTGATTTGTCATTTCTTTTCACTACTCCATTAATTTTTTTATTAAAGTACTTTTATTATAGGATGCCAATGTAAAAATAAGATTAAATCCAGGTAAATCTTTCGTTAATATTTAATAAAAAAAGCACTGCAGTGTTTCAGCAGCGCTTTGATAGGACAAATCATATCACCCTGGGAAAACTTAGACGAAATATTGTTCCTTTACCTAATTGACTTTCAACATCAATTTTCCCATCTTGGAGTTTAACAAGTTTGTTAACAATTACCAGCCCTAACCCAGTCCCTTTCACCTCTAAATCAGTGTTTCGTTGATGCTTAGCCCGATAAAACCGATCCCAAATATGGGGTAGTTCTTCCGGAGATATTCCTACCCCAGTATCTTCAATGCTAAAGAGGATATCACTTTCATTCGAATCTATTGTGACCTTTATATTGCCATTTTCAGTTGCATTGATGGCATTTTTAAGCAGATTTCTAATAATTTGTTCCATTCTGTCAACATCACCTATCATAATAGCATCATCTGAATTTTTATTAAACGTAATTGTGGTGTTATTATTGTTAGCAAGATCCTCCATGGACATTATTACCCCATGAGCCAGTGCTACTAAATCTAAAGGTAATTTTCCTACAGTGACATCACCGCTTTCTATGCGGCTTAAGGACAATATATCATCTACCAGTCTGTTAATATGTATTGTTTGATCGTAAATCATATCTAAATATTTTTTCTGCAGCATTTCATCTTCAACAACATCGTCACGAATGGCCTCAGTAAATCCTTGAACAGCAGTAAGAGGTGTGCGTAATTCATGAGATATTTCTGCAAATAATCTTGTTCTTTCTTCTTCATATTTATTACTTTTGGACTGAATTTCTTCTAAGTTGACAGTTAGCTTTTTAATTTGATCTGCCAGATCATTTATTTCATCAAAGGATTTGTTCTCATCGCTTATTACGTAGTTACCCCCATTAAACTCTGCTAAACTGGTAACTAATCGTGAAATAGGCCTTGAGATACGATTTGCTAAGTAAAGAGAAATAAAAATAATAAATATTAAAACAATTATTCCTCCCAAAAGCATCAGCAA
This sequence comes from Dehalobacterium formicoaceticum, assembly GCF_002224645.1. Lineage (NCBI taxonomy): Bacteria > Bacillati > Bacillota > Clostridia > Eubacteriales > Peptococcaceae > Dehalobacterium > Dehalobacterium formicoaceticum. The sequence goes on along the minus strand of NZ_CP022121.1, from coordinate 1,780,611 downwards.
CCTCATTTTATTTAGACTTGCATCAAGATTAGCCGGTTTAGATTCTAAAAATATGCCTTTTTCAACTGTATGTTCAGTATCTTCAACATTTCCCATTGGAATGGAAGCTGTAAAAGTAAGCTGACCCGTTTCCTTATCAGTTATACGTGCTACTTTGGTTTCACCACTTATCAGCATCTCCGTATATTTGGCATCTATTTTGCTTAGGGGGACTAATTCCTGCTCCTCAGATGTACTTAGTATTGTTCCATCTTTGTCAAATATAATAATCTTGATGTTAAAACTATCTGCCAAAAACCTTAATAGTTCTTTTTCATTTGCAAACTGATTACCGCTCTTGGGTTCAGCTGAAATATTTTTATTAGTTAAGGCATAATTAACCCTTTTTGATTTACGCAGTAAATCCTGCTGAACTTGGTCATATACGGAATGCGTTACTATAAAATTTGCAAAATTTATTAACACGAAAAGGGCTATTGTAAAAACTACAACATTGGTAAAGAGTATCCTGGTATAAATGTTCTTATTATATTGTTGTGACAGATTATGTTTAATCTTATTTAAAAAAACTATTATATTATTAAAAACTCCTTGACCATTTCTCTTGTCCTGCATCGATTGATTCAAGTAGGATCATTCCTCCTTTGATGGAGGTGTAAACTGATATCCAACACCCCAAACTGTTGTAATACATTCATAGGGCAGATTTTTTAATTTTTCCCTTAACCTGCGAATATGAACATCAACAGTACGCTGATCTCCAAAATAGTCATATCCCCATACAGCTGTTAATAAATCTTCTCTTTTAAAGACACGGCGTGGATTCTGGGCCAGATGATAAAGTAAATCAAATTCTCGGGGTGTTAAATCTACGATTGAATCATTGACATGCACCCTTCTAATATCTCCTTCTATTTCTAATCCAAGGTATTTTAACTTATTAAATGTAGTTAAAGCATCTAACGGCTGAGTTCTCCGCTGAACAGCTTTTATTCTTGCGACAAGTTCCCTCGGGCTAAAAGGTTTCGAAACATAATCATCTGCACCCATTTCAAGACCTAATACACGATCTGCCTCTTCCCCTTTCGCAGTTAGCATAATTATCGGAACCATACGTATCGACCTTAACTTACTGCATAATGTAAGACCATCGATCCCAGGGAGCATGATATCAAGAATTACAACATCAGGATTTTCTCTATCATAAGCTGCCAGCGCCAGATCACCGTCATCTATCCCTATAACATTAAAGCCTTCTCTTTCCCCATATAGTTTAATTAATTCCAGAACATTCTGATCATCATCAATTACTAATACTTTTCCCAAATAAGACATTTTTTATCTCCCCGTATTCGTTTGTCATAATTGCATTTATGATTGTTCAAATAACTGTTCTACTTTATCTAATATACATAATACGCCCGACAAAAAGAATATATGTCTTAATGCCGGGCTAATATTGGGGACTTTAAGTTATTAATATATTGACCAGAGCTTCTTTATACATTGATTTTATCATATAGTTGCTCCATTTCAGAAATTTTCCATTTATAATCATATTTTATTGGATGATTATTACCAGCCATTTACAATGATATTAAAAAGTATTTTTAATTTATAAACAAATATTACAGTTCCGTCATACATGGTTGATTAAAAGGCCGGTCAAGTTATTGATAAGTACTTGACCGGCGTCTGTTAACTGTGATTTTTCGCTTACTCTTCTGTTACTTCTTTAACATTTTCAATTAATTCAGTGGGATTATTTGCGCCTTTTTCTAATGCTTTATTGACTTTTTATCAAAGTTTTTCTTTTCGGGGTTAAAACGATTCATAAACCCATTATAATTATTATTTTTACTAACCTTATTCATCAGTTTAGTCATTGTTGGCCAGCTTTGGCTCAGTGCTTGATCGATGGCGCCTGAATAATTATTTAAGGAACCGGAATCAGATACTAACTTATCTCTTAATCCATTGGAGATAGCAATCTGAACACCGCCAAGTTCATAATTTCCATTAAACAATTTATTCTTATTCACGATATTGCTGTCCATAACACCAGCAATACGATCAGCAATACCCAAGGTTTTTACATTATACCCTTTAGTAGTCAGATGCAATCTCACCAATTCTGCCAATAACTTATTCTGACCGCCAACATATGTAACTTCGTCATCGCCGGCAGCTCCGATCACAGTAACAGTATAGTTTGACTGATTAACTAAACTAACAGCTTTTGGTTCGTCAAAATTTATGGCCTTTATAAATAGACTGCCATTATCATTCGCTTTAAGTCCTTCAAATGAGTAAGTGTTATATTTTCCTGTCCTACCCAAGGCCTGTACTAATTCTGAGGTGCCTCTTTCAATACCTCCCCCGTGGATAGCTAAAATTGTGGTATTGCTGCCCACAACACTGGTTTTAACGTTATAGCTTGAAGGATCTTCCGCTGCAGCCAGTTCCGCAAAACTACTATAACCTGATGTAAAGGCATATCCACCTAAAGCAACTCCAAAGGTCAACAAAGTAACTAAAGCAATTGTTTTGATAAATTGTTTATTCATACTTAGTTTGCTCCTTTCTTAAACAATCATATTAACAGGTAGTCAACAGTAATAATCAACAGAGTTAATCCCATTAGCCCAAGTGCTTGAAAACGGGTATTCTTCTTGCTGATTTTAACGAGATACAGGCATTTTTCTTTCATTGTCAGTGCATTAAAAATCCCAGCAGCTTCATGCTTACTTTTTTCTCTAACAGGTTTCGTTCTGTTCAGGTAGTGTTTGTTATTTACGATCTCGTGTAAAGTGCTCATTTTACACCTCCTTCCTCATATTATTCACCTCCTCTCTCATTCAAACTTTAATGTTTAATAATAATGTACCGGCATAAGTGACAGCACATAACAAACCCGTACTCATAAGTGTTGTCGCAACGCCTTGACGTTGAATTGTGTTTGCTATTAATCCAGGCACAACAATACCAACTGCTGCCAATCCGGAGATATAACGATACTCCAGGGGCAGTGTTGCATACAAAATAAACTGCAGCACTATTGCCACTGTTATCATTGCGACAAATTTTCTTTTGCCGTATAGAATTGTAACCTTGCTTACTCCTAAGTCAACTACTAAATAAGTCAAGAGGCTAATGAGCAATGTTAGTAATATTGCCTGGGGACTATTAATAAGCAATACTAAATATCCTGGTACAATCAGACCGGCAGGTAAAATTCCACTAATTTCTGTAAACAATAGGCTGAAAATTACACCCAAAATTAAAATTGTGCCAATTTCCGTAACAAGCAACTATAAACCCTCCTTTAACAATTACATACCTTGTGCCACCTGCTCCGTCTCCAGGTTGAAGCGAGTTCTTGTTTCTTTGGGGAAGTCGTGAATGATCAACTCTGCCAGTTCTTCGCCGCCGCCATGAATGTTTCCAATGGCAAAAATTACTCTGTTTCTAAAAAAATCCTTAATTGTTTTATAAACCTCAGGAGCAGACAAACCTTCAGCATTTACGTATTTCTCGGGAGATATCTTTTTGCTGTTTACTCCTTCGGTAACTGGATTTACTGTCTGGCCCATTGCAACAAGAATACCAATTTCCATATTTGTTAAGACCTCTTCCGCTAATTGCAATGTCCTGTCAACCCTGTCAGGCCTGCAATTTATGATTACCATAGGATTTTTTGTCGGATAACCAAGCGACGTAATATGCTCCCAAATCATGCGGGTGGAACTTGGATCATTGGCAGCAAAAGCATTGACAAAATATGTGGTTCTTCTTTTGTCTAAGGCATGGATCATTAATGCTCCCGGGTCAGGATTAGCGTTTAACATGCCCCTTAACGCAGTATCTTTGTCAATGTTTAGGGCTTTAGCCACAGCCATTGCAATAGCAACATTTTGCGGAAAAATCACATATTTGAATTTCTCCAGATAACCATCCGGGATTTCTTTTTCATTGGCAATTAATACCCGGCATTTTCTTTTTTCAGCTTTTTCAATGAAATAGTCATTATATTTGCTATCATCAATAATTAGGGTTCCGTTTTTTGGAATTGTAGCCGTAAAGGACTCGGCAATAAAATCTAAAGTCGGGCCGCACACATCCATATGATCTTCACGCACATTAACAATAACTCCTATATTGGCTTTCACCAGCTTTTCCTGAAAAATAATCTGATAATCGGGATTTACAGCCATGCATTCTGTTACAAAGGCAGATGCACCAAGTTTTACTGCTTTTTTTACGACAGTTTTTTGTTCGATAATATTTGGACCTAGAGGACCTCGTATGATTGGTTCTTCTTCTTTCTTGTCCCAATAAATTATTCTCGCACTGGTTCCCGTCGTTTTTCCGACAACCTTAGCTCCTGCTTCTTTTAAAATACCGGTAATTAATCTTGTTGCAGTTGACTTACCTCTTGTACCATTTATATTAATTCTAAGATTGATGCGGCTTAAATTTTTGTTATGGTTTATTTGTTCATAAACACCTAAGGCTATAACAAAAATCATAAGCACAATAACGAAACTGCACATTGGTCCTTTCCTTTCTTTAAATGAAATCCAGTACATCAGATCCCCATTCTTGTGCCTTTACTTTTTAGACAATTTGTCAAATATTCATATAAAAGATGAGCTTGTCCACAACACCTCCCCTCCAAAGTAAGTATAGTATAAGAATATGAAGCCTTCTTTTCTGAGAGATAAATATTCTTTGCAATCTTATGTATAATTGTTACAAAATAGGAACCTCGCCCAAGTCTTAGTTAGAACACTAAATACTTTCTGAAAACATAAAAACAACCAATTCTATCTTCGAATTGGTTGTTTTTATGTTGTTTTTATGATGATAGGCAGGAGGAAGCATAGTGGCAGCGCGATGATATATGCTTACCAATTGTCGAATGCCTCACTTATTGCAAGAACATAATCGGTTAAAGACTTATCAGATGACAAAAACTCTATTCTTAGGCCATTTGATATTTCGATCTGTACCCCCCGGCCGTAGATATTATTATTTACTATGTTATCTAGCGAGGTACCATCCAAACCTTTGGGAGCATCTTTCACCACAAAACCATACTCAGTCAGAGATTTTTTTATTCTTTCTGACAACTCAGTATCCTTACCTCCAACATATGTGAATTCCTCTTCCCCTTCACAGCCGTGGATTGATAATGTAGTTGTTGATTTAGAAACCATATGCAGGGCAGCTGCTTCGGCAAATTCGTCTGATGGAACACGCAGTGAAAGATTATCTGTACTTTTGGAACCCAGAAAAGAATAATAGTTGAAATTATTTTGGGTAGCTAAAGCATATGCTAATTCGGTAGTACCTTTTTCAATTTTACCCCCATGAATCGCTATAACTGCTACATTAGAATCTGTAACATTAGCCTCAATTAAATAATCAACATCCACATCTGTTTGAGCTTCCAATACAATTTTCAAATCATTCAGTTCATTCTCTTGTTCTTTTATTTTTTCATTTGCTGTGGTTAATTGGTTTTCCAGTGTTTTATTCTCATCTTTCAATTTTACTCCATCTAGTTTTACATAAGCTGAATAAATGATCAATAAAATAAAGAATAGCATCACAAATACATTAATTGTTTTAGCATGCTTTCTTAAATTCATCTTTTCCTCCCTCGTGTTTTTCGGTACAAAAAAACCCTCATTTGAGGGCTTTTTTTGTCACTTTAATCCATCCGACTACTCAGTGATTTTTTCATAACGTCTTGTGCCAACATATCGTGAATTCCAGTAACTACCTGAGACATTAAGATCACGAATTGCTACACCTTCAGATTCTGTAACGATGAAAAATTGACCATTGCCAATATACAAACCAGGTAGTAGTATCTTGCTGGATCCCTCAAAGAATAGCACATCTCCAATCTTTAAATCTTCCCTTGCTATTTCAGTTCCTAAAGCCCATTGCTGAGATGAATATCTGGGCAGATCAATGCCTAAACCTGCTTTCATCACGTATTGAATAAAGCCGGAATGATTAAAGCCTTCAGGGGTATTTCCCCCTGCTAAGTATGGTGTACCCAGGGTTTTATATGCTTCTTCAACAACTTTTTCATCTAGCCGCAAACTAAGCGAATCAAAGCGCTTTACTACAACAAGCTTATCCAGTAAATTTTGTCCTAAATAGCTGATTGTAGTCATGCGTTCGTCGTAGGAGGCATGGATGATATAATTACCTCCCAGATAAATTGCACCATGATGTGATTCTCCGTCCTCCGGCAATACTTCAGAAAAATAAAGCACGTCTCCGGGGACCTTATCTTCAAAATTTATAGTTTCGCCGACTTCCCACTGTTTATATGTTATGCGGGGCAAATAAGCTTTTTTAGCGTCTCTGAAGACTGTCTGAATTAAATAAGAACAGTCAAAACCCTCCGGTGTTTCTCCGCGCAGCAAATAAGGAGTTCCCAAATACTTTATTGCTTCCTGAATAACCGGTTTATCATGATTCCTGTGATTTTCAGGCTGTAAATAATATATGTCCTCCTCTGTAAGCCGTTTTGCGACTTTATATATCCCTGACCAATACGCGCTCTCCAGATCCCTTTCCATAACTCCTTCTGTTGTCTGAACGATAAATCTGCCATTTCCTTTATAAATACCGGGGATAAGACTGTTTCCCTGGAAAAACACCAAGTCTCCTGGCTGCAGATCTTGTTTGAAAATCGCTCCGCCCATTTCGTAGATCCTTTCAGCTAAGACAGGGAGCTGTATGCCCAATACGTCTTTATAAACATAACGTACAAAGTTCGTCGTATTAAAGCCTTCACTTGGTGAATTCCCCACTGGGTTATAGGGTGTATCAATCAGCTCCATGGCTCTTTGCACAATTGGATTGTTTACGGCGGCGGAACTTTCAATAATACCCCTGGCAAACCGCCTTGCCCCCAGCAACCTGGAATTCCAATAATCGCTTGTTTCAAGATCCAGGGCAGCGACTCCAGTCGTTGTAACAATTACAAAAATCCCATTATCGATATGTATTCCCGGCAGCAGTACATCGCTTCCCTGAAAGAACAGGACATCACCGGAATCAAGATGAGCAGGGTCTACTTCCATACCTATTCGCCATTGCTCATTCGATGTTCTGGGAAAATCAAGTTTGTAGATATTACTAAAAACGTATTGTACAAATCCGGAGTGATCAAAGCCATTTGGATCATTACCTCCAGGTTTATAAGGAGATCCCACTAATTCAAGAGCTTTTTGGGCGGCAGGATTTAATTCCTCAGCTATATCTGTATAGCGTCTTGCACCTTTATACCGTTCCCTCCAATAGGAATCCTGTACGATATTCCGTTCTACTACCCCTTCAGTAGTCGATACAACAATCATGATATCGTCGCCCGTATATATTGCTGCTATCATGTTATTGCTTCCATTAAAGAAAAGAACATCCCCGGGCTGTATTTCACTGCGTTCTATAGGTTTACCCAGCTTCCATAATTGTGATGGCGATCTGGGGAGGACAATATTTTCTCCCTCTTTATATATGTACTGAATAAACCCGATACTGTCAAACCCCTTCTCCGGTGTATTTCCCCCTGGCACATAAGGTTTGCCTATTAAACTTTCCGCAAGCAAAACTGTTTGAATATCTGTCTCATTATCATATCCATAGGACGGACTTGCAACAGTTAACAGGATCACTAGGATTAACCATGGGAATAGGACATTTATTCTTTTCAATTGGTTCAGTATCAAAATCACCCTCTCTCCTAAATTAGAGCTACTAAGAATTCCTGCGTTAAATCTTACTGGTTTAGCATTATTGCATAAGACAATATAAAGTATTCGCAACTTCATAATTGAATTCCTCCCCCAATCCTCCTTGTTAATAATATTTAATATTTTCCTTAGGTCATCATTTTCCTTACACTTTTCACTAAACGTAAAATAATAGACTGCTTTCCATACCTCGCCAAATAAGCATCCAAGGAACTAGAATTCATAATCAAATCTACCCAAAACCTTTGAAGACGGTGGTTTTATATGATTGTAAATGTCCTCACTCTTGATAATCTTTTGCTGACCATACTATAATAAATAAGAAACATCAATATTAACAAGAGGGAGCAATTACCATGGAACATCAGGATCAGTTGATTTGCCGTTCCATCACCCAGGCTGTTTTATCCGGCTTGGCACAGGAAGTAATCAATCTTATCAATCGTCTGCGCGAAAAAGGTATGAATGATCAGCAGATTTTATTAGAAGGGCTTACCCCTGCCTTAAAAGGTTTATCGGAAAGATATTGTGATGCGGACTATTCCGTCCCCCACATCATTGTTGCTTCCCGTGCCGCCTCGGCCGGTTTAGCGCATTTGAAGATATCACCCAATTATAAAAAGAATTCCAAAACCATTCTCCTGGGCACCGTAAAAAATGACTTTCATAGTTTGGGCAAAGACCTGGTTTCCCTCGTTTTGGAATGTCACAATTTTAAAGTCATTGATCTTGGTGTTAATGTATCCGCCGCTCAATTTATGGATGGCATTAAGGAACTTAAGCCGGAGATATTGGGCATGTCTGCCTTGCTTACTTCTTCCATGGGGGAAATGGCTTATGTGATCAATGCACTCCATAAAAACAACCTGCGTCATGCCGTCAAAATTATCGTGGGAGGCTGCCCGGTAACCAAAGCCTTCGCAGAATCCATCGGAGCCGACACTTACGCAGAAAATGCCCAGGATGCGCCCAAAAAAATTGATCTTCTTTTCAACACTAAGTTAAAATCATTTTTAGAACCACTTTCATAAGATGTAACTTTTATTGTCATGAAAAATTTGTTTACACCTTTAATTTCTTGACATAATCAACTTTACTGTCAACAATAGATTACAGTTACGGGACAATTTTTTTATCATAAAAATTCTATCAAGAGAACTTATCCTTGTCCTGCTTGACTTTTCCCCAATTTGCACGATCATGGCATCAAATTTGCAAATATTCTATTAATAATTAATATTAAATAGTTTATTTTTGCAAGGGAAGGAGAGTCAATATGCTTGGATTAACGATCTCTGAACAAGTGAACGATGTAAACATGGACACTTTAGCAGACTCAAATCTGCAGTATTTGTTAAATTCCTTTGCCGTCGCTACCGACTTACCCGTCTCGGCAACTGATATCAATGGCAATTGTATTCTTTCAGCCCAGGGGACGGAGCAAAACTTCTGCACTTTTATTAAAGGAAGCTGCGAATCAAAACGGTGCCAGGAAACATATAAGGAAGCCGGCAAACAAGCTGCCAAGTGGCGGGAACCCTACATTTTTCAATGTCATGCCGGTTTGACGATCTGGGTATGTCCCGTTTATGATAAAAATCAGCATATTGCCAACCTTACGGGAGGCCGGGTACTGATGTGGCAGCAGGATGATTATTTCTATCAGGAAATCAATTCTTTGGCATCAAAACTGCAATTAAATCCGGAGACACTTTTATCAAAGGTGCAGGAACTGAAAATTGCAACTCCATCTCAGGTACAGTCCGCGGCCAACCTGCTTTCCGTTACCGCCACATATCTTTCCCGGGGAGGATCTCAGCTCATGAATGAGCAAAGAAAGCTGCGTCAGGTAAGTTCCTGGCTGTGGAACAAAAATCACCGTCAAAAAGATCTTTCTTTTCAGGAGCAGGATGCTTCCCGCCATTCCATGCTGGAGCTGGAAGGGAAACTCATTCAGGATATTCGCTCGGGTGATTCTGCCAATGCCCGAAAAAATTTGGAACAGTTGGTGTTCAAAGCTTTCCTTTTAAGCAAGGGTCACCTGGAAACCCTTAAAGGCCTATGCATGGGATTTACCAGCCAATTAATTCGCTTGTCCACGGAAAACGGACCGATCTGTGACAATTCTAATAAAATTGCTTTTCCCAAACTAGGAGAACTGGAAGATGCGGATACCCCGGAGAAAGTAATGCTCTGGCTTCTGAACACCGGAAATTCCTATATTGAACAATTTTCAGCTCAAAACCCAGCGGGAATTGGTAATGAGATCATTCAAAAAGCAATTGCCTATATACAAAAAAACTTTAGTTTGCCGGAACTTTGCTTAACAGAAATTGCCCAAGCCTGTTTCGTCAGTTCCTCATATCTCAGCCGTTTATTTAAAAAAGAGAAGGGCTATTCCATCATTGAACACATCAATCGGGTGCGCATCCGTCAAGCAAAACTTCTACTGCAAACTCCTGAAGCCACAATTATGGAAGTAGCCCATCAGGTAGGCTATAACGATCGCAGTTATTTTAACAGAGTTTTTAAGCAAATAACCGGTGTGAACCCCAGGGATTACCGCCATCAGTTTGAGCTTGTTGTTTGAAAGTAAAATTTAAAATAAAAAAAGAAGAGCAGGTGCGGTACCGCGCCTGCTCTTCTTTTTTTCTATCTGTTTGTCCGATAACCAACTGCCACTAAGTTCCTGAATAACGATTTCTAAGCATCAGATGGAGTAAAAACTCCACCTGATGCCAAGAACTCCGTTTATCCCATCATTTCAAATACTTTTTTCACACCATCGTTGGCATTTTCCGCATAAGCGTTGGCGCCAATTTTATCAGCATATCTTTGAGTCACAGGAGCGCCTCCGATAACGGTCTTAAATTGATCCCGTACCCCTCTGCTGCTCATTTCATCATGCAGCTTTTTCATTTGTTTCATTGTGGTATTAAGCAATGCGCTGACCCCGATCACATCAGCATTATTCTCAATGGCTGCGTCAATAATTTTACTGGTGGGAATATCGTTGCCTAAATCAATGACATCCATGCCATGAACTCTGAACAAGGAAACCACAATACCTTTGCCGATATCATGAATGTCCCCTTCTACAGTGGCGATGATGCATTTAATGTTCTGGCTCTTGCTTTCAGCCGGAATGGCGTCATTTAATACGGCAGTAGCAGCCTTCATGGCATCGGAGGCGGTCATTAATTCCGGCAAGAAATATTTACCCCGGTCAAAAAGATCTCCCGCTTTATTAATACCCACCGCGAAACCTTTTTCGATCACTTCTAATGGGTTTAACCCCTCTGCCAGGGCTTTTTTAGCTATTTCTACGGCCTGATCCACTTGTCCGTCCAAGATACTCTGTGCCGCTTGTTCCAAAATTTCATTACTCATTTATACATCGCCCTCCCATCATAATAGACAACTGCTGGTTTTGAAGGTCTTAATGCGCGGGATTTAATGATAGGCCAGCCAGACCCTGCTGACTTCCCTATCTAGTAAAATCCGGCCTCTTAAGCGCCTTTCTTAACGTGACGTTCTCTTGTTATAATTTTCTACACAGTTAATTTTCAAATCAAGTATTTTAGAAATATTTGCTTTTGCTTCAAGGCCCTTTGATGCACCGGCAATGCTGTGGGTTCTGCCGATATCCAGGTCTTCTCTGACCTCGTCCATCACAACAGAGTCCACTAAATCCGGGACAGAAACTTTTAATTTATCTGCCACATATTTTTTGGCATCATTTAAGCGCATTCCTTTAGCCATTTGCATGCGTGCTACCAGATCTCCGGCAGTACGAACTCCGCCCATGCCTGAAGCCATAGCGTGACTGATTGCCATTCCGAAAGGATCGCCCACACCAACCTACAAACCATCTAATTTGGCAATTTCAGCCATGGCAACAGATGCCCTGCTTAATGCATCAACAGGAGGCACATCAACGATAGGAATTCCTCCTACGCCCATACCCATGTTTCCATGAATGGGAATATTGGATGCTTCCGCACATGCTTTGTACATGGTCACGGCTCTGGTAATATCAAAGGCGAAAGAATGACTGGAATTAATATTCACAACCGGCCCAAAGATGGTAACACCGGCCTTCTCAGCAATTTTTACCTGCTCATGAGGATACAAACCGGCCAGTCTGACCCCGTCATAAAAAAGTTCCCCATGCATCCCCAAAACGTATTCCCCGGCCATACCCATTTCGATACAAATATCCGGATATTTCTTTTTAAGTTCTTCCGACGCCTTCAAGGTAGCATAAAAGTCAGCATCCCCGGCGGAACCGGTAGTATCAAAGTTAATGCCGTCCGCACCGGCTTCATACATTTTGCTGCCGGCAAAAACCAGGTCATGAATCATCATTTCGATGGCTTGTTCATAGGCAGCCTGGGCTTCTTTAATTTTCCCTGCCGGCAATAAGTCGATGGGATTTGGTGCCGGTCCGTCAGGATAGCTGTACAGAGCCATATTGGGCATGGCCCCGTAGAATAAAGGCAAAACGGTAACCAGCTGAGCCTGTTCCATGGTGATTTGTTCTTCATGGATGATTGATTTTAAAGGACGATAACTATAATCCACGTGGGCTAACTCTGCGGTATCCCCGCAGAAACATCTTTCATAGATCTGTAAATCCTGGATTCTGCCGATGGAAATGCCCAAACGCATCAATTTAACACTGCCTTCGTCATAGGTCAAAACCAGTTCATTACCGGGTTCCACCCCGACAAAACGGCCTTTTCTCGTGACAATTTCCAATAAACGTTCCTGATCTTCTGAAGAAAGGGGAGCAACTCCCGCTCTTTCTGCGGCATCATTTGTTGCTTCTTCAATGTCTTGCTTGATTTCATCAACGGACATTTCAATAACCGAACCGTCACCTAGTCTGGTAAAAACCATAAACTCTCCAACTCCTTTCAAAATTCAATTCATAGGAACAGCAACCGCAAAAACCATCATCACCTCCCGCGGGAAAGTTTTGCTTTGCTCTTATTAAGCAGAAACAACGCCATCACGGACTGCTTTCAGATACTTAGCACATTTTTCATCTCTATCTACCAGGACTTCTGAGGCATACATCAAAGACATAATCCCCTGATCCAAAGGATCGATAATCACAGAATCCATACCCCGGGAAATGCACATAACAAAGAAGGCTTGGTTGAGTAATTTTCTTACAGGCAACCCGAAGGAAACATTGCTTAAACCACAGGTGGTGTGAATGTCCGGATATTGTTTATTGATCGCATCTAGGGTATTTAACACCTCATTACCAAAGCTGCCGTTGACACTGACGGGTTTTACCAAAGGATCAAGGAAAACATCACTTAAAGGAATTCCTTCTTTGGTAAAACGGTCACAGAACCATTTCACGATTGCCAAGCGTTCGTCAGCAGTAGAAGGCATGCCGTCATCATTCAAACATAAAGCAATGGTTTTGGCATTATATTGTTTAATCAAAGGCAAGATCGCTTCAAATTTTTCCACTTCGGCAGTAACGGAATTAATCATCGGGGATGCACCTTTATGAGCTTTGAGCCCTGCCTCAATTGCTTCCGGATCTGCACTGTCTATAGCCAAAGGAACGTCGGTAACAGCCTGAACGACATCAATCAGCCATAGCAAATGATCTATTTCATCATCGACAAAGGCTCCGGCATTAACATCCAGATAATCCGCCCCTGCTTCAACTTGTTTTTTGGCAATTTCCTGAATTAAAGCTGTATTCCTTTCTTCAATAGCATTTTTAATTTCTCTTCTGGTTGAATTAATTAATTCACCAATGACGATCAATCAAACCAGCCTCCTTCTTATTTTTATGATCAACTAATTACTCTATCAACAGATTACTCCACATCAGATGGAGCCTTCTCTTTTTATGCCTCCTTTCATTTCACCTTTTTAATACTGTCAGCTTTTTAATACTGCCAGACTGATGTAATTTGTGATGAATCTGGGGTAACACCAATTCTTAATGATTAAGGTTTCGCCCCCAAGGGTTTTCTTGCCTTTGAATTATTTATTTGATCTGTGGACTAAAACGCACATTAATGTTCAGTTTTTTGTTCTTGTAGTGGACCCGGTCATCTAAAGCTGAGCATCGGGGCATCAGGCGGAATGAAAACTCTACCTGATGCCAGGAACTCTGTTTGTGTCCAAAAACCGACACTGGTGCCGACCATAAAAAAACGATCCCTTAAGAAATTTACTCTTAAGAGATCGGTTCAAGTATCTTAGCACACCGCCGGTTCAATAAGCAGTTCTCCCCGCCGGAAGCGATCCAAGCCAAATTTTTCAATGGGCATAAAGCATTCCCCACCTGTGATTTTTTGTGCCACCAATACTGCTGTTTGGGGCGCCACCATAAAGCCATGACCGCTGAAACCGGCTAAAACCCACATCCCCTGGGCATCAGGCACCTGATCCAGAATAGGATTGGCATCGGGACTCATATCATAAAGACCGCCCCATTGACGCACCACCCGGAGATTCTTGAGAATTGGTAAGACGGTGGTGACCTGGCGCGCCATATCCTCAAGAAATTCCCAGCTGGAGTTGATATTTTGACCGATGGGCTCGTTGGGATCCCCTACGCCCATGACAAAACTGCCATGGGGTACCTGCTGACAATAAAGACGATGGCTGAGGGACATGACCATGGGGTCCTGCATATGTTCCACCGGTTCCGTCACCAGTGCCTGGTGTCTCTGGGCATAGAGGGGCAAATCAAATCCCACCATATTACAAATCAAACCGGCGGCACCGCTGGTGGCATTAATCACCAAAGGAGTAACGATGTCACCCTTAGTGGTTTGAACAGCATTAACCCGGCCTTTTGCCGCTTTAATGCCGGTTACTTCCGTGTAGGTTTCAAAGACCACACCCAGACGCTTCGCCGCTTTATAATAGGCATCTACCACATGAAAGGGATTGGCATGGCCGTCCGTACCACAGAAGGTGGCACCAATTAATCCCTCAATATTGAGATGTGGCACGATTTCCTTTGCTTCTTCCGGCGTAACCTTTTGGACGGGAATGCCAAGTCTTTGCTGTAATTCCACGTTTTTTTCAAATTGTGTCCACACGCTTTCCGTGTAGGCACACATCAGGTAGCCCCCTTGCTTAAACTCAATATCCTGATCGTATGCCAATTCTTCATTCATCTGCTCAAATCTTTTGACACTGTCCCGGGACAAAGTTGCATTCAATTCAGTGCCCCATTGCTGCCTGATCCCGGCGCCGCAGCGTCCCGTGGCACCGGAACAAAGATAATTTTTCTCCACCACCAGGATCTCCTTCATCCCCCGCCGGGCCAGTTCATAGGCCAGGGCACAGCCGATGATCCCGCCCCCGATGATCACTGCCTGAGCTGCTTTTTGCATTTTATTCACCTCCTGCAAAGGTGCCTAATTTAACTGCTTTTACCGGCGGTCGGAAGGTAGGCATGATCACCTCTTCCATGCTGACCCCCAATGCCTTGGCCAATTCCTGGGCGATAAGCATACGGCAAGTACGGCCCTGGCAAGGCCCCATACCGGCACGGCTCACCCGTTTAATTTCATCAATGGTACGGTAACCCTGATCAATCAAATAATGTATTTTTTCCAGGGTAATATCTTCACAGCGGCATACCAGCACCTTATGCTCCATGTTTATCCCCTCCCAGACGAATATTGCGCACTTCCATAGCCAGCTCCCGGGGCACCACCAGCCAGATGGTATAAGTCATATTTTTCTTACCACCAGATTGCACCTTTTTTACCTCAAAGGTTCCCAGCACTTCGCCTGCACGATTCAATCCCATCACCTTTTGCCCGGCCTCCGGCAGAGGAACAAATTCATAAGGGATGCGCACCACGGCTTCCGTGGGACGATAGGAAAAGTCCACGATAAAAATGGCCAGTCCCGGGCAGCGGCTGATGCACAGGCCGCAGCCATTGCATTTTTCAAATGCCATTTTCGGCAGATCATTGATATCCTGCATGGGCAAGATGGCTCCCTGCTTACATGCTTCGGTACAAGGATTACATGGGATTTCCTGAAAACATTCGATAATCGCCACCGGCCCCTGGAGCATCCTTTCCTCTGATGGCAGGACCTTTCTTAGATCCGCGGCACCGGGAATTCCTGTTTGATTCAGCATATCGCCCCCTCCTTACCGGTAAGCTTCCATAATCCCTGCATGGTTTTTTCCCCCGTGGGACCGGAACGTAATTCCTTTAATTCCTCCATGGCATCAGCCTGCATTTTACATCCCACGTCCTTGCCATAGCCTAGGCTTAAGGCGGCGGAAACACCAGCCAGTCTTCCTTCCACCATGGCGGCGCTGGCTTCCTCAACCCCGCTTACGTCTCCGGCCACATATAAGCCTTGTCGGGTGGTTTCCATGAATCGAGAGCGCACCGGGACATGACCGGAAAGCTCCCCGACATATTTCATCTTACAGTCCGCCTGCCATAATAACTCCGTCAACGGGCTTAAACCGACCGCGAGACACATGACATCCGCCTTGATATCCTGCTCCGTGCCCGGAATCGGCTGCCATTTTTCGTCCAATTGACACACAATGGCTCCTTCTAATGTTTCCTTGCCATAGGCTTCTTTGACGGTAAATGAGGTCATGATAGGCACTCCCGCCCGGCGCACCTTGGAGGCATGAACGAGATAGCCCCCGATGGTAGGCGCCCCTTCAATAATGGCCGCCACCTCCACCCCTGCCTGTAATAATTGATAGGAGACAATCAATCCGATATTTCCGGCCCCCACCATCAGCACTCTCTTGCCCGGGACCACACCGGCCACATTCATTAAGGTTTGCACGGCACCCGCTCCATAGATACCCGGCAGATCGTTATTGGGAAACATTAAGGCCTTTTCCGAAGCTCCCGTCGCCGCAATAATCCTCGCCGGTTTGATTTTGAGATGCTGATTGTCCTTTTCTGCGGTAACAACTCCGTCTTCATAAATGCCTAAGGCTGCGGTATCGGCCCAAACTTCCACCAAAGGACTTTCAGTAACCTGTTCCAAAAGAAAATCCCCGATATGAATTCCCCGGTCTCCGGCGTATTGTTTTTTGGAACCGAAAAACTTATGGGTTTGCTTGACCAATTGCCCCCCCGGTTTGCTATCCCTTTCCAGAACCAGCACATGGGCGCCCAGTTCTGCCGCAGCCGCTGCGGCACAAAGGCCGGCCGGTCCCCCGCCAATCACGAGAATTTCGATTTCTTTCATCTGAGGCACCCCTTTCCCTGCTGTGTTTCTACCCGCATGCCCGGCTGCACCTTCTCCACGCATACCCTGACATTCGGTTCGCCGTTGACCACCATCAGGCAGGAAGAACAATTGCCAATGGCACAAAAAAGACCCCGCGGGCGATGCAGCTCCGGACTGTGCCCCAGGACCCGGATCCCGGCAGCATGCAAAGCGGCAGCAATAGTCTCTTCCGTATAGCCTTCTATCAATTGTCCGTCATAGTAAAAAGATACCTTCTGCCCCCGCTGAAAATCCAAAATTGGATGTGCTCCAATACGCATCTCTGTCACTCCCCTTTACTTAAGTGAACTTCTAAATCTTTATGGGCTGATCTGATCTTATCTGAAATTATTTCATTTACTTATGTTCTTATGTTCTTATGTTCTTATCTTCTTCTGTTCTTCTGTTGTGCTTTCATCAGAAAATTCTATTGAGAAAATTCTAATGTTAAATAGAGCAATATTTATGCCAAAAGACAAAAACATAATGCATACATCCCGGCTGCATGCCAAAAGGGCACAAAACTGCCGGTAATAAATAATTTCTCTTCCAACATAATCCAACATAAAAGGAGATTCCCTTTTGGAATCTCCTTAATATTTACATTTTTCAGAAAACACTGTTTAATTAATTGACACCTCTGTCGAAAATTAGACAGAAATAGGTGGTCAAATCTTAATATCAAGTTTTTTCATCTTATAGTACATGGTGCTTCTGGGAATTCCCAAACGCTTGGCGGCTTTGGATTTGTCCCCTCCTGACTCCTCTAAAGCCTGTAAAATAATTTCCTTTTCGGTACGATCCGTAATATCCGTTAAAGAAACGTCATCCTGCATTGGCTCCTTTTCCTGGAAGGATTTTTTCTTACTGATGGACGGAGGCAGATGATCCTGGAGAATCATATTATCTTCCGCCAAAATAACCATGCGTTCCACCACATTGCGCAGCTCCCGAATATTCCCCGGCCAGGGGTAATTGAGCAGGGTTGTCATTATCTCCGGGGCAATCTGCACCATCTCCCGATTCTGCTGCAGGCAGAATTCCTTGATAAAAAGATAGATCAACTCAGGTATATCCTCTTTGCGCCGGCGCAAGGGAGGGATCTCCAGGGAAACCACATTAATGCGATAATATAGATCTTCCCGGAATAACTGCTCCTCAATCATCTGCTCCAAATCCCGATGGGTGGCAGCAATGACCCTTACGTCCACATCAATGGGCTCGTCCCCACCTACCCTATAAAAGCGTTTGTTTTGCAGGACTCTTAGGAGCTTGACCTGCAGATCCAAGGGCATCTCACCGATTTCATCCAAAAATATGGTTCCCGTATGGGAAATTTCGAATTTTCCCGGCCGTCCCTTCCGGTCTGCCCCGGTAAAGGCGCCGGACTGATAGCCGAAAAGCTCACTCTCAAACAAAGCTGCCGGAATCGCACCGCAATTAATCACAACAAAAGGCTTTCCTTTACGGGCGCTTTCCTGATGGATGGCCTCGGCGAAAAGCTCTTTGCCCGTGCCGCTCTCCCCGCGAATCAAAACGGCGGCATTGGTATTGGCCACCCGGCGGGCTAGACGCACCGCATCATTCAGCCTCTTACTATGACCGAATATTTTTCCAAAAGCATCATCGGAGGGCTTTCTTTTCGTTATTTCACTTTTGAGTTGACGCACTTCGGAACTTTTCTGAGATAATTCATTGTGCAGGCTGACGGTCTCTGTAATATCCCGCTCCGCGCAAACACTCCCTAAAACCTGATCCTGATAAAGAATGGGGGAGGCATTAATTAAAACATGGGTGCCGGGAACAGGTTGATGATAGTCATTGCGCACACTCTTGCGCTTCATCACATCCTCGCTGATCACATGGGTCACCACTAAACTGGAAAAGAAATGTTTAATATCCTGATCCAAAATCGTCTCGGCAGGGATGCGGTATAATTCTTCCGCCCGTTTATTCCAGCCCACCACCACATTTTCATTGTCAATCACCGTGACGGCTTCGCTGACAGTATCCATCAGGGTATTCATAAAGGATTCCACATGGTGCATCCTTTGCCATAACAAAGTGATCAGCATCCCAGGATCAATTACGCCCTGAGGAATCCCATCCCGGTCCACTACGACGCCCCCACGTCCGGAGGCATTGGCCAGGATCTGAAAGATTTCCTGCACCGGAGTGGAAGGAGAAATGGAGATACCCGGGAAAACCAGATCCTCTAATGGAACCTCTACAGCTTTTTTTAAAACCTCCGAGACCAAAACCACATACCATTCTGTTTTTGATTTTGGCCAAAGGCAGGCTTTAATCCCATTTCCCTCCATCTCCTTGGCCCATGGAGGGGAGCAGGTTTGGGGGTCAATGATCGCAACCGGTTTCAGGAGTATGTCCTTCATACTTAATTTGTCACTTGCGCCTTTAAACATCTCAGCACCTCAAATCTCCAAAAAATCGTTGCTAACGTTGCTAATATTCTTCGCCAGGCTTTAAAAGAATCCTTCTTCACCAGGCTTAATCAGACGCTGATTGGCCGATCCTCTGAAGGGTAAGTTCAAGTCACGCTGTTCCTGAAGAAAAGGGCCGTCGATTAAAATTTCAGTGGCGGAAAGAAGAGCCTGGATATGGTGATCCCCGACCGCCATTTCCCGGAGCTGTTCGTAGGTGTAGCCTGAATACACAATTACATCCTTGCCCAGTTTTTTCACTTCATGGGCTAGAGTGCTGCAGGCCTGTCCCTGACAAAAGGGCTCCCCTCCGCTAATGGTAACCCCCCTTACCGGAGGTAATGCCTTAATTTGAGCCACCAGATCAGAAACCTGGGCCACTTCCCCGCCATTAAAATCATGGGTATCCGGGTTATGACAGCCGGGACAGTGATGAGGGCAACCTTGGACAAAAACCACAAACCGGATGCCCGGTCCATCCACCACACTTTCCGGAACAATACCGGCAATACGAAGTTCCATTTTCCTCTCCCGCCTCTCTCATTCATCTATAGCAATGTTTTTCATCCAATAATTAACTGCCGCTATGAGCAACCCGATCTTTTAATTCCGCAAGCTTGGCGTCATTAAACCGGTCCACGGTACTGAAGTAACCGGTGATCCGGCGCACCCTGCGAATGGCACTGCTGCCGCAAACAGGGCAGGAATCCTCATTGATAACGCCTAAATGACTGCACCCAAGGCAAAAATCAATAGGAAAATTAATCCCGGCATAACCGATATCACTGGCCGCCATATGACGAATAATCGTTTCCACCGCCTCCAGATTATGGATAGGGGGCGATGCTAATTCCACATAGCTGATATGTCCGGCATTACAATATTTATGGTAAGGCCCTTCGATAGCCATCTTCTCAAACATGGAAATAGGATATCCCACAGGGATATGGAATGAATTGGTATAATATTCTTTGTCCGTCACTCCTGGAAGAATACCGAATTCTTCCCCGTCATGCCCCACAAAGCGTCCCGATAAGCCTTCCGCCGGTGTGGCCAGCAGAGTATAGTTTAAATCATAATCATCGCAGTATTGGTCAATTTTTTTCCGCATATAGGCGATGATCTCTTCCCCCAGCTGCCGGGATTCCGCCGCTTCCCCATGATGCTTGCCCGTTAGAGCCGTTAAGGCTTCCGCCAAACCAATAAAACCGATAGATAGAGTCCCGTGCTGAATCGCTTTTTCCACAGGATCGTTCATGCCCAGCTCTTCAGAATCAAGATACAAATTCTGCCCCATCAGGAAAGGCATGTCCCGCACCTTTAAGTTCGCTTGGATCTGATAGCGGTGATATAATTGCCGGGCCGTTAAATCCAAGGCTTGGTCTAAATATCGGTAAAACTGATCAACATTACCCCTAGCCTTAAGGCCGATGCGGGGCAGATTAATTGTGGTAAAGGAAAGATTGCCCCGTTTCTCCGTAACAGCCGGACCTCTCCGGTTGGCCATCACCCGGGTACGGCATCCCATGTAGCTCACATCCGTGCCATACTCTTGATTAAAGCTGGCATCCATAAAGCTGAAGGTGGGGTTCATGCGGCGCGCCGCCACCCGCATGGCCAATTCAAATAAATCCCGGTTGGGATCTCCCGGATTTAGGTTAATCCCTTCCTTCAAGCGGAAAATAATATTGGGGAAGATGGGGTTTTCCCCTCGGCCCAAACCTTTTTCATAAGCTAGGAGCAGATTCCGGGTCACCTTCCGGGCGGACTCTCCGGTCTCTGTGCCTACATTCAAGCTGGAAAAGGGGACCTGGCTGCCCGCCCTGCTATGCATACTATTTAGGTTATATATCAAGGCTTCCATGGCCTGAAAGGTTTCTTCCTCCGAGGCCTGCTCCACGAAAGGCGCCATGTCCCGGTCAAAGAAAGCGAAGGACTGTCCACCGTGCATATCATTTTGGGAGCTTTGTAAGATAATTGCCGCCAAGGCCGCAGCCGAGCCGGGACGTTTCGGCGGACGAATATAGCCATGTCCGTTATCAAAGCCCTGCTGCAATAACTGACCTAAAGGGATTTGCACACAGGTTAAGGTTTTGGCATAAAAATCTAAATCATGAATATGTATCTCCCCTTGACGATGAGCTAAAGAAAACTCCTCCGGGATCAAGCGAGATAAATAATAGGTACGGCTGGCAGCGCTGGCGATTTGCAGCATTTTGGCCGAGGGGGAATTGCTCACATTAGCGTTTTCCCGGCTGGTTTCCACCAGAATCTGTTTCACCGCCTCCATCAAATCCGATTTGCCCTCCCGCACCCGATTTCGCTTAGCACGGTATAGAATATAGGCTTTCGCGGTACGGGCATGTCCTTTTTCAATTAATATTTTTTCCACCGCGTCCTGCACATCTTCTACACCGAAAATATTACCATTATATGTTTCTTTTAAGTACTTCATCACCTCCAAGGTTAACTCCATCGCCGTCTGACGATCCTCCCCGCCTTCAGACTGGGCCGCTTTAAAAATGGCATCGGTGATTTTCTTTTCGTTAAAAGCAGCCCTGCGGCCATCTCTTTTTTGAATCGTAGTAAACACAGATACTCCCCCAATTTCTATGATTTTTTTTGCAATTGCTGAATTTCTTCGATAAAGGTGTTCACATCCTCAAATTGACGATAGACGGAAGCAAACCGTACATAAGCCACTTCATCCAAATCCTTTAGTCGTTTCATAACCGCCTCACCGATTAAATCAGAGCTGATCTCCCGCTCCAAAGCATGACCATATTCCTTTTCGATACCGGCCACGATCTCTTCTAATTGTTCATAAGAAACAGGCCTTTTTTCGCAGGCCTTGACAATACCGTGTAAAAGCTTTTTACTGTCAAAGAATTCCCGTCGACCGTCTTTTTTGACCACAATTAAAGGACGCTCCTCAATTTTTTCATATGTAGTAAACCTGCGTTGACAACCCAGACATTCCCGTCTCCGGCGAATACTGCTTCCTTCATCAGCCGAACGTGATTCCAGTACTTTTGAATCTGCATAATGACAAAATGGACAACGCATCTAATCCCATCTCCCCAAAAATTAATAAAAGAAATTACCCCTGACCTCAAACTATGTTATAATGTCTATTGTAACAATTGAAACCTAAGCCTATCCTTAAAACAAAGAACCAGACGCTACATGTAGCGTCTGGTATTATTATACTCCACTAGATATGTGCCAGTCAATGACTCTCATGCCAAATCGCAAAATGTTCCGGGTAGTACTGTAGTACCTACCCCACTCAATATGGCGCGTCTAAATCTTCCGGTGGTTCTTGATTCCTAAGCTCAGAAAAGGACTGCACCTCCACCAGAATTACATCAGCACCCACCTTTTTAATCTGATTCCAGGCGATGGCCACATCATCACATCGGCCGAATATTCCCATAAATTTTGTGGTGCCGGGCAAAATAAGGGAATGAATACGCCCTGCCGCCAGATTCAATTCTATATCCTTAATATAACCTAATCTTTTCCCATCCACGATATTAATAATATCTTTCACTTTCAAGTCGGATACCTTAATCATTTTCAGCCACCCCCCCTAATTAATATATGTGGCTATTGATAAAACTTCCCTCTTTTTTTTATCTTCGCATCTCACTTTTCCAATTTGATTATGAAATTATGCTTGGCCTTTCATGTCCTGGCTCTCTATGACAGGTAAGTTTTTACTGTGACGCATAGCTAAAATGATCGAGATAACCCCACAGACAACCAAAGTCAATGCCACATACAGGAAAGTCCCTTTTAGCGTTGGAACATTAAATATTTCTTGATACCAATTGATCGCAGATGGTGCAAGATAACAGCCCAGTCCAATGGATGCATTAGTGATACCTGTTGAAAGGGTAAGAACAGCGGGCGGTACGATCATCGTTGCTGTCAAGAAGTAATAGGACATACTGAGGTTATATGTCCAGCCTGCAACAAAAACAGCAATCCCCACAATCAATAAATTTACATCCATACTCAGTACAAAATAGCATGCTGCCAACACTAAGAAGAAAGTAGCAGGAGTAAATCTTTTGACCTTGCCATAGAAATTAGCGAAAATCATTCCGGCAACAAAGCTGCCTACGGTCCCAACTGATGACATGATGCCGGCAGTAGACGCATCACCTAAATTTGCTTCTTGCAAATATACCGCCACAAAGTAGAAGAGTATCATGTATAAGGCATTATATACGATGGCTGACACTGACAAAGCCCCTACCTTCAGATAAGGCATCTTTTGCTTTTCATTCTGATCCCCATCTTGCTGAACCTTTCCTTCAGGCGGAGTAACCGGTAGGACAAAGATCATCAGCAGCACGATCGGTATGGCCGCGATATTAATGAAAAATGAGTAATGCCAATTGGACACGGCAATATATCCTGAGGCAGTGGCGATCAGAACTCCGAAAAGTGCCGTCATTGAATTATACCAACCCATAACGCTGCTGCGTTCTTTTTCTTCCTTGAACAATTCTGCAATGAGACCGAAAGCACTTGCGGCTAGGAATCCAAATGTTATTCCTAATAAACTTCTAAAGAGTACAAATAAAAAAACTGAATCTACAAAGGCAATTCCAATGCCGGCAAAAGCCGCGATCAAATAGGAAAAAATCAACAGATATTTCTTACTGATGAATTGGGCCAGTTTCCCGCAGATTAAAGTCGCCGGAATGGCAATGAGCATTGGCCCTGAGATGATGAAATTTTGTAGAAAGGGACTGGCATCCGGGAAGGCTTCAAAAATATTGGGAACGATGGGAACTATGACACTGTCTCCCATCATCGCAAAACTCATTAAAAGAATAACTATTTTTAATAAAAAATTGTTTTTCATTGAAGCACTCTCCTACTTTCTCTTAAATTTTAACGAACGACATTACTTTCCCTAAATAATGTCGCTCGTAGATAGTACAAAACTTATTTCTGATATCTCTTTTCTGCTTCTGCCACAATAGCGTCTAATTCTGCCAAGACCTCCGGAGCCAAGGGTTTCCTGATTTCCTGAGCCAGAATGTTTTTCACCTTTTCATGAGCTCTGACTTTTAAATCTTTTCCGCCGTCATCAGCCCACTTCTCATAAGTGGTTCTGATAAAGTTGGTGGGTACCCATCTTTCTTTGAAGTGGTTCATGGTATGTTCTTCACCCAGGAAATTGCCGTTAGGGCCTACGTTATTAATAGCTTCTTCCGCCAGTGTTTCGGCACTTACTTCAATCCCCTCCACAATACGACGACAATAGCCAATAACTTCATCCCCAAAAACCAAGCATTCCAGAGATGCCGACATGGCGGTTTCCAGATAGCCCAGGAACATATTCAGGTTCGCACCGCTCAAAATTCCGGTGTAGATTTGCACGCCGATATCAAAGGCCGCTTGTTGGTCAAAGACCGGAGAATCCGTAACCCCAAGATGTACGCTGAAGGGCAGATCCAAATAACGGAAAATGTCTGCAGTGGCCGCCTGCCCCAAAGCAACTTCCGGGCCGGTCAGGCAAAATGCCATGGATTTCATATCAAGAATGTCTGTATAGGTTGTGGCAATAAAGGGACATCCTTCATTGGTTAGCTGGGAAAGGAGAAGTCCCACTAAAGTATCCGCCAACCCCATGACAAAACTGCCCGCCAAAGTTGCAGGAGCGGTACCGCCTAACATGGTGGCCGCAACGTAAGGGCCCGGCAAGCCCAGTTTGAACATATACAGCATCTTATCAAGGGCATCTTCCGAATGGGCAAGAGGGGTGCTGGCAGCGCCCCCGGCGAGGATAAAAGGTTTGGCCAGGAATTTATCCATACCGCCGGCAACTGCAGCACACATTTCAACCTGGGTTTTGATACCATCTAAATCAAAGTTCCACACAATAATTGGTTTTGTGGTGTTTTCCAGCAAAATACGCGCTTCATAAACGTCAGCCATCTGGGGGGTACAGTCAGAAATGCATGCCAGACCGCAAGCTACGTCCACATTGGGCAGGGCATCAATTACCTTACCCACATTGGCCACATCCTGTTTCGTGGTGAGTCTTTTTTCTCCGGTGTCCGTATCGATCAGATATTGATTTTCCATCCCGGCGATAAAATGACTTTTCCCGCTGGCGGCACCAAGGTGCAAGGCAGGATTGCCTTCTCGGTCATAAATGGTGATCTGGGTGGGAGCTGTTCTGATGGCTTTTTCTAACAAATGGGTAGGGATTCTTACTCTGTTACCGTCTACGTTACATCCGGCATCCTGCAATAGTTTTAATGCTTCTTCATGGTGAACGGTGCAACCGGTTCTTTCCAATACTCTAAAAGCAGCATGCACGATTTCCCTGCATTGTCCGTCATTCAGAACTTTAAATTGCACACTTTGTTTGGTGACTGAATTTGCTCTAAGGGTATTCATTTTTTCCTCCCTTGGTTTTTTATTTTACTTTCAGAAATTTAAATTTTAAATGTTGGAAGTATAAGTGCAACTAAGGCTTCCCCTAAAGGACTGGAATTTCTACGCATTGTAAAAAACACAATGCAAGAAATTCTGGCGCGCCTTAGCCTTCGGCTTGACGCAAGCCAAGTTTTCTTTATTTGATTCTGGCTTCAGCTTTTGCGATAATGGCATCCAATTCGGCAAGAACCTCAGGGGCAAGTGGTTTACGGATACCGGCTGCAACGATCTGATCTACCTTTTCAACAGCCCGAGCTTTGAAATCTTTTTTACCATTTTCAGCCCATTTTTCATAAGTGGTTCTCACACAATTTTTTGGAGTCCATCTTTCCTTAAAGTGGTTTAAGGTATGTTCTTCTCCCAGAAAGTTTCCACTGGGGCCGACATTATGGATTGCGTCCTCCGCTAATGTTTCAGCGCTTACTTCAATACCACCCACAATGCTGCGGGCATAATCAATTGCTTCATTGCAAAATACCAAGCTTTCCAGAGAAGAGGACATGGCCGCCTCTAAAAAGCCAAGGAATTGGCAAATATTCCCACCACTTAGTGTACCCATCAGGATCTGAGTACCCATGTCAAGAGCAGCCTGCTCGTCAAGAATAGGAGAATCAGTGCAGCCAAGATGAACGACAAAAGGAAGATCCAAATAACGGAAGAGATCTGCTGACCCAGCAGCGCCCAAGGAGGCTTCAGGACCTGTCATAGAAAGAGCCATCGTACTCATATCAAACATATCTGTCCAGGTACAACCGAGATATGGACAACCTTCATTAATCAACTGACCAAGCACCAGACCGAAAAGAGTATCTGCCAAACCTAAAACATAGCTGCCGGCGATGGTGACAGGAGTAGTCCCGCCCAGCAAGCAGGCAACTACATAAGGTGTGGGAATTCCAATTTCGTTCATGTACATGACTTTTTCCAAAGTATCTTCTGCGTGACAAAGAGGTGTAGAAGCTGCACCACCGGCTACGACAGAAGGTTTCGCCAGGAATTTATCCATGCCGCCGGCACAGGCGGCAAACATATCCATCTGAGCCTTGAGATTTTCAATATCAAACTGCCACAGCCAAATGGGTTTTGTGGTGGTTTCCAGTAAAAGACGGGTTTCGTATACGTCGGCCAGCCTGGGATCACAGTCAGAAATATAGGCAAGGCCTGTGCACATATCGATATTAGGCATTGCATCACAGACCAGACCGGTTTCATAGACGTCTTGCTTGACTGTTAATCTCTTTTCTCCAGTCTTCCTATCAATTCTGTACTGGTTTTCATAACCGGGGCTCCAATAACTTTTACCGTTATTTCCCAGGTGTAATGTCGGATTGCCTTCTCGATCATAAATCGTAATTTGGGAGGGAGCTGTGCGGATCGCTTTTTCCACTAAATGAGTAGGAATTTTGACTCTGATACCGTCAACGCTGCATCCAGCGTCCTTTAAAATCTTCCGGGCACGTTCATGATGAACATCACAGCCGGTTCTTTCTAAAACCCTAAAAGCAGCGTGCACGATTTCCCTGCATTGTCCCTCATTTAAAACCTGAAACTGAACACTTTGATTGGTTACTGAATTTGCTCTAATGGTATTCATTGTTTACCTCCTAATTAAATATGGATTTTTGATCTCTGTTTTCCAATAGCGCGCTATTTAGGCTTCATGCTGTTAATAAAAGCAATAAACGTGCCAGAATGTCTAAATAGTAAAAAGCTTTTAAAATGACCCAAAATATGCTGAAATTATAGGTTTTCATTAAT
The DNA here is from genome assembly GCF_002224645.1 of Dehalobacterium formicoaceticum. Taxonomy (NCBI): domain Bacteria; kingdom Bacillati; phylum Bacillota; class Clostridia; order Eubacteriales; family Peptococcaceae; genus Dehalobacterium; species Dehalobacterium formicoaceticum. Next base: position 1,752,914 of record NZ_CP022121.1, on the reverse strand, counting down.
TGTTATTGATTTGCAAAAGTTAAATATCTTGCTATACTGTAATAAGATATTCCACGCAGTTAGTTCTATTTTATTGAATTTTCAAGGTTGGAATATATAAACAGAAACATATTACACTGTAATATGTTATTACAGATAGCGCAGCACCTGTTTCTGCAAATACCTACCAGCATTACTTATCAATACTCTGAGAAAGTAATAACTTGGTATAAAGTGGAACTCTTTCAATAAGGGATAATGGACGGTTAGTGCGTGATAAAAGCAAAATAACTTTTGAAGGTGATTTTAGAATGGAAAATATGCAAAATCAGCTGATGGAACTTAAAAAACGTAATCAACTGTATGAAGCTATCCTTGATATGGTTTTACAAGGTATCTATGTTGTTGATCCGGAAGAAAATATCGTCTGGCTCAACAACATTGTAGAAGAGATGGATGGAGTGAAAAGAGAAGAAATTATCGGTAAAAAAGACAGTGAAGCCTGGAAAAATCTTGATCTTAAAGTTAATGCCACCCAGTATACCATAGATACAGGGAAACAATCGGAAGAACAGATCGCTATTTATAATAATAAAGACGGATATAGAACAGCTATGTTTATGCAATCCTACCCTTTTTATTATGAGCATAAATTAGAATATGTTTATTCTCTGGCTCATTTTATCGATTATTCAGAAAAACAATTAATCAAGATTTCCGAGTATAAACAAAAAACGACAAATATTAATGTAAAATTATCCAATAATACATCTTTTACCCTTTATGATGTGGTGGGTAACAGCAAAAAAATGCGTGCACTGGTACAACTCTCCAGAAAAGCCGCTTTAAGTAAGTCCCCTATTTTGCTATATGGTAAAACAGGCACCGGGAAAGAAATTATTGCTCAAGGAATTCATAATGCTAGTTTATTTAATAATGGACGGTTTGTGGCTATTAACTGTGCTTCCATTCCCGAAAATCTCCTGGAGACAATTTTGTTTGGGTCAGTTAAAGGAGCTTTTACCGGGGCTGTGGATAAACCCGGTCTGTTTGAAGAAGCCCAAAACGGTACACTATTTTTAGATGAACTCAACTCATTACCCCTGTCGATTCAAGGAAAATTATTGCGTGTTTTACAGGAAAAACGTGCCAATAGAGTGGGCAGCAATCATGATTACCCTATCAAATGCCGCGTGATTAGTGCCACGAATCAGGATCCCCGTCAATTGGTCAGGAACGGTAAGCTGAGACAAGATTTGTTTTTCCGGCTAGCCGTTGTGACCCTGGAAATTCCCTCTCTGGCAGAAAGAAAAGATGACATCCCGGAGCTGGTAAAACATTTTATTGATAAGTTCAATGCCGAATATCAACTTCATATTAAAACAATCGACGATGAGATTCTTGATGTTTTTAACCGTTATTCCTGGCCCGGCAATGTGCGGGAATTGGAGAATGTCATTGAATATATGGTGAATTTTACCGATTCCCCCAACGGAAAACTATCCTTCAATGAATTGCCCTTATATTTAAAAGAGATCTCATACAATCAAGAGGAAAATACGATAAAAGACCTAAAAAGCGAAGGTTCTTTACATGAGATGTTAGAAGAATTCGAGAAGAATGTTTTGGAACGTACTTTAGCAGAAACGAAATGGAATGTCTCTCAAGCAGCCAGGAATCTGGGGATCCATCGTGAAGCCCTTCATTATCGCATTCGAAAATTTGGCTTAAGAAAAAAGAGCTGATCAAAAATAAAAATTGTCTTTTGTTTTGCCCGAAAAAAGCCCAACAATCAGAAAATTACTGATTGTTGGGCTATATTTATCATGCACTAACCTGCCGTAAGACCCCTGCTGATAGAAGTTTCACTTCATATTAAAAATAAATTCAATGAAAATTCAATATCAATTGATTCCACTTTCACATGTTTCGGTTCATTAGTATCAATAAGGTAATCAGTTAAAGGGGCTTTTACGAAACCATGAATAAACTAGATTTCGAGCTTAGTGTCTATGACTTTTAAATCTGCTTTCCGCTTCACAAGTGAATAAAGGTGCCTGTCCCCCCGGTTTTTCCAATCAGAGCTTTTTATAAATATTTTTCTATGACCTATTTCAATTATTAATATCTTAACTTCATCATCATTTATTTCAGCGATTATTCTATAGTCTCCAACTCTATACCGCCAGTAATCTTTTAAATTACCTTTCAGGGATTTACCAAATATTCTTGGGTTATAAGTATTTTCTAAGTTATTGACTAGCCAATTAACTATAATTCTTTGTTGAGTTATATCTATTTTTCTTAATTGCTTATCTGCATTTTTATCAAAAAGTATTGAATATTTCACAATTACATTTCCAATCTTTTCTTTATTTCATCAAAAGAAATATATTCAACTTCATTGTTTTCAAGCCTTTGTTCATAAGCTAATATTGCCTTTAAATCAATCTCATCTTCAATTTTTTCCTGAAGAGCCTCTTTCATTAAGGTTGACAAAGGAACATTTTTAAATTCAGCATATTCTTTATAGAGTTTTTCTTCGTCGCTATTCAATCGAACTGTAATCGTACTCATAAAAATCTCTCCTTTCATACTCCATATTGTACCACATTGTACCACAATGTGCAATATGAAAATGCAAATTTTCAGAGCTGAAGCATAACTTTACATCCTGCACGAAATAAGGGTTAATAATTATCACGGCTGCTTGTAAAATGGAGGAAGCAAAAGAAAGAACCCTTCAAGGATTTCAAAATACAGCCAGAAGTAAGATAAATCTATAAAATCAAAGTATACGACAAGGGAGGCAGTGATAATGGCTTCCCTTGTCGTATGGACAATTTACTTATTACAAATTTTGGCGTATAATTAATTATTAAGATTAGGTATGAAATTAAAGTAGCTTAGGGTGGGAAGGAGAGGTCTTATGGAAAAGGTTTATACTACTGATGAAATAAAAGCAAAGCTGCTACCGGTTTTTAAGGCTGCTCCTATTTATAAAGCTATTCTTTTTGGCTCTTACGCAAAAGGAAATCCAACACGGCTAAGTGATATTGATATCGTCATTGACAGTAGAGGAAAAATTCGGGGGATAGATTTTTTCGGTGTTCTTGAGGATATTACCGAGGTACTTGATATTCCAGTAGATCTGATTGAAGCATCTCAAATTATCGATGGATGTCGTATACAACAAGAGATTGCAAAAACGGGAGTAGTAATTTATGAAAGAGAAAGCTATTCTTGAAAAATTAAAAGACTATGCATCACAAGCCATACAATTCAAAGACGATATGACTTTTGAAGAATTTTCAAACGACTTAAAAACCATATCGGCCTGTGTTTTCAGTCTGAGCCAAATCGGAGAATTAGTAAGTCGGCTGGATGTAGAATTTGTGGAAGCAAACAACCAAATTCCATGGCGAAAGATAAAAGGCATGAGGAACAGGATTGTACATGACTATGAGGGAATTCAGCTTAATATCGTTTGGGATGTTCTGGTGGACTTTCTGCCGGAACTGATTAAAAGCATTAATAAAATTTTGTGATGAATGTGAAACAATTAAACAACCCTTTTTTTCCTGAAGCAAATTGTTCTCTAGATCCAGCTCTACCACTTTTATTAACTGGTCATTTTCATCTGGATTATTGAGGAAATTGTTTATATTGGCTGTCCTGATAGAATTTAATTAAGTAATCTACTTCTTCTCTTGCAGCCCCAAGTTCTTTTATTAAAACCTTTTGGATATACCCTTCTTCAATGCTGGAACCACTTGGGGGAGAATAAGGCGCATTAAGATGAAAAATATTTTTGCGTAATTTTATTCTTGCCAAATCTTTTTCAGTGGGGTTCTGGCCTTTCCCCCAGATCCATTGTCCTTCTATTTGGGCCGGATAGTCATAAATTACATAATCTGAATCGGCATCCTGGTATTTGCTAAGCGCAACTGTACCTTGAATCTCATAGTATTTAGCATCAATAGATAAATAGTAATGAAACTTATCTGAAACAATTTTTAGATAATGTCTCATCCGCCGTTCCCAGGATTCTGTTCCGCCAAAATCATAAGGTTCTTCAGGATAGTCCATAGATTTCAAGTAACTCCAAACCTATGGACAACTCACTTTTTCCACAAAATAGGTACTTTCTTCTTCTCATATATTAAGACGAAGAAGGGAGGCTTTTTATCATCGAGCTTCAGTCCGATAACGAATCGACTTTTGCTTACATCCTCTGGAGCAATCCATACAAACAAGACAGTCTTTTTTGAGGATATCATAATGGTGCTCACCTTTTTCCACGGCTTTGGCCGGGCAGATCCTCATACATCTTCCGCAGCTGTTACATGCGCCGGGATCAATATCCATGGCGTATTTTGCTTTTCGAGCAGGAAAACTCATCAGTGCCCCATAGGGACATAGATAACGATGCCATAGTTCTTCCGGAAAAAAGAGTGCCACGATAATGCCGATGGAAAAAAAGGTAGGAAGAACAGGCAGCTGTTTCCCGGATACCATAATAAAAATGAACAAAGCGATAAACAACCCAAAAACAGAAATACGTACCCATGGTTTGGTCAGGGATACCGGAATCCTAAAGCTTTTGATGTGCAGTTTCTTTTTGATCCAAGTAATACCTCTCGTTACGGTATGGATGGGACAAATCCAGCCGCAGTAAATACGCCCAAATAAGAGGGCCAAAAGGACTGAGATAAGAAATATCCCCATCCATAACTGTGCCCTCCCGCTAATCGTCAGGAAAAGAAAGAATATTAGAAATGCTATTTGCAGAGTAAGCTGTATGTATTTTTGCAAGAGACAAACCTCCTTTAAAGTTGTAAAGCCTATGTGTTTTCCCGTATAAGAAAAGATTCCTTTCCCTTTTTTCCTTTCTTTCAGTATACTTGAAGCTAGAAAATAAAAAAGTTACCATAGTAACTAATTGGGGTGGGAGTAAAATTTTAATTAATACTTTTTATATCGATCTTTTATCGAACCTTAACCTTTTCAGCTGCTTCTCACAGGACGAGTTGATGCGCTTATTTAATTCAACAAATTCTTGGATCACTCAATACAATAAAGGTCAAATCATTCACCTGCAAAATGAAATGTGCCGCACCATGGATATTGTATTGGAGGGTAAAGTAGCTGTGCAAAAAATTGATGAAGATGGCGGAATCTTAAAAATCAACGTATTTTCCCAAGGAGGCATTTTAGGAGCCAACCTCTTGTTCGCCAGGGAAAATTATTATCATATGACGGTGGTTTCCGAATCCCCAAGCGTGCTGCTCCATATTTCTAAGGATCTGATTCTGGAATTAAGTCAAACCAATGTCCACTTTATGACCGGTTTGATGACTGTTATTTCTGACAGGACGCTGCTCTTGACAGATAAGATCGACGCCATTTCCCTGAAGACCATCCGGCAAAAAATAATTGACTATCTAAGATATGAGTACTCCCTGCAAAAAAGCAATATTCTTAAAATGAGTATTACCAAAAAAGATTTAGCAGAAAGATTTGGTATCGAGCGCACTTCTCTTAGCAGGGAATTAAATAAAATGCGTAAAGATGGTTTGTTAGAATATAATGCCAACACCATCACCCTGAAAAAGATCGATCTTCTTAAGTGACAAAAGGGAAAATAGCCCAAGGGGATGTTCCATAATTGAATTGAGAGAGACGTAATCTGAGATGGGATTATGAAAAGACATTACAAAACCTTAGTAAAATGATATACTAAAACTCGAAGGAACCATTTTGATGCAGAATACATCCAAAGAAATTACTCGTTGAAGCATTTTAAAGGAGGTTTAGATGGATGGAATATAGTATTTTAGTTGGCGGTGCCGCCGGGCAAGGGATCGAAACGCTGGCCGGTGCTTTGGAAAAAATAATCAAAGCCAAGGGTTTTTATCTTTTTTCCAACAAGGATTATATGTCCAGGGTGCGGGGCGGCCATAACTTTACCCAGATCAGATTCAGCGACAGCCCTTTAACCGGTTATTGGCCGGAATTGGATATTATTATGGCTTTTGATGCCGAAACCTTAAAACTCCACAGTGAACGCCTCAAAAAAGGCGGATATATCATTTGCGATGAAAAGCTGGCCGGGGAAAAACCTGGTCTCTTGGGACTGCCCTTGGAAAAATCAGCCAAAGAACTGGGCAATCCCAGGGTAGCCGGCACCATTGCCATGGGGGCCGTGGCCAAGCTGCTGGGTTTCAGCACAGAAGGTCTGGAAGAGGTTTTCCAAAAAGAGTATAAGGAAAAAATCAGGGAAATAAATATCAAAGCTTTTCATGAAGGTTATCAAATGGTGACCCCACTTTTTGATTGCGGCCCGGAAAAAGAGGACCGCCAGATCCTAATCAGCGGTAATCAAGCCCTTGCCCTGGGTGCTTTGGCGGGAGGAGTGGCTTTTTATTCCGGTTATCCCATGACCCCCTCCACCAGTATTATGACCTATCTTTCGGAAAAGCAAGCGGAGACAGGAATTGTCGTCGAGCAGGCCGAGGATGAGATTGCTGCGATTAACATGGCAATTGGTGCCTCATACGCCGGAGTGCGGGCAATGACTGCCACTTCCGGAGGAGGTTTTTCGCTGATGACGGAGGCCTTGGGGCTGGCCGGGATCACTGAAACTCCCCTAGTGGTCATTAACTCTATGCGGCCCGGTCCGGCAACAGGCTTTCCCACCCGGACAGAGCAGGGGGATCTAAGCTTTATCCTCTCCGCCGGACATGGGGAAATCCCCCGAATGGTAATATCTGTGAAAAATCCTGAGGACGGCTTTTACCAAATCCAGCGCGCCCTCAATCTGGCGGATAAATACCAGCTACTGGTAATTGTCCTCTCCGACCAGTTTTTCGGCGACAGCAGCCGTACTTGTCTCCCCTTTGATTTTGACAGTTTAAAAATAGAAAGGTATCTCCAGAAGGATCTGCCTGAGGATCATGAGCACCATCTTCGTTACCGTCTTACGGAAAACGGAATTTCTCCCCGGGTAATCCCCGGCAAATTCCCTGGTGTCACAGTGCTGGCCGACAGCGATGAACATGATGAGCGGGGCAATATTACCGAATCAGCGGAGATGCGTATCGCTATGATGGAAAAGCGCATGAATAAATTAAAGCTGCTGCAAGAGGAACTGCAGGAGCCGGAATACCTGGGTGTGGAAAATCCTCAGTATCTATGTATCGCCTGGGGCTCAACCCAGGGACCGGTACAAGAAGCCATAGAAATCCTTAATAAGGAAGGAATAGCCATTGGGGCATTGGTTTTTGGCGATATTTGGCCCTTGCCGTTAAAAAATCTGGAAAAGTATGCTGCCCATGCCGAGAAGATCATAAATATCGAGCAGAATTACCTGGGTCAAATGGCCCGGCTGATCCGTCAGGAAACAGGTATTAAATGCACCGACAGCATCTTAAAATATGACGGCCGTCCCTTTAATGCTTATGAAATTGTGCAGCGGTTGAAAAAGGAGGTTTTTTAAATGGCTCTTGACATTAAAACCTATGATATGATCGGCGACAACGCCTGGTGTCCCGGCTGCGGCAACTTCGATATTTTAGCAGTCCTAAAACAGACCTTGGCGGATTTAGAGCTGGCACCCCATGAAGTTTTGATGGTTTCCGGAATAGGACAGGCGGCAAAAACCCCCCATTATATTAATGCTAACGGTTTCAATGGACTCCATGGACGGGCTGTCCCACCGGCTGTGGGAGCAAAGCTGGCCAACAAAGATCTGCAGGTCATTATTAGTACCGGAGACGGGGATACCTACGGGGAAGGTGGCAATCATCTCCTTCATAATATCCGCCGAAATGTGGATCTGGTCCATATTGTGCACGATAATCAGGTCTATGGACTGACCAAAGGCCAGGGTTCACCCACTACCTCCTTGGGACAGATTACCAGCATGCAGCTTGACGGGGTTAAGGTTAATCCCTTAAACCCTGTATCCATGGCCCTGGGGCTGGGCTGCACCTTTGTCGCCCGGAGCTTCTCCGGTGCCAGGGAGCATTTAAGCGGTGTTTTGAAGGAGGCCATCAAGCATCCAGGTTATGCTTTGGTAGATGTTTTGCAAAACTGTGTTTCTTTTAACAAGGTCAACACCTATAAGTGGTATCAAGATCACACTTACTTTATTGACCCGGATCATGATCGGACAGATTTACAGAAGGCTTTTAAGCTGGCTCAGGAGTGGGAACAGGGTATCCCCCTAGGGATTTTTTATAAGGTAGAGCGACCCACATTAATTGACAGAATCCCTTGGCTTAAAGAAGGCAAGCCCTTAATTGACAGGGCTTGGACGCCTCAAGATGCAAAAAGATTTCTGGCAGATTTTCAATAAAAGAAGGGGCCGGTGCGGCCCCTTCTCTAATTGTGCAATATCGACTCATTTTCATTTGCTTTCGCCAAGGATCTTCTTTCCAGTAAATCCTGTACTTCCTCCCAAAGCTTGAACTTGATCACAACCTTTGCCGGTTGAGCATTCACCGGATGCACTTCTGCATCGGCTTCCGGTATGTCCACGGAACGAACGGCAATAGTACTGGAAATATCAACGAAACATAGGGGAGGATAAAGTACACACCACCAATTTTTCCCTTCCCCTGCTCCCAAAACGATGCGCAACGCTTCATATTCTCCTGATGGCAGAACTAAATTTCCGTAGGCTTTGGTGGGAAAATTAAAATCCCCTAATTCCGCTTGGGCGGAATAATTTTCTCCTAAAGAAGCCAAGCGGTTTTCGGCACATTTTTGGATCTCCGGCAGCTGTTCCTGTACCTTTGCTCTCGCCTCTGCTATGGTTTTCGCTTCCTGAAAATAAGGTGTCATATACTTAATCACTTCATCCCTTACCAGAAGCTTCACCTTTTGGTCATAAGCAGAATCACTGTTGGCCAGTACATGCAGTCTGATCAAATCATTATTGGGCAGAGGTTTGGCATTGTATTCCTGATAACCATAGATAAATCCACCCGCCCCGATTCCTAAAAGAAGCAATAACCAGCCCCATCTTTTCTTTATTTTCATGCCTTTCATGCATATCACCTCTCCGAATTTTCGCGCCCAAAATATTCCTTCACATCTATTGACATTGTTGTTATAGACATCACTTTTATTTACTCTTCAGTTATTGACCTTACATTTGTTTCTTTAAATGCATTAAGGCACCTTTTTCCAAACGGGATACCTGGGCCTGAGAAATACCGATTTCCTCTGCTACTTCCATTTGTGTTTTGCCTTCAAAAAAACGCAAGGTAATAATTTTTTTCTCCCGCTCGCTCAGCTTTCTCAGCGCCTCCCGAACGGCAATCCCCTCCAGCCACTGAACATCGTGATTCTTCTCATCCCCGATTTGATCCATAACAAAAATGGGATCACCGCCGTCGTGATAAATCGGTTCAAATAAAGAAATTGGTTCTTGAATCGCATCCAAGGCAAAGACTATTTCTTCCCGAGGAATATTAAGTTCTTTGGCAATTTCTGTAACCGAGGGCTCCCGGGAATTTTTATTCACCAGTTTATCACGTACCTGGAGGGCTTTGTAAGCTACATCCCGTAAAGATCTGCTAACCCGAATCGGATTGTTGTCTCTTAAATAACGCCGGATCTCACCAATGATCATCGGTACGGCGTAGGTAGAAAACTTCACGTTCTGGGACAGATCGAAATTATCCGTAGCCTTCATCAGCCCGATGCAGCCGACCTGAAATAAATCATCAACATTTTCTCCCCGATTGGTAAATCTTTGAATCACGCTAAGCACCAGACGCAGATTACCGCTGATAATTTTCTCCCGGGCACTTAGATCTCCATTTTGCATATCTTTAAAAAGCTTTCTCATCACATCATTTTTTAACACGGGTAATTTGGAAGTATTAACGCCGCAAATTTCAACCTTATTCATTAACAAGGGCACGAACCCCCTTCACAGGGAATTTTTATAATCTTAACTTAATTATTACCATTGCTTTAAGGAAATATACCGTTAGACACTGCCATCAATTTACATTTTAATCTTAATAGAACAATAAAATTGCCTCCTTCCCATAGAGGGAGAAGGCGGCTGATGTCGAATTGATTACATGAAACATTAAAAATATGCCATGCAAAGGGGAATGAATTTGTCCATCAAAATAGTCACAGACAGTACCTCCTGTCTGGAAAAACAATTGCGCCAGGATCTCGATATTTCCGTGGTTTCTTTAAGCATTAACATGGCGGATCAGTCATATTTAGAAGAAACAATCGATCCAGTTTCTTTTTTCAGGCAAATTGAAAAATATCCTGCCCTCCCCACTTCTTCTCAACCGGGAATTCAGGATATTTATGATATCTTTGAAAAGCACATTGGAAACGGTCATGGAGTGGTGGGTATTTTTATTTCCGCAGAATTAAGCGGTACCTACGCCACAGCTTTAACAGCGAAAAGCATGATCAGGGAGAAATACCCGGAAGCCAGGATTGAAATCATCGATTCCAGATCCACTTGTATGCAGCAGGGTTTTGCCGTATTGGCTGCGGCTAGAAGCGCACATAAAGGTGAATCCCTGGAGCAGGTCATAGATGCGGCCCGAGAGGTGATGAAAAAAAGCAAATTTTTATTTATTCCTCAAACATTAGATTATTTAAAAAAAGGCGGAAGAATCGGCGGGGCGTCTCATTTATTGGGCACGGTGCTGAAAATAAAACCGATCCTGACAGTCATTGATGGAAAGGTGGCTGTGCTTAAAAAGATCCGCACTTCGGAAAAGGCGATCCAGGAGATTTTGAGGATTTTCTATGAGGATGTCCAAAAGAAGGGTTTCGGGGAAGGGGTGGTGCATCATATCAATGATGAAAAAGGCGCCCAAACATTATCTGAAAAGATTGCCGTTCATTTAGGTGTTTCCTTGCCTGTCTCGCCCGTCAGTCCCGTCATCGGTGCCCATGTGGGACCAGGGGCTTTAGGCATCGCTTATTATACCAACAAATAACTATTTTCTCATTTCCAGTTCTCATTCCATTTTATGAATCTCCTTTTTCAGTCTTTTAATGATTCTTTTTTCCAGGCGGGAAATATAGGATTGAGAAATCCCCAAAAAATCAGCTACTTCTTTTTGGGTTTTCTCGACCCCATCCCCGAGACCGAAACGCAGCTCCATGATTTTCTTTTCCCGAGGGTTTAATTTAGTCATAGCGGTATTTAAAAGCTTCTTCTCCACCTCTTCTTCAATAGATTTGTAAATCACATCATTTTCCGTGCCTAAAACATCAGAGAGTAATAATTCATTGCCATCCCAATCGATGTTTAAAGGTTCATCAAAGGAAACTTCTGAACGGGTTTTATTGGTACGCCGCAAATGCATCAAAATTTCGTTTTCAATGCAGCGGGAAGCGTAAGTGGCCAGCTTAATCTTTTTTCCGGGATCAAAGGTATTAACTGCCTTAATGAGACCAATGGTGCCGATAGAAACCAGATCCTCAATTCCCACACCCGTGTTTTCGAACTTACGGGCAATATAAACAACTAAACGCAGATTTCTTTCTATTAAGACCTCTTTTACCGACTGATCCCCCAATTCCAGGCGGGATAGCAAAAAGATCTCTTCATCGCTGCTTAAAGGGGGCGGCAGCGCTTCACTGCTCCCCACATAAAAGATATCTGCTTCCATGTGCAGTTTCTGCAGAATACGCAGATATCCTACCTCCATGGCAAATTTAACTTTGATCCAGTTTCTTTGCACCTTGTTATCCTCCTTTGTTATCATCCACTAACCGTTCGTATGATTCACGCTTTCACCTTAAGCCGCTCTTTCAAATACTTCAGGATTCAAGACCGCCCGATAAGCTCCGGAAGTACTCAAGGGCTTATGATAAAGGCAGATCATGACATCTTTGGTAACAATTTTCTCTTGCCCAAAAAGCACCACTAAATCCGGTTTATATCCCAAAAGCATACCATGATGTTTACCGATAGAATGAAAGGGAACCATACGTACCTGGGTAATCCAGCTTGCATTATTGCAGTTTTCCAATACTTTTGTCACATCATCACCCCCATATCTTTCAAAGCATTGTTGAAAATCGACAGGGAGCATTTTTTTTATGGCTTGATATTCCACGATGATAACAGGTTTTCGGCTTAAGGGGTCTTTCAAATCATTTCCCGTATCAATTAAGGCTTCCAAAGTCAAAGATTTTTTATCGATGAAGACCTCCACTGAGATTTTGAACTGACTTTTTTGCCAATGGCGCCGCAAATAAATCAACCCCCAGCGTCCTAAAATCACCGCCATGGCGACGCCAAAAATAAGGGCGGTACTTTTGATGTTAAGAAATTGAAAGAGATCCGGACTCTTTGACAAAAAAGAGCTTCCTCCCAATACGGCACCGGCCATGGCAAAGCTGATCCCATAAAAGCAGGCTGTGGCCTGGAGGTATTTTTTAATCGTTAAGCGAGGAAAGACCAAAATCACGATTAAAAAAGAAAAAAGCACCTTAATGGTTAGCTCATAGAGAAATTCCAGCTCCGGATAAATCATCAAAACACCATAACAAGCACCCAGTAAAGCACCGAAAAAGATGCGTAAATGACTTGTTCCAAAATGACCGAACCGGGCTGTCGCCCAAAGAATAACGTAATCAAGCAAAAAATTCGTGATGAAAAGTACATCTGCATAAACAATATAGGTTGATCCCATGCCCATCACCTTTCTTTTCCCTTGGAAAGGCATATCTAAACTCTATATCAATATATGTACAGATCCATGAGCCTATTCTTCGTCAAGGACATATTCATTATAATAAATTGAGTTACAAAAACTTGTCATTTGACGCCTGATATATGGGAAAATATCCCTCATAAATCGATCAATTTCTTTCAAGGACCAAATTCTGATCCATAATCATTTACTGAAAATGAAGATAAAAAAAACCGATTCCTGAGAATCGGTTTTTCCTTCATCTTAAATCATATTAAATTTTTCTGCGCAAAAATGCGGGAATGTCCAAATCATCTACGGTAAATGATTTGAGATCCACATTATCAGGTGTTTCAATTTTTTTCACGCTTCTGCCGTCGAATCCGGTTGCGATCACCGTCACCCGGATGGAATCATCAATGTTATCATCAATGACGGCACCAAAAATAATGTTGGCTTCCGGATCCGAAGCGGCCGCAATGATTTCCGCTGCCTCATTAACTTCAAAGAGGCTTAAGCTGCTGGAACCGGTGATGTTTAATAATACGCCCTTGGCCCCGGTAATGGAGGTCTCTAACAAGGGGCTGGAGATGGCCGCTTTGGCCGCCTCGGCGGCTCTATTATCGCCTGTTGCCGATCCGATACCCATCAGGGCGGAGCCGGCTTCTTTCATAATGGTCTTTACGTCGGCAAAGTCCAGATTAATCAGTCCCGGTACAGCAATTAAGTCGGAGATGCCCTGAACACCTTGACGCAGCACATCATCGGCGATGACAAAGGCATCAGTGATGGTTGTTTTCTTATCAATAACCTGCAGCAATTTATCATTAGGAATCGTAATCAGGGTATCCACTTTACTTTTTAAATCGGTAATTCCCGCTTCAGCCTGCTGAGCTCGGCGCCGGCCTTCAAAGGTAAATGGCCGCGTCACAACGCCCACGGTAAGGGCGCCTAATTCTTTCGCTACTTCAGCTACGATCGGCGCTGCTCCTGTGCCGGTACCGCCGCCCATACCGGCGGTGACAAAAACCATATCGGCACCATTTAATATTGAGGATAATTCTTCCCGTGATTCTTCCGCTGCTTTCTTGCCAATCTCCGGATTGGCCCCGGCACCCAAGCCTTTGGTCAGTTTATTGCCAATCTGCACCACTACTTCGGCATGGGAGTGCTGTAAGGCCTGGGCGTCCGTATTGACGCCAATGAACTCCACACCTTTTAGATTACTTTTGATCATTCGGTTTACTGCATTATTTCCGCCGCCCCCAACACCGACAACTTTTATTTTAGCGAATTGTGCAATTTCATAATCATCAAATTCAAGCATTCATAATCCTCCTTAACGTTCTCACTTTTCTTATGCAAAAAAATCACCAAACAGGTGCTTTACCCTGTTAACTACTCCACCGAAAAAACGTTCTCCTGCAGGTGCAGCCTGAAGATAAGACAGGTTACCGGCTCCATACAAAACCAAGCCGGCTGCAGTGGCATAAGCCGGACTATGCACTGCTTCACTGACGCCTTTGATCTCCTTGGGATAACCGATTCTAACCGGCAGATCCATTTCTTCTGCTGCCAGTTCTGCCAGTCCCGTAAGCTGTGCAGCGCCCCCGGTGATAATCATCCCACCGGGAAACACACCCCGATATCCGACTCTTTTAACCTCATCCTTAATTAAAGATAAGATTTCCCGCATGCGCGGTTCAATAATTCCGGTCAATGTCTTCGGAGCAACCTTTTTGGTTTCCTGAACAATAATATCCGGTAAAGCGATGGTTTCCTGAGCGATCACCAAACTGTGGGAAACACAACCGTGATCTATTTTTATTTCTTCCGCTAATTCCACCGGTATTCTCAAACCAATAGCAATATCATTAGTGATCAAATTGCCTCCTACCGGAATAACACTGGATGCCCATAAGCGACCCTGATCAAAGATGGCACAATCCGTGACGCTGCCGCCAATATCAACCAGCAGACAGCCTAAATCCTTTTCCTCAGGTAAGAGTACCGCTTCAGCGGAAGCAAGGCCGGCGGGCAAAAGTTCTTCTTCCTGCAATCCTGCTTTATTGACACAGCGTAAAAGGTTCTGTAATGCCGTTCCGGATGCACTGACAATGTTTATTTCCACTTCCAAACGAGCACCTGCCATCCCAACAGGATCCACAATGCCTTCATGGCCGTCTACTGTATATTGCCGGGGATGGATATGTATGATCTTGCGATCCTGAGGTAAAGCCACCACCTTAGAGGCCTGCAGTACCCGGGTCACATCATCGGAAGAAATTTCTCTGTTTCTATTGGTAATGGCGATGACACCTTTATTGTTCATAGATGAAAGATGGGTTCCGGTAACCGCCAGATAGACATTACGCAAATGGCAGTCACACATGCGTTCCGCTTGTGCCAAAGCCTGGCGAATGGTATTTGTCACACCTTCAATATCAACGATACTGCCCTTCCTCAGACCTTGAGTAGAATGTTCTCCGGCTCCGATTATATTCAATTCACCGTGATCATTCATTTCTCCTACTAAAATAACGGTTTTGGCAGCTCCAATATCTAAACCTGCCACTAAATTATAGTTGTCCAATTCTCGCACCCCTTTTCGGTACGACACCGAAAATATTTTCTACTCGGCTGAAAAATTTATGACTAAACATTTAAGTTCCACATAAATTTCTAATTCCCTGCAAAAAACCGTTATTTTTTATTGGTAAAATAGCCCCGAATATGGCAGAATTCCGATCATTTTCGATAAAAAATCACTGGTTTGCCACTGAAACTTACATCAATATATTCAATGTTTTTTAATTGATCCCCATCCTTTACTTCTTTAAGCACCTGCAAGAATCTTGTAAATTTTTCCTGGAAATCTTCTTGGTTTCCAAAACGTACTTCTGTTCCCTCCACAGTATAAGCAAGAATTTTTTGAGGGTTAAAAACATTTATTTCGGCAATGGTTTTTCTGGCCTCTTCATCCATTTGGGCGATCATAGCTAAACCCATTTCCAATTTCTCAGAAGAAACCTTTTTGCCCACTGCCATGGTACTGGGAATATCCATACCGGTAATAATCGTCCGTGACTCCTGATTGATTTGGCTTACCTTTTTTAACACCAGCCCCTCATGATCAATCTCGATCAGTCCCCCGGTCACCGGAATCAAAGCCACCGGGACTCGTTCCAAAATGTTTATTTGGATAGAGCGGGGTAATTTTCTTTTTACCTCCACACCGGCAACCATCGTGTTGAGAGCAATCTTACTTTCTGCAGCACTGCGATCGATTTGAAAAATATTCTCTCCTTTTGATAAACCGGACAAAGCTACGATCTGCGCTGAAGTCAGTTCCTTGATCCCCAACACCTCAATGGAGGATATTGCAAAAAAAGAGGAATGAATAAAATAATATCCGGAAAACAAACAAAAGACCAGGATTAAGGTCTTGATCAGCCATTTGACGTTTCCCGGACGATTTTTCCGACGTACATAACGGACCCTTTTACCCTCTTCCATGAAAATCACCTCAACGACTCATTAACCATTATTATAACATCTTTCCTGTTGTCTTGTCCTGAAAACCATTAAAAAAAAGCACCTGCGTGCTTCCAATTTAAATTATGTTTTACAGTATATCCCTTCATTTTTATCTTCCGGAGAAGGGTAGAGAGAGGGTGGCTCCAAGGTTGAATCCTTGGATCTTTCTCTGATAATATTTGCCCCGATGGCACGATATTTTTCTTCCAAGGCATGATACCCTCTGTCAATATGTTCGATATGATGGATGACCGTCGTTCCTTCCGCCGCTAAGCCCGCTAACACCAACGCGGCACCGGCACGTAAATCGGTAGCTTCAACCTCGGCTCCATAAAGACTTTTTACCCCTTTGATCACTGCCATTCTGCCTTCCACGGTGATCTGAGCACCCATCCGCCTGAGCTCGTCGGTATGCTTAAACCGGTTTTCAAAGATATTTTCCAGGATAATAGAGGTGCCCTGGGTCAGAGTCAGCAAAGCCATCATTTGCGGCTGGATATCCGTAGGAAATCCCGGATAGGGCATCGTCTTGATATCTACGGCTTTCATATTGGGTGTTCCCCGGATCTGAATCCCCTGGCCGTTTTTGCGTACTGATATACCGGAAGCCCTGAGCTTGGCAATAAGTGGTTCCAAGTGCTCAGCCATTGCATTTCTGAGAATAAGATCTCCCCCGGTAATGGCTGCAGCCAGCATATAAGTTCCCGCCACAATCCGGTCCGGGATCACCGGATGTTCAACTCCGTGCAAGCGCTTAACACCTGTCACATAAATAGTACTGCAGCCGGCTCCTGTTATTTTGGCCCCCATTTTGATCAGAAAATTGGCCAAATCGACAATTTCCGGTTCCCGGGCCGCATTTCTGATCACTGTCTCTCCGGAAGCCAGAACTGCTGCCATCATCACATTTTCTGTGGCGCCAACGCTGGGAAAATCAAAATAAATTTCATTTCCTCGGAGCTTTTCAGCAGAGGCCTCAATGTAGCCGTTGGATTCGTCGATGGCTGCGCCCAGCTGACGAATTCCTTTAATATGGTAATCCATCGGGCGGGATCCAATAGCGCATCCTCCGGGAAAAGGAATCCTGGCATACCGGAACCTGCTTAACAAAGAGCCCATGACCAGATTAGAGGCCCGCATTTTTTTCATGATTTCCTCCGGAACCTGGGTGGGATTAATGGTCTCAGCTTTAATGATCAAGGTATTCTTTTCCCATTTTACCTGGGCGCCCAGATGCTCCAGAATATCCACCATTAAAAACACATCCTGCAATAAAGGAACATTATGAATGACACAGGTTTCGGGGCAGAGCAGCGTTGCTGCCAAAACCGGTAAGACAGCATTTTTTGCCCCGCACACATCAACCATTCCCTGTAACCGGGTTCCTCCCCTGATGACATATCTTTCCAAATTAGCTGCACCCCCATCGGTTACCTTGCTTCTACTCATATGTGCATCCAATTTCTAACCATCAAATGGATTATCAAATCCTCCTGATGCCAAGAACTCTGTTTATGCCATTCTATGCGCAAATGACCCTTAAGGTCACCTTATGCCCTATGTAATTTTTCTAATCCCCTTCAGCCCAGCTGTCGGTTCCTTTTAAGGCCCGATAGGCCTCAGCAAAATGAATCCCGGCCTGACGGATGTTTCCTGCTCCCATGGTAATAATTAAATCCCCCGGTTTTCCCTCCCGGCACAAAAACTCCACAATCTCATCCTCTGTTGCACAGAAAACTACTTCCAGGTCAGGATTTGAATTTTTTATGGCCCGCACAATCAGCTGAGCGGAAACACCAGGCATAGGTTTCTCCGAGGCCGAGTATATTTCGTTGATGATCACCAGGTCGGCACCGGAAAAAGATTCCCCGAATTCGAATTGCAATAATTTCGTTCTGCTGTAACGATGGGGTTGAAAAATGGCAATAGTCCTTTGAAAACCGGCGGCTTTGGCAGCACTTAAGGTTGCCTTTAATTCTGTGGGGTGGTGGGCATAATCATCATAAACCGTAATCCCTGCCACCTCATCAATAAAATCAAAACGCCGCTTGGCCCCGGTGAATTCTTTTAATCCGGCCGCCGCCTGTTCAAAGGTAAGTCCTAACTTTAGACCTAGGGCAATGGCACCCAAAGCATTTAATACATTATGTCTCCCCGGCACCCGGAGCTCCATGGAACCTAATTTTTCGCCCCGATAAAAAATATCACTTCTGGAATGGGTACCGCTGAACTCCATGTTTTCCGCCCGGTAATCCGCATCCGGATGTTCAATCCCATATGTAATATAGTTTGCCGGAACCTTAGCCATGATTTCCCTTAAGGGTTCGTTATCAAGGCAAATCACGGCAAAACCGTCTTGGGGAAGCTGCTCGACAAATTGAACAAAAGCGGTGACGATATTCTGCACGGAGCGGTAGTAATCAAGATGGTCATTCTCGATATTGGTAATCACCGCCATTTTGGGAAAGAGCTTGAGAAAGGAACCGTCACTTTCATCTGCTTCCGCCACCAGATATTTGCCCAGTCCTAATTTTGCATTGCTGCCAATCTGTTTTAAGACGCCGCCAATAATGATGGTAGGGTCCAAACCATTGATTTCCAACATCAGGGAAATCATTGCAGTGGTCGTGGTTTTCCCATGGGCACCGGCTACGGCAATACTTTCCTGTCGGGCCATCAACTGAGCCAGCATTTCTGCTCGGGGCAAAATCTGCAGACCACGGCGTTTTGCTTCCGTCATTTCCGGATTATCTCCTGTAATCGCGGACGAAAAAACAACGGTTTCCACATCCTGGCCGATACGGGCTGCATCATGACCGATAAAAATCTCCCCGCCCATATCCCGTAACTGCCTGGTCGTTTCGGATTCCTTCATATCAGTTCCGGAAACCTTCCCGCCTAATTGCAGTATGATCCTTGCAATGCCGCTCATGCCGATGCCCCCAATACCGATGAAATGAATGGGGCTTTTAGTTAAATTCATATTGCCTTCTCCTCTCAGAGACGCAGGAATCTGAAAAATTTCGTAGCATACAAATATCATATGCCGCGAAGATCAGAGTGTGACCCCGGTCTATTTATGTTCTGTTTTACTGATTTCTGCAATCGTTTTGATGATATCATTCAGGGCGTTTATTCTGCCCATTTGCTGCGCTGCTTTACCCATTTCAACCCGCCGGAAATCCTGATTAAGAATTGTTTCCAAGGTGGGCAGCAATTTCCCTGCGCCCAAATCCTGATCCAGGATTACAGTGGCCGCGCCCCGTTTTTCCATGGCCCGGGCATTATATTCCTGATGATTGGCTGCCGCATAAGGGTATGGAACCAGAATAGAAGGAATCCCCCGCACCATGATTTCGGAAAGAAAGGAGGCTCCGGCTCGTCCGATAATGAGATCAGCCGCGGCCATTGCATCTTCCATTTGATAGAGATAGGGCACAATCTTAAAGCGTTCCTTTTGCGATAAGTTAATCTGATGTTTTTCATAATAAGCCAGGCTTTCTTCAAATCCTGCCTGCCCGGTAATGTGATAGAACTGGATCTTGTTCTCCTTTTCAAACCTTTGGTAGATCGGTGCCATGGCATAATTTAAACTGCGGGCACCCAGACTGCCTCCTGTTACCACCACTGTGACCTTCCCTTTGGACAAGCCTAAGTTTTTCAGGCCATCATCCTTTTTTCTGGTGATGATTTCTTCACGCACAGGCAATCCGGTTAAGACAATGTTTTTTTTCCGAGGAAAATGTGGGATGGCATCTTCAAAGGTGACACATATTTTGCTGGCAAAACAAGATAAAATGCGATTGGTTAATCCCGGGAAAGCATTTTGTTCATGAATGACCGTGGGAATTCCCATGGTTGCTGCTGCCAACACCAAAGGGCCGCACACATAACCCCCTGTCCCCACCACCACATGAGGCTTAAAATGACGTACTATTTTTCTGCCCGCAAGGCTGCCCTGAACCGCTTTCCCTACACTTACCAAGGTACGGTAGGAAAATGGGCGGGATAAGCCTTCCACGGGAATCGTTTGAAAAGGAAGTCCGGCCTTGGGTACAATATCCGCCTCCAGACCCTTCTTGGTGCCCACATACAAAAGCTCCACTTCCGGTATTCTTTGCTGTAATCCCTTAGCAATGGCCAGGGCAGGATAAATATGGCCTCCCGTCCCGCCGCCTGTAATCATTATGCGCATCTTATTCACCGATCCGATCCTGCATATCTAGACACATTCAACAATAATCCTACCCCGGCCAATGAAAAGAGCAATGAGGACCCTCCGTAACTGATAAAAGGCAGGGTAATGCCGGTAACCGGCAAAGAACCTGTAACCACCCCTAAGTTAATAATCGCCTGAATTCCGACCATTGACGTCACCCCCACTGCCAACAGGCTGCCGAAAGATTCCGGAGAAGAAACAGCGACCTTTAAACCGCGCCAGACAAACAGCAAAAACAAGAGAATCACTGCTGTACCGCCAATAAAGCCCAATTCCTCTGCAATCACAGCAAAAATAAAGTCCGTATGCCGTTCCGGCAGATAGAACATTTTGGCTCTGCCATAGCCTAAGCCTACTCCGGCTAACCCCCCGGAACCGATGGCAAGCAGGGATTGCACTGTTTGAAAACCGGTGTCCTGGGGATCCTGCCAGGGATCTAAAAAGGCAAAGATCCGCGCCATCCGATAAGGCTCCAAAACGATGGCGGCCACAACTAAGACCAGTCCGGCTGCCACCAGCATCGCCAAATGGCTTTTACGGGCTCCTGCCGCCCACAGCATCACTATGGTCGTACCTGCTATCGTCATGGCTGTGCCCAAGTCAGGTTGCTTCATAATTAAAAGGCAGGCGCCTCCCATCAATGCCAGGGGAAGTAATAATCCCTCTTTAAAGGATTTCATGAGATGTTGTCTTTCACTTAAATATTTTGCCAGAAACAAAACCAGGGCGAGCTTAAAGATTTCTGAGGGCTGAATCTGAAAGGGGCCCACCCCCAGCCAACGGGTCGCACCATTTATTTCAATGCCAACCCCCTTAATCAGTATAACAGCAAGTAAAATAAAGGATATGATGATCCCAGGTTTGGCGAATATCTTCAGCTTCTGATAATTAATTTTCATGACAAAAACCATGGCAATGATGCCTAATAAAGCATTAAAAAGCTGTCGGCGTAAAAAAACAAAGGCATCCCCTGTTTTTAATCCCGGGTCATAGGTCTGATAATAGGCCACATACTGACTGGAGCTAAAAACCATAATAATGCCAATGCCCAACAAGAGCAGCACCGAGAGAAATATCAAAAAATCAGGAGATTTTTTCTTTAATGCCATCTTCCTACCTCCTAAGGCAATTCGTGAACCAATTTTTTAAAAAGATCGCCCCGCTCTTCAAAATTCTTAAACATATCCCAACTGGCACAGGCGGGAGACAACAAAACAATGTCCCCGGGCTGAGCCATTTTTTGAGCCAGGGAAACAGTCTCGAAAAAATTGTTTACCGGGTAGATGTTATGAAATCCTTCCGCCCGTACCGCCTGCTCCATGTCCGGGGCGGCTTCCCCCACCAGGATTAAGGCCCGGGCTTTTTCCCTGATCAAGGCTGCTAATTTGGTAAAATCGCTGCCTTTGTTTTTCCCCCCGGCAATGAGAATAATTGGCTGATCAAAGGCTTCCAAGGCTTTAATGGTGGAGTCCGGATTGGTACCCTTGGAATCATTTATATAGGTAACACCGGCTGATTCTTTGACAAACTCCAGCCGATGGGCAACCCCAGGGAAATTTTTAAGGGTATGGGCAATACTCTCCGGTGAAACACCCAGACAAAAAGCTGCCCCTGCAGCCGCCAAGGCGTTCTCCAAATTATGCTTGCCCTTTATATATATGTGATCAATATCGATGACATGCATCGTATCTGCCCCGGTTTTAATGGTCATGATACCATTTTTGACAAAAATCCCCTGAGCTAATTCCGTCTCCTGACTGAAAAACAACACTTGCCCCGGCGTGCTTTGCCCCAGTTCCCGTACCCTGAGATCATCATAATTTAACACTGTGCAGTCATTGGCCTCTTGATTTTCAAAAATCCGGCTCTTGGCTTTGGTGTATTCTTCCATCGTCTTATGGCGGTCCAGATGATCCGGGGTGATATTTAAGATCACGGCTACCTTGGGACGAAAGGATTCAATGGTTTCAAGCTGAAAGCTGGAAACTTCCGCAACCAGAATCGTTTCCGCCGATAAGCTTTCTACCTTGGTAACCATGGGGATACCGATATTCCCCCCCACAAAGACAGGCCTCCCCGCATCGGCAAAAATTTGTCCCAAAAGGGAGGTGGTGGTGGTTTTACCGTTGGTTCCGGTGATGGCAACAAAAGGGGATTTACTGTACTGATAAGCCAGTTCCATTTCCCCGGTTACCGGGATCCCGGCCTGATTAAGTTTCTTGACCAAAGGTGTATCCAGGGGAATGCCCGGACTGATCACGGAATAATCAAAACTCCCCGGTTTAATCTCCGGTTCAGCTCCCAGGATGTATTCCATCGGCTTATTTAAGAGTTGGGTCAAAGCATTCTCCAAATCATCCCGGGATTTGCTGTCTGTCAGCGTCACCCGGGCACCCTTGTCACTTAAAAAGCCGGCTACAGCACAACCGCTGATCCCTCCGCCCAGCACCAGAATTTTTTTATTGTTTACGTTTTTCTCCCACATCACGAAAACCTCCACTGATTTTACCTTACACCGTTACCAAAAAAAGACCTAACAGCACAAATAAAATTGTAAACATCCAAAAAACACGAACCACCTTCGTTTCCCGCCAGCCGACCAATTCAAAATGATGGTGCAAAGGACTCATGCGGAAAATCCGCTTCCCTGTCAGGCGGAAACTGATGACCTGAAGGATCACCGATAAGGCTTCAATGACAAAGATCCCGCCTAAAACCGGCAGCACCAATTCTGTCTTGGTAAGAATCGCCAAAGCGGCAATCCCCCCTCCCAAGGCCAGAGACCCGGTATCTCCCATAAAGACCTTGGCCGGATAACGATTAAAAATAAGAAAAGCGAGACAGCCGCCGCACATGGCCGCGGCAAACAGGGATAACTCCAGGTAATTGATGCCTAAAACAGGCGATCTGCTTACCGCCAGAAGACAGATGATCAAATAACCTAAATAAACGAAAAAGCTGCATCCTGCGGCCAAACCATCCAATCCGTCGGTAAGATTGACCGCATTGGTCGTGCCCACCACCAAAATGGCGCCAATCACATAATACCAAAACCCCAGTTCCCACTTTGTTCCGGTCAAGGGCACCACCAAATCCGTCCCCCTGCCAAAAAACTCTACCCCGGTGTAAAGGAGAAGAGCGGACAACAAAAGCTGCCCCAGAATCTTTTCCCGGGCGCGCAGTCCCAAAGGTCTTTTTAACGCCACCTTGATAAAATCGTCTAACAAGCCGATCAGGCCAAAACCCAGAACCATACCCCCGCAAAGAAGCACCTCAGGACTCAAATCGCTCCAGATGAGCAGGGTGCCAACCATGGCCAGGATAAAGATGATACCGCCCATGGTAGGAGTGCCCACCTTTTTAAAATGTCTTTTGGGCCCGTCATTACGGACCAATTGTCCAAACTTCAGCGTCCTGAGCAGGGGAATAAGGATGGGGCCGATCACCGCCCCAATGATAAAAGAAGTCAAAATACAGATTAATGCTATCTTCATTACAGAAACCGCCTTGCTATCGTTTTAGTCGCAGTACCTCTCGGGCCACTTCCCGGTCGTCAAAATGAAGGGTTTTTCCTTGTACTAATTGGTAATCTTCATGTCCCTTTCCGGCAATGATTACCAAATCACCTGCTTCTGCCATTTGAATCGCTTCTTTAATGGCTGTCCCCCGATCCTCAATCATTTTATACCGGGAGGTCACGGCAGAAATCCCGGTTTCAATCTCCTTCATAATAGCCATGGGATCTTCGGTGCGGGGATTATCAGAGGTGACAAAGGAAAAGTCGCTATATTTCCCGGAGATTTCCCCCATGATCGGTCTTTTCCCCCGATCCCGATCACCGCCGCAGCCAAAAACGGTAATCAGTCTGCCCTGGGTGATTTCCTTTGCTGTAGACAGAATATTCTCCAGACCATCCGGGGTGTGAGCGTAATCCACAATCACAGGGAATTGCTGTCCCTCATCCACCAGTTCAAAGCGTCCGGCCACCTGTGGTGCATCTTCCAGATATGCTGTAATATGGCCGAGAGAAACTCCTTCTAACAGGGCAACAGTAATGGCGGCCAGAACATTATAGACATTGAAGGTGCCCACCAGGGAAATTTTGATGGGAAAAGCACCTTGCCGGACTTTCAAATTGAAAGTACTGCCCCGGGGGGAAATCTTAATATCTTCTGCCTGTACGTCCGCCTGCTCCCGAATCCCGTAAGTCCATACCGGAACCTGGGCGGCGCGTTTAAAATCCTCAGCCTTGGGATCATCTCCATTAATCACGGCGTATTTGGCGGTACCTTTTTTCCCTTGATGCAAATTTTGAAAGAGCATCAGTTTACTCGCTAAATAATCATCAAAGCTGGGATGGTAATCCAAATGATCCTGGGTGAGATTGGTAAACACCCCTACATCAAATTCACAGCCTGCCACCCGGTGTTGTTTTAAGGCATGGGAGGAAACCTCCATCACCACTACTTCCGTTTCTTGAGCAGCCATTTGATCCAGAAGTCCCGTCAATTCCCATGATTCAGGCGTGGTGTGGGTGGAGGGAAGCATTTCCTTGCCAATCATATTATGGATCGTTCCGACCAGACCGACCTTTTTTCCTTCCTGCTCCAGAATGCCTTTAAGCAGGTGGGTGGTGGTGGTTTTGCCATTGGTACCGGTAATCCCAATCACCTGAAGCTTTTGGTCGGGGAAGCCGTACCACAATGATGAAACCTTGGCTAAGGCTACCCTGGTATCGGGCACCCTGATTTGGATCATATCTTCAGATAAAGCATCCAGGAAACGCATCACCAAAAAAGCTGCGGCCCCTTGCTCCTGAGCCTTAGCCGCAAAGTCATGGCCATCACTTTTTACTCCGGCGAGACAAACAAATAAATTGCCCGGTTGGACCTTACGAGAGTCGTAGCAAATACCGGTTATTTCCGGATTGCCCTTCCCCTTTAATTCTCCATTCAGATGCTCTGCGATTGCCGAAAGCAACATATCTCTCACCTCTATCCATATCTTTCCCTCATTCCTGCCCGTTAATCAAATCCGTTTAAAGAAAACTATACTTACTGAAGTATAAAGAGTCGGGTAAATTCAAAATAGGAGTTGTTTAGAAGGCAACTCCTATTCGATCCATCACGGCCCCAGAGTTTCCTGGGTTTCTTCTTCCGCAAAAAACACCTTTACCTCTTGACCCGTCTGAATTTTTGTTCCCGGGACGGGCTCTTGCCGCACCACTTGCCCATGGCCGTCCGGATTCAGTTTCAGCCCCATGGCACCTAATAATTCTGCTACCTCCCGGACCCGTTTCCCCGTCAAATCCGGTACGGTAACCGCGCCCGGAACGAGAGAGGAGTCCCCTTCACCTAGATTTAAGATGACTTCACTCCCGGCCTTAACCTTGGCCATGCCGGCAGGTGTCTGGCTGGTGACAACTTTTCCCGAACCCTTGATCTTGGCCTTTAAGCCTTCGATTTTTAGAACCTTCTCGGCTTCTTCCGGTGTTAGGTTAATCACTTCCGGCACGGAAACCTGCTTTTCTTGCCCTGCTGCCTTATTGTTCTCCTCCTGCTCAACGGTATATTGGGAAACCACGCCCAAATATCTCAGGGTATCCTCCACAACCGCTTTGAATACAGGGGCTGCAATCTGACCCCCTTGATTGGGATATCCTTGAGGTTCATCCATAATGACCAGGCAGACAATTTCAGGATCATTGACCGGAGCCATGCCAATAAAGGAAGCGACGTATTTCCCGGCCAGATAACCGCCAGAACCTGCTTTTTGGGCCGTACCCGTTTTTCCACCCACCCGGTATCCGGGAATATAGGCGTTTCTTCCTGTTCCCTTAGAAACAACGCTCTCTAAGATTTCCCTTTCTGTTTCCGCCGTTTGCTCTGATATTACCCGGCGAATTTCTTTAGGTTGGAAATCCTGCAGGACATTGTTGTCTCCGTCCACCACCTGACGTACAATTTGCGGCTCCATAAGAACGCCGCCATTAGCCACCGCCGACACGGCGGTGATCAGCTGTATGGGTGTCACGGCAATCCCTTGACCAATAGAAATCGTTCCAATATTGATGGGCTTTAAGTTTTCTTCCTTAATCATAATCCCATTGGCCTCACCGGGCAGCTCAACCCCTGTTTTTCCACCAAAACCAAAGGCATTGATATATTTATAAAAAATGCCTTTTTCCTTATCTTCCATCTTTAAGCCCACTTCCACAAAGCCGGGGTTACAGGAATTCTCCATTACCTCTGTGAAGGACTGACTGCCGTGGGGATTATAGGATCGCCAACATTTGATGCGATGGCCTCCTACGGAATAATAACCGGGATCATAAAAACGATCCTCCGGTTTCACCACGCCTTCTTCCAAAGCTGCCGCAGCAGTAATGATTTTGAAGGTGGAGCCCGGTTCATAAGTGTTGGAAACAGCAGCATTACGCCAGTTTTCCGATGCAAACTCCCCATATTTGTTGGAATCATATCCAGGGCGATTGGCCAGAGCTAAGATTTCCCCAGTTTTTGGCTTCATCACAATGACCGTTGCTCTTTTCGGCATGGATGGTCCGGCCATGGCCTTATCCAATTCCCGTTCCGCAAAATATTGAATAGTTTCATCAATGGTCAGCACAAGACTTTTCCCATCCACGGGGGGTTATATTTATGTACCGCATGAGGCAGTTCCCTCCCCCGGGCGTCATACTCAACTAAGATATTGCCGGGCACACCTTTTAAATCCTGATCCCGGACAATTTCGATTCCTTCCAGGCCTTGATTATCGACACCGGAAAAGCCCAAGACATGAGCGGCCAGGTTATCCTTGGGATAAAATCTTTGTGATTCTTCCACAATCTTAATGCCCGGTAAATCTAATTCCCGGATTTTTTGCGCCTTTTCAAAATCTATTTTTCTTTTCAGCCATTCAAATGAACGGGCAGCCGTAATTTTTTCCAGAAGCTTTGCTTCTTCCATTTCCAAGATCGGCGCCAGTTGTTTGGCAGTTGCTTCAGCCTTGCCCGAAGCTTTAACCTCCGGCGGAAGAGCATAAATCGAATCTGCGCTAACACTGATGGCTAGTTTATTCATATTGCGATCAAAAATGGTCCCACGCTTCGCCGCGATGGGAACTTCTCTCATGCGCAATTGTTCTGCTTTTAATTGCAGCTCATCTCCTGTCACAAATTGCAGGTAAGCTAAACGGACTGACAAAAGAAAGAAGGCAGCGATTACTCCAAAAAAGAGATATGCTATCCTTCGTCTCATTAATATAGTAGTAGTTTGCACAGTGCCCCTCACTCCTCAGGGGTAAATTTTTTATAAATCATAGGCATACTGATTAATCATTTTGTTTATAGTTAAGACAATGGGATGTACTTTCGCATTTGAAGCGGATTCCACAACCGACCTGCTCTCCTTTTTTGGCGCGGCAGCATCTTTCGTACCCTCTGCAGCCTTGTCAAAGGCAACATACTTGATGTCATTAATGCCCGGCTGAATCATACCCAACTCCTTGGTTGCGATACTCTCAATGCGATCCAGAGATTTCTTGCGCGCTATTTCTAATTTTAACCTTTCGTTGGCATTTTGCAAGTCGGAAATTTCATTTTTTATCTGGATAATGTTACTATTCCGATAAGTGATTTGAGCATGGGTCGCAGTAAGCATTAAACCGGTCACCACAGCCAGAAGTACACTTCCTACAACGATTATTTTTGCGAGCATGACGCCGGCTTTCCGGGATTTGGCCTTGCGTCTGATCACCTTACGGGTGATTACCGGCTCCTGCTCATAAATATAATCCTCGGAAATTTGCCTTGCCTCTAACAAAACTTATTCCTCCTTACGATCATTTAGAACCCTTTCTGCGATCCTTAATTTTGCACTTCTGGCTCTGGGATTTTCATTAATTTCTTTTTCAGATGGTAAGATCGGCTTTCTGGTGATGATTTTCAGCAGCCTTTCGTGACCACAAACACACATAGGCATACCGGGGGGACAGGTACACGCCCCGGTAAGCTTTTGAAACTCTTTCTTGATGATCCTATCTTCCAGGGAATGGAATGTGATGACACAGATCCTTCCCCCAGGTCTCAAAAAAATGGTAGCATCTGCTACTACCGATTCTAAGATTTCCAATTCGTTATTTATGGCAATCCGCAGTGCCTGAAAGGTCCTTTTGGCGGGGTGGGGACCTTCTTTTCGGGCACCTGCCGGAATCGCTTTCTTAATGATGGCGACCAATTCACCGGTCGAGGTTATTCTATTGGTCTGCCGAAATTCCCCGATAAATTGAGCGATTCTTTTCGCCCATCTTTCTTCTCCATAGGTAAAAATAATGCGGGAGAGCTCCTCCACACTGGCGGAATTAACGAGCTCCTCTGCGGTTAATCTTTGATGCTCCTTGTCCATTCTCATGTCCAAAGGTGCATCCTCCATATAGGAAAAACCCCGTTCCGGGTTGTCCAACTGATAAGAGGATACCCCCACATCAAAGAGAAATCCATCCACAGCGTCAATCTGCAATTTTCTCAAAATGTTTTTAATATTGCCAAAGTTATCATGAACAACAGTAACCCGATCTCCGTATTCCTTCAAACGCTCCCGGCCGGCCAGTACTGCTGTTTCATCCTGATCAACAGCTATTAACCTGCCTTCCGGGGAGGTACGTTTCAAAATCTCCCGGGAATGGCCTGCTCCTCCCATGGTGCAATCAACATAGATGCCGGAACTCGTAAGCTTGAGTCCTTCCATACACTCTTCCAATAAAACGGGGATATGATAAAATTCCACGACCAAACCACCTGTCATAATATTTCCCGCTATAGATCCAAATCAAAATCTACTAACTTTTCAGCCAGGTTTTCATATTCCGCACCCACCTGTTCGTTGTACTGATCCCAACGTTCTTTGCTCCAGATTTCAACCCGGGCGGAAACACCGATGATGACTGCATCCTTATCCAACTTGGCATATTCTCGTAAATTAGCGGGGAGTAATATTCTTCCCTGTTTATCCAGTCCACATTCCATGGCGCCGGAAAAGAAAAGCCTGGTGAATGCTCTGGCATCCGCTTTGGTAAAGGGCAAGGCCTTTAATTTTGCTTCCAGACGCTGCCATTCATTATGGGAATAGACAAAAAGACAGTTATCCAGTCCTTTGGTAACCACGAAGGTTTCACCCAAGTCTTCACGAAACTTGACTGGAATAAATAACCGTCCTTTAGGATCAATCGTATGTTGGAATTCTCCCATGAACATGTTCCCGGCCTCGTTTCGATTAACTCTTCACCACAATTACCCACTTCACTCCACCTTATTCTCTATCCACCCCACATTTCCCTTCTTTTAAAGCAAAAAAAATATTGTTTTTTTGCATTTAGCTAATAGTTTTTTAAACTCCAGGAAAAATAAGTGCAACGAACCAAAAAGAGGTGAAATTTTTGGAAATCAGTTATACCACCATCCTGTTGTTCGCCCTCGCCGGGATCATCGTTTTTAGTCTGATGATCGGTTGGCGTAAAAAACCATCTTTAAAGCCTAATCTGGCTCAAAGGAGACATGAGACGGAAGCGGAGATCTTAGAGGATCAGGACATGACCCCAGAAAAAGAAGAGAAATAATAAAAAAGACCGGCCATTTTCAAGCGTTGTTGCTTGGTATGGCCGGTCTTTTACTTATTATCATAAAATTTGCTTTTCAAAGATTAATCTTGCAAAAACCTTCGTACTGCTCGGGTCATGATCTTCACTCCTAAAGGCAAGCAAGCTTCATCAATATCAAAACAGCTGTTATGAAGGGAGGCGGTCTTTTCCTGGCTGCCGCATCCTAAAAAGAAAAAGCCGGCAGGAACAGACTGACCGTAATAGGCAAAATCCTCACCAATCAACACTGGTTTTTCCATCACTTTTAATGTTAATTCCGGGAGTTCCTTTGCTACATCCATGATCAAACGGGTGATTTCCGGGGGATTAATAACAGGAGGATAG